>JADINA010000029.1 GCA_017694295.1 Candidatus Alloenteromonas pullistercoris | reverse complement strand
GCTCCCGCCCCGACCCCAGCTCCCGCCGCGGTCGAGGAGAAGCCCGAACCCGTTAAGCGGGTAGTGGGGGCCGTCAATCCTGACTTGCCGCCGCATGACAAGATCATCCGCATCCCCTTCCCGACCAGGATGGTCGATGCCGACAAGGACATGAAGTCGAATTACAACGAGCTTAAGTCCGAGATCCTATCCTATGGCGTCAAATCCCGCGTCTCCAATAGCGGCGACACCTTCCGCCTTCACAAAATCACCTTCGTGAAGATCACGATCGCCGGCAAGAGCCTCAAGCTCTATTTCGCCCTCGACCCGAAGGAATACGCCAACTCGACCTATCCGGTCCAGGATGTGAGCCACAAGAACATCTATAAGGACATCCCGATGGTGTTCAAGGTCAAAAGCGAGCTCTCCATGCGCCGGGCGAAGCAGCTTATCGCCGACGTCATGGACAAGCATGGCCTTGAGCAAGGGAAGATCATCCCCCATAACTATGCGGCCGACCTTAAGGACTATGTCCCGACCGGCGGCGGTGCTTCCGATGAGGAAGATGACGATTAATTAGTTCCTTTTCCCCCCCTTTTAAGGCATCTAGGCGACTAGATGCCTTTTTCTATTTTAAAACACCGGGTTAACCGGGGCGCGGATTCAATGGCGAAGGCCTCTTTTGCGCAATTCGGCCTCGTAATCCTCTTTGACTGACTTGGCCAGCTCGTCGATATCCTTGTCGTCGGTGGCGATTGCGAAGTCGGTTTCCCCTTCGATGTTGGAGAATGTCGCCTCGTCGTTTTCGATGCGCCTAAGTATGCTTTCCCTCTCATCCCCCCGGCTTTCCATCCGCTTGCGCCGCGTTTCCTCATTCGCAAGCAGGGCGAAGCTGACGATGCGTTTATCCCCCAAGGCCTTGAATGCGCGTAATCCAGATGGGTCGACGACCACGCATTTTCCTTCGGCTATCTCCTTTTTCGAGCAACCATAGTAGTTGCCGTTGTATTCGGTCGTCTCGACGAAAGCCCCCTGCTCGGCTAAGCGGAGGAACTCCTCTTTGGTGACGAAATGGTAATCGACGCCGTTTTTTTCGCCTTTGCGCATCGGCCTGGTGGTGTGGGTGACGGCTTTGACTATGCCATAAAGGGAGCGAAGGCGCTTTGCGATCTCGGTTTTCCCCGAGGCGCTTTTCCCGACTAGGATTATCATATCTTTTTTATTATGTTTCATTCCTTTGTCCAATGTAAAGACGGCTTTTCAAGGGGCAAAGTTGGATATGCATTCAATGTTGAAAATTTGCTCTTGGCTGTAAAATTATCTTAAAGCGAGTGATTGTTTCGCTTAAGGGGTCTATTTGGTAAGCAAGGAGGTAAAAATGATGAACGAACTTCACGGTCCAGCCGAAAATCCGATCATCTTGGATTTCAATTCTTTGGGAAATCGCGACAAATCCTTGCTAGTTGGCGCATTGTTCCGCCAAAGCCTAATCCAAACCGGCAAGAGCCCCGATTACCATCTCGACAAGCTTGACGATGATTTTCTAGCCCACGCCGGTGGGGCGGCCGGCTCGTTCCTTCGCAAAGTGAAGGAATTCAGCCTACGCCTCGATCCCCTCGAGGGCGCGATCTTCGTCAACGAGTGCCTTGAGCATGGCCGGCATTACAAGTTTTGGTATCTAAGTTACTACGACACGCCGGATTTCCAGCTTGACCTGCACTCGATTTACGATCGG
This sequence comes from Candidatus Alloenteromonas pullistercoris, assembly GCA_017694295.1. GTDB lineage: Bacteria > Bacillota_I > Bacilli_A > RFN20 > CAG-826 > Alloenteromonas > Alloenteromonas pullistercoris. The sequence continues at coordinate 30,684 of JADINA010000029.1, read as the reverse complement.
GTTGCCGCCGAATTTTGAAGTTCGCTCCAAAAAGCGAAATAAATGATAAACGCAAAAGCCGCTCTTATTGGCATCCCTTTGGTTTTGTCCGCCCTTTCCGCATCCGAGCCGCCCCTTCCCGAGACCATAGACGGCTTCTCCTATCGGACCTCTTATTGGGTTCGGGGCGAGCCGATGAAAGTCCGCTTCACCTTCAACACCGCCAACGGGAAAAACAAATTCAACCTTTTGGTGAGGGCCGTCGACTATTACGACGAGGACATCGTCCGTTATCAAATAGATACCCCCATGGAATTCGATAAGGACGCCGGCATCGTGGAGATGAATTTCACCATCCCCGCCGCCTATACCAAAGTGTCGAACTTCCGTTTCGATTGGCAAATAAGGGGGTATAAGGACGGAATCCACGTCGACGCCGGCTATTTCTGGTCCGGCATTCAGCTTTATGGGCCGATGTCCTCCCCGTTCCATATGGAGGAACTGGTCATCGGGGAGGAGCTTAACCTCGATCGTTACCGGGTCACCAACGGGGTGAAGGAATATTGCTATATGACCTTGAAATCCGCCTTGACCTTCCAGTCATTGCTTAAGTCGCGCCGCATCGTCGGCATCGATTGCCTTACCCTTGAATTCAGGACGCCTGACGGGGTTGCCCCCAATGAGCTCGACGCCGAGCTTTGGCTTCGCGATTACCCTGATAACTTCGAGATTGGGAAAATCGAATCGATCGACGGTACGAAGACGAGGGTGATCGACTTGAAGGGGGAGGTGACCGGAACGCGCAATGGCACGACGACCATCTATGGCTTCAAGACAACGAAAAAATACGTTCTTGACCGCCGCGACCTTTCCATGAGGGAGTTCAAAGGCGGGTCGATTGGGGTGAATGAGGCCTTGGTCGACGAGGTTTTTTATCCGGCCGCCCTCGCCCATGACGGCGGGAAAAGAAACGCCACGGTGGTCATCGATGGCATCGACGGCAGCAGCGATACCTTCGCCTATCAAATCCCGAACGTGCCGATCCCCGGCAAATTGGGCCATTGCAACGCCAAAGGAGACGTATGCGTCGTCTTGGGGAGTGAAAGCAAATGATGAATTTCCTTTTGGGCGGGCTCGCCTTGATCTTCTCCTTGGGGATGTTCAACCACACCTATATAACATCTTCCCTCAACCGCTGCTTCCTTGGGCTTTACAACGGGATCGCCGAGTCGAGCCTCATCGCCTATTCCTCCTCCGGCTCAACGATGCCCTTGCTTTACTTCGACGTCTCCTCCTTCCAAAAGAAGGTCCGCGAATACGTCCGGGGGCAAATACCATTCTCAACGCCAACGGTTTACATCACGATGGATTATTGGAACCTGGCTTATCCGGAATTGAAGCAGCAGCCTGATCACGTTTCCGTCCGGCTTTGGACTAGCGGGGCCTTCTTCGATTTCGACAAGACCGCGGTCTTCACGGCCATAAGGTTGCAATGAAGGGGGGATAAGGATGCTAAACGATTCCGATAAGCGTCTGCTTGAGGAACTCCACTCCTCCTTTCTCTCCCCTTTGCTTAGCGTCGAGGGCGTGACGGATATCGCCTATAACGGCGAAGCGATCTATTTCAAAACCAACCTTGAGGGAAGGAAGAAAGCCGAAATCGAGGTAGGGCCGGAGGAGGTGGGGGCATTCCTTCGCCAATTGGCCAACCTATCCGAAAAGCAGTTTTCCTATTTGGACCCGATTCTCGACATCAGCTTCGGCCTATACCGGCTAAACGCCGCCTTCCATTCCATTTCCCGGGTGAATGGCCGCAAGTCATATTCCTTCTCCCTCCGTGTTGCCTCCGAGGAGCCGATTTTGGAGAATTCCCCGTCCTTTTTCCCTAAAAACAGCCGCAAAATCCTTCTGAATGCATTGGAAAAGCGGCATTCGATAGTCATCGGCGGGGAAACGGGGGCGGGGAAGACGGAATTGCAGAAGTATTTGCTTAGCCACCTTGCGGAGTCGACTAGGGTCATTGTGATAGACAACGTCGAGGAGCTTGAGCTTACCCGTTCCGGCTCCCTTGACCTCACGAGCTGGCTCGTCGATGAGCGCAACCCCAAAGCCTCCTATTCCGCTTTGATAAAAAACGCCCTCCGCAACGACCCGGATTACCTGATTTTGGCCGAATCGCGGGGCGAGGAGATGCTCGATGCCCTCAATTGCGCCATGTCGGGCCGTCCCATCATCACGACGCTCCATTCCTTCGACCTTGCCTCCATCCCCTCGCGGATGGCCAGGATGGCGATGATGGGCGGGAAGAACCTCGGGATGGAGGCTTTGCTAAGCGACATCATCCATCACTTCCAGCTTTACGTTTACGTCGGCAAGAAGGTCAAAGACGGGAAGATCTTCCGCTCCATCGAGTCGATTGGCTATGCCGATGAGGCCTCCGCCTCGGTCAAACCCATTTTTTAAAGGAGCTAGATATGGCCAGCAACATAATTCTATCCCTTGCCCTAAGCCTGCTTTTAAGCCTCGCCGGGTACTACGTTACCTCCTCTTTGTATGCCGCGGTTGGCATACTCGTCGTCGGCTTTGCCATCTTCCTATTCGCCGTCTGCCCCCTTTTGGAGGATTACGGGAAGAGGAAGATGCGTCGCTCGGAATGCGCCTCCTTCATCTCCTCCTTCATTTTGAGCTTAAGCGTCACCAACTCGATCGAGAAGGCCTTCGAGTCCGCCTTGGCCAATTGCTCCAAGGAAGGGCAGAAACTCGCCGAGGGATTGCTTGAGTTGTCGGCTGAGGAGAAGGTCGCCTATTTCCAATCGTATTTCGACGATTCCATCTACCCGATGTTCGTTTCCGTCTTCCGCATCTACCTTGAGCAGGGCGGCGACATCCTGAGCCTTTGCTCAACGGTCGAGGAGGAATCGACCAGGATCGTCGAATCCGATGCCTTCTACCATCAAAACGGGGTGAGGCTTTTCACCCAATTCGCCTTGATGTGGGGCTTATCGCTGCTCGTCATGGTTTTCATGAGGCTTTCGCTTTCCTCCCTCAACGCCTATTTAAGCGAATCGCCTTCTTTCCTCATCGCCGGGGTCGTCTATTTCGCCTTGCTGCTTTGCTCCGTCCTCGTCTACGCCTATCGCTTCTCCGAAGGGAAGCTAAGCTCAATCAAAATCGCCAAAAGGAGGAAGGGAAAATGACATCGCTTCGCCGCAAAATCGAGCTTTCCGGGAAGAAATTATCATTTGAAATTGCCAAATTGGCCATTGGGACGCTTCTATTCGTCGGGATTGGCGTGGCCATCGCCATCTTATACGGGTTCGGGTATTTGCTTTTGGTCCCGTTTGCCGGGTACGCCCTCTTCCTCTTCTTCCTCTTTTCCTCCTATGGCGCCTGCATCCGCCAAAGAAAGGAAAAGGATCAGGCGGAGTTCGTCAAGCTGTTCACCTATTTCTCAATCTACATAGACAACGGATTCAATGTCTACAAAGCCATTGAAAGCACCATCCCGTTCGCCAGCCCCTCCTTATCCGGGAAACTGCAGGCCCTGCTTGCTCGAATAGACGTCGACAAAAGCGTTTTGCCCTTCGCCGACTTTGCCGCGTATTTCCCAGATCCAAAAATCAAAGAGGTCATGGTTAGCATCTATCAGATGGTCGAGGAGGGTTCGCGTTCGCGTTACCTTGTCCAATTCCACCGTCTTTTTGGGAAGCTTAGCGAGGAGAAACGCTCCGATGAGGCGAAAAGGCGCCTAAGCAAGCTCGATGCCTTAAGTTTTCTCCCCCTTCTGGGGGCTATGATGAGCTTGCTCATGCTCGCCCTCGCGGTTGGGCAGATCATAGGGGGTATTCTCGGTGGCGTATAAATTCGGGATGATGCTCTCGCTTATGTTCTTGGTGTTTTCCTTCCTCATAGGCGGCGACATCATGTGCATCTCCTCCATCCGTTCCAGCCTCGATAACCTTTCCCTCACAGTCGCCTATCGGCTTTCCAGGGACGGCTATCTTTCCGACCAGCTTATGCGGGTCATCTCATCCGCCAATTGCTATCTTGGCTTCATCACCGACGAAAGCCCGGCCTATGGGGATACGGTCATCTACACCCTTTGCCGCGACTTCGTCCCGTTAATCATCGCCGACGACACGATGGTCATCACCGTCAAAGGGACGGCCGTCGTCGGATATATCGTCTGAAGAAAGGAGGTGACACGATGTCAGAGCTAAAAGGACAGCTGCTTGGGATTTTGCTGACCCTTATCGCGTTTGCGGCCGTTGGCGGGGTCATGATGAGCGCCCTCACCAACACCGGCGACGCGATCGAAAGCAAAGTCAACGAGGAAGTCTCGCTCATCGCCACGCTTAACTAAGCGAAAAGGATAGGAAGCGAAAGAAGGAATGGGGGATGGGCTCTATTCCTTTTTTTGTTTTTCTTTGCTTTTGCCTTATCTATAATAGCAAAGGGCGGAAAGCCCCAACGGATAAAGGAACGAATATGGCAAAGATTACGATGAACGAAATCCGCTCGATGTTCGCCGAGCGGCTTAACCTAGAAAGCGTCGATGAATCGAAGGGGCTGAAGGATCTCGGCCTCGATTCGCTTGACGTCGTCGAGATGTGCCTCGATCTTGAGGATAAGGCCAACATCCAATTCAACAACGAGGAGCTGGCCTCCTTCAAAACCGTCGGCGACCTATTCAAGGCCATCGAAAAGAAGATCGGCTAATCCAAATATTCGATGATTTCGCCCCGATTTCGGGGCTTTTTGTTATCTTTAAAACCGCTTGGCGGATTTTTGCCCAAGCAAGGGCGGAAAAATGTTGCATTTTAAATGGGGGCTAAGTATCATAGGTACCGCGCTTTAAGGCGCAGGTGCTTGCTTAGCTCAATGGTAGAGCAATCGGCTGTTAACCGATCGGTTGTAGGTTCGAGCCCTATAGCAAGCGCCATTTCTGGCCCGTTGGAGAAGCGGCTTAACTCATATCCCTTTCAAGGATACATTCATGGGTTCGAATCCCGTACGGGTCACCAGAAATCCAAATAAAGGTTTGAGGGTTACTCCTCAAACTTTTTTTGTGTCTAAGAAATACCAACCAATGGTTCTTCGGAAGCCTTTAAAGTGGAATAATATTGGGAAGGCATCCTTATATATGATTGAGATAAAGACGATTGGGGCAGAGGAAAAAGAGGACGTTAACCTCGCAAATGAGCCTTTTTCGATTCTTGGATGCGTAAAACCAAGGCTGGAAAACGGCGTTTGGGGGTACGAAATCGAATTCGATCCACCCGACAATCGCCTCGAGATGACCTTCCCCGATGAGAAACGCGATTTCGATTTGAATGGGGGAAACGTGTATGTTGGGGCTTATGAGGACGGGCGCTGCGTCGGTTTGGCTTGCCTTCAACAAGCCCCTTTTGCTTACATCTACCTCGATGACCTTAAGGTCAAGAAGGCGTATAGAAGGATGGGCATCGGGGCCTTGCTTATCGAAAAGGCCAAAGAGGAAGCCATGAAAAACGGGTATCGGGGCATATATACCATCGTGCAGGACAATAACGTCGGCGCTTTCCTTTTCTACCTCAAATCCGGCTTTGCCATCGGCGGTTTCGATAACCGCGTTTATAGCCACGGCAAGCAGGAGGGGAAGGGCGACATTTACCTTTACCTCGATCTTGCCAAATAGCCTTATTTCTTGGTTAAGCGAAAACTTTAAAACCTGGAGTAGTATCCAATGTAGACGGTTGCAAGTTTTGGCATTTAACATAAGCCAGGAGGTGGGATCCAATGAAAAACGCAATCGTCATTTTCTCCGCCGAGGGCAATACGCGGCACGTTTCGGAGGAGCTTTCAAAGATCATTGGCTGCCCCATACTTGAGATAAAGCCGACCATCCCCTATAGCGATGAAGACCTCAATTGGCATGACCGCCATAGCCGCTTAAGCGTCGAGATGCAGGATGAGCATAGCCGCCCGGAAATATCCCCGCTTGACATAACGGGCTATGACCGCCTATTCATCGGCTTTCCCATTTGGTGGGGCGTTGAGCCGCGCGTGGTCGACACCTTCCTCGATTCTTGCCAGTTAAAAGGCAAGGAGGTCTACCTCTTCGCCACCAGCGGCGGCTCGCCAATCGACACCGCCGCCTCCCATTTCCGCTCCCTTTACCCAAGCATCAACATCATCGGCTCCAAATTGCTCAATTTCGGGGTTGAGGAAGGCGAATTCGCCAAATACAAATAAGAAGGAGAGAAAAAAACGAAACAAACAGCAGGAAGAGACGGGCTTGGGAATTTGGCCCCGAAGTTCGCCGAGCTTAACGACGACGTCTTATTCGGCGAGGTGTGGTCGAGGACCGATCGGCTTTCATTGCGCGATCGCTGCCTCATCACCGTCATCGCCCTCGTCTCCAAGGGCATTAGTGACAATTCGCTTAAATACCATTTAAGCAACGCCAAAGCCCATGGGGTGAGCAAAATCGAGATGGTCGAGGCCATTACCCACATCGCCTTCTACGTCGGCTGGCCCAACGCCTGGGCCGTCTTCCCCATGGTCCGGGAGGTTTATGCAGACGAAGCGATAACCAAGGAACCTTTGTTCGGCCTTGGGAAGAAAAACGACGCCTATGCCGCCTATTTCGTCGGGCAAAGCTATCTTAACTCCCTTCCGACCAAAGGCGTCTCGATCGCCAACGTCACCTTTGAGCCGGGGTGTCGCAACAATTGGCACATCCACCAAGCCAAAAAAGGCGGAGGCCAAATTCTCCTTTGCACCAATGGGGAGGGCTGGTATCAGGAAGAAGGGCAAAAAGCCCGCAAACTCGTACCGGGCGATGTCGTTTTCATCGCTCCCGGCGTCAAACATTGGCATGGCGCGAGCGGCGATAGCTGGTTCAGCCACCTTTCCATCGAGGTGCCCGGGGAAGAGTGCAAAACCGAGTGGCTAGAGAAGGTTGACGATAGTCAATATTCCGCGCTTTGATTGTTCATTTAACATCGGGGTTGACCCGGGAGTAACCAGAATCTTCGTATTACTTTTGAGCTAAGGTAATCCCGTCCCCCTCGTCGCGGCGAGAGAAAACGGGAACCCCGAGTGAGGGGTTCCCGTTTCTCAATAGATCCCGGTTTTCTTAATGTGTCCTTGACATGGGGTCCACATTGCTTGGGCTCCGGTTTTTTCATTTCCTTTTTATCTCGAGGTCGTATGGCTTGACCTTGACTAGCGAATTCGGCGGGATCGATTCCGTTATGAAGGCATTCGACCCGATGGTCGAATCATGGCCGATTACCGTTTCGCCCCCGAATATCGAGGCCCCGGAATAAATGGTGACGTTATCCTCGATGGTTGGGTGCCTTTTCCTATCCTTAAGCTGCCGTCCTTTCCTTAGCGACAAAGCCCCCAAGGTGACGCCTTGGTAGATCTTCACGTGCTTCCCGATGACGGTCGTCTCCCCGATGACGATCCCGGTTCCGTGGTCGATGAAGAAGGATTCACCGATTTCGGCTCCCGGGTTGATGTCGATTCCGGTTTTCGAGTGGGCGTATTCGGAAAGGGCCCTGGCCGGGTAGGTTATGCCGTTTTTCCTAAGCTCATGGGCCACCCGATAGGCCGAGATGGCGAAGAAGCCTGGATATGATAAGACGATCTCCTCCACCGAATCGGCGGCTGGATCGCCCTCGAAGATGGCCTCAATGTCCTTTTGGAGCATTTCCTTTAGGCTTGGCAGGAACCCCATGAAGTCATCGAAGCAATATGAGCATTCGGGGTAATCGCGCATCGCGACGCAAAAATCGTCCTCGGCTTGCTTAAGCAACTCTTCGATTTTTTCCGAATTTAGCTTGGAATGGATCCAAGAATAAAATAGCAGCTCTTTGATTTTCTCAAAGAACGAGCTTATCCGCAGCGCGCATATCCCGGTCGCCCGGTGGGGCAAGGCGTTGGCGTTAAGCTCTTCGATTAGGAAAAGGTATTTGCTCATTTGAATAGTCCCTCGACGCTTAGGTAGCGTTCTCCGTTATCCGGTAAGATCACGACCGCCGGGCCGTCTATCGCCACGGCTTTTTTAACGGCCATTAAGGCGGCGCCTGATGAGATGCCTGCCAAAATGCCCTCTTTATGGGCCAATAGCCGCGTTCCCTCGTAGGCCTCCTCATCGCTTATGTCGATGACTTCGTCTAATAGCGACCTATCAAGCGCCTCCGGCACGAAGTTGGCGCCGATGCCTTGGATTAGGTGGGGCCCGGCTATGCCGCGGCTAAGAAGCGGGGACGAGAGCGGCTCAACCCCGATGATCTTGGCATTCGATCCGCGCGATTTCAGATATTGGGCGATTCCGGTTATCGTGCCCCCCGTCCCGATTCCGGCGACGATCGCCCCGATTTTCCCTTCCATCGCCTCATATATCTCCGGCCCGGTCGTCTCGAAATGGGCTTTGGGGTTGTCTTTGTTGGAGAATTGGCCCGGTATGAAGGAGCCCTGCGTCGCCTTTTTCTCCGCCTCCGCCGCCTCTACTGAGCCGGCCATCCCCTTTTCGGATGGGGTGAGGATGACCTTGGCCCCAAAGGCCTCCATCATGGAAATCCGTTCCTTGGAGGCGCTTGAGGGCATGTATATATGCAATGGGTGGCCTAAGACGGCGCAGCACATGGCGAGCCCGATCCCGGTGTTCCCGGAAGTCGGTTCGATCACCAGCGCCCCATCCTTCAATTCGCCTTTCCTTTTGGCTTCCTTAAGCAGCCAGTAGGCGGTCCGGTCTTTGATCGATCCGGTTGGGTTGAAGCGCTCGATTTTGGCGAATAGGGGGAAACGAAGGCCGAATTCGGCTTCGATCGCCTTAAGCTCGACTAACGGGGTGCCCCCGATGGCTTCCAAGATGTTTTGGCAACGCTTTTCCATGGCGGGCTTATATTAGCCCGAAAGCAACGCTTTGACCATTTTTTCCTTGTTTATTGGTATAGCCGGGATATAATCGCCCATCGTGAATAGGCCAGTTTGCAACGACAATTACGCCGATTACCGCTTCCTGCCCCTGCTTTGGCGGAGCCTGCTTTCCGGATTGATCGCCACTATTGTCCTTTTTGCCTTCCATTACCTGATGAGGCAGGTATCCTGGCTTTACCGCTACCCCTGGTTTGAGACCCCGGAGGGCGGGGCGCTATATTTCTTTATCCTTCTTTTGCTTTGCCTTCTTCAGCTATTCGCCATAACCTGCATGAGGGATAGAAACGAATCCGCCGACGTCTTATCGACCTTCGTCTCGGTTGGGGTGAAGGTCGAATACGGCAAGGACGTGGCCCTCGTCTTCCTTTGCTGCCTTTGCTCTTTCGCCTCCGGCTTCGCTTTGGGGGCGGAGGCCCCAAGCGTCTTCATGTCCTGCCTTATCTTCGGCGGCGTCTTCGATTTGCTCTACCATTCGAAGGCGATGTCGAAATCCGGCATTCGCATCGGCGGGGCGATCGGCTTCGCCTTGGCTTTCCAAAACCCGCTTGCGGGCCTGGCCAATTCTTTTGCCGGCAACATCTTCGCCAGAAGCTATAAGAAGGGCGAGTGGCGGGTCGTTTGCTCCTCTTTGCTCACCGTCTTGTTTTGCTATCTGCTTTATTCCTGCCTTAAGCTTTTGGCTTACCAAGCCGATTACGGGCCAGAATGGTTTAGGGCCTTCCTTTGGAACGACTATTCCTTCTCCTTAAGCCAATTCGGCTTCGCCTCCCTCTCCTCTTGTTTTTGGCTTTTCGTTTTGCCCCTTATAACATTCCCACTTGCCTATATCTACGTAAAAGCCGCCTCCTTTTTCCGCGATTGGCTTTGGCGCGATAACGCCCTTTCCTATTGGCTTAGCCTCATCCTTGGGGTCTTGTTTTGCTTCCTTTTGGCCATGTTTTTGCCTAGCGCCCTTGGAACCGGGGCAAACTATTTCGAGGTCGAGGGCTATTTGCAGATGGCGATGGGGCCGTTGCTCCTATTGCTTTTCCTTCGCCTCCTTTTCACCTTTTTCTCCTTCTCCTCCCATTTTTCCGGCGGGAACATCATCCCCACATTGGGGATTGGGGCGCTTATCGGCATTGTCTTGGCGAGGGTTTTCCCGGTCGAAGGGTATGAGCAGCTTTTCGCCATGTCCTTCGCCCTTTCCTTTTTCGGCTTCGTCACCTTCAACCCCCTCCTTTCCCTTTCCCTCGTCTTTTCCTTCGGCTTTTCGCCTGCTCTTTTCATCGTTTTGCTGCCAACCGCCATCCTCCCGTTCCTCGGCTTCAACCGAATAAAGGGGTTTTCCTCGCTTTCCCGTTCCTTGGCCAGCAAGGACATCGGGCACCGTTCCTACGCTGCCTCGCGCTTCCTCCTTTTCCCGTATTCCTCCTCGATCGCCATTTTGCGCCTTGCTTCCCGCGCCCCTTTAATAGAAGGCGGCAAAGGCGTAGACTAATCGGGTATGGGAAAAGCAAAAAAAGAAAGTTTCGACCCCCGGATGTTCCCCCTTCTTTGCCACCGGGGCCTTCATGGTGAGGGGGTGACGGAGAATGGGCTGCGCTCATTCGCACTTGCCCGGGAAAAGAGCCTGCCGTTCGAGCTCGACGTCCATTTAAGCAAAGACGGGCATTTGGTCGTCTGCCACGACTCCTCGCTTCTTCGTACCACCGGGAAGGAAGGCATCATCGAGGAGCTGAAGGTCAGCCAAATCAAAAGCGATTACCGCCTCCTTGACGGGGAGGAGGTCCCGACTTTGGTCGAGGTGCTCGCGGAAAACGACGAGGCCGTCCCCGTGGTCATTGAGCTTAAGCCGTATAAGGGCAATCATCGCCTTTTGGCCAAATGCCTGAAAAACGAGCTTTCGCTTATAAAAGATAAAAGGAAATACGCCATCATCTCCTTCGACCCGCGGGCTTTGCTCCCCCTTAAGGGATTGGGGGTAAACCGCGGCTTGCTGGTGGGGCGAGAGAGAACCTACGTCCTCCTCTTCCGCCACCTCTTCGAGTTCCTTTGCCCTGAGGAAGGGCTATTGTTCGACCGCCGGGTGGCGAGGTATCGCAAAAAAGGCGGGGTGCTCGACATCTGGACGCTGCAAAGCGAGGAGGAAATCGCCTCATTCCGCGACAAAGCCGATATCCTGACCTTCCAATTCCTGCCTGAGGATGCGCTTAACCGCCTCTTGCAAGAGCCTAGTTCCCCCGATGAAGCCAACTAAGGAAACCTTAGACGAGGTAAAAGCCCTCCTTTTAAAAGCCCAAAGGCCTTTGTTTTTGGGAGGTGCCGGCGTCTCCACGGCTTCCGGGATACCCGATTTCCGCTCGAATTCGGGGCTATATTCGATTCAATCCGAATACGGCGTCGGCTATGAGACGATGCTAAGCGAAGGGTATTTCTTCGCTCACACCGAGGAATTTTACGATTTCTATTGGAAGAGGATGGTCGCTTTCTCGGCCAAGCCCAACCCCGCCCATTTGGCTTTATCTTCCTTTGGATGGAAGCGCCGTCTGCCTATCATCACCCAAAACATCGACGGGTTGCACCAAAAGGCCGGGTCGAAGATCGTCTATGAGATGCATGGTTCGACCCTTTCCTACCATTGCCTTTCCTGCGGAAGGCATTATGGCTTGGATGAGATCCCCCATGTAGGCGTACCACATTGCCAGTGCGGCGGCCTAATCAAGCCAAACGTCGTCTTATACGGCGAGCCGCTTGAACAGCAAACCATTGAGGACGCCGCGATGGAGATGCGCTTTTGCGATTTCCTCCTCATCGCCGGGACCTCGATGGCTGTTTACCCGGTTGCCGGTTTGCCAGAGTGCATGATCTCCGGAGTCAAAGTCATCGTCAACGCCGAGCCGACTGCATTTGACGGGCAATGCGATTACGTCATCCACGGTGATTTGACGCGCATACTCCCCTATATTCTCGGGGAAGGGGAATGGAATGATGATTAAATGGCTTGGGCATTTGCGAACCATCACCAAACACCGCCACCAGGTGATAAGAAACGGCTTCCATTGCGGCATCTTCCTCCATTGTTTGAAGCATGACCTTTCTAAAATGAGCCCAACCGAGTTTTTCAACTCCGCCAAAAACTACAACGGGCACCATTCGCCGGTGTATGAGGAAAGGAAGACAAACGACGGCTTCTCCTACATCTGCCAACACCACACAAGGCGCAACAAACACCATTGGGAATACTGGACGGATTTCTTCATGGGCCGGATCGTTGTTCACACGATGCCTTGGGTTTACGCCACCGAATACGTCTGCGACATGCTTTCGGCTTCCAAGACCTACGACCCGAAAAATTTCGGCCCCTCGACGGCCCTCGATTATTTTCTTGCCCGGGTTGATCGCTATTTCATGACCGAGGCCACGAAACTTTACGTCACCTGGTGCCTTACTAGATACCGCGACCTCGGCTTCAAAGGGCTTAGGAAAAAGGACACGAAGGCTAAGTACGCGGAAATCGTCGCGGCGAACCCGAAAGTTGAGTTCATCGATTCCCTTCCCGAACACGTCGATTTGCCGCCTTTTGCCCTCAACTCGCCCCATAAGAGGATGTAGCCGGGGTTGAGTTTTATATTCGGCCCGCTATAATTGCCGGGTCAATCCTAAGGAGCGACTATGAAGAACACCATTGTGGTCATCGGATGCGGAAGGCTTGGCTCATCGATCGCCAATTATGCCTCCCAATCCGGCGAAGACGTAATTGTCATCGACGCGGAGAAGGATAGCTTCGACCGCCTCGACGACGTCTTCTCCGGCTATGCGAAAACCGCGGACGCGACCGACGTCGACGCCCTAATCGACGCCGGGGTCAACGAGGCCCGCGAGATCCTCATCACGACGGGGGATGACAACGTTAACTTGTTTTTAGCCCACCTTTGCGCGAAAAAATTCAAAAACCCCTACATTTACGTTCGTTTCAACGACCCCGATAAAGGGCTTCTGATTCAAGGACTGGCCGTCAAGGCCATTTATCCCTTCCAGCTTTCGCGCGACCGGTTCTCGCTTCTTCGCGAAGGCAGCGGCAAAGGAGAGGAAAGATGAAGATCGTCGTCGCCGGCGGCTCCTACGAAGCCGAATACATCGTCTCCATGCTCCGGGGCAAGGAGAACGAGCTCATCGTCATAAACCCTTCAAAGGAAGTGGCCTCGGGCATCGTCAAGCGCCTTAAGACCCCGGTATACGTCGGCTCCCCTTGGCGGAAATACGCCCTTGAGGAGGCCAATGCCTACGATGCCGACGCCTTCATCGCCCTTTCCAACAACGACGCCGACAACTACGCCTCCTGCCTTTTGGCTAAGACCGTGTTCAACGCGAAGAAATGCGTCTGCGTCGTCTCCAATCCGAAAAACGTCCAGATCTACACCGAGCTTGGCATCGATTCGGTCATCTCCTCCTCGTATTTGCTTGGCCAGTCGATCAAAAACGAATCGAGCGTCGAGGACCTGTTCAAGACCCTTTCGCTTGAAAACGGGAAGATTGTCATGATCGAGGCGGTGGTGCTATCGAAGTTCAAGATCGCCAACAAGATGCTCAAGGACATCCGCTTCCCCAACTACGCCTCGATTTGCTGCATCGAGCGCTTCCCGGAGGTCATCATCCCCAAGGGCGACACCTACATTGAGCCCAAGGATAAGCTTTTCGTCATCTGCAAAAGCGCCGATCAGCGGAAGGTCATGGCCTTCATTCGCCAGGAGGCCTAATCATGACGATGGAAGCCAAAAGCCGGGGAAACGCCCCTTATAGGCTAATCATCGGCTATTTGTCGATATTCATCGCCTTCGTCGGCGGGATATTGCTTTTGCCTTTGCTTTTAATCGCCTTCTACCCGACCGAATGGGGCGCCTATCCAGCTTTTTTGGTCCCAGGTGGGGCGGCGCTTGTGCTTGGGTCGGCATTGGCCGCCTTGCTCCTTCGCAAAGGGGATAGGAGCCGGCTAGGCAAACACCAAGACGCCGTCTTGCTCGTTGCCATTTGGCTTAGCGCCGTCTTCATCGGGGCTTTGCCTTTCTTTTTGGCCGATAAGCTGGTCGTCGGGCCGGCCGATCGGGCCCAGCTTTCGATGAGCTTCTCCGAAGCCGTCTTCGAATCGGTCTCGGGCTTTTCGGCGACCGGGTATTCCGTGACCAGGGAAGCGAACTTCCTAGCCGGGATCGAAGTCCCCCTAGACGACGCCTATTACGCCTCCTCCTGTGCCCACATTTTCCTTTTCTACCGGGCCCTCACCCAGTTTTTCGGGGGCGTTGGCCTAGTCCTTATCGTCACCAGCGCCATCTCGGACCGCTACGGGCTTAAGCTTTTCTTTGCCGAGGGCCATAACGACCGCCTTTTGCCAAACCTCGCCAAAACCGCCAAGGTCACATTCTCCATCTATTGCGGCATCATCCTGCTAGGCTCTTTCGTGCTTTGGCTGTTCGGGATGGATTTCTTCGAGGCCATCTGCCAAAGCGCCTGCGCCATGGCGACCGGCGGCTTCGCGACCCGTTATTCAGGCTTCTATTACTATTTCACCGACGCCTATCCGGGAAATGGGGTTTTGCCATATAACTACATCGGGGCCGAGACGACCATGTGCATCATCATGCTCCTTGGCGCGACCTCCTTCTTGCTCATCTACAACCTCATCACCGGGAAATTCAAAAACTTCATCCACGACTGCGAGGTCCGCTTCGTCGCCGTCTTCCTCGCCATGTCGATCGGGCTTGGCACATTGTTCGTCGCCCTCCAATATAATGGCGGGGCCGGCATCGATGGCTTCACCGCCTTCCGTTACTCCGGCTTCCAGGTCATCTCATGCCTGACGACGACCGGCTTTGGCAATGCCCCGAGCATCAATATCCTTGGGCCTGGCATCATCGCCATCTCCATTCTCGCCATGGTCATAGGCGGCGGGGCCGGCTCGACCGCGGGCGCCTCCAAGCAGCTGCGCGTCGTCGTCGTCCTCAAAGAGGTATGGTGGTCGATTAAGTTCAAGCTTTCCCCACGCCGGGAAATGCGCCCCCACAACATTTGGCGGGCTGGCAAATCGGTCGAGGTGACGCCGGAGACCTTCCAGGAGAACTCTATTTACCTCGTCATCTACCTCATCACGTTGGTGACCATATCGGTTTTGGTGCTCGCCGTGCCCAACATGTCGGCGGAGAATTCGCTCTACATTACCGCCTCCGCGCTTTCCGGCACAGGGAATACCGTCGTCGATTTCCTCGCCTATGGCGAATCAAACCCGCTTTGGGCGTATAATTACGTATTGTGGTTTATGTCCTTGTCGATGTTCCTCGGGCGCCTTGAGATATTGCCTATGTATTATTGCGTCGTCCGCGCGACGAAGGACCTTTTCCGGCAGGAAACCATTTAAGGAGGAAAAACTATGCTTATCGATGAAATCAAGAAGGCCAACATCCAGGCTATGAAGGACCATGACCAAAACGCCAGAACCGCCTTTTCGATGGTCATCTCCTCCTACCAAGCCCTTTTGACCTCCGGGAAAGCGGGCGAAGTGGGGGATGCCGACGTCGTGAAGATCATCATGAAGTTCTCCAAAGAACTTGATGAGGAAAGGCAAGGCTATCTTGAGGCCAACCGCCTCGAAGAGGCCGAAGCCATCGCCAAACAGAAGGAGGCGATCGCCAAATTCCTCCCAAAGCTTTTAAGCGAAGATGAGGTCAGGGCCATCATCGCCTCGCTTCCCGATAAGTCGATCCCCTCGGTCATGAAGCATTTCAAGGCCAATTATTCCGGTCAGGTTGACATGGGGATGGTGAGTAAAATCGCCAAAGGGTGTTAAGGGCAAGTAGTCCTAGTCATCCGCCTTAGTTGGTGGTAATATTCGCTTTGCAACCGTTTGGTTGCCCCTTAGGGGCTTGGTTCAATGGTAGAACAGAGGTCTCCAAAACCTTTGATGAGGGTTCGATTCCTTCAGCCCCTGCCAAACAAGAAAGAAATGCCGAATTGCTCGGCATTTTTATTTTGCGAAGAAGGCCATTGATAAGATAAATGATAAAATAAATGATAAGATAAAATTGAAAATGATAAGATAAATGATAAAATATCGACTGAAGGAGGGCGTTGCATGGAAGACGAGAGCGTCGTATTGGAATATAAAAAATCTTTAGCTCAACTAAAAGAAGGGGTGATCTCTTTGTCGTCGATGCTAAACAAAAGCAACAGGGGCGAACTTTATTTCGGGATTGCGCCGAATAAGCAGGTATATCCATTCGCCATTTCCAAGAAGACTTTAGCCGACGTCTCCAATGAGGTTCGCATGAACCTTAAGCCAATGCCCACTAGGATGGATATCGACGTCGTCAAAGTCGAAGGCGCCGATGTCATAAGAATTTATGCCGAAGGCTCGGATACCCCATATTCCGCCTATGGCCGTTATTATACGAGAATCGATGATGGCGACATCCCGATGACCAATAGCCAATTGCAGGATTTCTTCGAATCGAAGGAGAGCACGTATTTAAAATGGGAAGAAGCCCCAACCGATTATTCTTATGATGACATCGATGAGGATTTGCTCATCGAAGTCATAAGGATGGCCAACGAAAAAGGAAGGCTTAATTATGTATACGATGATGCAGCGAAGGCTTTGACAAAATTGGGCTTGGTGACTGACGAGGGGAAAATAAAAAGGGCCGGCTATTACTTGTTCGGAAAGGGCAAGCCCCTTTTGATAAAAGAGGCGAGTTACCCAACCGATTCGAGAACTGAGTTTGGCGAGATCAAAGAATTCAAAGGCAACATATTCGAATGCATAAGGGAAGCCACTTCCTACATCCTTAATCATATTACCTACAAAGCGGATATCGTCGGCATTAACCGGGTTGAAACGCCGGAAATACCTGTTCAGGCCATCAGGGAAATCGTAATCAACAGCTTTGCCCACAGCAAATATGCCTGCATAGGCGACTTCAACCAATTCGTCGTCTACCGGTCTTCCGTCAGGATTTACAATCCCGGTTCGATTTATAAGGGCGTGGATCCGCTTGAATTCGCCAAGGGGGAGGTCGGCAGCAAAATAAGGAACGTGCTTATCTCCTCGGTTTTGTATAAATGCGGATATATCGATGCTTTTGGAACGGGATTTGACCGGACTTTTACCTTATGCAATCGCGAGGGAGTCGAATACGAATACAAAAACGACGAGTTTGGCTTCACTTTCATCTTCCACCGGAAACGCGAATTAGTCGGTGATAAAATAAATGATAAGATAAATGATAAAATAAACGGCCTAGATGAGAAGATATTGTCTGAATTGAGGAAGAACAAATATGCGACGATAGGTGAGATTAGCCGCGATCTTGGTAAATCTGTTCCGACGGTTTATCGGCATTTGAGGAGCCTATTGTCCGCCGGGGCCATTCGTAGAATGGGCTCAAGGAAAACCGGGCATTGGGAGATAGTCGAAAGTTGATGCCCAATCTTGCCATAAGAGTTCTTGCCATGTCGACAATACGGGCGAAACTGTAACTCCGGCTTCCTAGAATCGGAAGCGGATATCGGCTATAAACGCTTTGATAAAGAAGGCAACCGCCATGTCTTTCGGGAACAACTTGTTTAAAGCGAGGAAAAGGAGCGAATTATCGCAAGAGGAGGTGGCGGACAAGCTCGGCGTGAGCCGCCAAACGGTTTCCAAATGGGAAAATGAGGAAACGCTTCCAGACATCCTCCAATCCAAAAAGCTCTCTTCCCTTTACCATATGGCGATCGACGACTTCTTCGATTTGGATTCCGAGTAACGCGAGATCGAACAAACCATAGCCAACATCGATGAGCGGAAGGAGGGCAAAATCGATTGGACGAAGGCCTGGGGTAAACGCTACCCGGTTGTGCTTTATAGGATGGTTACTTTTGGAAGCTATTCCCAAGCGGGAGCAAGACGAAATGGGCCATCTTGAAGTATTGCCTTCCGAAGGGGATGCCGATGATGGTGATGCAATAAAGCAGCCCGACGATAAGGAACGCCAAGGCGTTGATCCAGCCAAAAAGGACCGCCCAGATGACGTTCAATACCGTTTTGAATCCCGATGGCTTGGTGGCCACCACGGATTTGCCAAACGGCCAGATGACGAAGCCGGCGAGCTGGAAGAGCTTGACGCCGACGGGGATGCCGATGATGGTGATGCACCAGCAAAGCCCCTCGAGGAAGAGGGCGATGGCGGAGAAGAAACCGCCGAAAACGACCCAAATGATGTTGCCAAGAGTTTTCATTTGTTTGCCTCCTAAGAAATGATAACAGGCCATCTTTTTTGGACAAGGGGGAAGTTAACGGAAAAAAGATATTTCTAGCCGTTATCGATATTCTCAGCTACGCATTTGGTATTAATTTAAACCTCGCTTTGCCCACGCCTTTATTTTTGCTAGTATTGCCTGCGGAGGAAAGAATGGAAAAGATAAAGGCGATATTCTGCGATTTCGATTGGACGCTATTTGACCATAAGACCAGGAGCTTCAACATCAAAGGCGTTGAGGGACTTGGCAAGGCCCACGAAAAAGGCGTCAAGCTCATCATCAACTCGGCGAGGAGCTACCATTCGCTTCGGGGGCTTAGGACCTTTGACGTCATCCCGTTTGACGGGTTCGTCGTTTCCAATGGCGGGGCCGCCTTGCTTGACGGGGGCGTTCTTTACGCTGATTATATCGATGAAAAGAAGGCTTCGGCCATCAAAGCCTATTTGGACTCGAATGGCTTTTCCTATAACCTCATAACCCTCCACGACAGCTTCCTTAGGAATGCCGAGGAAAGGATAATCGAGGATTTCTACCGCGTCTTCTATGAGCCGCGCCCATTCGACATAGCCGCCTACAGTGGCGAAAGGCCCCTTGCCATTCAGGTCTTCGCCTACGAAAAGGATGAAGGTCCGCTTAAGCAGCTTTCCGCCTCCCTTGGTCTGGTTTACAACCGCTTTGCGGAAAACGCCGTCGAATTGACCCCGATCGAATTCAAAAAGAGCAAAGGGGTCGACGCCATCTTCAAGGCGATGGGGCTATCCAAGGAGGAGGCCATGGCCTTCGGCGACGACCTAAACGACATCCCGATGTTTGAGTCAGTCAAATACTCCGTTTGTCTTGGCAATGGCAAAAAGGAAGCCAAGGAAGCGGCTTACTACGTCACCGACCCAATCGATGAGGACGGGTTAAGCAAGGCCTTATTCCATTTTGGGGTTATCTAAGGCTCGAGGAAGGAAAAGACGTTGACCTTGCCGGTTAGGGCCGTGCAGGCGTCGATCCCCACCAAATATCCGTTATCGAAAATCGGGCAATCCATGCGCCAAGGGCACCCTTCCAGGGGCTGAGGCTGATTTGGCAATAGGCGGTGGGGGTCAAGCTCCTCGAACATGGCCGAGGTGTGGAAATGGCCGACCACCATCTTTTTCCCTTGGTTGAACACCGGGTCGTAGTAGCGGTGCCGATACTCGAATATCGGGTTGGCCCACCTCGCCTCCTCCCATTGCCTTCTGTCCCCGTGGCGGAAGCCGCTATACCTTGGAATCCCTGCGTGGGCCAAGACGAAGCCTTTTGTCTCGAAATAGTTTTTCCAAACGGGCGAGGAAAGCCAAGACGCGACATCTTGGACGCGGCCGCTATGGCTAATAGAAGAAAAAAGCGATTCCATCTTGGCCTGATGCGCAGCCTTCTCCATCATAGGCGCGGTGAAGCAGAGATTGCACTCATCGGCCAATTCCTCATGCCATTCCCTCGCTTCTTCCTTGTCTTTTGCCCCCAGCAGACAAAGCGTCAATGCCGTTTTGTTATGGAAATCGGCGGGTGTCGGATAGCCGCGGCGAAGCATTTTGATAAAGGCGTCCTCGTGGTTTCCTTTTACAAGAACTAGGCGATCTTCCGGCATGGAAGAAAGGAATTCGTATACTTCTAGCGGCTCCTCACCGCGGTCGAAGACGTCGCCTAGGACTATGAGGAAATGATTGGGGTCCTCTTTGGAAAACCCGGCGTTGGCTAAAGCCTCCTTTAAAGGGAGGAGGAAGCCATGGATGTCGGAAACCGCGAAGTAGGTCATGCCCATATTATGGCCTACCATCGGCATGAATTCATCGAAATCGTTTCTGAATATGCCCCTATTGCGGATTTTTTCGCTTATTGTTGGCAAAAAGGGCAATTGCCTTGGGCTTGGCCGATGTTGACTTTGCTATAGCAAAGAGTCTAATGTAACCGCTAATGGAAAAAGGCGCCGTGAAGGAAAGATTCAAGAACCTCGGGAGGAACATAGCCGAGGTTTTCCGCTCCGATTCCTCCCATATTTTGCCTCTTCTTCTTTTCAGCCTATGCGCCGGGTTGCTTTTGGTTACCCTGGAGGCCTATGCCGTCTCCCCGCTTTACAACCAAATGAACCTCATGTCCTACGACGGCCCCTATTTCGCCTTGATGGGGAACGCCATGGTCGAAAAGGGCGAGATACCCTATGTCGATTTCTTTGACATCAAAGGCCCTTATTTGTTTTGGCTGGAGGCCTTATGCGCCTTCATCCACCCCGTTTGGGGCTTTTACTTCGTTCAGTGCCTTTTAAGCGGGCTTGGATTGTTTTGCATATGGTTGCTTATAAGGCGGCTGGTCAAGCCGCTTAGGAAGCGTTTCCTGCTTCTTGCCGTCTACGTCGTCTTCGCCTTCGCCGTCATGGAGGGGAACGTCTGCGAGGATCTTTTCCTCTTCCTGCCGACCTGCTCCTTGCTTTTGCTTCTTTCCCTCCGCGACCGCGATTCCTTCCTTTCCTATTGTCTATCCGGGCTACTAGACGGGATGATCGTCGGCTTCCTCTTCTTCGTCAAATTCAACTTAATCGCCTTCCCCGGGGCCTGCGCCCTCGCCATGGCCTACCTTGGGTTAAGGCGAAGGCAATATGGCCGCCTCGCCCTAGGCGTGGCCTGTGGATTGTTTGGCATCGCCCTTTTGCTTATCCCCCCGTTTGCCTATTACGGGGCGATAGGGCACCTCGACGCCTTGATCGAATGGAACTTCGTCCGGGAGTTTGCCTACCTCGGCTCCCATTCCTGGGGCGCGGAGCGGATCGCCTGCTTCGTCATTTGCCTTTTCTTGCTTTCCTATTTCCTCTTCGCCCTCATCAGGTGGCGTTCCCATTTCGCCAAAGATGACCTCGTTTTGGCCTATATTCTCCTTTTCGTCCAAATCATCGCCGCTTTGGCGAGTTACGTCTCGATGCGCCACCTCCGCTTCGCCCTCCCATGCTTCGTCTATCTTGCCTCCTTCCCCGTGTCCGTGTTCGATTTGGGGAAACGGTGGAAGGCGAAAA
Source organism: Candidatus Alloenteromonas pullistercoris (assembly GCA_017694295.1). Classification (GTDB taxonomy): domain Bacteria; phylum Bacillota_I; class Bacilli_A; order RFN20; family CAG-826; genus Alloenteromonas; species Alloenteromonas pullistercoris. Next base: position 9,470 of record JADINA010000029.1, on the reverse strand, counting down.
CGGCGTCTGCCGTTTCCATCTTCCCCTATCCGGCCTTGCTCATCCTTTGCATCGGCTTCGTCTCCTTTACCAAGCTAACCGACACTAGGAACGGCGATTGGGTCAACGACGAGCTTTCCGAGATCGGGGCCCAAATACCGGCCGAGGATCGCTTCGAGGGCGGGGTTTTGGCCATCGACATGCCATCTGGGGTGTATTTCGAGATCGAGGCCATCCCCGATTTCCCCTTCGCCGCCTACCATTCGATCCACTCGACCCAATATGTCCCCGAGATGATGGAGATGATCGTCGATTATATCGAGACCGACGCCACCTGGGTATTGGTCAACGACGCCCCCTACGAGCATAAGGACGTGACCCCGATTTACGAATTCGCCGAATTCGACGAGGCCCTTAAGGAATCCAACTTCCTTCTTCGGGAAGACCTAAGCGTCGAAGGCCTGGTCATGGTTTACGAACGGGTTTAGGCAAAGGAAAAGGGCCAAGGCGCCACTGCCTCAGCCCGTTTTTTAACTTTTATTCCGGCAAGCTGACCTCGGTGGTCCCGATGTCGGAGATGGTGATGCTTAGGGTCAATAGCTTGGTGAGCCCGCCTGATAGCGCGCTTTCCTTGGTGGCGGTTATGATGACCTCGCCTTTGCCTTCGTCATAGGTGGCGATGGCGGAATCGAAGTCGGAGGCGTCGATGTTCTCCTCCCCGCGGCGAAGGACGAATATCATCCGCGAGAGGGTGTCGCCGCTTATTATGTACTCGCCCCCTTCCCCTTCCTCGATGTTGCCGGTATGGCCGGTCATGTCGCTCCAGGTGAAGATGGTCTTTTTCATGTCGCCCGGGAGGGAGTCGTCGTAAACGTATTCCCCGTCGACGAGCTTATACATGTTGAGCAGGTCCTCGGCCTCGTCGTAGATGTAATATATCTCCTCGTCGATGTCCCCGTCTTTGGCTTTGACGAAGGCGTTTTCCTCGCCATAGCGGATCGAGTATTCGATGGTTGAGGAGGACTCAAGGGTCGGCTCGGTGGTGTTGAAGCCGCTATAGGTTGATTCGGTTATCACCATCTCGATGGTCGAGTTGGGGTTGGGGATAAGGACGTCGGTGAATAGCTTGGTGAGCTTGTTGTTCATCGATGGGGGGTTGACCGAGATGCTTAGCGCCCCGTAATTGGAGCCGATCGACACCGAGGCCATGGCATCGCCGATGGCGAGGGTGTAGTAGGGGATGCCCCAGAAATCGAGCCCGGCGTAAACCCAGCCCGCCGCCTCCAAGGCCGCTTTATAGGCCTCGATGAGGGCGGTTAGGTCCTCCTCGGTCTCCCCAAGCGGGGTGGCGTAGATGCCGAAGTATTCGCTGGTTTCCTGCGTCTCGACGAGCCCAACGCCCATTTCCTCGCTTGGATAGGGGAGGGCGGAGACGTCGCCGTTAAGCCAAGGCGACAGGGCCTCGGCGACCCCAAGCTCCTCAAAGCTTCCCGGGGCCACGTAGGGGGTGAAGTCATCGATGGTGTAGGCTGGCTCGGTGGTCCCGATTTCGGTTATCTTGATCGAGACCGAGCCGTCGAAATAGTTGCCCATGACGTCGGCGTAATAGTAATCGTAGGAAATCGAATACCCATCCGGCCCGATTTCGAAGGTGAAGGTGCCCGGGGTGACTATGTCGTAGCTTAGGTCGATGTAATAAGCCGGGTTGGCCAAATAGGCGTAGTCGGTCACCTCGTTTGCCAAGACGAAGGTGTTCTCATCCTGCGGGATGAAAAGCGCCGGGTCGATCGAGTAATCGGCGACCAATATGTCCTGAAGGGTCCCTTCTTGCTCCCTGGCGGTCCCGACTATCCCCCCGCCTTGTTCCAAATAGGGGGCGATGTAGCCCTCTTTGGTGACGATGTAGCCGTTGTCCTCGTTGTCCTCGATCCCTTGGGAATAGGTGGCGTAGACCAGCCCTTCGCTCACCTCGAGGGTGCCATGGACGTCGGCGTAATAGCCGGTTGAGTCGACGTCGATGAGGTTGGCGGTGTAATTGCCTTGCTTAAGCTTCTCAAAAGCTTCGGCGATGGCTTGCTGCTCTTCCCTCTCGGGATAGGGGGTTGGCTCATTGACGGCCTCTTCCTTGGCAATGAGCGACATCGTGAATTCGGGGAAGAGGAGGTTTTGCTCGAGGGCGGTGCCGATGTCGGCGCATTCGCCTTTTATTTGCCCGATCTTCCCGTTTTCGACCTCGATGGTCAGCTTGTCGACCTCGATGTCCTCGTAGCCGGTGAGGAAATAGCCATAGCGGAGCCCGTCCTCATCGCTTAGCTCGATGGCAAAGCCGGTTTCGCTTTCATCGATGTCGGAGAGCTCAAGCTCCTTGAAGGGGTTGTCGACTAAATCGGCGTAGGGGACGTTGACGTATTCGAGGGTGTCCTGATCGATGGTCATGACCTCGACCTCGATGACCTCGTTATCCTTGGTTAGGGTCGGGACGACGGCATTGCCTTCCCCGTTTTCGTGGTAATGGTGGGTAAGCGCTCCGTTTTCCTCAAGGTAGGTTTCCCCCTCGCCTTCATACCCTTTTATCTCGGAATAGATGTTGTTGCTTTGGTCATATGGGTTGACGACCGTTAGGGAAAGGGAGAAGGCAAGGCCATCCTCCGGATTAAGGGCGTTAAGGACGTCTTGGGCGGACAAAGTCGCTTCCTGCGATCCGCTTGAGGATCCCTCGCTTGATCCCCCCTGGGTGTTGGAATCGGTGGAAGTTGAGGCGCCTGGAGCGCAAGAAAGCAAGGCGCAGGCGGCGATTCCCAATAGCCAGATCGGTTTGTTCGTTTTCATGTTCATTCGGCCTCCTTTTGGCTAGCCGAAGGGAATAATAAGACTAAAAAAGGAAAATCGAAACTGTTTCTAGGAGCCTAGTGGCTAGAGGCCGTTTTGATTGACTTGCGTCCAAATTCTTGTAAGCGCTTACATCAAATTGGTTGTTTACACTTTTCGTCCCTTAGTGAAAATAGGCCCCGGAGTCATCTCCAGGAAAAGGAAAGAACATGGAAAAGAAAAATCTCTTTCTCGGCCTGGCGGCGGTCTTGGCTTTAGCCGGCTGCGGCCCGACCGACTCATCCGATTCATCGGAAACGGATGGGGAATCAACCCCCGATTCCTCGCTTACCTCAAGCGAAGAATCGAGCTCGAGCGAATCAAGCTCGGAAACCACCGATTCAACCGAATCGAGCTCTGAGGAATCAAGCGAAGAGGCCTGGGGCGATGAAGCCGTCTTGGCTCAGCTAGAGGACCCCGAGGAGGTGCTATCGCTCCTCCAAGGCGCGGTTGAGGCGAAGACCTCAGGCGCCAAGGTAAGCAAAACCGGGACCGACTCATGGGGCGATCCGGTTGACGAAACCGAGGTTTCCCTAATCGCCAACAACGAAATCCTCACCAAAGACGGGGAGGGCAACGTCACCTCCTACCGCGGGGTCTTGGGCGAAGTCTATTACAACATCAACGCCGGCTATAGCTTCACCGCCACCCGCGAATTGATCGACGATGAGCTCGGCGCCGACTACGTGCCGGGATACGTCACGGGTGAGGGTGCGCAGGGTTATGTCGATTCGCTTAAGGAAAGTGCCGGCTTAGCGGGTGCTTTAACTGAATATGACGGCGTCGGTACGCCGTGGTTTGGCGATTCGCGCAAAGCCACCTCGATTTCCTATGAGGCGTCCATCAACGCCGAAGCGGAGCTTTACGAGGTCGCCGTCTCCGCCTACATGAACCCCCAATACACCTGGGATAGCCCCTATACCTACGAAGGCGTCCTTTCCTTCGACGAAGAATTGACCCTTGTTAAGGTCGTTGGGACAATCTCGCTTTACGCTAACGCCGATTGGGACGCCGACGCCGGGGCCCCGGCTACGGACGCCGAACCGGACGGGCGACGACCGTCACCGTCGATGAAATCGACTACACCGCCCCGATCGACACCACCGAAGCCACCTCAATCATCGGCGACATAAACGCCTATTACATCGAGGAAGTCAATCCCGCGATCCTCTCTGGCCAATCGGGGACCAAAGACGGCAAGCCCATCTTCCAGATCGGCGATAAGCCCTCCATCGATTGGGAGGAGTCAACCTATCTCCCCTCGACCGCCGGCAACTCCTCCAACATCACCCTCACCGGGGCCAACGATCCCGAGGCCCTGATCAAGGAATACGATTGGAGCGCAACCGCCGACACCCTTAACAAAGCCGGCACCTTCACCCTTTATTTCGGCGATGTCGTGGAGCCGCGGCTAGTCGAAGTCGAGGTCGAGGTCCAGGAAAGGGCCCCGGTCGTCCCCTATTTCAGCTCCAAATACCCCTTCGCCTATGAAACCGGCAACGGAGTCATGCTCGAATCCGATTACGAGAACGAGATCACCAACGTCTCGCTGCCCCTTCCCTCTGGCCCCGACACCATCGACGTCTCCGTCTCCTATTACTGCGAGCCGCCATTCGACGTCTCCGGCATCGCCATCTCCTATTCGGAGGAAGGCATCGCCACCGCCTCGCTTGCAGAAGGCGAAGACGGATTGGTCCTGACCGTCACCCCGCTAGAAGTCGGGCAGACCACCATCACCCTAACCTCCTCCTACGTCCTTGGCCCCGATGACTACGGGCAGACCGAGGCGAAGCTTGCACTTACCGTCACCCCGGATGCCCCGGTCGTCCTTGAAGGCTGGGACAAGCTGAAAGCCGATTGGGAAAAGACCACCATTTATTCCTCCGGCATGGGGCTTGCCTGCCCCTCTGAGCCCACCTTCCCCTATGAGGCCGTTGAGCTTTACGAGGAGTTCGGCGCGGTGAACGTGAGCAACCTCCTCTACATCAAAGCCACCCAGGATTGTGTCGACCTCTTCATCGATCAGCTGCTCACCGAAGGGGCGATAATCGATGGAACCCGCACCGAATACGCCTCCTCGACCAATTCCGATGGCAACACCGTCTTGACCGCCGACGTCTACACAGTCGAGATCGAGTGGGACTTCAACGGGATGATCCTCGCCACCTTCACCTATTAATCGCATTAATGAAAATGCCGACCGGGTTCGCCGGCCGGCATTTCTTTTTGCCATGATGGGATTAGATATCCAATATCTTGTCGACTACCGATTTGACCGAAAGGCTTGCCTTGGCATAGGAGTCAAGCAGCTTTTTCTCCTTATCGCTAAGCTCGGCTTTGCTAGCCGGCTCAACCCCAAGCAGGTAATAAAGCGAGACGCCGAGGCAACTAGCGAAAAGGAAAAGCTCGTCGAGGCTCGGGAACGGGGAGCCGGAAAGCAAACGCGATATCCGGTACTGGGGGATGCCGGTTTTTTCCGATAACGCCCTTTGGCTTAATCCCTTCCCTTCGATGAGGCGGCGGAGGCGAAAGAGGACGCCGCTTTCAGTTTCGCCCATCTTGGCCTTTCTTCCTTTCGACCCTCACGAGCATATAGGCCCCAATCGCGGCGGCGATGAACAAGGCGATGCCGAGGCTAAGGTCGGTTATCCCCTTGGCGTCGAAAACGAAGGATGAGTATATGTCGACCATGTCGGGGTTATAGAACATCGAGGCGATGGAGCCAAGGGAAAGCCCGGCGATGCAATAAAAGCAGGGGCCATGGAAGCGAGAAAGCAATTTCGACATCCCCTTGGAGACGGCGACTAAGCCGATGAGCAAGCCGATGGCCAAGCAGGCGTAGACGAGGAGGACATAGGGGTTCTCCTTACAATAGCTTAAACTGACCGAATCGACGAGCGAAGAGAAGCAGCCGACCATCATGAGGATGGCGGTGGCGCTTAAGCCCGGCACGAGCTGGGTGATGGCGACGATGAAGCCAAGCAAAACAAACACCGGGTACCAATACCAGGCAAGGCCCTCTAGCGGCGGGAACCCGCTACCGAGGAAAACGCCGGAAAGCGATAGGGCGATTGGGACCAATAAGCCGATGGCGAATAGGGCAATCCGCCCAATCGAGGGCTTTTCCCCCTTAAGCTGGTCGGTGATGGCCGGATAGGCCCCGGCCATGAGCCCGGCGAAGCAAAAGACGATCGAAAGGGGGATGAGGTTCAATAGCTGCTGCACCCCGATGAAGCCGAGAACGAGCCCCAGGATGGCCCCTAGCAGTATCGGGAGGAGGAAAAGGACGCAATACTTAAACCTTTTCAATATATTCCCAAGGGCGTAAAGCAGTTTCTCGTAAAGGCGGAAGATGATGGCGACCGCCGAGCCGCTTATGCCGGGGACGATGATGGCGAGGCCGATGAAGAAGCCTAGCGCCCCGGAGAGGGCGATTTCCTTTTTGGAGCGGTACTTAAGGTCGGGGGAAGCCTCTTGCTTGGCCTCCTCCAATTCGTTGTTTTCGTTTTCTTCCATAATGGAAATAGGATACAAGGGGCGGGGGAAAATGGGAACATCGTGATTTGCCTTTATTTATAAAATCGGTAAAATCTTGCGGGAGGTCGGCACAACAATGGAAAAAAACGCTTTCTTCGAGTCGCCAAACATCGGCCGGCTCTTCATGCGCATCGCTATCCCCGGATCAATCGGGATGCTGGCGTCGGCCATCTATCAGCTAATAGACGGCATCTTCATCAACGAATTCCTCGGCGGGGAGGCTTTCACCGCGGTCAATTTGGCCTTCCCCTTCATCATCGCCGCCTACGCCTTCTCCGATCTTATCGGCGTCGGCTCAAGCGTCGTCATCTCCATTAGGCTTGGGGAGAAGCGCAACCTTGAGGCCAACAGGATATTCACCTCGGCCGTCTTGCTCGTCCTTGTTTTCAACGTCTTGGTATCCGTGTCCTTCAGCCTGCTTTGCCCGTATGTGTTCTCGCTTATGGACACCACGCCGGAGATATCCTCCCTCGCCTATCAATACTGCCTTCCCTATTTCCTTTCCCTTCCTTTGGCCGGCTTTTTGTTCTCCTGTGACAATTTCCTGCGTATTTGCGGCTATGTGAAATACTCGATGATCGTCAACATCGGCTCGAGCCTGCTCGTCGTCTTACTCGAATTCCTTTTCCTCGGGGTCGGCGATTTCCCCATTTGGGGCGCCTCCTTGGCTTCGAGCTTTTCCTTTTCCGTCTTCGTCATCATCAGCTTCATTCCCTTCTTCGCGAGGAAGACGGTGCTGCGCTTTGCCAAGCCCAAAATAAGCAAGGAGGAGTTTTTCTTCACCCTCCGAAGCGGGCTTCCCGCCTTTTTGTCCAACATCGCCGGTAGGGTGACGGCCATCGTCTTCAATTCCCTTCTCCTTGCCTATGGCGGGGAAGGAGCGGTTTCCGTCTATGGGTCGCTTATGTACATCGACGCCTTCGTCTATCCCCTTCTTTACGGGATGACCGATTCGCTTCAGCCTTGCCTTGGCTATAACCACGGGGCCGGGCGCCATGACCGGGTCAAAAAGCTGCAAAACTACATTTTCCTTTCCTCTTTTTCGCTTTGCCTCGTCGTCTTTATCTTGCTTCTTTCCTTCCCCGGCGGGCTCACTTACCCCTTCCTTAGCAGCGCCGATTCCGCCACGCTTGACCTCGCTAGGCACGCCGCCTTCATCTTCGCCTTCCTCTATCTCGTCCGCAGCTTCCCCTACGCGATCTCCAACCTCTTCCAGGCGACCGGCAAGCCGCTTCCCTCGATCCTCATCACCTTTTCCCTCTCCCTCGTCTTCCCCCTCCTTCTTTGCTTAGCCCTCTCGCCCATCGGGCTTGACGGCATTTGGATGAACTCGGCCATCAGCTACGCCCTTGGGTCGATCCTCGCTTTCCTGCTATTCTATTTCCTGCTTCTTCGAAAAAGGAAAAGCTCTGTTTTGGAGAAGCAAGACGGGAAAACGGAGGAGGAGAAGGAATGAAGGTTTTGTTCATCGGGGCCGGGAGATGGGGGTTGGCTCTCGCATCCGCCCTTGCCGGAAACGGCCATGACGTGTTGCTGCTTTCGCGCGACTTAGCCGAAGGAAAACAGCTTAACGACCTCGGCACTCACCCCTATTTCCCAGACGCCCATTTCCCCGGCAATATGAAGATGACCGACGATGAGGGGATGGCCGAAGGCTATTCCGATGTCGCCGTGCTCTCGCTCCCCGTCCAGGTGAGCTTTGGCTACCTAAAGGAAAGAGGGGGCCTAATCAAAGGCAAAAAGCTCCTTTTGACAGGAAAGGGGATGGTGGGGGAGAAAATACTAAGCGACGTCCTTTCCCCTCTTCTTGAAGATACTTCGATCTCGGTATTGTCCGGCCCAAGCTTTGCGGCTGAGGTTGTTCAAAGGAAGCCGACCTGCGTGAGCATCGCCTCCGAAAGCAAGGGCGACGCCGCTTTCTTCCAAAGCCTTTTCTCCTCCTCTTTCTTCCGCCCATACCTAAGCGAGGACGTCAAGGGCCTTGAGCTTTGCGGGGCGCTTAAAAACGTCTACGCGATCGGGGCGGGGCTTATTGAAAGGCGGCTCGGGAGCGCCAACGCGCGGGCCGCCTATTTGACTAGGGCCCTGCATGAGATATCGCGCCTAGTGGCTTTGCGGGGTGGGAGGAAGGAGACGGTCTATGGCCTTTCCGGGGTCGGCGACCTCTTCATGACCTGCACCTCGCCTTTATCGCGGAACTTCCAGTTCGGCTACCACTTCCTTGAGCCGGGATATAAGACCAACGGAGTCGCCGAGGGCGTCTATACCCTTTCCTCGCTTGAAAGCTCCCTGCCCGATTTCCCCTCCCTTCTCCCGATCGCCCACGTCATCTCCTCCCTCGTCCGCGGCGAATTGACCTTCGAGCAGGCGATAGAGAAGCTGATGCTGCGCGATTTGAAGGGGGAGAGCGAATGAGGCGAGGCCTTTCGCTTTTCCTTTTGCCGTTTTTGCTTTCTTCCTGCGATACCCGTTTTCTCTCTTCCTCTGCTTTAAGCTCGCAATCCTCGCTTGAAAGCTCCTCCTCTTTTAACTTTTCCTTTTCCGCTTCCCGCTTTACCATCGCAAGCGGGTCCTCCGCCACCATCCCCTATGAATCAAGCGCCTCGGGGCTCTCTTTTTTCTCTAGCGACGAATCCGTCGCCTATATCGAAGGCGATCGGATCATCGGCCTCACCCCAGGGCGGGCTTTACGCGAAAAACGCTTCGGTGCAAACCTATGACGATGGGGGAACGTATATAATCTATGACCACAACGGCCGGATGGTTGATGCCGTCTATGAAGGCGGGGCCTATATAACGCTTGAGCAGGTCGCCGCCTATTTGCAGGCTTTTGGCGACATCCCCGATAACCAGGTTAAATCAAAGTCGATGCGTCCGACCCAAAGCTCATATGGGGAATACCTTCGGCTCAACCATAGCCGCTTCTCCGGCTCGCAATCTAGCTACCCCTACGAGCCCATCCTCCCGGATATAACCGGATGCGGGGGCGACACCGTCTACTATGAGCTTGACATCGGGACGACCGGGACATCCGGGGACGGCTATGTCCCGATGCTTTACAATAACGGCACCTCCACCAGCCGCGG
>JADINA010000028.1 GCA_017694295.1 Candidatus Alloenteromonas pullistercoris | reverse complement strand
GGAAAAAGCCGCCGGGTCGCCGGCGGCCTTCCCTTTATTCCCTACTTAATGTAGGTGACGGCCATCGACTGGATGCGGACTTGCTTGCCCGGGTCGCTTGGGTCGAGCTTGAGGTTGGAGTAGCCGCCCTCGCTAAGGTCGACCGCGTAGTCGGCGTAGTTGCTTGTTATCTCCTCCGTCTGGGCGATCGGGTCGGCGGTATAGGTTACGCCGTCTTCCGAGTCGTAGATGTTAAGCATCGTCGCGTCTCCTTTGCCGGAGGTCGCCATGTTGAAGGAAATGGAGTGGATGACGTTGGTGGAATCCAAGATGGCAAAACCGTTATTCGTGGTGGAGTTGTAGATGCGAAGCTGGGTGGTGAAGTGGCATAGGGTGGTGATGACGGTCAGGTAGGAGTCGAGGACGTGCTCCTCGCCTTTCGCGTATTGGGCGCCTGCCTCATAGGTGGAGAAAACGTATTCGACGGTTTCGAATTCCTTTAGCTCCCCTTCGAGGACGAAGGTGGCGGCGACGGTCAGGTCGCCTTTGACGGTGACGGTGGCCTGGTTGTCACTCGCCTCCACAACCGAGCCGTTGACCGTCAGGGTCTGGAGGGCATAGCCCTCATCCGGGGTGGCGGTGATGGTTATCTGCTCCCCATAGGAAATCGAGGTCGACTTTGAGGCGTTTACCTGCCCGTGTTCGGACGGTGCGATGGTCAAATCGTAAGTCGCGGCGACATAGTCGATGACCTCGAAGTTGACGATCTCGTATTTGGCGTTGTAGTAATGCTGCAGATTGCCTTCGACGGTCACTTGGTAGTCGGGATAGACGTTTTCGGGCAGCCCGTCTTTGGCGTAGAGGGTTATATCCGAGGTGCCGTCAGTTAGGATGGCCTCGTTGCCGGAGATGCTTTCGATGGTCCCGGCAACGCGGTAGGTTTCCTCGCTAAAACTTGTCCCCTCGGGGAGGGTGGCGGCGATTTCGACGGCCTCGGTGACGGTTAAGGCCTCACCCGGCGTCGGGTCGGGGGTCGGGTCGGGATCGGGGAGCTCGCCGATTTCCCCGGAGAAATAAATCCGGATTTCGTAGAGGCTCACGGTGTGCTCGGAGGGGTTGTCGATGCGGAAGGCATCGGTTTCGGAAGCGAAATCGTAGGTATAGGTGTAGGAGGTGACGCTATCGACGCCTTCCTCATATTCGACCCTGGTTCCGGTTATGGTTTGGCCTTCCCCGTCGGTCACGACGAGGTTATCGTATTGGCCGAAGACGTCGGCCTCGATTTTGGTCACGCCAAGCAAGGCGGAAGAGGATATCGACCCCCCGGCTGAAACGTCGAACTCCTCGGGGTGGGTGGAGTTAATGGCGACTCCTTTGAGGACGATCGCCTCGTTTTCCTGCAAAGTCTCGGGGGTGATGGTCAAAACCTCCCCCTCCTCCTCGGGGCTAGACGAGGATTCGCTTGAGGACGATTCGCTTGACGAGGATTCGCTTGACGACGATTCGGTTTCGGATGAGAGGCCGCTTCCCGTCGACTCGGTTACCTCGCTCGAGGACGGGCTTTCCGTCGATTCGGTTACCTCGCTCGAGGACGGGTTTTCCGTCGATTCGTTTCCCGTTCCTCCGCTGGAAAGGCTTGGGTCGGAGCAGGCGGACAAAGCCAGCAAAGGCAAGGATAAAACCAACAAACTCTTTTTCATCTTGATCTCCTTTATTTAGAGTTTCGCAGACGCGAAAAAGCGTCTATTCCCCCTTTGCTTAAGGCGGGGAATATGCTCTTTTCTGCTTCCACGGAGCAAGAATATAGCACTTTGCAAGCTCCGTCGGTTGACGTTCATCCCCCTTTTTACCAAGATTTTACCTTCCTTCCACTAGGCAAAAATAAAACCGGGTTTCCCCGGTGTTTCGGTTTAGGCGAAGAGGGCGTCGAGGTCGCCGATGAAGGCGTCTAGCTCGCTTAGGTCCTTTATCTTGGCCCCCGAGGCCTGGGCGTGGCCGCCCCCGCCCCATTTGAAGGCGATGGGGGAGATGTCCTCCTTCTTCGAGCGGATCGAGATCCTCCAGCACGGCTCCTTGGGGTCTGGGTCCTCGGTGATCGAGCACCAGGCGTTGATCCCGGCGATGTTGGAGAACATGTTGACGTTCTCCTTGCCTTGCTCGGTCGTGATCTTGAGTTCCTTTTGGGCGTCTAGCGGCAATAGGTAATAGGCGACCCCATGGGGCGAGACGCGGAAATTGGAGAGGACGTAGGCCTGCGACTTAAGCGAGTCGATCGTCTTCTCATACATCGAGAGGTAGGTCGAGCGCATGTCGAAGCCGGTCTCAAGAAGCGCCTTGGCGATGGCGAAGGTGTGGGGGGTGGTGGAGGAGAACATGAAGCGCCCCGAATCGCCGACGAGGGCGATGTAGAGGTAGCGGGCCGCCTCCTTGGAAAGGGTTTTCCCCTTCCAGCTTAGCAAAATCGAGGCCATGATCTCGGCTGCCGCCGCCTTGTTGAGGTCGCAAACCGTCGCCTTGGGGGCGATCTCGACCTTGCAGGGGTGGTGGTCGACCTTGATCTTGTATTTGGCTTTAACAAAGCGCGGGTCGGCGATCCTTTCCGGGTCCCCGACGTCGCAGATTACGGCGAGGAAGTCGCGCGATTCGAAAAACGAATTGGGGAGCGACTCGGTCTCCGGGAATAGCCGCGGGGTGAAGGAGACGTGGTTGTCCCCGACGAAATGGATTTCCTTCTCCGGGAAGTTGTCCTTCAAGAAGGTGACGAGCCCCATCTGGGTGCCCATCGCGTCGAAGTCGGGTTTGATGTGGCGGAAGACGACGATTTTTTGGTAGCGCTCGATGGCGCGGTAAATGCGCGAATACTCCTTGGAGTGGGCCGAGGCGAAGCTAACGATCTCGGCGTCGAGGTGTTTATTCAAGGCCATGTTCGATCCTCTTTAGGCAGTCAAGCGCGATCATGTATTCCTCATCCGTCGGGATGACGGCGACCTTGATCTTCGATTCCGGCAAGGAAATCAAAGCCTCTTGGCCGCGTAATGGCTCATTTTTCTCATAGTCGATCTTCAGCCCAAGGGCCTCCTCGACCCTTTCTAGGATATGGCGGCGGAAGTAGCCGGAGTTCTCGCCGATGCCGGCGGAGAAGATGATCAGGTCGGCCCCGCCGAGGCGGACGTAGTATTGGCCGATGTAGTCGGCGACCCGGCGGCAGAATAGGTCGACCGCCATCTGGCAGCGTTTGTCCCCCTTCAAGGCCCCCTCCTCGACGTCGCGGGTGTCGTTGCTTACTCCGCTTACGCCCAAAAAGCCCGATTGCTTGTTGAATATGCCATACATCTCCGACACCGATTTGCCAGTGCAGGAGCAAAGGTAATCCATGACCGAGGGATCGAGGTCGCCGGTCCTCGTGCCCATCATGACGCCCCCAAGCGGGGTGAGGCCCATCGAGGTGGCGACGCATTTGCCGTCTTTTATGGCGGCTAGGCTCGACCCCGAGCCGAGGTGGCAGGAGATGATGCGGGTGTGCTTATAGCCGGATAGGAAGTCGTTTGCCCCCCTAATCGAAAGGTATTGGTGGCTCGTCCCATGCGCCCCGTAGCGGCGGCAATCGTATTGCTCGCCCATTTGGTAGGGGATGGGGAAAAGGTAGTCCTCCGGCTCCATGGTCTGGTGGAAGGCGGTGTCGAAGACCGCGATCTCCGGGACCCCGGGGAGGGCCTTCTCAAATGCCCGCCAGCCGGTCAGATGGGCCGGGGCGTGGAGGGGGTCAAGCGGGGTCAGCTTTTCGATCTTCTCGGCGGTTTCTTCGTCGAAATCGACCGAATGGGAGAAGTATTTCCCGCCTTGGACGACCCGGTGCCCGACGCATTTTATCTCGGTGAGTTCCTTGACTATCCCATATTTGGTTAGGGCCTCAAGCAATAGGGCGACGGCCTGGGCGTGGTCATGTAGCGGCAAGACGTCTTTCCGCTCGCCCCCGTCCCATTTGATCTTGAAGATGCCGTCCTCATGCCCGATCCTATCGGCTAGGCCCGAGCAGAGGACCTTGCCCTCGGGCATTGAGAAAAGCTTGTATTTGAGCGTGCTGCTCCCGGCGTTGACCGCCATTACTTTTGCCATATTCCTTTTCCTTTCGTTCGCGCGTTGGCGCATGCTTAGAAATGATAGCACATTATCCTTAAGGCGGTGGGGGAAGTTTGGGAACTGTCATCGCCTAAGCCGGCTTACACCCTCCATTAGCCGCCGTTTTTGCCTTTGCCCTGACGCGATAATAAGACGGGGAAAGATAGGAAAACAGGGGATGCCATCGAGGTTTTTCCTAAGTTCCACCTCTTAGGGAAACCGATTTCCCAATTCTATGCATTTCCCGCGCGGGCGAGTTTTGGTCTATAATGCCCTCGCTATATAGGAGAAGCGAAATAAATGGCTTACGGATTATTGTATGACTACCTGATGGGCCAATGCATCGACGCCTTTGAGTATTTCGGCGCGCATTATGGCCAAAAGGAATTCGACGGGAGGATGGTCGACGGCGTCTATTTCCGCCTCTATGCCCCCCTTGCCAGCGACGTCTCGGTCATCGGTGAATGGAATGGCTGGGACGTGCGCGCCGACAAGATGGCGAAGATCGACGATTCCGGCGTCTACGAATGCTTCGTCGGCGGGCTCCACGACTACCAGTCTTATAAATACCATTTCAAAAACGCCAAGGGCGAATACGTCGACAAGGCCGACCCCTTCGCCTTCTATTCCGAATACCGGCCCCAGACGGCCAGCCGCCTCTATGACGTCTCCGGCTTCATCTGGCACGATGAGGAATGGATGGCCAAAAGGACGAGGAACTTCGATTCCCCGATGTCGATTTACGAGATCCACCTCGGCTCATGGAAGGGGAAGATATACGACCGCTACCCAAGCTATGAGGAGGTGGCCGACTACCTTATCCCCTATTTGCAGTCGACCGGCTACACCCACGTCGAGATCATGCCTATCACCCAATACCCCTTTGACGGGAGCTGGGGCTACCAGGCGACTGGGTTTTATTCGGTCGATTCCCGTTATGGCAACCCCAAGCAGCTGATGTCGTTCGTCGATCGGCTCCACGCCGCCGGGTTCGGGGTCATCCTCGACTTCGCCCCCGTCCATTTCGCCAACGACTCCTATGCGCTTCGCGAATTCGACGGCACCTGCCTTTACGAATACAGCGACCCGGCCCATACCCTTTCCCCGTGGGGATCGGCCCAGTTCGACCTAGGCAAGGACCCGGTCCGCTCCTTCCTCATGTCGGCGATGAACTTCTTCCTCACCTATTTCCATTTCGACGGCATCCGCTGCGACGCGGTGAGCAACATCGTCTATTGGGACGGGAACAAGGAGCATGGGGAAAACACCGGGGCGACCGAGTTCATAAAGCGGCTCACCTACAAGCTGCATGAGCGCCATCCCCAGATCATGATGATCGCCGAGGACTCGACCGACTTCACCAAGGTCACCCACCCCGTCGAATACGGCGGCTTGGGCTTCGACTACAAATGGGACCTCGGCTGGATGAACGACACCCTCAAATACTATTCCAAGGACCCGATCTACAAAAAATACGAGCACAACAAGCTGACCTTCTCGATGGCCTATTTCTACTCCGAGAACTTCCTCCTCCCGCTCTCCCACGACGAGGTCGTCCACGGCAAGGGGACCATCATCAACAAGATGTGGGGCGACTACGACACCAAGTTTGCCTTGCTCCGCAACCTCTATACCTACCAATTCGGGCACCCGGGGAAGAAGCTCAACTTCATGGGCAACGAGCTCGCCTCCTTCGACGAGTGGAACGAGCAGCGCTCCTTGCCTTGGAACCTGCTAAGCTTCCCCAAGCACGACTCGGTCAAGCGGATGTGCCGCGACCTCAACCTCATCTACCAGGCCGAGGACGCGATGAAGGTCGAGGAATACAACCCCGCCCATTTCCGCTGGACCATGGTCGACAACGCCGACCAGTCGGTGTTCGCGTTTGAGCGCTCCTACGGGGACTCGACCTTGCTCTTCATCTACAACATGACCCCGAATTACTACGAATCCTATGACGTCGGGGCCTATACCCCCGGGGTCTACGACGAGATCTTCAACTCCGACAAAGACGTCTACGGCGGCTGGAACCAGTATAACGGCCTCCCCTGCGTCACCTATCCCGGTGGCCCCGAGGGACGCCCCCTCCACGTGACCGTCAAGCTCGGCAGTTATTGCGCCCTCATCCTTAAGCTAAGGGTCGAAAGGAAGGAAGAGCCTAAGGCAGAAGCCAGCCAAGAGAAAAAGGAAGAGAAGAAACCCGCCAAGAAGCCAGGAGCCAAAAAGGCCGCCCCGAAGAAGGCGGCGGAAAAGAAAGAGAAAGTAAGCAAGAAAACAACCAAGAAACCCACCAAGAAAGGCGGCAAGGCCTAAAAGCCGCTTATATTAAGGAGAGACTATGTTTCAAAACAAACTCGATTTCAAGCAGACGTTCGAACGCCGCCTCGAGGAGAAATACGGGCGGACGGTCGAGGACAGCCACATAACCGAGCGCTACGACATCCTCGGCGAGATGGTCCGCGACTACGCCGGATACAACTGGCGGGCCTCGCGGGAGAACATCCTCGCCAACAACAAGCGGCAGCTCATCTACTTCTCGATGGAGTTTTTGATGGGGAGGCTTTTGCTCTCGAACATGCAAAACCTCGGCATCTACAAAATCGCCAAAGACGGGCTATCCGACCTTGGCATCGACATAAACGAGCTTGAGGAGATGGAGTCCGACGCCGGGCTTGGCAATGGGGGCCTTGGCCGCCTCGCCGCCTGCTTCCTCGACTCGATCGCCTCGCTAGGCTATCCGGGCCATGGCAACACCATCCGCTACGAATACGGCTTCTTCCGCCAGAAGTTCATTAACGGCCAGCAAGTCGAGCTGCCCGACCAGTGGCTTAGCAACGGCTTCGTCTTCGAGGTCAGGAAGCCCAAGCACGCGGTCGAGGTTAACTTCTACGGCAACGCCGAAACCTATTTGAAACCAGACGGCGGATACGGGATGAAGACGGTCAACGCCGTCTGCGTCCGCGCCGTCCCCTATGACGTCTCGGTCCCGGGCTTTCGCAACGGGGTCGCCAACACCCTTCGCCTTTGGTCGGCCGAGCCAAGCGAGAACAACCTGCCCACCGACCAGTCGTTTGAGCAATATCTCCAAACCATCAAGGAGATTTGCCATGGCCTTTACCCCGATGACTCCACCGAGCACGGGAGGATGCTCCGGCTAAGGCAACAGTATTTCCTGGTGTCGGCGGGGCTACAAAGCGCGATGCGCTCCTACTATAACCGCTACCACACCCTCGACACCTTCGCCGAAGCCTATGTCTTCCAGCTTAACGACACCCATCCGATCCTCGCCATCCCCGAGGCCATGAGGCTATTGATGGACGAATACGGCTATGGCTGGGACGAGGCCTGGAAGATCGTCAGGAAGCTTTTCGCCTACACCAACCACACCGTCATGCCCGAGGCCTTGGAGAAGTGGCCCTGCAACTACGTCTACCACCTCGTCCCGCGCGTTTACATGATCATCGAGGAGATCAACCGGCGCTTCAACCTCTACCTAAGCGAGCATAACGTCGACCAAAGCGCCCGTTACCAAATGCAGATAATAAAAGACGGGCAGATCCACATGACCAACATGGCCATCGCCACCGCCTTCTCGGTCAACGGGGTCGCCAAGATCCACACCAAAATCCTCGAGGAGTTCACCTTCTGCGATTTCTATTCCCTTTTCCCGGAGCGCTTCAACAACAAGACCAACGGCGTCACCCATCGCCGCTGGCTCGCCTATGCCAACCCGCGGCTAAGCCAGGCCATCACCAAACGGATCGGCGAGGCGTGGCTGACCGACTTCGAGCATGAGATTGGCAAGCTTAAGGCCTATTGCGACGATCCCGCCTTCCAAAAGGAGGTCATGGCCATCAAGCGGGCCAACAAAGAGGACTTCGCCGCCTATTGCGAGAAGGCCTACGGCATCGAGGTCGACCCCGATTCGATCGTCGACGTCCAGATAAAGCGCCTCCATGCCTACAAACGCCAATTGCTCAATGCCTTCCACATCATCTACCTTTACCAGAAGATAAAGGAGGACCCGAGCTTCACGATGACCCCGCACACCTACGTCTTCGGGGCCAAGGCCGCGCCAAGCTACGTCTACGCCAAAAAGATCATCGAGCTCATCCTCGCCCTGGCCAAGGTCATAAACTCCGACCCGCAGGCGAGCAAGTTCATCAAGATCGTCTTCGTCGAGAACTATGGGGTCTCGCTGGCTGAGAAGATCATCCCGGCTGCCGATATATCCGAGCAGATCTCGACCGCCGGCAAGGAGGCAAGCGGCACCTCGAATATGAAGCTGATGATGAATGGGGCCATCACCCTCGGCACCTTGGACGGGGCCAACATCGAGATCGCCGACTTCGCCGGAAGGGAGAACGAGGTCATCTTCGGCCTCACCGCCGAGGAGGTGCAAAAGAAAGTCGATGAGGGCTCCTACAACCCCTGGGACGTCTATAACTCCGATCCAAGGGTCAAAAACATCATGGACTCCCTGTTCTCGGGCCCTTGGTGCGAAGGCGACCCCAACCGCTTCCGCATGATATTCGACGAGATCATGGCCCGCAACGACCAGTTCTTCGTCCTCGCCGACTTCAACGCCTACAACAAAGCCTGCCAGGAGGCCGACCTCATGTATCAGGACAAGAAGCGGTGGGCCAAGGCCTCGATAATGAACATCGCCTCCTCCGGCTATTTCACCTCCGACCGGACGATCGAGGAATACAACCGCGACATCTGGCATCTTGAGAAGCTGACGGTCTCGCCCAATGACTGAAGACAAGATATGCCTTAGCGACCTCTTCCCGATGCAAAGGTCGCTAGACGAGGAAATAGGGGAAAAACACGGCGTGACCTACGCCTCCACCGCCCATCGCCGCCTTTTGGCCTTATTGGTCGAGCTTGGTGAATTCGCCAACGAGACCCGCTGCTTCAAGTATTGGTCGGACAAGGGGATGGGCCCAAAGGGGAGGATACTCGACGAATACGCCGACGCCCTCCATTTCTTCCTAAGCATCGGGGTGAGCCTGGGCGTCTCCTCCTACACCCACCGTTTCGCGGTTAAAGAGAAAGACCTCTCCGAGGCTTTGCTTAACGTCTATTCGCTTTCCTGCAAGCTCCTTGCCGACCTCACCCCGGAGAATTACCTAGCCTCTTTCTCCGCCTTCTTGAACATCATCCCCTTGCTTGACTATTCCGTCGAGGATGTCCGCGGCGCCTACCTGGCCAAGCTTTCGGTCAATAGGAACCGCCAGAAGGAGGGCTATTAGGATGGATAGCGAAATGAAGGAGGCCAACATCCTCTTCTTCCTCACCCCGAAATCCGCCCTTGAATACCTCGAGGGCGACTCGACCGTCCGCCAGGCCATCGAGAAGATGGAATATCACCGCTACAACGTCGTCGCGGTCGTCGACCGGGTGACCGGCAAATACCTCCATTCGATCTCCGATGGCGATTTGCTTTTCTTCCTCAAGCAGCACGGCTGCACCGTCGAGGGGAGCTCAAGGTATTCGCTTGAGGATGTCGAGGTTCACCGCAACTACAGCAGCGTCTCCATCGCCATGAAGATGGATGACCTCATCAACCTCATCGTCGCCCAGAACTTCGTCCCGGTCACCGACGACAAAGGGGTGTTCATCGGCATCGTCACCCGGAAGGCGGTCATGAATTACCTGCTTTCCAAAAACCCCGACTAAATAAGGCAAAACGAAAAAAGGGCCCGCGCTTTGCGGGCCTTTTGCTTTTTAAAGCCCCAAGGCAAGCGCCCTGGGGGTATAAGCTTTTACTCGGCTTTGCCGACGGAGCCGAATAGCTCCATCTTCTCCTTCACCTTGGCTTGGATGGCGAGGAAGCCGGGCTTAAGGAGCTTACGCGGGTCATAGCCCTTGGACTCGTTGTCGGCGGTGGGGTTGGCCTTGCCGGCGGCGCAGTAATCGATGGTCGCCTGGGCGAAGACGAGCTGGCAGTCGGTGTTGACGTTGATCTTGCTCATCCCGTCTTTGATGGCGTGCCTGATCTGGTCGTCGGGGATGCCGGTGCCGCCGTGGAGGACGAGGGGGATGCCGCCGGTCGCCTTCGAGATCTCCTCAAGGGCGTCGAAGTGGAGGCCTTTCCAGTCCGCGGGGTAGATACCGTGGATGTTCCCGATGCCGGCGGCGAGGAAATCGACGCCGAGGGAGGCGATGGTCTTGCATTCGACCGGGTCGGCGACCTCCCCGTCGGCGGTCACTCCGTCTTCGGTCCCGCCGATGGCCCCGACCTCGGCTTCGATGGAAAGCCCCTTGTCGTGGGCGAGGTTGACGAGCTCGGTCGTCTTGGCGAGGTTTTCCTCAAAGGGGAAATGCGATCCGTCGAACATGATGGAGGTGAAGCCAGCCTCGATGCATTTCTTCGCCCCTTCGTAGGTGCCGTGGTCGAGATGGAGGGCGACCGGCACGGTGATGCCGAGCGATTCATCCATCGCCTTCACCATGGCGGCGACGACTTTGAAGCCGCCCATGTATTTGGCCGCGCCTTCGCTTACGCCGAGGATGACCGGCGATTTGAGCTCCTGGGCCGTCAAAAGGATGGCCTTGGTCCATTCGAGGTTGTTGATGTTGAACTGCCCGACGGCGTAATGGCCTTCGTGGGCTTTCTTCAGCATCCTTGTCGCGTTGACTAGCATGATTTAGATTCCTCCCTAGTTTTTGCTTGCCCGGTTATCTTAAAACAAGTCGGGCCCACTTTAAAGTGGTTGGCTAAATCTTGACCCCCTTCTCCTCGATCTGCCTCCTGAACACCTCGTCTTGCTCGCCGAGGGAGAGTTCCTTGAACTGGGCCATGTAAAGGTCGTAGTAGGCTCCCTTCCTTTCCAATAGGGTTTTGTGGTCCCCGTCCTCGATGACTTTTCCTTTGTCCATCACCAGGATCCGATCGGATCCGACGATGGTCGAAAGGCGGTGGGCGATGACGATCGAGGTTCGCCCTTTCAGCAATGTGGCGATGGCCTTTTGGACGGCGGCCTCGGTTTCGGTGTCGATGTTCGAGGTCGCCTCGTCGAGGATGAGGATGGCGGGGTCGCGAAGCAACGCCCTGGCGAAGCTCACCAATTGCTTTTGCCCTTGCGAAAGCATGCCGCCGCCGTCATGGAGGTAGGTGTCGTATCCATCTTGCAGCGACATGATGAAATCGTCGATCCCGACGGTTTTGGCGGCTTCCCGCACCTCCTCTAGGCTCGCCCCGGGCTTGCCGTAGCTTATGTTTTCGTAGAAGGTCGCGGCGAAGACGAAGGGGGTTTGCTGCACGTAGCCTATGTGGGACCGCAGCCAGCCTAGGGAGCGGTCCTTACAATCGACCCCGTCTATGAGGATGCGCCCTTCTGTTGGTTCGTAGAAGCGGCAAAGCAGGTTGACGGTCGTGGTCTTCCCCGAGCCGGTCTCGCCGACGATGGCGATGGAGGAGCCAGGGGCGATGTTTAGGCAAAGGTCATGGATGACCTCGACCCCGGGGGCGTAGGAGAAGCTTACGTGGTCGAAGGCGATTTCCCCTTTCACGTCCTCGTAGTTTTCCTTTTTGGGCGCGAAGATGGTTCCGTATTTCTCGATGACCTCGGGCTTATCGACGATGTCGACCTTCGCCTCCAATAGCTGCATCACCTTCTCCGCCCCGGCTTGGGTGGCCATGATCTCGCCAAACGTCTCGCTGATTTGCTGCAAGGGACTGTAGATGGACTGGACGAAGCCGACGAAGAGGACGGTGAGGGCGCTTAACTCGGCCTCCTCTATCCCCATCGCGTCTTGCAGCGATAGGGTGACGAGGATGGCGATCATCGCCGAGGAGATGAGCTCGAGCAATGGACCGAAGAAGGCGTTGACCCTCATGGCCCGCCACCGCTTCGCCCTTATGTCCTCGGTGATGTCCTTGGCCTCCTCGTCGATGGAGGGCTCAAGGGAAAGGGTCTTGATGGTCTTGGCCCCGTCGATGGCCTCGGCCAGCCAGCCGACGTAATGGGAATAGGCGCTGCGGGCGACGCGGTGCCTGACCAACAGGGTCTTTTCGAATAGGGGCACTATTATGGCCACCAAGGGGATGGAGGCCAAGACGACGAGGGAGAGCATCCAGTTGGTCGAGAACATGGTGCCGATGGTGAAGGAAAGGTCGAAGATGGCCCAAAGTATCGAGTTTATCGAATAGGACATGACGTCGCCAAGGGAGGCGGTGTCGTTTTGCATCCTGGCGATGAGCCAGCCCGAGGAGTTGCGGTCGAAATAGGAGAAGGGCAGCTCCTGGATCTTCTTAAAAGACTCCCGGCGCAATTTGATCATGACCTTCATCGAGATGATGTTTTGGGTGTAGAAGAGGACGAAGATGGCGATGGCCCGGACGAATATCATCACTAGCAGCAGCACCATGAACGTCATATAGGACATCGTGACCTCGATGTCGAAGATGAAGGTGGCGTGCAGCGGCAATGCGAAGACGTCCTTCGCTCCACTTGCGATGGCGTCGGTGCTCCCCTGGATGGCGGCGGCGTTCATGACCGGGATGAAGGAGGAGTCGTAGAAGGTGACGATGAGGGTGACGAAAAGGCAAAGCAAAAGAAGCGGCCACTCCGAGGCGGCGTAGCGGAGGATCTTCCCCCAAACCGCCAGATTGACCTTCTCCGGCAGCTTTTCCTCTTCAAACGCGAAATGGCCGGCCATCAGCTTATCCTCTCCTGTATGTCCGCGATGCGCCGATACATGCCATCGCGCTTCAATAGCTGCTCGTGGGTCCCCATCTCCTCAACCTTCCCATCGGCTAAAACCAAGATGAGGTCGGCGTCTTTGGCCGAGGCGATGCGGTGGGTGATGAGGATGGTGGTGATGCGGCTGGAAAGCTCCTTCAGGTGCTTTCTTATCTCAAAGTCGGTCGCGACGTCGACAGCCGAAAGGGAATCGTCGAAGATGAGGATCGGGGCCCCGCTTAGGATGGTGCGGGCGATGGCGACGCGCTGCTTCTGCCCGCCGGAAAGGGTCACCCCCTTCTCCCCGACCGGGGTCAAATACCCCTTGGGGAAGCTTTCTATCGCCTCCTCGACCGAGGCGAGGTAGGCGGCGTGGCGGACTTCGTCCTCGCTCGCCCCCTGCTTGGCGAGGCGGATGTTCTCAATGATGGTCTTGGAGAAGAGGAAGGGGTCCTGCAAGACGGGGACGACGTTGTGGCGGAGGTGGCTTTTGGCGATTTCCGCGATGTCGGTCCCATCTATCCTAATTGTGCCCGATGTCGGCTCATAAAGCCTGGTGAGCAATTGGGAGAGGGTCGATTTGCCAGATCCGGTTTTCCCCAGTATCGCCAAAGTCTGCCCGGCCTTCAGCTTGAAGCTGACCCCGTCTAGCACCTTCCTTTCCGGTTCGTCTGGGTAGGAGAAGCTCACCCCGTCGAACTCGATGTCGCCCTTTATGTCCGGCTTTATCCCGGAGTCGACGTCTTCAATGGGCGAGGAAAGCAGTAGCTGCATCCTATCGGCGGAGGCGATGACCTGGCCGAGGTTGGAAAGGCTCGTGGCGGTGGAGCGCAGCGGCCAAACCATCATGTTGACGAACATGAAGGCGATGGCGACCGTCCCTGGGGTGATCTCGCCTTCGACGGCGAGGTAGAGGGAATAGATGAGGGCGATGTTGCGGGAGAGGAAGATGAAGATGTCGCTTGAGGCGAAGAAGAAGGAGGAGAAAACCCTCCAACGGCGGAACTTGCCCTCGTAATCGGAGAGTTTCCCCTCGAAGGCCTCCATTTCCTTGATCTCGGCGTTATAGGCCTTGACGATCCTCACGGCGTTTAGGTTCTCCGATATCTTCTCGGTCATGCTCGCCTCCGAGTCGTCGGTGGCCCGGTAGCGTTTCCTCACCTCCTTGATGAGGAAGAAGGAATAGACGAACATGAGGGGGAGGTCGCAAAGGGCGACGGCGGTCAATTTCCACGAGGTTGAGAAGAGGATGCCGACGCATAGGGCGACGATGAAGAAGGTGTAGGCGAACTGGTTCATGTCCATCATGACGAAGCGGCGGAAGACGTCGACGTCGCGGGTGCAGGTTTGGATGAGGTCGCCCGATTTCGCCTTTTTGTAGTAGGCGAAGGGCTGCCTTTCAAGATGCTCGAAAAGGGTGAGCTGCATCTTTTTGTTGATGTTGCTTGAGGCCCGAAAGCGGCAAAGCCCGCGGGCCATGGAGAGGAAGAAGGCGAGGAAGGCGCTACATACTATGGCGATGGGGAGCACCCACATGTGGGCGTAAAGGTAACTCGCGCCATTTCCGCCGCTAAGCAATCCGATGACCCAAACCTCAAGCAGGCTCGCCTCATCTAGCGTCTTCGAGAAGGCGTCGACGAGCACTTTTATGAGGAAGGTTGAGAAAACCGACATGAAGACGGCGAAGAACTGGAAAAGGAAGGTCAGCCCGTAGACGGCGCCTGAGCCCTTGACCATCTGCTTCATCGTCTTCGTCAGCGATCCCATACGGGAACAAGATACCCGCGTGCCATCTCTTTTTCTAGTATTAGGGGGAAAGCGCTTCGAAAATATTCAAGAGGGCCGAGGATTGTAGTTAAATAATCAAAGAAAAGGACAGTTTCGGAGGACGGAAATGGAAAAGAAAGCCTGGTGGCGCGATTCGGTCGGCTATATCATCTACCCCGAATCGTTTTTGGATAGCAACGGCGACGGCGTCGGCGATTTGAAGGGGATAATCGGCAAGCTCGATTACCTGCGCGACCTCGGGGTCAACCTGCTTTGGATATGCCCTATATTCGCCTCGCCCATGGATGACGGGGGATATGACGTAAGCGACTATTACTCGGTCAACCCGCGTTACGGCTCCAACGAGGACCTAACCGCCCTCATCGAGGGGGCCCATGCCCGGGGGATAAAAATCGTCCTCGACCTCACCATCAACCACACCTCCAAGGAGCACCCTTGGTTCAAAAAGGCCCTCGAGGACCCCTCCTCTGAGGAGCGGGGCTACTATTTCATCCGCAAGGGGAAAAGGGTAAACGGAGAATTGCTCCCGCCGAACAACTGGGCGAGCTTCTTCGCCACCTCGGCCTGGGAGAGGATCCCGGGGACCGACGAGTTCTACCTCCACCTCTTCTCCTCCTCGATGCCCGACGTCGACTGGTCCAACCCGAAGCTTAGGGAACGCTACTACGAGATCGCCCGCTTCTATTTGGAAAAAGGCGTCGACGGCTTCCGGCTCGACGCCCTCGCCCACATCGCCAAGGCCCCGGGGCTCCCCGATTCGCCCCTTCCCCCGGATTCGACCGGCTACGTCCCCGACATATCCATGTATTCGAACCGCGAGGAGATGCACGCCTACCTCGCCGAATTCAATGAGCGCGTCTTCTCTCATTACGACTGTCTGACCATCGGCGAGGCCGGGGGCTGCATAAGCCCGGACGAGGCGCTGCGCCTGGTCAACCGGAAATCCGGGCCGATATCGATGGCCTTCAACTTCGACTGCGTTTGGCAAAACGGGGCTTTTGGCTCAATCGACAAGCCAGACGGGGAGATCGTCACAGATTTGGTGAGCCTCAAGCGGAACTTCATGCGCTGGTACGAGGTTTGCCACGCCCACGCCGACATGCCCTTATATTGGTGCGACCACGACCATCCGAGGGTCCTTTCCCAATACGGCTCGGAGAAATACCGCGACGAATCGGCCAAATGCCTGCTCACCACCCTCCTTTTCCTCTACGGCACCCCCTTCATCTTCCAAGGCGACGAGATCGGCATGAGCAACGCCGACTTCCCGCGCGTTGAGGACTATTTCGCCGACCCGGGGGAGAAAAACGAGGTGGCCGACCTTCGGAAGCAAGGCAAAAGCGAGCAGGCCATCCTCTCCTACCTCCGTCGCACCTCCAGGCTAAACGGGCGGACCCCGTTCCAGTGGGATCGCGGGCCCAACGCCGGTTTCACCACCGGCACCCCGATATTGAAGGTCAATTCCAATTACCTCCAAGGCGTCAACGCCCTCGACGAGATGAACGACCCCTGGTCGATCATCAACTTCTTCCAATACGCCATCCTCAAGCGCCGCGATCCCGCGATCAACGAATCGGTCAATAACGGCAAGCTTGAGCTGATCGACCCCAACCACCCCGACGTCTTCGCCTATTTCCATGACGGCGTGGAGAAGCTCATGGT
Organism: Candidatus Alloenteromonas pullistercoris; assembly: GCA_017694295.1. Classification (GTDB taxonomy): domain Bacteria; phylum Bacillota_I; class Bacilli_A; order RFN20; family CAG-826; genus Alloenteromonas; species Alloenteromonas pullistercoris. The sequence goes on along the minus strand of JADINA010000028.1, from coordinate 14,338 downwards.
CGTCTCCAATTTCCGCGATTACGAGGTGAAGTTCAGCTTCTATTGGCGGATAAAGGACGTCTTGCTGCACAATTACGATTCGGTTTTGCTGCAAAACCACGAGTTCACCCTCCGGCCCTTCGAGTCGTTCCTGCTGCGGGTTTGATATGCGCCTTTATTTGACTCCGATTTCCGAAGGATTGAAGGCGTTTTTGCGCTCAAAGGGGCTTGGATCGATGTCTTACGAGGATGGGCTTTCCTTCTTTTCGCCGAGTCTTCCGGTGGAAAGGATCGATTTGGCCTTCTCCGAGGCCGCCGAGTCATTTCCTGAGCGCTTCGGGGCCTTGCTCACCAACATCGCCGGAGCTTTGGCTGAGCGCCTTCTGCAAGCCGCCCTCTCCCATTACCCGAACAAGGTCGCCTACCCCGATGAGGTCATCCTCCGCGACACCCTCTACGGCTCCTTCGCCCTCTATCACCCCTTCCTCGCCCATTTCGACAAAGCCAAGGCCGAGTGGGTCAAATCTGGCTTGGCCTATTTAGACCACCACGCCGACAAAAAAGAGGCCGCCGAGGCCCTTTATCTCCACCGAAACTCCCTCCTTTACCGGCTTAGGAAGCTTAAGGAAGTCGCCGGGATCGACATAAACGAGCCCCACGAGGCGGCGTTGCTGCTTATTTTCCGGGCCCTCAAAGTGGGGCTAGATTGAATTTTCCTGAGCCCTTCCGCCTAATAGCCCCCTATATCTAGGCGAGGGGAGGAAAAGGATGGATGAGGAAAGACTTAAGCAAGCCAAGGCCCTGCGGGCTTTGCTTTTCGCCTTGGGGGCGGGGTTCGCCGTGATCGGCGGGTTCCGCTACTTCGCCTCAGGCGATTTCCCCGGGCTGGCGGAGGACGTGCTGCTCGGGCTTTGCTGCCTGCTTGCCGGCTTTGCCCTATATAGCTTCAGGAAGGAGGCGATAGGGAGGGAAAGGGAAAGCGAGACCGATCCCGAGGACGATCAGGGGATATGACGCTTCCATAGCGCCTTATGAATGCCCAAATCTAAAAGCAGGGCCAGCAAAAGGCAGCCGAAGGACTGGATAAGGTCGAAATAGGAGTGGGCCATCCCGCCGACGCCATAGAAAACGTAGTAGGAGACCAAATACGCCAAAACCTGCAAGGCGGGCCCGGCGAATAGAAGCAATAGCTTCACGCCCTTTCCTTTGGCTTTGTAGGCGAATCCGGCGCATAGCCCAAGGGCGGCTTTGGCAAGAAGGGTGAAGGGGATGTAGGCAAAGGAGGCGAGCATCATGTCCGAGCAAGCCCCGGATAGCATCCCGACCGAGGCCCCGACGAATGGTCCGAAAAGAAAGGAGGAGAGGAGGATGAAGGCGTCCCCAAAGGAAAAATACCCGCCTCCCGGATAGGGGATGGCGAGGAAGGCGGAGGAGACGAAGGCAAGGGCGGAGAATACCCCGATCCTCGCGATCGTTTTGACCGGGTTAACGCTTTTTCCAATTGCCTTTCTCATGTTTTTTCGTTCTTTCGAACTTTGGTTTTGCCATCTTTTTGGGTTCCATCTTGGCCGTCTTGGCCTCTTCGATCTCCCTTTTCGCCTGCTTAGATAAAAGCGAGTCGAGCAGCTTAAGCCCCTCATCCTCGTTCATGACCTTGATCCCGGCTTCCCTTAGGGTCCTAGCGGTCACCCCCTCGCCCTCGATCTTCCCGCCGTCGAAGCGTCCGTTGTGGATGAGGTGGACGCCGCAGGAGGGGGAGGACTCCTTGAGGATGGCCTTGCCGATGCCAAGGAACTTGCATAGCGATAGCGCCTTCTTGGCCCCCAAATCGTATTGCCGGGTCAATTCGGCGCCGTCGTCGCGGAAAACCCGCCCATAGTGGATCTCAGCTGGGCGGCGGGGGGTCTTAAGCCCGCCCTCGACCTCGGGACAGAAGGGGACGAGCTCATAGAACTTGAGCAGCCCAAGCAGCCCCTCGACGGCGTTGTCCTTGCCGTCGTAGCGGGTTTTGTCGCCCAATAGGCAGGCGGAGACGAGAATCTTTTCCATACGGCCGAAATAATACACATTCATCGCGGGGAATATAAGGGCGAAATGCCAAAGGGGTGTATAATCATGTGGATGCGAAAACTTAGACGCGATTACAGCTACAACGGGAAAACCTACACCGGCTACGTCTATTACCGGATGGCCAAGACGGTTTCGGCGAGCTTCGACAAGTCGGGGAACATAAGGGGGCGGGTCCGCTTCGACGCGGATTTGCCCACGCTAGACAAAATCGTCTTCCGGCTTCTTAGGATGGCCGAATCCAAGCCAAAGCCCACGGAGGATGGCTTCACTTACGTCTTGGGGAGGAAGATGCCGACCTCCCTCGATGAGGACGGGGTCAAGCAATCCTACCGGAGTGAGGCATTGGCCTATTACACGGGGCGGGTCAGGCATTTCGAGGGGCTTATGGGCATAAAGCGGCCCTATAAGGTGAGGGTCAGGGACATGAGCTCCCGCCTTGGGGTCAACTCCGCCAAAACCTATTCGCTCACCTTCTCCCTCTACCTTTACCATTTCTCCCCCGAGGTCGTCGACTCGGTGGTCGTCCACGAGCTCGCCCACCATTTCGTCCCCAACCACTCGAAGAGATTTTACGACGCCCTTTTGCCTTATTGCCCCGATTATCGGAGGCTTAGGCGGAGCATACTAGACTGCGATTTCGCCTTTGGAGCAAGCCATGATCAGGATCGAGAGCCTCGATAACCCGAAAGTCAAGCAGGCCGCCAAGCTAAGAGGCAAGGGCGGCGACCGCTTCTTGGTCGAAGGCCGCCACCTGGTGGAGATGGCCGCCCAATCCGGCTGCCTCGAAAGCTATTTCGCGACCGATGAGATGAGCTTTCCCGCGACCGGGTATTTGGTCGACTACCGGGTAATAAAGAAGCTTTCCTCATCCATAACCCCGGAGCCCGTTTTGGGCATCGCAAAGGCCAAAGCGGGAAGCTTGGAGATAGGGGAGAGGGCGTTGCTGCTTGACCGGGTCCAGGACCCCGGCAACCTCGGCACCTTGCTCCGGAGCGCCCTAAGCTTCGGCTTCCATGATGTCATCGCGACTCCCGGGACCTGCTCCTACTTCAACTCCAAGGCCATCCAAAGCTCGCAGGGGGCCATCTTCTCCCTCAACCTGCTTCGTCTTAGCGAGCAGGAGGCGGTGGGGCTTCTTGCGGAAAAGGACATCCCGCTTATCGGGACGAGCCTTGAAAAGGCCGTCGACGTCAGAGATTTTTCCTTTCCCAAGCGGCTTTGCCTTTGCCTAGGCAACGAAGGAAGCGGGGTGAGCGGCTATCTGCTTTCCCATTCGCTTGCCAACGTCAAAATCCCAATCCGGGGAATCGATTCGCTTAACGTCGGCGTCGCCGGCGGGATCTTGATGTACCTTTGCTCCGTCTAAGCGGAGGTTGCGTGCCTTCGCGGCCGCGGGTTAAAATACCTCCGTTATGAAAAAGCTCATGTTTTTGGCCCTTATCGGCCTATTGCCCCTAGCGTCTTGCTCCCACCATGCCGAGGACGTCGAAAAGGCGGTAGCCGAGTTCAGCTCGGCCATCGAAAAAAGCGCCGCCGCCACCTCGGTGAGGATGCGGACGGTCGAGCCGGTTTCCTATGCCGTCTCCTCCGGGTCGGTAAGTACCTCGATTTCCGATCTTGACATGGACTTCCGGGTCAACGAGGAGGCCCTTTACGCCGATTTGGACGGCATGGACATCGATATGGCCGGGTTTGCCCTTTCAAACATCGGGATGACCGTCTACTGGGAAGGGGAGGGGCTATTCGTCGACATGTCCGACCCCTCGACCAAGGCTTTATTGACCCTTATAAACATGATGCTCGAGCAGCAGCAAGCCGGCTTCGCTCTCCCCTCGGCCTTTATGGTCGACTTGCCTTATTCAAACCAGGGTTACCCTTACCTCAGCTTCCCCGACTTTACCGATTTCGCCGCCGAGAACCCCGATCTGTTCTCTCTATCCGAGGGCGAATTGAGCATGGATATCGATAATGACGGCGACTTGATCGCCTTCCTTGAAAGCGTCGGCGGGGCGAGCGGGGAGGAGGTTTCCGCCTTGCAGGGCTATGAGGTCAACGCCTTCTCCATGTCCTTCGAATACGGCGAAGGCGGGGTAAGCGGGGCGAGGGCCAACGCCTCGCTCACCGACCCAAGCTCCGGCGTTTCCATCTCGATGTCTGGCTCATTCGCCTACGAATACGGCCGCATCGACATCCCCTCCCACCCCGAAAACGTCGATTTTGAGGAAATCGAGCTCCCTTCCTCGTTGCCAAACATCCCCGGCTCGCTGATATAATAAGGCGCCCGAGGAAAAGGAGCAGTAACGGACAAGCTTCCCTCACAGGGATGGGCGGAGAGTGAGACCGCCCAAGGGAAGCCCCGCGAATTCGCCTTGGAGGGCGGTGGGGAAACCCACCCGTCGCCTAGCGTTAATGGGCATAAAGGGCGGAAACCCAATCGGGCTTCCGAACAGGGATGGCACCGCGGATTCTTCCGTTCCCCGGCTGCCTTTTTTATTTAGCGGGCCCGCAAAGGAGGGCAATGCATGGACGAAAACGTCGAATCTATTTGCGAACTTGGGCTTTCCGAGCTCAAGAAAGCGGAGGGGCCAGTTGGGCTTGAGCGCTGGTACGCCGCCTATTTGGCGAAAAAGGGCGCGATTCCCTCCCTTCTTTCCAAGATGAGGGATCTTAAGCCCGAGGAAAGAGGGGCTTATGGGCAAGCTGTCAACAAGGCCAAGGAGGCTTTGTCGGAGGCTTACGCCAAGAAGAAGGCCTTGCTTGAGGAGGAGGGGTTAGCCAAGCGCTTAGAGGCCGAAAGCATCGACATCACCCTGCCCGGGAAAAGCGCCGGGCTTGGCCACGAGAACCCCTTCCGGGTCATCGTCGACGAGGTTACCGACATCTTCCTCGACATGGGCTATGAGGTCGTCTCTGGCCGCGACGTCGAGGACGATCTTTACAACTTCGAGCTGCTAAACGTCCCCAAGGACCACCCGGCCCGCGACATGCAGGACACCTTTTACCTAAAGGGCGGAAGGCTGCTGCGCACCCAAACCTCGGCCGCCCAGGCCCATGTGATGAAAGAAAGGGGCGGGAAGACGCCGATAAAGATGATAAGCCCCGGGAAAACCTACCGCCGGGACGACGACGACATGACCCATTCCCACCAGTTCGCCCAAATCGAGGGATTGCTCGTCGACCATAACGTCTCCCTCGCCAATCTAAAGGCCACCTTGGAGCTATTCGCGAGGAAGATGTTCGGGCAGAAGCGCGAGATCAGGCTCCGCTCCTCCTATTTCCCCTTCACCGAGCCAAGCGTCGAGGTCGACGTCTCCTGCTTCAATTGCCAGGGGACGGGGTGCGCGATGTGCAAGGGCTCGGGCTGGATCGAGATACTCGGCGCCGGGATGGTCAATCCCAAGGTGCTGAAGATGTGCGGCTATGACCCGGAGGAATGGTCCGGGTTCGCCTTCGGCGTCGGGGTCGAGCGGGTCGCCATGCTCCGCTACGGCATCGACGACATCCGCCGCTTCTACCAAAACGACTACCGTTTCCTTTCGCCTTTTAAGGCCAAATAAGGGGGAATGACCATGAAATTATCCTTGAATTTCCTGCAAGCCCACGTCCAAGCCGAGTTTAAAGCCGAGGAACTAGCCAGGCATCTGACCTTCGCCGGGGCCGAGGTTGAGGGCATCGAGAGGCTATCCGAGGCGACCGGGCTCGTCGTCGGGAAGATCATTGAATGCGAGCCCCACCCGAACTCGGACCACCTCCACGTCCTCCAGGTCGACGAGGGGCCGAAATACGGGGTTTGCCAAATCGTCTGCGGCGCCCCCAACGCCAGGAAGGGGCTCTCCGTCATCGTCGCCCGCCCTGAGGCCAAGCTGCCCGGGCTCACCATCAAGCCGACCGCGATCCGCGGGGTTGAGAGCCTTGGCATGTGCTGCGCCCTCTATGAGCTTGGGGTCGACAAAAAGTATTTAAGCGAAAAGCAGCTTTCCGGCATCGAGGAGCTCCCCGATTCCTTCAAGCCCGGGGACGAGGACGTCTTGGTCAAGCTTGGGTATTCCGACACCATCCTCGACATGGACCTATTGCCGAATAGGCCAGACCTTTATTCGCTCAACAACGTCATCCGCGAGGTCGCCTGCCTCTACGATTGCCCCTATACCCTTGAGCAGGGGGATGAGCTTAACCTAGAGCCCTCTTCATTTACCATCAGCTCAAATACCCCAAAATGCCCCTCTTTCAAGGCGTTATTGGCCTATAAGCTCAAGATCGAGGGAAGCCCGCTTTGGCTAAAAAGCGTCTTGATGGCTTCCGGCATTAGGCCCATCAACAACGTCGTCGACATCGGTAACTACGTCATGCTCGTGACCGGGCAGCCGCTTAACATGTACGACCTCGACAAGCTCAAGTCGCCTTCCTTGACCATCGAAGACGGCTACCAGGGGAGCTTCAAGGCGATGGATGGCCGCGAATACAAAATCGAAAAGGGCGACCTGCTCGTTTGCTCCGCTGGCGAGCCAAGCTGCCTTGCCGGCATCATGACCGCCGAGTCGTGCATGGTCGATGGGAAAAGCGCGAACATCGCCGTCGAGGCCGCGAGCTTCGACGGGGCGAGCATCCGCCGCACCAGCGCCCGCATCGGGCTAAGCTCGGATTCGAGCCTCCGCTTCGTGAAAGGGGTCAACCCCCTTGCCGAGATCGAGGCCCTGAAGCTGGTCAAAAAGCTTTTCGCCGAGCTTTGCGGCTGCTCTTCCTTCGCCCTCCCGGAGAGCCAATACGGGGAGGCGGCCTCCCCAAGCCGTGAGATTGAGGTCAGCCTCGATTATCTCAATTCCCGCCTTGGGACCAGCTTTTCCGAGGAAGAGGTCCTTTCCGCCTTAAAGCGCGACGGCTTCGAGGTTTTGTCTAGACAAGATGGGCGTTACTGCCTCCTGTCGCCTGTCTATCGCCTCGACATCGAAGGCAAGGCCGACGTGAGCGAGGAGGTCATCCGCCTCCTTGGCTTAGACAAAGTCGAATCTTCACTTCCGGTCTCCGCCCTTTCCCTAACCGGGCTAACCGAAAGCCAAAAAAGGGAGAGGACCATCAGGAGGCTAATGCTCTCTAGGGGCTATGACGAGGTTTTGACCTATACCCTCGTCTCCCCGGAGGAGCAAAGCCGGCTTTCGATCCTCCCCTGCGGGGATCCATATGTCTTGGAGAACCCGCTTACGGTCGACCGCTCGGTCGTCAGGACCGCCTTGGCCCCCTCGCTTCTCTCCGTCCTTTCCTATAACGCCGCCAGGCAGCAGCGGGATGGGGCGGTGTTCGAGATTAGCGACGTCGATGACCTTTCCGGCGAGGGGAGCCGGCTTGCCGTGGCTTTGACCGGCAAGCGGCGCGATTTCGGCCGCCTCGACGAAAAGGATTACGATTTCTATGACCTCAAGGGGGCCTTTGAGGACATCCTCGGGACCCTTGGGATAGCCAAGTCGCGCATCCGTTACGAAAGGGCCTCCGGAATAGAGGGGCTCCACCCGGGACGGAGCGCCCTCGTCTACATGGGCAAGGACCTCATCGCCTATCTCGGCGAGGTCCATCCAAAGCTCGCCAAGCTTTATGACCTCCCCTCCGCTTTGGTCATGGAGGTGAACCTAAAAGCAGTTTTGGAGGCCAAGGTCGGGGCGATAAAGGCCAATCCGATCCCGCGCTTCCCGATGGTTAACCGCGACCTTTCCTTCATCCTCGACGACTCGGTCAGCTTCGGCCAAATCGAGAAATGCGCCTCCTGCAGCCCGCTTATCAAGCGGGTTGAGCCCTTCGACGTGTATAAAGGCCCAAATCTGCCCGAAGGCAAAAAAGCCGTCGCCATCTCGCTTACCTTGCTTGACGAGTCCAAAACCCTCACCGACGCCGAAGTCGCCTCCGCCCTCGACAAGGTCATCGAAAGCCTAGGCAAGCTTGGGGCCGAGATAAGGAAGTAGGGCGATGAGGATACAAAAAGGGGCCGTGACCTACGCCCGCGACTTCAAAGTCGACGAGGAAGTAGCGATACCCGAGTCCGCCTTGCCTAGCCTTTACCCGATTGTCAAGGTAGAAAATTGCCGCATAAAGGGGCTTATCTACCGCGACGAAGACGATAGGCTTTTTGCCGACGTCGACGTCATGGCCTCCCTTATCTGCGTCGATGGGCGCGACTTATCGAAGTTTGGCCACCGCTTTGCCTCCTCTGGGATATACGAGATTTTGGAGAAGGAAGACGGGGAGGGGGAGGGCTTCATCCTGCCCGGAGCCTACCTCGACACGGCCGAGCTTTCCGAATGCGTGCTCCGCTTCGAGATCGACCCCTTCATCAAAAAGCCCGATTGATCATTCGCGTATATCCGGGAGCGGGGCGCCGCATTGGCGGCAAAACCCCCTCCCTTTTTCGTTTATGTAGCCGCAGCGGGGGCAGTTTTGGGTTTTCATCTTGGTTGGGGCGGCTTTGGGCTTTTCGACCTCGACCGTCTTTATGCCGGTGGCGCCATTTTCCTCAAACCTCGGCGCCGGGTCGAACTTGGGGTCGCGGAAGGGGTTTTGCCCGCCCTCTAGCTTCTCGACGAGCCCGTCAAGGGCCTTCTCGTCGATTTTCCTTGGCACCGGCAACCCCTTGATGGCGCAAATCTTGGCGAACTTCCTTCGCTTTATCTTCCTCGCGATCGCGAAGGCGATGAAAAAAGGGGAACCGAAGACGAGGAAGAGGAGGACGAAAAGCCAGTCGTCCATCGGGAAGAAGGTGACGGTCAAGGCGTAGCTGACCAGGCAGACGATGCCGATGGCCGAGCTTATCCAATTGGCGGCCTTGGCGGTCCGGCGATAGCTTTTTATGGCTTTCTCGAGATTTTCCACCTCTTTATTGTAGCGCAAAACCGGGCGATAACAACTTATGCAAACTTTTGCAAACTTTTGAAATTACTTGAAAACTTTGGCGAACAATGCAAGACTATGGTCGGGAGGAGAGAAAAATGATCGAGTGGATCGACAATCCAAGCGGCCTAGAAGGCGGCTATGCCACCCTCTACCAAAGCAACATCACCTTCTCCGCCCCCTGCCTGAAGGCGCTTGGGACGGCCTATCGGGTGAGGGTCGGGATCGATGAACTTGGCCAAATAATCATCGCGCCGAAAAGCAAGGAGGAAGCCGATCTCGGCGACCTCGACGGGGCCTTGCTTTACCCGGTATCGCTTAAGAAAAGCTATGCGAGGCTTTGCTCGACCTCCCTTCTTAAGGCGCTTCGCCAAAGGCTTTCCATCGAGGGGAAGCAGGCGGTAAGATACAAAGTCGAGTTCGAAGCGAAAAATGGCTACCTGGTTATAAAGTCGGGGAAAGGAGAAAGGCAATGATTGAGGAATGGATGTGGCTTGTTTGGCTTATAATCGCCATTTTGTCGCTTATATTGGAGGCCGCGACCGCCGCGGTCGTCTCCATTTGGTTCGCCTGCGGGGCCGGCATCGCCCTCATCGTCTCCTGTTTCCCCTCCGCCGTCCCCTTCTGGGGGGAGATCATCATCTTCGCCGGCAGCAGCCTGCTTGCCTTCCTCGCCTTCCGCCCCTTCATATCGAGGTGGATGGATAGGCGGGGCAAGACGAAAAGCAATGTCGAGAGCCTCATTGGGCGCAAAGGCATCGTGACCGAGGAATGCTCCGGCTTAATCAGGGGCCGGGTCGCCATCGACGGCCTTGTCTGGACGGCCGAATGCCAAAACGAATCGCTTAGTTTCGCCCAGGGCGAGGCCTGCCGCATCCTTGCCATCACCGGCAATCGCCTTATAATTGGTAAGATTGAAGAAGGAGAGAAATGAACATGACAATCAATTCCCTATCGGCCTTCCCCGGCTGGGCCATCGCCATCATCGTCGTCGCCGTCTTATTCGTCTTCCTGCTTATTGTGATCCTATGCAACGTCAAGATCATCGGGCAGACGGAGAAGGGGATAATCGAGCGCCTTGGCTCCTATCGGACCACCTGGAACACCGGCATCCACGTCAAATTGCCCTTCTTCGATAGGCTCGCTCACCGCATCGACATGCGCGAGCAGGTCAAGGACTTCCCGCCGCAAAACGTCATCACCTCCGACAACGTCACCATCCAAATCGACACGGTCGTCTTCTATTACGTCTCCGACCCGAAGCTTTACGCCTATGGCGTCTCCAACCCGGTGCAGGCCATCGAGTTGCTATCCTCGACGACGCTTCGCAATATCATCGGCGAGCTCGACCTCGACTCCACCCTCACAAGCCGCGACATCATCAACGAGAAGATGCGCGACATCCTCGATGGGGCCACCGACCCCTGGGGCATCAAGGTCACCCGGGTCGAGGTGAAGAACATCCTCCCCCCGCGCGACATCCAGGAAGCCATGGAAAGGCAGATGAGGGCCGAGCGGGAGAAGCGGGAGAAGATACTTTTGGCGGAAGGCCAGAAGCAAAGCGCCATCCTGATCGCCGAGGGCAACAAGGAGTCGATGATCCTAAACGCCGAGGCCGAGAAGGAATCGACCATCAAGAAAGCCGAGGGCGAAGCCGCCCGGATCAAAAACCTCAAGGCCGCCGAAGCCGAGGGCATCAAGATGATCCGCGACGCCGAGGCCGAGGGCATTAAGGCCATCAAGGCCGCCGGGGCCGACAAGGCGGTCCTCACCATCCGGGGCTATGAGGCCTTGCAGAAGGTGGCGGATGGCCAATCGACCAAGATCTTCCTCCCCTCCAACCTCGCCTCCTTGGCTTCCGCCGCCACCGCGGTCGCCGAGGCCGTGAAGGAAAAATAAAGAGGCAAGGGAATTGGGCCGGGTTAGTTTCCCGGCCTTTTCCTTTAGGAAAGGTCGTTTTCCTATTCCCAAGAAAAGGGAAATACTTTCCTTCCCCATTATTTTTCCCACCTATTTTGCCTTTTTCGTCCTTGTTTAAACTTGGCGTGGGGTGTAAAGTTTGCTTGCGGGGGAAAAAGTGGGCAAAATGTATTTCGGAACTTACCGTCGAACAATCGATGACAAAGGCCGGCTGCAGATTCCGCCTAAGCTGCTCTCCGACAAAGACGAGAAGGCCCTTTACGTCCTCAAGGGATTCGAAGGGTGCCTCTCGGTCTATTCCGAGCAGTCTTACGCCGAATTGCTTGGCAAGCTGAGCTCGCTTTCCTTCACCGATCCCTCCTCGCGGGCCTATATCCGCGTCGCGACCGCCTCGCTCGTTCAAATGAAAATCGACGGGCATGGGCGTATCAGCCTCGGCCGGGAGCTGCTCGACCGCTACTCGATAGCGGGCGAAGTGGTGCTGGTCGGGGTCCTCGACCATTTCGAGATTTGGGAGCCCAAGCACTATGACGAATACTTCGCCGAGTCCGAGGCCAACTTCGAGAAGCTGGCTTCCGAAAGCAGGTAATCCGCCATGGATAGGCCCCATATCCCCGTCTTGCTAAGCGAATCGGTCGATTTGCTTAACGTCCGCGACGGGCTGACCTACGTCGACTGCACCCTCGGCCGGGCTGGGCATGCCAAGGAAATAGCCAAGCGCATCCCAAACGGCCGCCTCATCGTCTTCGACCTCGACCTGGAAGCCATCGAATACGGCAAAAAGGCCCTTGGCGGGGAAAAGGCCCATATCGACTTCGTCCACGGAAGCTTCGCCTCGATTCGGCAAAGCCTTTCCGCCCTCGGGGTCGATAAGGTCGACGGCATCTTCGCCGATCTTGGGGTCTCCAGCCCCCAATTCGACGACGCCAGCCGCGGCTTCAGCTACCGGGAGGACGCTAGACTCGACATGAGGATGGACCAAACCCAGGAACTAGACGCCTACAAGCTGGTAAACGCCTACCCAGCAGGGGAAATCGCGCGGATCCTCAAAGTTTACGGGGAGGAGCGCGACGCCTACCGCATCGCCAAGGAAATAGAGAGGCGGCGAGTGATCTCCCCAATCGAGACGACCTTCGACCTCGTCGAATGCGTCAAATCCGCCAAAAGCCCCAAGGAGCTATCCAAGAAGGGCCATCCGGCCAAGCAAACCTTCCAAGCCATCCGCATCGCGGTCAACCGCGAGGAGGAGGCGCTTGAGCGGTTGCTCGAAGAGGGCCCCGGATTACTTAATCCGCTTGGGAGGATGGCCGTCATCACCTTCATGTCGCTCGACGATCGGCTCGTCAAGCTCCGCTTCCGCGACCTATGCGTAAGCGAGGGCTCCCGCCATCTGCCGACGCCTGAGCAGGAAAAGCCTTACGAGCTGCTCACCCCCCATCCGATAACCCCAAGCGAAGAAGAACTAAGCGAAAACCGGCGGAGCGCATCCGCCAAGCTGCGGGGCATAGAAAGAAAAGCCCAATAAGCCAATAGGGCAGGAAAGGAACGAAAACCATGAAAGACAAACTAGTCAAAACCGGCCATCGCAAAGGCTACTACAAAGCGAAATCCGTCTTCGTCGGGTTCTTGTTCGTCCTCGCGGTTTTCGCCGCCTCGGCCACCCCAATCGCCATCACCTACGCCGCCTCCGCCAAAGCCGGCGGGGCCGACGCCCACGAGGAAACGACCTCCCAGGTGAGCGAGGAGGAGCCAGAGGAATCGGATAGCCTAAGCGAATAATCGATATCTTCGCCATTTCCCCACGCCGGACGTTCCCTCCGTCCGGCTTTTCTTTTACCGAGTTATTAACAAAAAACTACTAATTCTTTATCGGAATCTTCTTTATTTCCCCTTTCACCCATATTAATATATGGGCGGAGAGATTTTATGGATAAGAATGCAATAGGTTGCCTCGAGATCGCCTCATCGGCCGTCCGGCTTTTGATCGGCTACGAATTAAGCGGCCATCCGGTCGTCATCTTCGCCACCGAGAAGCCGGCTAAAGACCTCCTAGATGGGGATAAGATCGATTTGGCCGAGCTTTCCTCCTTGCTTGGCTCGCTCCATACTATAGTCGACGACGACCGCCACCTGCGCATCACCTTGACGACGGTCAACCTCCTATTGCCCTCGGCGGGCCTCAAGGTTTTCACCGATGAGAAGTCGACCGCCATCGTCAACCCCGAGTTCGGGGTCGACAAGATCGACGTCACCAACGTCATCTCCCTCGTCACCCAGCAATCGCTTCCCTCCGGCTTAAGCCTAGTCGACGCCATCCCCGATCAGTTCATCCTCGACGATGGCTCGGTCTACGCCAACCCCCCGCTTGGGAAGAAGACCCGCTCGCTCGAGGTCATGGCTAAGGTCCATTGCCTCCCAACCGACGTCAAGGAGCTTTACAACAAAGCCATTCTGGCGGCCGGTTTTAGGGTCAACAAGCAGTGCGTCTCGGCCTATGCGGCGAGCCGGCTATTGCAAACTTACGACGACCTCCCGAAAACCTATATCCTCCTCGACATCGGGGCCAAGACCTCGACCGTCTCCTTCATCGGGGAGGGGAGCCCGTATAATTCGCTTTACTTCTATTGCGGCGGGCAGGATCTGACCCAAAGCATCGCCAAGGACCTCAACCTCCCCGAGGAGGAAGCCGAATCGCTTAAGACCAGGCGGGGCTATGACCCGCGAGAGAATTCCTATTCGCCCGCCCTTTCCTCGCTTTGTAGCGCCACCCAAGCTGACCTCAACAAATCGATTGAGGGCTTCTTTGAAGATTATGGAAGGCGGCTTTCCAACGCGGTCGAGACATTGATGTCCGCTTATCGCGGCCCGGAGTTCGCCTCCTTGCCCGTTGTTTGCATTGGCGGAGGCAGCAAGCTGCGCGGCCTAGCTGAATTCCTACAAAAGGCCCTGCCGGGGCGGGAGATCGTCCCCATCATCCCCAAAAGCATCGGGGCCCGCGACCCCAAATACGCCTCGCTTCTCGGCCTTCTTCTGTTCGCCTCGAAGTACAATGGGTCGCTTGAGGACAACCGCCGGGGCGTCGTTCCGCTAAGCCGGACGGCGGGGAAGAAAGAGAAGAAACGCCACATCGGGGCCGACGAAGACGCCCTTTGATGAAAGGAGAGACACATGGAAGAAAACAACCTCTCGGAGCAATACGGCCTCACCGAAGAGCCGGTGAGCGCCGACCTCGACGGCTTTGAGCCGGTCGCCCGCATCGTCGTCATCGGCGTCGGCGGGGCCGGGAACAACGCCGTCAACCGGATGATCGACGATCAGATATCCAACGTCGATTTCTACGTCCTCAACACCGACAAGCAGGCTTTGGCCACCTCCAAGGCCCCCAACCGCATCGTCTTGGGCGAGGAGGTCACCAAAGGCCACGGGGCCGGGGGCGATCCCGAGGTTGGGCGCCAGGCGGCCGAGGCTGTCTCTTATACACATCTCCGAGCCCACG
>JADINA010000003.1 GCA_017694295.1 Candidatus Alloenteromonas pullistercoris | reverse complement strand
TCCACTACAACGAGGGGATAGGGAAAAGGAAGGTGAGGTGTTGGAGGGAAATTGTTGCCTATTATGAGTCGAAGTGATTAGAATTCGAACGTCTTACGGGAATCGTTTACACAAGATTCCGCACACTCTCGCGAATCCTTTAGAGAATGGTAGGATTTTTTTACGAAACATAGCAAATTCTTGCTTAAACGTATTATGGATGGTTGTCTTCCTAACTTTTTTCTAAAAAGTCCGCTTTTGCACATGACTGATGAACTCGGCCTTGATGGTATAATGCGAAAGGCCCGGATAAGGGGCAGAAAGCAAACCGCCAAACAATAAAGAAACACTAAGACCCACTTTGGTCGTGCTTTGGCCTTTCCGAGGAAGTGCCCGAGGAAAGGCTGGTCGGCAGCACGTCGCGGGAATGGTACGAAGCGAAGTATCCCAGGCCATCCCCCGATGGCGGATGAGACCTTGCCGATGCATCCATCCCATTTCTCCAGGTGCTCTAAGGCCTCCTTGATTTGGTTTTCGTTGTACTTTCTTGGCATATTGGCTCCATTCTGGGGGAACCCCATTTTGAAGTCCAACAATTTGTCCGCGATCCCATTTACACTTATTGCAGAGAAAATGTTCATTTTTTATGTTTACTAGTTATGTTCGCGGTAAGTTAGCACTTGTTGTCCTAATGGTCTAAAGAAGTGTGTGTTTCAAGTGACTAGGAAAACCCTTGGAAATAGTTTTTTCGCGGAGTTAAATATGTAGGCCAAGGACGTATGAACTTGGTTCATAAATATTAATTTCTTGAATCAGGCAAAATCGATTCGTATTACACTCCACTAAAGAAGATTGGCAATGTCGACTAACTATCAGAAAAAAGCCGTAGCATCAATTAAATGGATGACCATAGCAGAGGTCGCGGCTAAGCTGATTGTGCCAATCACCAATATGATCCTGGCTCGTTTGTTGGCGCCGGAAGTTTTTGGGCTGGTCGCGAGCATTTCGGTAATCACTACTTTCGCAGAGATGGTCTCTGAAAGCGGCTTTTCCAGTTATATACTCCAACAAAAGTTTGCTTCCGAAGACGTGAAGAGGAAGTCGGCTGGCACTGCCACCGTGGTATCGGTGGCTTTGAGCCTTGTGATTTTTGCAATTGTCGCGCTTTGCAAAGACCCGTTGGCGAAATTGGTTAACGCCGAAGGATATGGTTACGTTTTGCTTTTTGCCGCCTCACAAATTCCCTTCTATGCAATAACCAGCATCCAAATGTCCTTGTTTAGGCGAGACTTCAAATTCGGAAAATTGGCAATTGTGCGCCTTGCTTCATGTGTTTCTCAATTGTTGGTGGCCAGCGTCTGCGCTTTTCTTGGCTTCGGCATTTGGTCTATTCCCGCGGGTACCCTTGGGTCTTTGGTTTGTCAATTCGCCTTAATGATTATCTTTAATCGCAAGTCGTTTGTGTTTTCGTTTTCCAAAGAATCATTTAAGGAGATGTGGGCTTGCAGCTCGATGTTCTTGCTTTCATCGATAGTCGTTTGGGCCGATTATTCCATTAACACATTATTCGCCGGTTGGATGTTGGGGCAATCGGAAGCTGGATTCATCAAAAACGGTTTCTCAACTGCGGCCGGCATTATTTCCATGCTGACCGCTATATATTCGCCTGTCCTTATAAGTCTTTTGGCAAAGATGGAAGTTGGATCAGATGAATACAAAGAGGTTTTCTACAAATACCAGAAGGCGTTGTCTTCTTTGTTTATTCCGCTCGGAGTTGGTATGTTCGTGTTTCAGTCTTTTCTAGCCTTTCTTTTCTTTGGGGAAGGGTGGGAGCCGGCGGCCATAGCTTTGGGTTGCCAAGGGCTTGTCGGGTGCATACGCGTCTCGACCGGAAACTTCATGATAACGGCTTGGTCTGCCCAAGGTAAGCCATTATGGATTATTTTGGGTGATTTGTTTTCAACCGTTTGTCTAAGCTTGGCTTGGGTGCTTACAAGAGGCTTAGAGTTCCATGTTATAGTCATCGTTGTCAGCTTGGCTTATCTTCCGACCAATGTTTTCTGTTTCGCCTTATGCAAAAAGACGCTTAAGCTATCTCCTTGGCCGGTATTCATTAATGCTTTTAAGGTAGCGTTACCAGCAGTGTTGATGGGTCTCGTTGGCTTCTTTTTGTTAGAAATATACGATAGCCATTGGGCGTCCATTGCCTATGTTATTATTTGCATCGTTTACTATTTTTCTTGGACCATCGTGGTATTTCCGGATTTTGTTCAAGCTTTGTTGGAAGTTTTCGTCAGTACAAAGCTCCCACGTGCTTTCCGACATAAGAACGGATTAGTTTTAGTTTCTAGGAAGATTTAATAAAGTGGGAGCGGAAACCAGTAGTCTAAGAATTGTCTTGGATGAATATGTTTTTGCCGTTCTGAAGATGGTTCGTTGACTTATGCTAAAAGGCCCCGATTTTCTAGTTTCCGAAGCTTTCGTCAAAGATAGCGATTTATGCAAAGATATTACCTTCAAGCAATGATTCTTCAACGGAAGATGCTTGGAGTACTTTAAGTTTTTCGCTATTGATTGGATTCGCACGTCGTTTTTACGGACGTTTCATTCTTTCACAGTTTATGAAAAATATAATCTCATTTATAATAAACTAAGATATAATTATTGGCGAATTAAGGAGAGGCCTGTGACCAAATTCATCGATAGGGACAAAGAATTGGAAACGCTTGAGAAGCAATACGCATCGGATTCGTCTTCCTTTGTTATCGTCTACGGAAGGCGGCGTATCGGCAAAACCTCTTTGATATCCCGGTTCCTCGATAGCCATCCCGATTCGTTGTTCTTCTTGGCTACCGAAGAGTCGGAAAGGCAGAACCTAAAGGAGTTTCAGGCCAAAGTAGCGGACTTTATCGGAAACGATTTCCTTAGGACCGCCAACGTCGATTGGCCCGAGGTGTTCAAAGCCTTCGTTTCCTTTCCAACCAAGACTAAGAAAATTATCGTAATAGACGAGTTCCAATACATCGGGAAATCCAATCCCGCGTTCCCCTCCATCATGCAAAAGATTTGGGATACTCTGCTTAAGGATTCGAACGTTATGCTTATCCTTTGCGGTTCCTTGGTTTCCCTTATGAAGTCCCAAACCCTGGAATATGGTTCGCCCTTATATGGGCGGCGTGCCGCCCAAATAAACCTAAAGCAAATACCGTTTAGGGAATATGGGAAATTTTTCGAGGGGAAGCGCAATAACGAGTTAGTCCCTTTCTATGCCATAACCGGGGGAGTTCCAAAATACATTGAGTCCTTTAAGGGATTCGACGACATATATACCGCCATCGAAAAGAACGTTTTGGACAAGAGCAGCTATTTATACGAAGAGCCGTTCTTCCTGCTGCAAAAGGAAGTCAGCGAGATAGGAAGCTATTTCTCTTTGATAAAGGCGATTGCGTTAGGTAACCAAAAGCTTTCGAGCATCTCTTCTTCCCTTGGCGTTAAGCAAACCAGCATTACGCAATATCTAAAGGTCTTGACCGACCTGGATATCGTTGAAAGGGAGGTCCCGATTACCGAAAAGATGCCGGAAAAGAGCAAAAAAGGAATTTATCGGCTGACCGATAATTACCTTTCTTTCTGGTTTAAGTTCGTTTATCCATATAGGGACTATTTGGAAAAAGGCGAAACCGATTATGTTTTATCGATAATCAAAGAACGTTTTGTCGAGAACCACGTTTCCTTTGTCTACGAGGACGTGTGCCGAGATCTGGTTTTGGATATGGCGGCTAGGGGTGACTTTGGTTTTCATCCTAATCGCGTTGGGCGGTATTGGGGCAAGGAAAGCGGCGAGATCGATATTGTGGTCATCGACTCCGAACGTGGGAATTTGGTTTTGGGGGAATGCAAATTCTCGTCTTCGCCAAAGGGGCTATCCGTGCTTAGAGACCTCGAGGCCAAGAAAGCGGCGATGATGGGGCTAACAAACTCCAAGTCAGTTGGTTATGCCCTCTTTTGCCCAACCGGATTCACCGACGAGTTAAAGGAAGAGGCCAATAGGCGCGAAGACGTCCATTTGATCGATTGCATTTGACTATTTAGAGGCATCGAGGCTTTTATTTAGACAGAGTTCGGCGATTTATCCCACTGAAACTTTAGCCTTTAGGCTATATAATTCCTTTTGCTATGCCGAATACCACTGTTTTGCCCTCCAATACCGATTCCTCCATAACCTTAAGCGTGTCTTCCGCCTCGTCTTTAGGCTATGTGGACCACCGAATAGAGAAATTCATCAAGATTCGCCAAGCCAGCAGCAAATCCAATGCCTTTTCGCTGCTAAAGAAGATCGCCATCAAGAACACAACCGATAACGACATATATGGGGCATCATTGGTATTCAGTTTCGATGTCGATTCGTTATCGATCGATCCGATACCCTTAACCTGCGTCCAAGCCCATAAGATCACCGACGTCGAATCTTTTAACCTAAATCTATCATCGAAATACCTTTATGAACTGACCGAAGCCATCCCGGTCCACATGGACGTTAGGCTTGTAAAAGGCGACGAAACCTTAGCCAGCGCTTCTTTGGATATAAAGCTATTGCCGGTAGAGCAAATCGGGGCTTCAAGCGAATTCATCCCCGAGTCGCTGGCGAGCTTCGTAACCCCTAATGACGACGCGGTCAAGGAATTGGCCAACAAGGCGGCTTCCATCCTGCAGGAAAAATATGGGACCCCCTCATTCACCGGTTACCAAACCCACGATCCCGACAGCGTCCTCCACGAGCTTGACGCCCTTTATTTGGCGTTGCAGAAAGAGGGGATCCATTATTCCAATCCGCCGGCGAGCTTCGAGAAAACCATTCAGCGCGTCCGGATGCCCCATGTCGCCATTTCCGAAAAGACCGCCACTTGCCTTGATTTCTCCTTGCTTTTCGCCGCCTTATGCGAATCCATTGGGCTTAACCCTTTGCTCATCGTCGTCAAAGGCCATGCCTTCAACGCCGTCTGGCTCGATGATTACCATTATCCAAACGCCGTTTCCGATAACCTGACCGTCTTAACCAACGACGCCTCCTCCACCGATAGGCGATTGGTCATAGTCGACCCAACCTGCGCCTCCTCGGGCAACCTCACCTCCTTTGCCGAGGCGATGAACAAAGGGCAGGCCAACCTCGGGGCCATGGCCTTCGATTATTGCCTTGACATCCTTTCCGCCAGGCTCGATTCCGTGCTTCCTTTGCCCACGCCCCATATAGTCGGCGGCAAGACGGAAATAGATTACGATGACTCGATAAGCGTCGATTACGACCTTCCATCCTACGAGCAAAGCGCCGGCTCGCTTTCTTTGCAGGGAAGCGGGGCGAAGTCGAAATTCGACGTCTGGGAGGAAAACCTCCTCGACCTTGAGATGAGCAACAACCTCATCAACCATAAAATCGGGGCTAGTTCGGTTCAATTAGGCGTTGAGGACGTTTTCCGTTTCTTTGAGGATGCCTCGACATCCGATAAGCTAAGCGTCATCCCCGATAACGAGCTAACCCCATCCGATCCCAAGAAGTTCCTTTCCTACCAGTTCTCGCTTGAGCAGAAAAAGCAATTCAAAAGCGCCCTCTCCTCCTCCCGCGTCTATGCCTACGCCAAGCGGGGCGACGCCGAGGATGTGCTTATTTCCCTAGCCAGGAAATCCTCCACCCAAATCGAAGAAAGCGGCTGCAACCCCCTTTTCCTCACCCTTGGCATGGTCCATTGGTATGATTCCAACCTTTCCAAGCTAACGATAGCCGCCCCGATAATCTTAGTCCCGGCTTCTTTGCCGCGAAGGAGGGTGGGGCCGTATTTCTCACTTGATCTCGACTTCGATTCGATGCAGCTTAATGCGGCCGCCTTCGAATACTTTAAGCGGGCCTTCGACTTGGATTTCAGCGAGCTTGACGGCTTCTTCGATTCGCCCCGCAAGGTCGATGACATAAAGAAGCTGTTCAACACGATACGAGAGAAGATCGCCTCCAAAGGCAACTGGGTCGTCGATGACGGAACCGTCACTCTTTCCCTCTTCTCCTTCGCCCACTTCGTCATGTGGAACGACATGAAGACGCACCGCGACCTCTTCATCAAAAACAAGGTGGTGGCCTCGATGGTCCACGGGCAAAGCGAGTTTGAGCAGATCCCCGAGGATCTAAAGGAAGAGAACCTCGACGACATAGTCTCGCCTAGCGACCTCGCCATCCCCTTAAGTGCGGATTCCTCCCAGCTATTAGCCATTAAAGCCAGCGACCTCGGATTAAGCTTCGTCTTGGACGGCCCACCGGGGACGGGGAAATCGCAAACCATCGCCAACATCATCGTCAACGCGATGTATAAGGGCAAGAAGGTCCTTTTCGTCGCCGAGAAGGAAGTGGCCCTCGACGTCGTGAAGTCTAGGCTCGATGCCCTCTCGCTAGGGAGGTTCTGCCTCCAGATCCATTCGGCCAAGGCCAACAAGAAAGACGTCTTGTCCCAGCTTGGCGAATCCCTTTCAACCGGCAGGACCAGGGAGGCGGCCAACTTCGAGCAGGAGGCGGTTGAGCTAAAGAGGAAGCGCGATTCCCTTAACGCCATCCTCAACGAAATCCATAAGAAAGGATCGTATTTCGTTTCGCCTTATGCGGCTCTTATCAAGTATTTGGAAAACGAGAAGTCGAAGGGAAATTGCACGGTTGAGTCGGATTACGCCGCCTCAATGGACGAAACGAAGTATAAGGAGTGCCTCGATTGCCTAGAGGACCTCGCCGTCACCGCCCATCCGGTAAATGGGTATTACGGCAATCCCTTTTTGCCTTTTTACTGCCGCGAATATTCCCTTACCCTCCGCGAAAGGCTTTCCTCTTCCTTGCCCGAAGTTATTTCTTCGCTAAACCTATTCGCCGCGAGCTATGCAAAGCTAGGCAAAAAGCTTGGCTTTGGCTTCAAACTAAGCAAGAAAAACGCCGCAATATTGAAGGAACTGTTGTTAAATTGCCGGCAAAACCCCGATGCTTTCTTCCCCTTTTTGGTGGAAGAGGACGGATTGCTGCGCCAAGAATCCCAGGCCAGGGCCTATTTCGAGGCCTTGCTCGTCTATCTTTCCCTCAAAGAGGAGATTTGCAAGGTATTCAACGAAACCGGGCTGCTCGATTTCGATGCCCAAGGGCTTAAAGACCATCTTATCGCCTCGAAGGCCTATGGCTTCTTCGCCAAATCCAAAGCCAAGAAGAAGGTGAAGAAATCGCTTAAATCCATAGCAAAGGGCAAAGTAAAAGGCGATCTAGTATCCATCCTCGACAGCTTCATCCTCCTTCAAACCATCCACCATGACCTTGAGGTCAAAAAGGGCTATGTCAACATCCTTTTCCCAAACGAGGAGATGAAGACCTACGAAGCCGTCAAAGGCGATTACGATAAGGTCAAGAACACCATTGAGTTGCTTCATCTCCTTTCCTCGCTTGACGTCGCCTCTACCGAAGACTACAAAAAGGCCTTTAAAAAGGTTGCCTCGCTTCTTAAAAAGCCAGAAGGCCTTTATGCCGAGGAGATCGATTCCTTCCTTAATGGCTATGAAGAGGTGCTGAATAAAAACGCCTCCATGAAGGATGAGCAATTCGACTTATTCAACTACGAGGATAACGACGTCTATTTCACCTACGCCCATTCGCAGCTAACCAATGCCTACAAAGACATCGAGAACCTCGGGCAGTGGTGCCGCCTCCTCCTTTGCCTAGATAAGGCCTCGACCTTATTGCCCCCATCCTTGATCGAAGGCTATAAGCATGGGAGGCTATCGATATCGAAGCTGCGTTCCTCATTCGACTGCGCCCTCTTCTACGCGGTTGTCTCCCTTTCTTTAAGCGACCTCGGATTAACCAACCTCTCCTCTTTGCAAACCGATCAGCAAATCGCCAAGTACAAAGAGGCCCTTTCCGCTTTCCAGCGTCTTTCCGTCGAGGAGACCGCCCACCGCATCACCGAGCATTTCCCGCGAAGCGACGTCAATTACGCCGAATCGAGTTTGGCCTATCAGCTTCGCAAGCTCGTCAAGACTTCAGGCCGGGGCAAGACGCTTCGCTCGATAATCGACCAATACGGGGAAGACATCTTCCGGCTTTGCCCTTGCTTCCTCATGTCTCCCCTTTCCGTCGCCCAATACCTCGATCCCACCAAGCACCATTTCGATTTGGTCATCTTTGATGAGGCCTCGCAAATCCCGACCAGCGAATCCATCGGCGCCATCGCAAGAGGCGATTCGACCATCATCGCCGGCGACCAGCAGCAAATGCCCCCGACCAACTTCTTCACCTCCTCCTTGTCCTTTTCCGATGAGCGTAATGACGACGTCGTCGTTTACCAGGACCTCGAATCCCTCCTTGACGATGCCATCGCCCTCAACTTGCCCCGATATCGCCTTTCTTGGCATTACCGGAGCCACCACGAATCGCTTATCGCCTTCTCCAACAACCGTTTCTACGACAACACCCTTTGCACCTTCCCCACGCCTTTTAACCTGTCTAGCCAAGTCAAGCTTGTTCAGGTCAACGGCAATTACGAAAAAGGACGCGGCGTAAACCGCGAGGAGGCCAAGGCCATCGTCAACGAAGTCATCCGCCGGGTGAAGGACGAGAAGATGTCGCAGCAATCGATCGGCATCGTCACCTTCAATAAAAAGCAGCAGGACCTCATAACCGATATGCTGGAGCAGAAGTTCGACGCCAACCCAAAGCTTAATCGTACACCGGGCGGGGAGGAGATCTTCGTCAAGAACCTCGAAAACGTCCAAGGTGACGAAAGGGACGTGATTCTCTTTAGCATTTGCTTTGGGCCAGACAAGAAGACGAAGAAGATGAACCTCAACTTCGGCCCCCTTAGCCGGGAGAAAGGCGAACGCCGCCTCAACGTGGCCGTAAGCCGGGCGAAGGAGGAGATGATCGTCTTCTGCTCCTGCAAGCCCGAGGACATAAGGGCCTATTCGGCCAAAAACGGCGGGGCCGAGTTCCTTAAATCCTTCCTCCTTTACGCGAGGGACGGGGTTTCCACATTGTCCAATTCCTCTTCCTGGGACATAAAGGAAAGCGAGATATCCATCGCCCATTTCTTGGCAAGCGACTTGATTAGGGATGGGTATCTCGTCGACGTCAACGTCGGCTCCAGCGCCTTTAAGGTCGACCTCGCCATCAAAGACCCCCTTAATCAGAGCCAATACGCCTTAGGCGTCATCTGCGATGGCCCGTCTTACTCCGAGGCTTCCTATACCTGCGACGATCGAAACGTCGTCGCCCCCGGCGTCCTTGAAAGCCTTTCCTGGCGACTTATGCGGGTGTGGTCGGTCGAATACCTTGACCATCCCGGGTTGGTGGTTAGGCAAATCGAGAAGGAACTAAGCGCCCCGCGTTCGGCCCAACAGGCCAAGAAGGAGGCGGTTAAGCCGGTTAGCCTAGTGAAGGCGACCCCGGATAACCCCTATCCGCATAAAATCGATTATCCCAACATCGCCTACCCGAAGCTCACCAACATGATTAGGGACCTCCAAGGTGCCTTATCGCGCATGCTTGCCGAGGAATCCCCGATTTCTGAGAGTTTATTGAAGAAACGAATCCGCGAGATCTATTCGCTTAAGCGGATAGACGGCAAGGTCATGTGGCGGATCCAAGAGGAGTTAAAGAGGCTTACCGCCTATGGCGAGCTTTTCGATAACGAAACCTATTGGTGGGCCTCCTCCTTGGATCCTTCCGCCTATTCCCATTACCGCGTCGGCGGGGAAAGGGAGATCGGCGATATATCGCGTCAGGAGATAATGGTGGCCAAAGAGGACATCGAAGCCGTCCAAGGCGATATTTCCCAGGATGACCTCATCCATGCCATATTGGACATATTTGGCTTCTCCGTTATGTCGGAAAGGGCCAAAACCCATATAGTCAGAGCCTTGCATTGGGACGATCCCTCCGTTGAAGATTGACTATCCCATTTGCCGCGTTTACCATACACCTTGTTGTGCCTATGAACGAGACGGAATTCAAATTCAAGAAGAGCCAAAAAGCCTACTTCTTCTTTAAACGGGCCATCGCCTTGTTTGGTTCGTCTTTGGGGATAATCCTATTGAGCCCGATTTTGATATTCGCGGCCATCATGACCAAGTGCACTTCCAAAGGGCCGGTGCTGTTTAAGCAGAAGCGGATCGGCCGTAACGAGAAGCTGTTCACCTTGTATAAGTTCCGTTCGATGAGGGTCGATGCCCCCCAGGTGGCGCCTAGCGACATAGGCAAGCAAGAGCAAAAGGACATGACGACCAAGTGGGGCCGTTTCATGCGAAAGACTTCGATTGACGAATTGCCTCAGCTATTCAATATCTTTCTTGGGCATATGTCCTTCATCGGCCCTCGCCCTGGGCAAGATAGCGCCCACGAATGGGATCTTTACCAAGCCCGTCACAACTCCAATCCCAGTGCCTATTTGGTTAAGCCCGGGCTTTCGGGCATGGCCCAAATATATCTCCACCGGGACCACGATCCGGTTAAGAAGGCCCAGTGTGATTCCGAATACGTCAAGAAAATCTCGTTTTGGACGGATTTGAAGCTATTCGTTTTGTCTTTCATGGTCTTGTTTGGCTATGACGCGGGGAGATGAAGATGGGCTGGAAGGAAGACTACAAATGCGATTTATATCGTAAAACAGGTTCCCATTCAGAAAGCCGTTCCGACAAAAAATGCTTTGAATTGCGGCTTATGAAGCTTTTCGGAAAAGCACATGCTTCCTACCAGAAGTACAAAGCCAAGCGCTCTTTGATTAACATCGTTGGCTATTATTTCTCACGAAGAAAATGGCTTGCTTTTTGTAATGCCCATTCCATCAACATTCCTCCGGCAACGAATATCGGGCCTGGGTTTTTCATCGGCCATAATGGGCCAATTGCCATTAACCCGAGGGCTTCAATAGGACAAAACTGCAATATCGGCATATGCGTGACCATTGGTCAGGAAAATCGCGGCGCGCGTAAAGGGTCACCGACCATCGGCAATGACGTTTGGATTGGCTCGAACGCGGTCATTGTCGGGAAAATATCAATCGGCGACAATGTTTTGATTGCTCCTGGCGCCTATGTTAATTTCGATGTGCCCTCTAATAGCATCGTACTTGGAAACCCAGGTAAAATCATTCCAAACGACCACGCGACAGTCGATTACATAAACAATAGGATTTAATTTCCGCCACTTTGCAAGAGGCAAGCATTCTTCCTTCTGCTCATTATGCTGTCACAAATCTAACGATTTGCTTTATAATCCCGTTGTTGCCAAAACAAGAAAGGAATAACAACCAACTATGGTCAAATTAGTCTTGCTCCGGCATGGCCAGTCCGAATGGAACCTCAAGAACCTTTTCACCGGCTGGACCGATGTCGAGCTTTCCGAAACCGGCGTCAAGGAAGCCCATGAGGCCGGTAAGCTCCTCAAAGAGAACGGCTACAGCTTCGACATGGCCTTCTCCTCGGTTTTGAAAAGAGCCAACCACACCATGGACTTCGCCCTTGAGGAAATGGGCGAAACCAACATCCCGAAGCATTATTCGTGGAGGCTAAACGAACGCCATTACGGCGCCCTCCAAGGCCTCAACAAAGCCGAATCGGCCAAGAAATGGGGAGATGAGCAAGTCCATATATGGCGCCGCTCAGCCGATGTCCCGCCTCTAGCCCTCACCAAGGAAGACGAAAGGTGGCCTGGCAACCAGAAGACCTACCAAGACCTCGTTGCCAAAGGCGAGATGACCATCGAGGATTGCCCCCTCACCGAGTGCCTCATCGACACCGCCAAGCGGGTCAAGCCCTATTGGGACGAGAAGATCGCCCCCGAGATCCACGCTGGCAAGAAGGTGCTCATCGCCGCTCACGGAAATTCGCTTCGCGCCATCGTCATGATGCTTGAGCATCTGACCCCGGAGCAGATCATCTCCGTCGAGATCCCGACC
Organism: Candidatus Alloenteromonas pullistercoris; assembly: GCA_017694295.1. Taxonomy (GTDB): domain Bacteria; phylum Bacillota_I; class Bacilli_A; order RFN20; family CAG-826; genus Alloenteromonas; species Alloenteromonas pullistercoris. Next base: position 9,235 of record JADINA010000003.1, on the reverse strand, counting down.
GGCAAGCCGCTTGTGTATGAGCTTGACGAAAAGGATCTTAAGGTCCTCAACAAGTATTACCTTTAATAAGGCCAGCAACATTTAGAGGCGGTTTCCGCCTCTATTTTTGTTTATAATCTAATCGCGTGCACAAAAAGGAATACCCAAAGATAATCGGCTATCTATACGATCCCGGGCCTTGGTGGCTATTGGTTTTCGGGTTGGCTTTTGGGTTTTTCCTAACCTTCGGGGTATGCAATACCCTCTATTTGCATTCGGAGCCGGCCTCGGTGGCCTTATATTCGCTTACCGGCTTAACCGGGCTTTACTTCATCTACCTTTGCGTCCTCTATTGCCTGCGGGTATATCGGAATTACGTATTCCCATGGCTATATAACAACAAGCTGACCAGACCCTTCGTCACCAACTACACCTTGCAATCGGCCTTCTTCACCGTCACCTCGACGTTGGTCAACCTTTGCTTCGCCATCTTCAACGTCATCATGGCCGCCTTATACCATTCTCTTTGGTTTGGGGGCTTTGCCGGCTATTACTTTGTTTTGATCGCCACCAGGGTCACCATCGTCCTTTCCTATTATTGGTCGGCCAAGAAGCATTGGTTCGACAAGAAGGCGATGGAGATGGCCAAACATAAGATCGCCTTGGCCGTCGGGGGGTTCTTGCTGCTTGTCGAGGTGGCGATGGCCTTCCTTATCGGGCATATGGTGTTTGACACCCCACCGATAATCCAATCGCCCTTCTTCGCCATAGTCAACGCGGTGTATGCCTTCTATAAGCTGATCGTCGCCATCGTCAACATGGTGTTGTCCCGCAAAGACGGGGACCCGATCGTCAAATCGATGAAGGACGTCTGCCTTAGCGACGCCTGCTTGACCATGGTTTCCCTTACGGTCACCATGATAGGCACGTTTGCCGACGGCGATCCGATGGCGGATATGAAAATGCTAGTCGGCTTCACCGCCTGCGTCGTCGTCATGATATTAAGCGCCCTATCGATAATAAGGGAGATAAGGGAGGTTTGGATAAGGAGGAAGTCGGCTTCTTAGCAGGTCCTATTCGTCATATGGTCGGTCGATCCTTATGACGAAGGCATGTTTTATCGGATCGCCCTCGAATTCCTTTTCCAAGGCCTTCTTTATGTCGATGAGGTCATAGTCCTTTCCCCCATAGGGGACGACGACGTCGAAGATGACGTTGACGTGGGTGTCGCCTTTGACGAGGCGGAAATCATGGAGGGTGATGTTTTCGTCGAATGCATTAAGGGCTTTGATGCAGCGCCTTTTCGTTTCCTCGGTCTCGGGGTCGTTTAGCAGGATCGGGTCCATGTGGATGGTGATCTCGACGTTGAACTCCTTCCTTATCTCCTCCTCGATGTTATCGATTTCGTCATGGATCTTAAGTATCGGGAGGGAGGAATCGACCTCGGCGTGGAGGCTTATGAAGTTGGCGTTTGGGCCATAGGAATGGCAGATGACGTCATGGACCCCTTTGACCATCTCGTGGGCCATGACGGCCTTCTTTATCTTATCCACGTATTCCTTCGATACCGCTTCCCCGATAAGGGGGCTGCTGGTCTCCTTTATCATCTTCACCCCCGAATAGGCGATGAGCAAGGAGAGGGCGATGCCCAAATAGCCGTCAAGGAAGCCAAGGGGGTAAAATAGGGATACCAAGCCAAGGATCGCGATGACCGAGGTGGAGATCGAATCGGTGAAGGAATCGGTGGCGGTCGCCTTTAGCGAAGGCGAGTTTATGGCCTTCCCGATCCCGAGGTTGACATACCCTTGGAATATCTTCAAAAGCACCGAGGCGAACATGATGATGACGGCGACAAGGTCGTAAACCGCTTCTTCTCCGGCGACGATCTTCTCAATCGAGGATATAAGCAATTCGGCGGCGGCCGCGACCACGAAAACCGCGACTACGAGGCCGGCGATGTATTCGATGCGTTGGTGGCCAAAGGGATGGGAGGCGTCAGCCGGTTTCTTGCTTAGCTTAAAGCCGATCAGGGTGATGATCGATGAGGCGGCGTCGCTGGCGTTGTTTATGGCATCGCCTATTAGGGCAAGGGAGAATATCCAGTGGTTTAAATAGGCCGAGTATATGGCGGCCCCTAGTTTCATGGCGATCAATACGGCGTTGGTCAATATGCCAAAACCGGAGGCAAACCTCCCATGGGCGTAGCGGACGTCTGGGTTATCGACGTCTTGGTAGTTTTTTATGAATAGTTTTCTTAGTAATGTGACCATCGGCCAAAAGTATAGGAAGGCAAAGAGGGTTAGGATAGATTAACGTTGCCTTAGTCGTTTTTGACGTCCAAAAGCATTTCCCAGCTTCCGGTTTTCCTTGAGCCGACTCTCTTTATGTAGCCAAGCTTTTTGAGTTTGGCGAGGCCTTGGTGGACGGTTGTTTTCCCTTTGCCGAGCAATTTGCCGATTTGCTCATGGGAGAGGTTCGGGTTTTGCTTCACCGAAAGTAGTATTTTTATATCGGTAGCGGTCAGCGGATTGCCTTTGACCGCCTCTTCTTCCTTCTTTTCGGATAAGGGGAAGTTGAATGGGATGGTGTATTTGACCGAATCCTGGGTTATCTCGATCGCCTTTTTCCCAAGCCGCCTTTTTATGAGCTTCACCCCTTCCCCTTTCATCGTCTCCGGATGCATGGCCATATAGGCCTCATATAAAGAGGGGTTAAAAGGCATTGAGCGGCCTTTAAGCAGCCCTTCATTCGTCTGAAAGGAGGCTAAGGGGCCAAAGGATTCGACTTCAATCCGGTTGGGATAGAAGGCGATCCGGGGCAGCGATAAGGAGGAGTAATCGTTATGGAGGAAGGCGTTTTGGATGGCTTCGGATAGGCAAAGTTGGTCGAAGAGGCTGATCTCCTCCCTTTTGCCGGATTGGAGGTGCTCAAGCCCCCTTGTTTTGTTTTGCTTGGAGGCGAAGTCGATTAGGTAATCGATTTGCGAGAGTAGGTTGAAAGGCGGGAAATCGACGCTTGAGGAAACCGAGCCATCCTCATCATAAAAGGGGATGCGGAAGCTTGGCCCTTGGTCGGAAAGGCAATAGGAAAGCAAATTGAAATCGCCTTGCTTAGTCTTCAGCTCGACGTCATATAGGTCCCAATTTTTCCCTCGGCTAAGCGATTTGATCTGATTGAAGGACGGACGTTGGTTGACGCTGGCGGTGTTTTCCATTGTTGGCCGGCCCTCGATTAGGCAACGCCATAGCAACTGCTCTTTGTCGAAGCGTCTTTCGAGGTTAGCGACCCCTTCCTCGTTACGGCAATAACGGATCTTCTGGAAGGCAATTGGGGTGTGCCGAGCCCTTTGAATCGAGGTTATGACTACCCTTTTGCCCCCGATTTCGACCGAATTAAAGGCTATCGGAGCCGCCGGAAAGATGTTTTTGGACAAAAAATCGGAGAGCCTTTCGCCTTTGGTTAAGGCGCTTTGGTTGAACTCAGTGCCCACAATTGAGCGGGTTTCGCCCTCAATCCCAAGTATCACCAAACCCTCGCTTTTCCCGGCGATTGAGGCTTCGTTGGCGACTGCAGAAAGCAGCTTTCCAAGTTCTAAGGGCGTCCCGATAGACGGTTTGAAAATGAACCAAGGCTCGTTTTCCTCGTCAAGCAATTCAATGAGTTTTTCCTTCTGGTCCATATCGTTATCAAGCGAATTTTACTATATTTTCGCGATATTTAAAAGTGATATATAAATTCACTTAATCTTTCATTATCATTTTTAAATTCTAGTTGATAAATACTGAAGAATTTACTTTATAATTTTTCTTTAACTTTATAATTCTAGATATAAAAATCGATATGATAATCATTAACATTGGCATCTTTGTTTGGCTATCCAATCGGCTTGCGCCCATACCTATCTCGATCTAGCCCTAACCGATGCCCATTTGAGTCTCCTTGTTATGTAGGTCAAAGTAGCAGCACGACATCGATTCGGTTTTGCTTTGTTGAACTGCCTTTGTCCCAATTTTTTTAATACCATCTCCATCGCTATTTATATTTGTTGTTAATTTTAATTCATCGAATTTAAGCCAGGTTCCCATTCATCCAAAAATAGACCCCCCTTCATCAACAGTTTTAATGGGTTGGTTTTTTGGCTTTAAAACCGCCTGGCTCAGGATTGATTTTACAGACTTTCATGGAGTTTGCTCCAAAAACCGCCTAATGCAAATTGATCCGATTTTTGTCCTCGACTATCTGCGGCATCGATTTTTCATTGACGAAATCTTTGTTAATGGTTTTTTGCACCCTGCTTGTCTAGAAGCCAATCCTCTCTTTTTGCTTGGCCCCCCTTGGTTTATAGTTTGCCTATGCAAGGGCAAAGAAAGTTAGAGAGGCTTCCCTGGTGGGTTTACTCAACTATCGGCGGCGACCTTCTTTGCTTCCTTTCCCTATTTTTGCTTTTCGCCTTTTCCTCGGTTTCATCTTTGCAGCTATTGAGCAACGAGGTTTCCTCAATAGCTTTATCTAATGCCGAGACCAAATCGCTTAACGTCGATATCCCGGTTGACCTTTCGATCTCGGAAGCCTCTTCCCTCGCCGATGGCCTTTCCCTTAATTCCTATACGGCCAACTTCCAAAACGCCAAGGCCTCGGTCCCCGGGCCGTTTGTCGTCAAGGGGGTGGCGATCGACCGGATCATCGTCTCCCCGACCGATGATGTCCATTTGAATCCCAACGGAGAGACGGTCGTCGATGACTTCGAATTGAACATCGACGCCCCTTCCTTCTCCTGCATCGCCTCCCCTTCGCTTGAAGAATCTTTTAAGGCCGACGAGGCAATAGAAGTGGGGGGACTTGAGCTGACGATCGATGCCTTTGCCCTGGATAAAGGCAATGGGAGCTTCTTTGAAAGCACCGTCGGCACCTACTTGATCATCCCTTCGACACTCGCCTATGAAGGGGAAATTACCATCAACTTCGATTTAAGCGCCGGCATCGCCTCCACCTCCGCTTACCTTTCCTTGCTGAATGAGCACGGCCTATTAGACGGGGAACTGATATTCAATACCGATGTGGACACCGCCCCGTTGGAAAAGGCCCTTTCATCCTATTTGGATGGCAATGGCCTTTCCTCCCCCGTTCTTTATGGGCTTTCTTCTTTGATTGGGGCGCTTCTTATCGCCTTAAACATTTTGGTTTTCCACTTTAAGAAGCCGGAGCCCTTGACCTTGCTTTTGTTTTTAGGCGCCACCTTCGTGCCGATGTATCTGATTTTGCAGATCGTCGATTCCTTTGTGCCCGCGTTTAACTTAGTTGGGGCGGTGCCGGTTTTGTTTTCCCTAGGGGCCGCCATCGTTTCCATAGCCACCATATATTTGCTGCAAGCCATCAAAAGGCGAAAACCCCGGAAGGAGGAGGGAAATGAAGAGGATCCTCGCTGACATCCGTTCCCTTTTTCCATCTGAAAGGAGGCTTTTCGTTACCGAATCGCTTTCCTGGGTCGCCCTTTTCCTTTTCATCGCCTCCTTGCCTTTGTTCACCGAACGCCACCTCCTTTCCTATATCCCCATCGCCCTTGGCTGCCTTTTCGCCTTGTTGGCTTTCCTTTATATGCTTTTCGCGAAGAGACTTTACTTCCCCGTCTTCTTCGCCTTTATGCTTTTCTTCATGGTCTACGCCTTCGCTTTGACTTGTTTCACCACCAAGGACTGGAATTCGCTTAAGACGATGTTCTCGGTTCTTTCGCTTTCCGCCGTGGTTGTGGAGTTCCTCCTTCTTTCGGGTAAGCCGAAGTGGGGTTTATACGCTTATGCCTACTCAGGCATCATTTTCGCCATCGCCCTTCTAATCGATTCCATCCCCACTTTGCCCGGTAGGATTGGGTCGACGTTTGGGAACATCAACTCCATCGCCTTATACCTATCCACTTGGGCCGTTTCGTTCTTGGCCCTCTCCCTTCTTGGCAAAAGCAAAAAGCGCTTCCTCTATTTGATCGGCGCCTTTTTCGGCCTTGCTTTGGTTTTGCTTACCGGCTCTAGGGGTGGCCTCCTTTCCTTTGCCTTCCCCTCTTTGGGCTTCATCTTCTTCGCATTTGGGAGGAAGCGTTGGCCCTTTGCCTTGCTTACCTGCCTTGGAATCGCCCTAATCGGGGTTATTGTCCTTTCCCTTATACCCGATTTGGCCATTTGGGAGAGGATCGGCGCCTTCTTCTCCACCCTATTCGGATACGGGACGATCGATGGTTCGGTGGCGACCCGCCTGAACATGTTCAAAGACGCCATTTCCCTATTTGGGGATAACGCCATCTTCGGCTATGGCTTAGGCGGTTTTAACGCCAACACTAGCTATTTCACCTATAGCCACGCGACCATAACGGAGCTATTGGTATCCACTGGATTGATTGGTACCTCCTCTTACCTTTGCTTCCTTGGCTTTGGCCTAAATCGAAGCAAATTCAAGGCTTTTGCGGTCCTTTTCATCTTGCTTGCCATCCCCAACTTCTTCTTCGGGGTCGTCTATATCTCCAAATACTTCGTCTATTTCTTTTGCCTCGCCGCCTCCTTCAAAGACGAATCCCCGTTGTTTGATTGGGGCAAAAGGGAAAAGGAAGCCCAAACAGCCGATTAGCCTTTTCTGCCTCTTCCTCCCCTTTTTGGCTTTACAATTTCCGTCTGCTGCCCAAAATGCCAGTTCGCGGGGGCGAAGTTGCCTCCATCTAGTATAGATGGGGCCTTTGCTATATGATTATTCCCGCGTTTAGCGCCCATTCCCATTATGAAAAGAAACAACCGTCTTCAAGATGCGGCCTTGCTGCTGCCCCTCGTCTTCGCCCTCGCCTCCTGTGGGAATATTTACGATTTGCTTGGGCGGGGTTCTTCTTATGACACCGGCAGCATCTACGTCCCGCCTGTGACTAGCGACGGCTATTACACCGAGGATAACGCGACTCCATTCACCTATAAGGACATCATGCAGTCGACGGGCCTTGACGCCTTGCCTAGCACCGGCAGCTACACCGTCTTGGTATTGCCCATCGAATTCACCGATTTCCGCTTCACGGAGCAGGAGATCTCCGACCTCGAGACCGTCTTAAACGCCGAAGACGGGACCGGGTATTGGGAATCGCTCCATTCTTATTATTACGAATCGAGCTATGGCCAGCTTGACGTCCATTTCGAGCTCGCCCCCATTTACGATTCGGGCATGACCTCGGAGACGGCATATCGCCGTTATGCGGTCAATTCCTCCAGCGACTTCGGCACGACCTTGGTCAACTCCGCCCTCGCCGAATACAAAAAGGACCACTCGACCAAATCCCTCGACACCGATTCCAACGGCAACATCGATGGGGTCATCGGCGTCTATTCCTGCCCCAACTACGAATCGGGGGAATTGCCCTTTAACGACGCCGCCGGCTTCTTTTGGGCCTATACCTATTGGGCGATGGAAGCCCCAAGCTCGGTTTCCCCGACTTTGAATTTGTATTTCTTCATGTCCATCGACTTCATCTATTCCGAATCGGGCGGCCTCGATTGCCATACGTTGGCCCACGAATTCGGCCATATGCTCGGGCTTGACGACTATTACCCGACCGACTACAACCCCGCGCCCTACAACACCTATTTCGCCACCGGCTGGCTGCAGATGATGGACGGGAACATCCTCGACCACGACCCTTTCTCGAAGGTCGCCCTTGGCTGGATCGACCCCATCGTCGTCTTAGACGATTGCACCATCGAGATTGAGTCCTCGGCCACCTCGCCTAACGCCATCCTCGTCCCGACCGCCTCTTGGAACGGGACCGCCTTCGACGAGTATTTGGTCATCGACCTCTATACCCCGGAAGGACTCAATTACCTCGATAGCCACGAAACCTACATCGGGCGGCCAAGAGGCTATACCAGGGAAGGGATAAGGGTTTACCACGTCGACGCCAGGCTCGTTGAGATTAACGTCAATTCCAACGGCAACTATTCCTACGAATACTATTCCGGCACCAAACTCAACCCCTCTCCCACCCGCGGCTATAGCGTCGCCGCCACCAATAGCCAGAAAAGCAACGCCTACGCCGACATTGACTATTCGCTACTTAACCTAATCGACAAGGAATCGGCCCTTTCCCTCTCCAACCCCTTCTTCGATAACGGGGCGGCCGACAACGATTCACTCTTCTATGCCGGCGACACCTTCGCCTTGAGCCGCTACATGAATTTCTTCCCCGAAAGGACGACCATGAATAACGGCTATTCGTTGGACTGGAGCTTCACCGTCAATTCGGTAAGCGACGGCAAAGCCGTCATCACCTTCGACAAGAAATAAGGAGCATATAAACTATGAAACCAAGCAAAGCGCTGCTGCCATTGTTGGCCATCCTCCTCGCCTCCTGCGCCTCAAACGGGGAAAGCCTTTCCGATTCCTCATCTTCTGTTGATGATGGTCCTGGTTATTACAAGGCCGAGGCGGTAAACGAGAACATCGACCTCCATGACGTCTACACCAGCCAATCGACGCCCAACCTCCCAAGCGTCGGAACCTACAACGTCCTTGTTTTGCCGATTGAGCTTAATGGGTATCCCTTCTCCGAGGAGGATCTGCAAACTATCGACATCGCCTTGACCGGGGAGGCGTCGGAAACCAATTACTGGGAAACCTTGCCAAGCTTTTACGAGCAATCGAGCTTCGGGAACCTCCATATCGAGGCCGAAATCGCCTCGGTGACCCATATCGATTACACCCCGGCCGAGCTTTTTAGAAACTTCGGCGGCGCTGGATCCGATTATTGCCTAAAGCAGGGGGTTAGGAACTACATCGGGGAAAACGGGAAGGGCTCGACGAAGAAATTCGACGCCAACGAAGACGGGATGATCGATGCCACCATCATGATTTATTCCTGCCCCGACGCCGATTCGTCTGAAATCGGCCACATCGACCCCTATGCCGATCTTTTCTGGGCTTACACCGTCTATGACGTCGATGGCCTTACCTCCGCCGACGCCGATTCCCCGGTTGGCTTCTATTACTTCTGGAGCTCGCTTGATTCCTTCCTTGGCGCTCGGCAGGGGCAAATCGATTGCCACACCGTTATCCACGAATTTGGCCATATCCTTGGGGCCGACGATTACTATGACGCCGACTATCAGGAAAACGGCTGGGATTTCCCGGCCGGCGGATCCATCATGATGGACAACAACGTCGGCGACCACGACATCGCCACCAAATTGCTTTATGGCTGGGTTAAGCCCTATGTCGTGGCCGGCGACGCGACCATCAC
>JADINA010000027.1 GCA_017694295.1 Candidatus Alloenteromonas pullistercoris | reverse complement strand
GCCGTGGTCGACGTGGCCGATGGTCCCAACGTTGAGGTGGACGCGGTCACGGTTGAATTTTTCTTTTGCCATTTGTTATTTCCTCCAAAAATGGTTTGAGATTTTCGTTGGCTGAATAATGATAGAGCAACGGTCGGGGTTTGACAATACTATTAAGTATTGCTTACTTGCCCGAGGCCTTCTTGACCACCGCGTCTTGGATGAAGCGCGGGCATTCGCCATAGTGGTCGAAGGTCATGGTGAAGTTTCCCCTGCCCTGGGTGAGGGAGCGGAGGTCGGTGACGTAGCCGAACATCTCGGCCAGCGGGATCTCGCAGTCGATCTGCTTGGCGTTGCCCCGCTGCGTCTCCCCGGTCATGTTGCCGCGGCGGCGGGCGATGTCGCCGATGACGTCGCCATAGTATTGCTCGGGGACGGTGATCTCGACCTTCATGATCGGCTCAAGGAGGACCGGGTCGCATTTGGGGGCGGCGGCCTTCAAGGCGAGGGAGGCGGCGATCTTGTAGGCGGCTTCCGAGGAGTCGACGTCGTGGTAGGACCCGTCGAAGAGGGTGGCCTTGACGTCGATTAGCGGGTAGCCGGCGATGACGCCGCGGGTGAGGGCGTCCTCAAGGCCCTGCTGGGTCGGCTTGATGAATTCCTTCGGGACGGCGCCGCCGACGATGGCATCGACGAACTCGAAGCCTTTGCCGGGGTTGGGCTCGAAGCGGATCCAGACGTCGCCGTATTGGCCGTGGCCGCCGGTTTGCTTGACATAGCGGCCTTCGGCCTCGCCGGTTTTGCGGATGGTCTCGCGGTAATTGACCTGCGGGGCCCCGACGTTGACCTCAACCTTGAATTCGCGGCGCATACGCTCGACCAAGACGTCGAGCTGGAGCTCGCCGACGCCGGCGATGATGGTCTGCCCGGAGTCGGGATCGGTATGGACGCGGAAGGTCGGGTCTTCCTCGGCGAGTTTGGTAAGGGCGATCGACATCTTCTCCTGGTCGGCCTTGGTCTTAGGCTCAACAGCCTCTTCGAGGACCGGTTCGGGGAAGACGAGGTTTTCCAAGACGACGGGGACGTCCTCGGTGCAGAGGGTGTCGCCGGTGGTCGTGGACTTGAGGCCGACGATGGCGCCGATCTCGCCGGCGTGGAGCATCTCGACCTCCTGGCGGTGGTTGGCGTGCATCAAGACGAGGCGGGCGATGCGCTCCTTAACCCCGTGGGAGGAGTTATAGACGTAGGAGCCGCTCTTCAAGACGCCTTGGTAGACGCGGACATAGGCTAGACGGCCGATGAACGGGTCGGTCGCGATTTTGAAGGCCAAGCCGACGAAGGGCTTGTTGTCGGTCGCCTCGCAGACGTAGTCCTCGTCGTTGAGGACCCCTTTCTCGCCCGGGATGTCAAGCGGGGAGGGGAGGTAATCGACGACGGCGTCAAGAAGCGGCTGGATGCATTTGTTCTTATAGGCCGAGCCGCAGAGGACCGGGAAGAAGCTGCCGGTCAAGACGGCTTTGCGGATGGTCTTCTTGATGAGGTCGGTCGGGACTTCCTCGCCCTCGAGGACCATCATCATGAGGTCGTCGTCGAAGGCGGCGAGGGCCTCAAGCAAGGTGGAGCGGTAGCCCTCGACCTTGTCCTTAAGCTCGGCGGGGACGTCGGTGATGTTCGGGGCGTCGTTTTTGTCGTCGCCATAGACATAGGCCTTCCGCTCGATGACGTCGACGCAGCCTTTGAAGTTGCCTTCGCGGCCGATCGGGCATTGGATGGCGGCGGCATTGGCGGCCAGCCTCTCGTGGAGGGAGGCGACGCACATGTCGAAGTCGGCCCCGGTGGCGTCCATCTTGTTGCAGAAGACAATGCGCGGGACGTTGTACTTGGTGCCTTGGCGCCAGACGGTCTCGGTTTGCGGCTCAACGCCGTTTTTCGAGTCGAGGACGGTCACGGCCCCGTCAAGGACGCGGAGGGAGCGCTCGACCTCGACGGTGAAGTCGACGTGCCCCGGGGTGTCGATGATGTTGAAGCGGTTTCCCTTCCAGAAGCAAGTGGTGGCCGAGGAAGTGATGGTTATGCCGCGTTCCTGCTCCTCCTCCATCCAGTCCATCGTGGCGGTGCCTTCGTGGACCTCGCCGATTTTGTGGGTGCGGCCGGTGTAATAGAGGATGCGCTCGGTGGTCGTGGTCTTGCCCGCGTCGATGTGGGCCATGATGCCGATGTTGCGGGTATGGGGAAGGTCGTAGGATTCGGTTTCGGTGATGATGTTTTCGTCAGCCATATCGATTTTCCTTTTTTACCAGCGGTAATGGGCGTAGGCCTTGTTGGCTTCGGCCATTTTGTGGACGTCTTCCTTCTTCTTGACGGAGGCGCCGGTGCCATTGGCCGCGTCGATGATCTCGGCGGCCAGCTTGTTCTCCATCGTCTTCTCGCCGCGGAGGCGGGCATAGGTGACGAGCCAGCGGAGGCCGAGGGTCTGCTTCCTCTCGGGGCTGACCTCGACCGGGACCTGGTAGTTGGCGGCCCCGATGCGGCGGACCTTGAGTTCGACTTCCGGCATGATGTTGTTGATGGCGGTCGCGAAGACGTCGATGGCCGGCTTGCCGGTTTTCTCCTCGATCTGCTTGAAGGCCTTGTAGATGATGGTTTGGGCGGTGCCGCGCTTGCCATCGTACATGACCCGGTTGATGAGGCGGGTCACGAGCTTGGAGTTATAAACGGGGTCTGGCAGGACGTCGCGTTTCTCAACTGAACCTTTTCTTGGCATGGTCTATACTCCTTACTTCGATTCCTTCGGCTTCTTGGTGCCGTAAAGCGAACGGCCCTGGCGGCGGGCTTCGATGCCGGCGCAGTCAAGGCAGCCGCGGATGATGTGGTAACGGACGCCCGGGAGGTCCTTGACGCGGCCGCCGCGGATCATGACGGTCGAGTGCTCCTGGAGGTTATGCCCTTCCCCGCCGATGTAGGCGGTGACTTCGTAGCCGTTGGACAAACGGACACGGGCATACTTCCGGAGGGCGGAGTTCGGCTTCTTCGGGGTCATGGTGCCGACACGGGTGCAGACGCCCCGCTTCTGGGCGGAGGGCTGATTGCTGCTGCGCTTGGTCAACGAGTTCCACCTCTTGCCGAGGGCGGGGCTCTTCGACTTCTTAACCGCGGACACGCGACCTTGCCGAACGAGTTGGTTGATTGTTGGCATAATAGGTTATCGCTCCTTTGATTCTTGAACACACATTACCCGGCGTATCAACGCCAGGCCTGACGAAGGGCACACTCATACCCTTCTCTTGCGTCCGGGCGGTATTCTAGCTAGGCGGGTAGGCCAAGTCAACGAATTATTTTCCCCTTTTGCCCCATTAGCCGTCTTTGTATCGCTTTAGCCGCGCTTTTTGCTAAGAAGAAAAGGAACTCTATCTCTCTATTGGGGTTAAAGGGAGGGCGCTAATCCGTTTTCCTCCGATACGGGGCATAATCGCGGTTAACGAAGAATATCTTGTTCCTTCCCTTTCCCTGCATGGACCTAAGCGCCCCGATCCGCTCAAAGAAATTCAGCATCTTCAAGGCGGCTTGCTTGCTCATGGGGGAGTTGATGAAACGGATGAAGTCGCCATAAACGAACCCTCCCTTCTCGCAAAGGAGGATTTTCTTCAGGTAAGCCTTCTCGGTCTCGGATAGGACGACCCCGCCGTCTTTGGCTTTTTGGGTTATCGCCTCGATGTTTTCATAGCAAAGATAATAATCGACGGACGTCGAAAGCAAATATATCAGGAAATAGGTCAGGTCGTTGTGGCTGCCCCGGGTATCACGAAGCGAGTTGTAATAACGGTTTTTGGTTTGGTTGATCGCCTCGGATATGAATAGGGGCTGCGTTACCCCACTTAGCAATGCCAGCCAAAAGGAAACCATCCGTGCAGTTCTTCCGTTATAGTCGAAGTAAGGATGCACGTAAACGAGGTAGTAATGGGCGATGTGAGGCAAAAGGAACCTCTCCTCAGCGCTTCCTTTTTCCAAAACGAGATTCGCGTAGTCGAAAAACGAATCCATGCAATCTTCGATAAGGGGAACCGGACAGCCAAGGAACCCGTCAACCTCGACACCATCGTGCCTATAAAAGGCGCCCTCTATGAGCTTGTAGTCATCCTCGAGCAAACCATCGCTAAGCAATGAATAGAGATGGCGAAGGCTATCTTTTCCAAAAGGCGGTTTGCCCAACACGTAATCGATACCCCTAGCCATGTTCTTGATGACGAAGTCGCTTTCGAAGATCGGGGCAGCCGCCCCCGAGGCAATATCCGCCACCCGCCTTCTAGTTGTTTTGACCGCTTCTATCGACAAAGTCCCATCCATTTCCGAATAAATCCTGGATTTTTGAACATGCTCGGAAAGGCGGGAGGTCACCAAGCTGCCGTTAGAAGCCAAATCATCGGCGACGAGTTCGGATATAGCCGCGCGATTCCAAAGCAATTCCTGGCATTTGATGTAATGCAGCGGCCGATCGTCGAAGGTTTTTAAAGGAAGGGCGACAACCAAAGGGTTCTTGCCGCTTTTAACAACCGCGTCTTTGTATTTCAAAAATTCATTGAAATCGAAAGGCGAAAGGCAAAAGGGGTATTTGCCGTTATACATAATGTCGCGCGGGGTTAAATAAACGTTTTCCACAAGATAATTAAACAAAGATTCATTGTCAACCACTTCGTAAACCTCCTTCAATGCGAAATATGGCAAAAACGTTTTATTATGTCAACCGTTTCGTAAACCGCGAATTCAAAAATGAGTCGGGTTTCAAAGATAGAAGAAATCCAAGGTGGCCAAAGAGGAGGTTGTCTCCCTCACCTCGAAGCCGATGCTAAGCTCCCCAAAGGAAAAGCCCATGTCCGGGTAATCGCCCTTTCCTATCCCATCCCCCTTGTAAAAGAGAGCCTCGCTCCGGGTGAGGCTAAGCCCGGATTCGGAGAAGCTTTCCTCTTTCTCCCCGGCCACGAAATAGGGGGAAAGGGAAGCTGAATCGGATGATTTGTCCAAAAGCTGGATCAAATAGGGGGAGGAAAGGGAGTTATCGGAGTTGAAGTCGAGCCCTGATTCGCCCAAAACGGTGCTTGGGGAAAGGATCCCGCCTTTTCTGTTGTTCTCGTATAAGGCCAGCCTCGCGTCGACCCGATATGCCTTTATCCCCGGATAGCTTGGGAGCCTTGCCCCATCGCCCCTTGACTTATCGGCGTCGGGCCCATTGAGGATGCCGGGGGTGTAAAACTCCAGCAGGAGATATTCGTCATAGGGGGTTTGGTTCCAAGAGGGGGAAAGGAGGACCATCTGGTTGTTGTAAGTCGCCTGATTGAGGGTGATGGAGCATTCGCCAGTCACCACATAGGGCATCCCCCAGCCCAAAAGGTACTTGGAGAAGGCGTTATGGTCCCCCACCGAACAATCCATCATGTCCATCCGCCCCAAAGGGGAAATCCGGAGGTCGGAGGAGGTCGTGTCGTAGTAATCTGGCAGCCCTAGAAGATGGCCGACCTCATGGATGTAGGTATGGGGGTCGGGCTCCTTCCCCTCCCCCATCATGTATAGGCTCGACCAGGAAACCGGGGCCGGGGAATTGATGGAAAAGGCCCAAAGCAAGGAGGATGAAGAGGTCGAATAGGGGGCATCATAAAGGAAATAGACCGGGATCGGCTCGTCCCCATAATATGTGGCGAAGCGGGTATAGGACATGGGAAAGCGTTCCCCATACCAGGAAAGGGCCTGCTCGTAGATGGAGCTAAGGACCCGCTTGGCCTCGGTCCCCCCGGAATAGGAGGATAGCTCCTCGGCCGTATAGGGGCAGCGGAAACTCTCCGGTGCCACTTCGCCTCGCAAAAGGAGGCGACCACCGCTACTAAGATGGTAATAGGAGCTAACCGACTGGTAGGAGGTATTGGAGGACACCCCGAAGAAGGCTTTTTCGATACGCTCGATGTCTATGCTGGCCCCGCTATCAAAGACAACCGGGATGACCAACAAGGGCACCTCCCCGGTCGAGGGGATGGCATAGCGGGTTTCCCCATAGGGCGAATAAAGCCCGATGGCCTTTTGCCTGGTGGAGACGTCGATTTCCGCATCAAAGCATTGAAGCGGCTTCACCTCGGACGCCAAGTAATAGCCTTCCCCTTCCTCACTGGGAAACGAGGGGTCAGCAAGCGAGCCGGAAAAGGCGGAAAAGGAGGAAGCGGAGCACCCGGCGAGGGCGAATAGCAATGGCAAGACGGGCAAAAGGCTTTTTCTCACCCCACAATTTTGCCCCAAGCGCAAAACAAGTAAAAGGAAAACCCGCCTAGGGTTTCTAGGCGGGCTAAGAAGCTTAATCGACCGCGTCGGTCCGATCGTGCTTTTCGATGTATTGGAGCTTGACCTTGCGCATGGCATCGGCCACGGAGAAGCCTTCGAGGGCCTTCTCCTCCTCCGCTGGGGTCCTTAGACCGGTCCCAGCCGGGATGAGCTTGCCGGCGATGACGTTTTCCTTAAGCCCGTGGAGTGGGTCCTTCTTCGCCTTGATGGCGGCGTCGGTGAGGACGCGGGTCGTCTCCTGGAAGGAAGCGGCCGAGAGGAAGGAATCGGTCTCGAGGGCGGCCTTGGTGATGCCAAGGAGGAAGGGGACGCAGACGGCCGGGCGCTTGCCTTCGAGCAAGACCTTGCCGTTGGCCTCGGTGAAGGCTTCCACCGAGACGCGCGAGCCCGGGAGGAGGTCGGTGTCGCCGGGGTCGCGGATGACGACTTTGCGTAGCATCTGGCGGATGATGATCTCCAAATGCTTGCAGTCGATGCCGATGCCCTGGGCGGCGTAGACCTTCTGGATTTCCTTGATGAGGTAAATCTCAAGCTTCTCGACGCCGGCGCATTCGAGCAGATCCTTCGGGTTGATGGCCCCGTCGGTGATCTTGGCCCCGGCCTCGACGTGGTCGCCGACCTTGACCCGGAGCCTCGCGGCCTGCAGCGGCTCGTAGGTGAAGTCGTTGTCGGCGCTGCCCTTGACCCGGACCTTGTTCTTCTCCCCGTCGGGGGTGATGGAGACCACTTCCCCGTCGAACTTCGAGATGATGGCCTTGCCCTTGGGATCGCGGGCCTCGACGAGTTCCTGGACGCGGGGGAGACCTTGGGTGATGTCGCTCCCGGCCATGCCGCCGGTGTGGAAGACCCGCATCGTCAGCTGGGTGCCGGGCTCGCCGATTGACTGGGCGGCCATGATGCCGACGGCCTCGCCCTTCTCGACCAGCTTCCCAGTCGCGCGGTTAAGGCCATAGCAGTGGCGGCAGACGCCTTCTTTGGTCTGGCAGGTGAAGACCGAGCGGATCTCGACCTCGGTGATGCCGGCTTTCTCGACCTGCTTGGCCTGCTCATCGCTTATGAGGGTGTTCTCGCGGACGATGATCTCGCCGGTGTTCGGGTCGATGATGTCGTGCATGGTGAAGCGCCCGGCGATGCGGTCGGAGAGCTTCATGATGACGGTGTCGCGGCTGGTGTCGCGGATTTCGCGGACGACGAAGCCGTGGTCGCAGTGGCAATCGTCTTCGCGGACGATGACGTCTTGGGCGACGTCGACTAGACGCCTGGTCAAATAACCGGAGTCGGCGGTCTTAAGGGCCGTGTCGGCCGAGCCTTTGCGGGCGCCGTGGGTGTTGATGAAGAACTCGCTCACCTTCATGCCCCCGCGGTAGGAGGAGACGATCGGGAGCTCAATCTCGACGTTTTTCGGGTTGGCGACGAGGCCCTTCATGCCGATTAGCTGCTTGAAGTTGTCGACCGAGCCGCGGGAGCCGGAGTCGGCCATGATGATAAGCGGGTTGCGCTTATCGGCCTTCATGTTGGCTTTGATCTTGTCGGCGATCTTGTCGGTGATGCCCTTCCAAATCTCGACGATGCGGCGGTGCCTTTCCTCGGCGGTCAAATAGCCTTCGCGGTAGAAGGAGTTGGTGTCCTCGACTTCCTTATAGCCTTCCTCGACCATCGGGTATTTGCCATCGATGTCCTTGATGTCGGAGATGGCGACGGTGACCGAGGAGATCATCGAGTAGTAGAAGCCCTGGTCCTTGATCTTGTCGAGGACGGCCGAGGTCTTAAGCGCCCCGTAACGGGAGAAGACCATGTCAATGATCGGGCCCAATTGCTTTTTGCCGATGGCCGACTTAAGCGGGAGGGTCGCGATGTATTGGGCGATGGGCGAGGGGGCCTCGGGGGAGAGGTCGAGCTTGTCGCCCAAAGCGGCATAGACATCCTCAGGCGAGATGAACCAGGAACGCATCTCCTCCTCGGAGGCGCCGGGCTTGTCGTTTAGGTAAGGGAAGTCGTCGGGGAAGACGTTATTGAAGATGATCTTCCCGACCGAGGTGATGAGGTATTTGCCCTCAACCCCCTCGGGCATGCCGGTCCCCGGGTCCTTGTGGATGGCAGAGGCCGGGATGGCGATGCGGTTATGGAGGCTGACCTCGCGGTTTTCGTAGGCCAAGACGACCTCGTCGGTCGAATGGAACACCTTGCCCTCGGCCTTCATGTAACGCTCATCGGCCTCGATCATGTCCTCGATGCCGTCGTGCTCGATGGAGGCGACGCCCTTTTCCTTCTCGAGGGCGAGCTTGGCGCTAAGCTCCTCGATGCGGGAGGCGAAGTCCTCCTTCGATTCCTCGGTGGTCAGGTGGAAGTTGCCCAAGATCATGTCCTGGGAGGGGATGACGATGGCCTTGCCGTCTTTAGGCGAGAGGATGTTGTTGGAGGCGAGCATAAGCTCGACGGCCTCTTGCTGGGCGGCTTTCCCAAGCGGGACGTGGACGGCCATCTGGTCGCCGTCGAAGTCGGCGTTGAAGCCCGGGCAGACAAGCGGGTGGAGGCGGATGGCCTTCCCGTCGACCAGCTTCGGCTGGAACGCCTGGATCGAAAGGCGGTGGAGGGTCGGGGCGCGGTTAAGCAGCACCGGGTGGTCGGAAATGATCCGCTCGACGATGTCAAAGACATGGGGGTCGTAGCGGTCGATGTAGCGGTCGGCCGCCTTATGGGCGGTGACGAATTTGCTCTTGATGAGCTCAGCCGCGATGAAGGGGCGGAGCAATTGGACGGCCATCTCTCTGGGGATGCCGCATTGATACATCTTCAGATCGGGGCCGACGGCGATGACGGAGCGTCCGGAGTAATCGACGCGCTTGCCAAGGAGGTTCTGGCGGAAGCGGCCCGGCTTGCCCCGCAGCCCGGCCGAAAGCGATTTGAGCTTCCGGTTGTTAGTGCCGGTGACGGCTTTGGTGCGGCGCCCGTTGTCGATTAAGGCGTCGACCGCCTCCTGAAGCATACGCTTCTCGTTGACGAGGATGACCCGGGGGGCGTTGGCGTCGATAAGCTTCTTAAGGCGGGTGTTGCGGGAGATGACGCGGCGATAGAGGTCGTTGACGTCGCTGGTGGCGCTGCGTCCGCCCTCAAGCTGGATCATTGGCCTAAGATCCGGCGGAATGACCGGGATGACGTCGAGGATCATCCATTCCGGCTTCTGGTGGGAGGAGCGGAAGGCCCCAAGCACCTCAAGGCGCTTCGACGTCTTGGTCTGGGCGGTTTCCTTGTCGGCCTTCTTAAGCTCGGCGGCGACGATTTGGAATTCCTGCTCGAGGTTCTCGCCAAGCTCGTGGAGAAGGCGCTTTATCGATTCGGCGCCCTGCCCGAACTCGGCTTTGGTGTATTTGGAGATAAAGGCCGCGCCTTCATAGAAGGAGAAGGACTCGGTCGGGGAGCGGAAGCGGTTGATGAGCGAGTTCGCCCTATCGAAATCCGAGGATCCCTCCTCAATGTAGCGGTGCTCGGTGACGTAGCTTGGGGTCACCTTCTGCCCATCGACCTCCTCGACGTCGTCGGGTTTCCTGGCGAGGATCTCGCGGATGGCCTTGCAGAAGGCCCCTTCCCCGGAGGCGTCGCCGCGGGCGGTGGTTTCGTCGAGGTATTCCTTGTAGGAAAGGACTTTGGAATCGCCGGGGTTAAGGCAAACCCAGGCGTTGAAGTAGATGACGTCCTCAAGCTGCTTGGGGGGCATTTGCAAAGCCAAGCCCATCCTCGACGGGATCGACTTCAAATACCAGATGTGGGAGCAAGGCGAGACGAGCTCGATGTGGCCCATCCTCTCGCGCCTCCACTCCTTCGAGATGACCTCGACCCCGCACTTCTCGCAGGTGATGCCCTTGAAGCGGATCTTCTTGTATTTGCCGCAATTGCATTCGTAGTCCTTGGCCGGACCGAAGATCTTCTCGCAGAACAAGCCGCCTTTTTCCGGCTTCTGCGAACGGTAGTTGATGGTTTCGGCCCGGGTGACTTCCCCATGGCTCCAACCGCGGATGGTTTCCGGGGAGGCGAGTCCGATTTGGACGGCCGAGAGGTCGTTTATGTCGAACGAAGCGATATTGTTCTTTTCTTTATCAGCCATTTTCTTAGCCTCCTTATTCCTCGTCCGAGCCGGTGCGGACGCTTAAGCCCTCTTCCGCGAGCGCCTCCTCATCGAGATGGGGGGCGTCGGCTTCGATGGCGATGGTCGCGGCCGGGTCGATGTCCTCCTCCCGCGGCGACATGGCGCGGCGGATGAAGGAGTTGGCCTGACGCTCAAGCTCGAGGTTGTTGCGGACGAGGTTATCCATGTTGATGGGCTCGTCGTGCTTGTCGAACAAGGTGACGTCGAGGCATAGGCCCATGAGCTCCTTGGTGAGGACGCGGAAGGCCTCGGGCATGCCCGGGGTCGGGAGCTCGGTCGATTTGATGATGGCCTCGTAGGTGCGACGGCGGCCGACCCGGTCATCGGATTTGATGGTGAGCATTTCCTGGAGGGTGTGGGCGGCGCCATAGGCCTCAAGCGCCCAAACCTCCATCTCGCCGAAGCGCTGGCCGCCGTTTTGGGCTTTTCCGCCAAGCGGCTGCTGGGTGACGAGGGCATAGGGGCCGGTGGAGCGGGCGTGGAGTTTATCGATGACCATGTGGTTGAGCTTGATCATGTATTGGACGCCAACCGAGATCCGCTCGGCGAAGGGCTCGCCGGTGCGGCCGTCGTAGAGGACGGTTTTGCCATCCGGGGAGATGCCGGCTTTCTCCATTATGTCGGCAAGCTCGTCGTTGCTCACCCCGTCAAAAGCCGGGGTGGCGACCCGCATGCCGAGCTTTTTGCAAGCCAGCCCCAAATGGATCTCGAGGATCTGGCCGATGTTCATACGCGAAGGAACGCCCATCGGGGAGAGGAGGATGTCGATCGGGGTGCCGTCGGCGAGGAAGGGCATATCCTCGACCGGGAGGATCTTGGAGATGACGCCCTTATTGCCATGGCGGCCCGACATCTTGTCGCCTTCGGAGATCTTCCGCTTCTGGACGATGTAGACGCGGACCATCTCGGAAACCCCAGCCGGCAAGGCGTCGCCGTTTTTCCTGGAGAATATCTTGACCGCGTGGACGATGCCAGCCCCGCCGTGGGGGACGCGCTTGGACTCGTCTTTGCCGTCTTTGACCTTCTCGGAGAAGATGGCCATGAGCAGCTTCTCCTCCGGGGTCGGCTCGGTTTGGCCCTTCGGGGCCACTTTGCCGACGAGGATGTCGCCCTCTTTGACCTCGGCGCCGGGGATGATGATGCCCCGCTCATCGAGGAAGGCCTTGGCGTCTTCCGAGACGTTGGGGATGTCGCGGGTGATGACGTCGTTGCCGAGCTTGCCGATGTGGCATTCGCAATCGTAATGGGAGATGTGAATCGAGGTGAAGGTGTCCTCCTTGACCATCCGTTCGCTCATGATGACGGCGTCTTCGTAGTTGAAGCCGTTCCAGGTCATGTAGGCGACCAACACGTTGCGGCCAAGGGAAAGCTCGCCGCCGCGCATGGCTGGGCCATCGGCGATGACGCTGCCCTTTTTGACCTCATCGCCGACCTTGACGATCGGGAATTGGTTGAAGCAGGTGTCCTGGTTGGAGGATTGGAACTTCTCGAGGCGGTAGGTTTTCTCGCTGTCGAGGGTCTTGGTGACGATACTGGAGGAATCGACGTAGGTGACGACGCCGTCTTCGCTCGCGACCACCGCTTCCCCGGAGTCTTTGGCGATGATGCCCTCCATGCCGGTGCCGACATAGGGGATCTCGGGCTTGAGAAGGGGGATGGCCTGACGCTGCATGTTGGCGCCCATGAGGGCACGGGTCGCGTCGTCGTGGGCGAGGAAGGGGATGGAGGCGGCGCCGATGGAGACGATCTGCTTGGGGGAGACGTCAACATAGTTGACGAGGTCTTTCCCGACCATAAGGTTGTCGTCATCGTGGCGGACGGTGAGCTCGGGGTCGAGGATCTCCTTGACCATCTCGCCGGGCTCGGCGTCTTTAATGCCGACCGACTCGGCCGAAACCGGGTCGCCGATGGAAAGGTTGGCCTCGGCGATGAATAGCCCCTTCTCGTCGTCGGCGGTCAAATAGACGCAGCCGCAGGGCGAATCGGAGACGTAGGCTTTATCGCCAACGTGGTAAACGGCCCGATACGGAGTCTTGATGAAGCCGTGCTCATCGACTTTGGCGTAGGTGCAAAGGTAGTTGATGAGGCCGATGTTCTGGCCTTCGGGGGATTCGATCGGGCAAAGACGGCCATAATGGGTGTAATGGACGTCGCGGACTTCGATCGAGGCCCGGTCGCGGGTAAGGCCGCCGGGGCCAAGGGCCGAGATGCGGCGCTTGTTGGTGAGCTCGGCAAGCGGGTTGACCTGGTCCATGAACTGGGAGAGGTTGCTCGTTGAGAAGAATTCGCGGATGGCCGAGCGAAGCGGGCGGACGTTGACGATTTGCTGCAAGGTGAAGTTGGTGTCGGAGATGGTGAGCTTTTGCTGCAAGGTCTTGACCATCTTGGCCAAGCCAACCCGGAACTGGTTTTGAAGCAATTCGCCGATGCAGCGGACGCGCCTATTGCCCAAATGGTCGATG
Organism: Candidatus Alloenteromonas pullistercoris; assembly: GCA_017694295.1. Taxonomy (GTDB): domain Bacteria; phylum Bacillota_I; class Bacilli_A; order RFN20; family CAG-826; genus Alloenteromonas; species Alloenteromonas pullistercoris. Next base: position 31,480 of record JADINA010000027.1, on the reverse strand, counting down.
TCGTCGGTGTTTCCGAGGCCATCGATGACGTTGAGGAAATAGGAGAAGCAAGCCACCATGTCGGAGATGGTGACGCGGGAGATGGTGAGGTTCATGTCGGTCCCGATCATCTTGCAGACGTGCTCAGAGGGGGAGTCGAAGGCGTAAACCTCGACGACGTTGACGGTCGTGAACTGGTCGAACTTCTCGTTGGCCTTGAGTTTGACGGCGCAGTTGCCCTTCTCGAAATACTCGAGGTCGCGGAGCTTCTCGACGTCGGCGGAAGTGAGTTTGGCGCCTTTGGCGAAGAGGATCTCGCCGTTTTCGTCAACGAGGTCTTGGGCCAAAACGCGGCCGGGAAGCCGCTCGTAAAGGCCGAGCTTCTGGGTGTATTTGAAGCGCCCGGCCCGACCGAGGTCGTATTGCTTGTCGTTGAAGAACTTCTGGCCAAGGAAGGAGATTAGGCCCTCCTCGGTCCAGGGCTCGCCGGGCTTTAGTTTGAAGAAGATGTCCTTGAGGGCGTCGATGCCGCGCTCAAAGGATTCCTTGGCAAGGGAATTCTCAAGCGCCTCGGACTCGCCGAAGATCTTGGTCAGCTGATCCTTCCCATCGAACCCCAAGGCCTTGAAGAACTGGGAGGCCGGGAGCTTGCGCTGGCGGTCGATGCGGACATAGGGGATGAGCTTGGAATCGGTCTCAAACTGGAGCCAGGTCCCGCGGTTGGGGGTGATTTCCCCGTTATAGACGGTGACGCCGGTGCTCTTGTCGTAGGTCTTCTTGAAGTAGGCCCCCGGGGAGCGGACGATCTGGGAGATGACGGCCCTGACGGCCCCGTTGATGATGAAGGTGCCCGAATCGGTCATCTTCGGGAGGTCGCCCATGTAAAGCTCGGCTTCCTTAAGCTCGCCGGTGTCCTTGAAGCGGAGGCGGAGGGTCACTTTCAGCTTGCTTGAATAATCGCTGGAGTGCTCCCGGCATTCCGATGGGGTCGATTTCGGCTCTTCTAGGCGCGAGGAGACGTATTCGACCGAAAGGGTCCCGGCGTTGTTTTCGACCGGGAATATTTCCCTGAAGACCTCGTCGATGCCCTTCTCGACCAGCCACTTGTAGGAATCGGTTTGGATTTCCACGAGGTTGGGGAGGTCGAGGTGGCCCGAGATCTTGGAGAAGTTGATGCGCCCGTTGAGGCCGACCGGATAGTCTTTGCCATCGGGGCTCTTGTAATGGGTCATCGGGGTGAAATTGTCTTTTTCAGGCATTGTTTACTCCTTACTTTGTCGCGATGAGGATGCGATATCCTTTTTTCTGCTTGACGCATTCGACTTTCCCGAAAAGCGTCTGCAGGTAGGCAAAGCAAGACTCTGCGCCTTGCTTTGTGCGGATGACTAGGATCAGTCGGCCACCTTCATTAAGATGGCTGAGCGCGCCCGCGTACATCGCGTAGGTGACTTTCTTGCCCGCCCTTATCGGCGGGTTGGTGACGATGCAATCGAAAGTCGAGGAGATCCCGGAATAGACGTCGCTTTCGACTACCTCCACCCTATCGGACAAGCCGAGGGAGGCGGCGTTTTTCCGCGCGAGGTCTAGGGCCCGGCGGCTCACGTCGGCGAGAACGAGGCGTCTAGCGGGATCGAAGGAGGCGAGGATCAGGCCGATTGGCCCAACCCCGCAGCCGAGATCGAGGATGTTGGTCCCAAGATCGGTCTTGGCGATGGTTTCAAGCAGCAATCTGCTACCATCATCAAGGCCGGCTTTGGAAAAGACCCCGGCATCGCTTTCGAAGGTGAATGACCGCCCGAGGACGATCGCGGAATAGAGGGTCGGATGGCTTTTTACGGCATCGTCGTTATCGAAGTATTGCGGCATTTTCCCTGTATTCCTTTCGCCTTTTTAAGCGCAATAACCCACCCCAGGCCATAGGCCTAGGGCGGGCATTGGTTTTGGTGAGGGCGAGATTACTTGATCTCGACTTCGGCGCCGGCGGCGACAAGAGCCTTCTTGTGCTCCTCGGCCTCGACCGGGGAGATGTGCTCCTTGACGGGCGAGGGGGCGGCGTCGACGAGCTTCTTGGCGTCGAGCAAGCCGAGGCCGGTGATGGCCTGGACGGCTTTGATGATGGCGACCTTCGAGCCGGTGCCGAGGCCTTTGAGGATGAGGGAGACCTCGGTCGGTCCCTTGGCGACCGGGCCTTCTTCCTCGGCCGGGGCGGCGGAAGCGACCGGGGCGGCGGCGGTGACGCCGAATTCCTCTTCGACGGCCTTGACTAGGTCGTTGAGTTCGAGCACGGTGTACTCTTTCAAAGAGGCGATGATTTCTTCTTTGGTAAGCTTAGCCATTGTGGTTTTCCTCCTACGTTAGTTGGCTGCCTCGGCGCTGGCCGGGGACTGCTTGTCGGCAACCGCTTTGACGGTGGCGGCGAAGCTGGTGATGGGTGCGTTCAAGCACGATAGCAACATGGCGAGTAGCCCGTTCTTGTCCGGGAGCTTGGCGATCTCTTTGACCTTGGCGGCATCGAGGACCTGGCCTTCGGCGATTCCCCCTTTGATGACGAGGGATTCGTGGAAGCGCGAGAACTTGGCGAGGGCTTTCGGGCCTTTGGAGAGGTCTTCGGAGAAGACGAATCCGTTCGGGCCTTCGAGCACGTTCCCCAAGTCAGGGGCCCCGATCTCGGCGAGGGCGCGGCGGACCATCGTGTTCTTGTAGACGGTGATGGTGGCCCCGACCCCGTGGAGGGTCTTGCGGAGTTCCTGGATCTCGGCGACGGTCAGCCCCTGGTAGGAGACGACCGTGAAGGAAGCGCATTTGCCAAACGAGTCTTTGATCTCGGCGACGGCGTCCTTCTTAGCTTGCAGAGCTTGCTGATTCATGTGACTACCTCCTTTCTTTGTCGGATATATGTGAAGCTTCAATATAACTAGCGGGTATTCGTGAATTCTCTTACCTCAGCAGGGTGGGTTTTTAAGGCACTTGCCCCCGGCTATCTTAGGTATACGAAGCGATTCACCGTATTTGGGTGTTTCCCTAGCCTTAGTTGCGGCCCGGGAAGGTGATTTCGACGGCCGGGCCCATCGTGGTCGAGATGGCGGCCTTGACGATGAAGGTGCCCTTGACGGTCGAGGGGCGGCTGCGGACGATGTGGTCGCAGACGGCCGAGAGGTTGTCGAGGAGATCGGAATCGGAGAAGGAGACCTTGGCGATCGGCATCGCGAGGTTGCCATCGCGGTCGACGCGGTAGGCGATTTTGCCCTTCTTGATCTCGGTGACGGCGGTTTTGACGTCCATGGTGACGGTCCCGGTCTTGGGGTTCGGCATCAAGCCTTTGGGGCCGAGGAGGCGGCCCATCTTCCCGAGCTCGCCCATCATGTCCGGGGTGGCGACGATGACATCGAACCCGAACCAGTTCTCGCGCTGGATCTTCTCGAGGATGTCCTTCCCCCCAACGAAGTCGGCGCCGGCTTCCTTGGCCTCGTCGGTCTTGGTGTTGGTGACGACGAGGACGCGCTTGGTGGTGCCGTTGCCATGCGGCAAGGTGATGGTGCCGCGGATGAGTTGGTCGGCGAGGGTCGGGTTGACGTTGAGGTTGAAGCTCACGTCGACCGAGGCGTCGAATTTGGTGAAGCTGGTTTGCTTGACGAGCTTAACGGCCTCGGAGAGCTCGTAGACCTTGCCTTTCTCGACGAGTTCGAGGGCCTTGCGGTAGTTCTTGCTGTACTTTTTCATTGTTCGGGTCCCCTATCACTTGTCGATGGCGATGCCCATCTGCTTGCAGGTGCCGGCGACGATCTTCTTGGCGGCTTCGAGGTCTTCGGTGTTGAAGTCGGGAAGCTTGTACTTGGCGATTTCCTCAAGCTGGGCTTGGCTGATGTGGCCGACGACGGTTTTGGCGTTGCCGGAGCCTTTCTTGATGCCGGCGGCCTTGAGGATCCTCTCGGCGACCGGGCTGGTCTTGATGACGAAGTCGTAGGACTTGTCCTCGTAGGCGGTGATGATGACCGGAACGGTTTCGCCCCTTCTGTCGCCGGTCTTCGCGTTGAAGTCGGTGCAGAATTTGTTCATGACGACGCCGGCTGAGGCCAGCTTCGGTCCGGGATGGGCCTCCCCGCCTGGGAGTTCCATCTTGACGACTTTGACGATTTTCTTGCTCATGTCTAACTCCTTTTCTGGGTTGCATGCAGTGGTATGGCGGGCTTCGTCTACCCTTCCACGCATAACGCGCTTTGCCAAAAACGCGCTCGCATAGTATAGGCGCGTGTGGACCCCTAGGCAAGCGCTTTTTGCCTAAAATCGATCAACAATGTTTTCTATTGACGTTTAATTTTTGCTGGTTTGGATATTGCGAACGATTGGCAAAAGTAGGCTGATTTGCATAAACAAAGGATGCAAAAAGGTAGGCAAAGGTTTGAAAAACGGAAAATCCGCCAACGAACCAGATGCGGTTGGTTGACGGAATTCCATTAAGCTGTATTTTTTTAATCGGCCCTGACCTTCTCAAAGCCCAATAGGAGGGAGGAGAGGATCATGAGCAAGGCCAATCCGGAGTCGGATAAGACCCCAACCCAAAGGGGCAAGACGAAGGCCCCCGTCGCCGAGGCGATGACCGATAGGACCATGACCGCAGCCTTCACGATCAAGGAGACGGCGATGTTGAACATGGCCCGGTTTTTCGTTTTCCTAGCGACTTTAAGCAAGACGACGACTTGCTTGGGGTCGTCGTTTAGGATGACGCAGTCGGCGTTTTCCACGGCCGCGTCCGAGCCCAATCCGCCCATGGCGACGCCAACGTCGCTTAAGGCGATGGAGGCGGCGTCGTTTATCCCGTCCCCAACATAGGCGACCCGCCCGTCTCCCTTGCTAATCAAATCCGATAAGGCGGCGACTTTTTCCTCCGGCTTAAGGCCGCCTTTGACGGTTTGGATGCCAAGAGATGACCCGACTTTCCCCGCCTGCTCGGGCTTATCCCCGGAAAGGAGGATGGTATGGAGGCCAAGCGAATTAAGCTTAGCGATGGCCGAGGCCGAGTTTTCCTTTAGGCAATCCCCAAGCAGGCAATACCCCCGATACTCCCCATCGACCTGCAGCCCGACCGCGGTTCCCTCGCCCTTGACGCTTTCGATCTCCTTCATCTTCCCGGCGAATAGGCGGTGCCCCTTATAGGTGGCGAAGCAGCCTTCTCCGGGGACGTCTTCCATCTCAGAAAGGGAGTCCTCGTCGATTGGGCTAAGCTTTTTAAGGCAAGCGGCGATTGGGTGGGAGGAGACGTGCTCGGCGGCGGAAAGGTATTCGTTGAAAAGGCTTTCCCCTATTCCTTCCGGATGGGCAAAGACGACCTTGAACCTCCCTTCGGTCAAGGTGCCGGTTTTGTCGAAGGCGATGTGGGCAAGTTCGTTAAGCTGGTCGAAATAGGCCGCCCCCTTGACGAGGATGCCGCTTCTAGAGGCCAGGCCAAGCCCGGAAAAATAGGCCAAGGGGACCGAGATGACGACGGCGCAGGGGCAGGAGACGACAAGGAAGACGAGGGCCGTCCTGATCCAGGACACCCAGGTCGCCCCATCGCTAATCCCAAGGAAAAGAGGCGGCACCACGGCGACGAGCAACGCCAAGGCCATGACGATCGGGGTGTAGTATTTGGCGAATTTGGCGATGAAGCGGGTCGCCTTGCTTTTCTTTTGCGCCGAATGCTCAACCAAATCGAGGAGCTTAGCGACCGTTGAGTCGCAATAGGCTTTCTCGGCGCGGACGGCCAAATGCCCCGATGACAATAAGGTGCCTGAGCTGACGCGGTCGCCTTTTGATTTGGAAATCGGGGCGAATTCCCCGGTCAAGGACGACTCATCGACTTGCCCCGCCCCCTCCTCGACTAAGCCGTCGCAAAGAATCTTGCCCCCGGCGTTGATGAGCAATAGATCGCCTTCCTCTATTTCCTCGGCTTTCTTGGATACAAGGCGTTCGCCGACCCTCACTAACGCCTTCTCCTCCCGCAGATCGATGGCCTTGGTGATGGCTTCTTTCGATTTATCCTCGGCCAGATCCTCGAAGAACTCGCCGACTTGGTAAAGCAAAATGACCAAGACGCCTTCCATGAATTCGTTGTATTCCCTCCCAAAGGCCCTTAGGGCGAAGGCCCCGATGGAGGCGAGGATCATCAGGGTGCATTCGTTGAATGGGTTTTTCTCAAGGAATATCTCGCGGAAGGCTTTGACGTAGACGTCGTAGGAGATAAGCAAATAGGAGGAAACCATGACGATCGCGTTCGCGTAAAGGGGGTAATTGTCTTCGTTTACCCAAGTTACCCCAATCAAAAGGAGAGTTAAGGACAAAACCGCCCTTACAAGGAGGAATATAACCTCCCTTTTCCTAGCCTTTTCCATCCTCACATCTCCCCCGCGTGCTCGCAAACGAGGTCGAGGAGCTTGACGACGTGCTCGTCGCTAAGGGAATAGAAAACCGAGGTCCCCTCCTTCCGCGTCCTCACGAGGTTGTTTTTCCTAAGCACGGAAAGCTGATGGCTGACCAAGGATTGGGAGGCCCCCACCTCCTTGACGATCTCGGTGACGTTTTTCTCCCCCTCGCTTATGGCATACATGATTTTGAGGCGGGTGAAATCGCTCGCGATGTTGAGCATCGTCTCCATCTTGTCGATTATCTCGTCGCTTGGCATCTTCGACATAACTGACCTCCTAAAATGAATGGCAATTCATATTTGCCGAGGCCATTATATGAGCCACCATTCATATAATCAAGGGCAAAAATGAAAATACGTTCATATTTGTTTACCTGCAAAAAACCTAAAACGCCTTTTCCCCGATCTTCTGCCCGTTTTCGGCATCATAAAGGGCGATTAGGCCATCGCTAAGCAAGGCATAGGAATGAAGACCATCCCGGGGATAGGAAATCGAGCCGGGGCAGCAAATGATGGAACCGTCTAATTCAAAAAGGGCCTTCACGTGGGTATGGCCATGGAAATAAAGCCCGCCGTCAAGTCGCCCTGTGGGCGGATAATGGCTGAAATGGCATTTTCTCCCAAATAAGGGAAGGCAAAGCTTCTCGGGCAACGGGAAGCCGAGCCGCTGCTCATCGGAGGGGTAATCGCAATTGCCTTTAACCGCCATAATGGGGACGCTTAGCCCGCTTAGGAGGCTAAGGAAAAGCTCCTTGTCCCCCAAATGCCCATGGAGGATGTCGCCAAGCAATATCAGGCAATCGGGGGAATGGCGGTCCACCGCCCTCTTTAAGAGCAAGGCCCCCGCATCTGAGCCATGGAGATCGGAGCAAAGCAGGAAAAGCATAGTAATAGTATAGACGAATCCGCGCCCTTGACGCCGGGTTTGCCCCGATTTTCCCTTGCCCCGTCATTTCTTTCTTTGCAAAAGAAAGGAAAAAAGGGAAGATAAGGCGGAGGAAAAAGAAATGAAACAAGCCGAACACGCCTACTTGGAGCTAACCGATGCCTTCGATTACGCATTGTCCTCCTGGCTCAATCTGCCCTTGCCGAGCAAAACCGTCCACGAGGCCCATCAGATAATCGGGGCCTGCTGCTTTTTGCTAGACAACATCTATTGCAAACAAGACGCCGGAAGGGAGATAAGCCTCTCGATCGCCAAAGACATCGGGGCCGACTTCAATCCTTCCGAAGCCAAAGACGAAGCCGCCCAAATCCGGGTATTCATCTCCGGCGGGGACTTCGCGCTTGGGAAAAGCCCGCTTAGGGATTACATCCGCTTCGTCTCCAAAACCGAGCCCTCGATCCTCAATTGCTATTCCGATTCCGCCGGGAAGCTGGTGGCCATAACCTGCGACGAACTCACCAACCTCGTCTATGGGCAAACCCAGGAAATCCACCCAACCCGGCTAGCTGAGATCATATTCCTAGTCCTCAGTGAGGAATTCGGGCGGCTATACCGGGAAATACTCGGCAAAGGGTTCTTCCTGCTTAAAAGCGTCCCCTACTTCCTCGGAATCGAGGAGGCGATGGAGAGGATAAGAAAGGAAAACTGCGACTAAAAAAGCCCCCAGGCGGCAAGCCTCGGGGCTTTTTGCTATATCTTCTCGACTTCGGAGAACTCGACCTCAACCGGGGTGACGCGGCCGAAGAAGACGGTGTTGACCCGCATATGGCCGGTTTCGACGTCGATGGTGTCGATGGTGCCCTCGGTTCCCTCGAGCGGGCCGTGGATGACCCGGACCCGGTCGCCTTGGTGGTAACGGTCATACATCGCCTTGTCGACGATGCCAAGCCGCTTAAGGACCGGCTCCATCTCCTCGGTCGGGACCGGGGTCGGCTTTTGTCCGCCGCCGGATGAGCCGACGATGCCGGTGACGCCCGGGGTGTTGCGGACGACATACCAAGCCTCATCGTCCATGATCATCTCGACGTAGATGTAGCCTGGATAAAGGTTTTTGATCTTGGTTTTCCCGGTCGGGAGCCCGTCTTTGAGCTCGGGGACCTCCTGGTTGCAGACGCGGACGCGGAAGATGCGGTCTTCCATGTTCATGCTGACTTTGCGCCGCTCGATGTTCTCGGCAACGCGGTTTTCGCTATTGGCGTAGGCGGTGACGATGTACCACTGCTTGTCCTGGATTTGGCTGGCCATTGCTTAATTCCCTCCGAAAGCGTCCCGCAGCTGCTGGATCAAGGAGGCGGCGGTGAGGTCCTCAAGCGAGAGGAAGATGGCGGCGAAGGCCGCGATGCAGATGACGACGATGATGGTCGGGACAAGGATATCCCGCTTCGGCCAGCGGATGCGCTTGCCTTCCTTGATGACTTCCTTGGTGTACTTGACAGGTCCCATTGAGGCTCCTTTCTCACTTGCTCTCCTTATGGAGCGTATGCTTGCCGCAATGCGGGCAATACTTGCTTAGGCTTAGGCGTTCGGGGTCTTCCTTCTTTTTGGTGAGGGTGTAGTTCCGGCTAAGGCACTCGCTGCAAACCAAAAAAACCTTTACCCTTGACATATCCTAATCCTTTCAGCGTGTAAAGGCTACGCCTTAATCCCCTTCTTGTCAAATCTTGCTTAACGCAAGCTCAAGCTTGGCCATCGCCTTGTCAGATTTCACCTCGGCGATCACCTTCTTCGCCCATTTGCGGAACCTATAGGCCATCATCCTGGCGTTGCTAGGCACCAAGCCGAGGAAGGAGGCGGCTTCCTCTAAGGAATAGCCGTCGCTAAGCATCGTCGAGACGACGACCGCCTCCGGCTTTATCCCTTTGGGTAGCTTGCCTAGCTCCAATAGGGTCTCGGCGTAGATGGAGAAAGCCTTGGGGTCATTTAGGCTCGACCCGTCGGGGATTATGTCATGGAGGTAATAATGGCCATCCTCGGGATCGGGCTTATCGAAGTAAACCCATTGCCTGGAAGATGACTCCTTGATGACCTTGTCCGCTTCCTTGGCCACCTCGTGGCCGAGAATGACCTGGAAGAAGGAGATGAAGCGCCCCTCCCCGAAGCGAAAACTCGACTCGGCCGCCAAGTAGGCGTTGAAGAAAACCTCGTTGAAGGTCCAATCGTCAAGCACCCCGACAAGCGAGGGAGCGGCTTTGCTTAGGTGGAAGCGGCGCGACCTGAAGTAGCGGACCGAGAGCTCATCGCGGGCTAGCAAATCGGCGGAGCGGTAACGGAGCAAAAGCTCTTCGTCGCTTAAAGGCGAATAGGCAGTGTCGGGCATAAAAAGCCTCCTAATCGGCAAGCGGCTTGGCCCGGGAATGGGAGATGAAGGAAAGGAAGATGCCGGTCGCGACCGAGGCGTTGAGCGAATTGACGTGCCCATGCATCGGTATCTTGACCACGAAATCGGAGTTCTCCAATAGAAGCCGGGAGATGCCAAAGCCCTCGCTGCCGACTATAAGGCAGATCGGGCAATGGTAGTCGACCTCGTCGTAGGAGGCTTTGGCCTCCCCGTCGCTAGAGACGATCCAGTAACCGGCCTCCTTAAGCTTTTTGATGGCAAAGCTCAGGTTGGCCACCTCGGCCACCTTCACGTAGTTGATGGCCCCGGTAGAGATCTTGGCGACGGTCGCGTTGAGGGGGGCGTTGCCCCGCTTCTTGATGATGACCCCGTCGACGCCGAAGGCATCGGCGGAGCGCAATATCGCCCCCATGTTATGGGGATCTTCGATGCCATCTAGCATGAGAAGCAACGGCTCCTTCTTGCCAAGAGACAAAAAATCCTCAAAGGGGCAGGCGGAGAAATCCTTGCAGATGGCCGCAAATCCCTGATGGGAGGGGTTTCTGGCCATCCGGGTCAGCTCGCTTTCGGAGGCGAACTCGACCGGAATCATTCTTTTCCGAGCTTCCGCGACGATGGGGTCTTTGCCCCACTTGGCCAAGGTCTTGACCTTCTCGGCCCGACCGGAGGCCACGGATTCCCGGACGGCGTTTTTGCCGTAAATAATTATACTCATGATTTTCCTTTTGCAATAGCCTAGAACTCGGTCGACACCTTAAGCTCAAGGGGCTTTACCGACATCCTAAGCTCATCGGCGAAAGCCGAAACCGAGGAATTGGTCGCGTAGGCAAGGCGCAAAACCATCCGGATGGCCGAATTCTCCTGATAGGTGATGAGCTCGCTGCTGGTGTCGCGGATGGCGATGCCATAACGGCTCGCGATCAAAAGGATATCCTTCATGACCGGGCGGTCGCTTGGGAAGACAAGAAGCAATATCGGGTTCTTCCGCGAGGCAAACGTCTCGAACTTCCTAAGGAGCACCAAGACGGCGAAGCAAACCAAAGTGGCGATCCCGGCGATGACGAAGCAACCTGAGCCGCAGGCGATGCCGATGGCCATCGACACCCAAAGGGTCGTGGCCGTGGTCAATCCGCGGACCGAGACGCCGTTTTTGACGATGGTCCCGGCGCCGAGGAAGCCGATGCCCGGGATGACCTGGGCGGCGAGCCTGGCCGGGTCGCGGGTGCCACCGCCCTCGTCCCAAAAGGCGAAGCCATATATCGAGATGATCATGACAAGGCAAGAGCCAAGCGAGATGAGGAGGTGGGTCCTAAGCCCGGCGGCGTGCCCATAGTACTCGCGCTCAAACCCGATGACGCCGGAGAAGAGGACGGTCGCCAATAGGCAAAGGAAGATGAGCAGGAGGTTGCCGACGATGCCGCCAGAAAAGTTCATCCCGAAGTCGGTGTTGAACCATCTTATGATCAATTCGTCGATGCTGGTCATCTAGCTGCCTCAAACCATCCAGAACCCGAGGTCGGCGATCTCCTTCCTTATCGCGTCGGCTTTGGCGTAATCCTTTTCTTCCTTGGCCTTATGATAGGCGGCGTAGAGGTCTTGACCCTGTTTCCCCAGATGCGGATATTTTACATTCAAACCGAGGGTTTGTGAATATAGGCGGATTTTGCCGAATGTTTGCATTAGCTCAGAGACGGGGGTGGCGCTTTTGCGAAGTTGCTGGTTGGCGGATTTCAAAGTCGAATAGACGGCGGTCAGGGCGTTTGGCGTGTTGAGGTCATCCCGCAAAGCGGCCATGAAATCGTCGTCTTCGACAATCGGGGCGTTTTCGACGTCTTCGCCATTGATTTGCAAGGATATCGCCAAGGAACGGTAGCAGCTTTGCAGCCTTTCGTAGTTTTTCTTGGCCTCGGCGATGGTCTCGACGGTGAAGTTAAGGGGAGCCCGGTAATGGGCGGAAAGGACCATTAGGCGAAAGGGCATGGCCCCGTATTCGGCGATGACGTCTTTGGCCAGCAAAACGTTGCCAAGCGACTTCGACATCTTCTCCTCATCGATGTTGATGAAGCCGTTGTGGAGCCAATAACGGGCCAAGGGGTTGCCGTTATGGGCCCGGGATTGGGCGATTTCGTTTTCGTGATGGGGGAACTTAAGGTCGAACCCGCCTCCATGGATGTCGATGTAGCCGTGTTCTTTTTTGAAAAGCGAGTCGATCATGACGCAGCATTCGCTATGCCAGCCTGGGCGTCCCTTGCCCCAAGGCGAGTCGAAGCGGATCCCCTTGCTCGTTTGCTTCCAAAGGGCGAAGTCGACGGGGCTTTCCTTATCGGAATTGACCTCGATCCGGGCGCCGGAAAGAAGCGAATCGACCGTATTGCCGGAAAGTTCGCCATAATGGGGGATGGAGGCGACCCGAAAATAGACGTCCCCGCCCGCGACATAGGCATGCCCAGAGGCGATTAGGTCCTCGATATAGGCGATGATCTTGTCCATGTAGGCGGTTGGGGTCGGGGTGACGTCTGGCTGCATCGACCCAAGCTCGTCGATTAGGGAACGGTATTCGCCGATGATCGAGTCGGTGAGCTCCTTCTCGCTTATGCCAAGCTCGGCGGCGCGATTGATGATCTTGTCGTCGACGTCGGTGTAGTTGGAGACGTAGGTGACCTTATAGCCATCGTGAAGGAAAAGCCGGCGCCAAACGTCGAAGACGATGGCCGGGCGCATGTTCCCGATGTGGGGGTGGTTATAGACGGTCGGCCCGCAGACGTAAATCGAAACCTTCCCAGGCTCGATGGGGACGAATTCCTCCATCTTCCCGCCGTAAGAATTGAATAAGACGATGTTTCCCATTTTTTCACCTCAACGCGATCGCGATAAGCTCCTTGGGTTTGGAGATGACGTAATCGGCCTTCTCCAAAAGCCCCTTCTTGTATTGGCCATAGCCCCACTTCACCAAGCAACACGGCAAAAGGGCGTTACGGGCGGTGTCGACGTCGACTGCGGAGTCGCCGACGAAAAGCGCCTCCTCCTTTTTGATCGAATAGGCGGAAAGAAGGGAGTTGACGATGGTCGGATCGGGTTTGACCGGAGCCCCCTCCTCATGGCCGACGACGGCCTCGAAAAGCTTCCCAAAATGGATTTCGACCACCTCGCGGGCGAGTTTAGCGGGCTTATTGGTGCACACGAATAGGCGGCACCCTTTGTCCTTGAGGTAGCTTAGGACCCCCTTGATGCCGTTATAGGGCTTGGCGTGGTCATTTTGCATGGCCGCGTAATAAGGCATGTACTTGGCCTTAAGCGCGGCGAAAGCCTCCTCGTCGTCGCCTTTTTCCCTCAAGGCCCGCCTAACGAGCGTGTCGGCCCCGTTGCCGATGAGCAGGCGCGACTCCTTAAGCGAGTAGCGATAAGGGTAGCCGCAATCGGAAAGGGCTTTGTTGATGGCGTGGCGGATGTCGGGCAGGGTGCGGAGGAGGGTCCCGTCCAAATCAAATATGATATCGGTGCGCATAAATTCAAAAGGGCCGGCTTTTAGCCGACCCCCATTATACCCTTTCTTACTTCTTTGCCGCGGGGAATGTTTCGCGGTTTTTGACGTAATGGGTGTGGAGCAGCTCCTCGGCGACCCCGCCGCAAGGCGATCCAAGGTAATCCTTGTAAAGCTTTTGGATGTCGGGGTTGTTGTGGGACTGGCGGATATGCTTCCCCTCGTCGATCGAATAGAGGATGGCGGCCCGCTTCTCCCGATACTTGTCGAGGATGTCGGCCCCTTGGTTGGGGATGAGGTTGGGTTTGACGAAAGGCTGTCCGCCCCCGTTGATGCAACCGCCAGGGCAGCCCATGATCTCGATGAAGGCGTAAGGCGACTTGCCCGCCCTTATTTCGTCTAGCAGCGGCTTGGCGTTTTTCATCCCCGAGGCGACGGCCACCTTTATCTTGGTGCCGGCGATGTCGATTTCGGCTTCCTTGACCGGGTTTTGGCCCCGCACCTCGGTGAACTCGATTTTGTCGTATTCCTTGCCGGTAAGGGTGTGGTAGGCGGTGCGAAGGGCCGCTTCCATGACCCCGCCGGTGACGCCGAAGATGGCGCCGGCCCCGGTGTATTCGCCAAGCAGGTCGTTGTCGAATTCCTCCTCGGGCAGCTCATCCCAAAGCAAGCCGGCCCGGCGGATTAAGACCGCGAGCTCGCGGGTGGTGAGGACGGCGTCGACGTCGGGGAGGCCATTGACCGCCGCGTTCTCGGGCCGCTTGGCCTCGTACTTCTTGGCGGTGCAGGGCATGATGGAGACGACGAAGATGTCCTCGGGCTTTAGGCCGTGGGTGGAGGCGAAATAGCTCTTGATGATGGCCCCTTCCATCTCATGCGGCGATTTGCAGGTAGAGACGTTGGGGATTAGGTCGGAATAGAAGTATTCCATGTAGTTGACCCATCCGGGGGAGCAGGAGGTGATTTGGGGGAGGGTTCCGCCGTTTTTGATGCGGTTGAGCAGTTCCTGGGCTTCCTCCATGATGGTGAGGTCGGCCCCGAAATTGGTGTCGAAGACGCGGTAGAAGCCAAGCCGGTGGAGGGCGGCGACCATCTTGCCGGTCCCGTTTTGGCTGCCAATCGGATGGCCGAATTCCTCGGCGATGGCGGCCCTGACGGCCGGGGCGGTTTGGACGATGACGTATTTGCCTTCGTGCATGGCCTGGTCGACTTTGTCGATCTCCCGCTTCTCGGAAAGAGCTCCGGTCGGGCAAACCTCGATGCACTGCCCGCATTGAAGGCAAGGAACGGAGGCGAAGCTGCGGTTCTCGGCCGGGCCGACGATGGTGTTGAAGCCCCGCTGCTCAAAGCCGAGTATGCCGATGCCCTGGGCTTCCTTGCACTTCTCTATGCAACGGCCGCAAAGGATGCATTTGCTGGTGTCGCGGACGATGCCGGGGGCGACGTCGTCATAGGTGGTTTTGGTGTGTTCGCCGAGGAATTGCGAGCTTCTCGCCCCGGTGAGGTTGGCGACGTGGAGCAATTCGCACTGGCCGTTTTTGACGCAGGTCTGGCAATCCTTGGAATGGTTGGACAGAAGCAGCTCGACCGAGGTGCGGCGTGCATCGATGGCCATGGGCGAGGAGATTTTGATCTCAAAGCCCTTGGAGGCGTCGCACTCGGAGACCGGGTAGACGCAGGAGGCGACCAGCCGCGATCCCCTGACCGACTTCAATTCGACTAGGCAAACGCGGCAGGAGGCCAAGGAGTTGTGGCCATGGTTCCAATAGCAAAGGGTCGGGATGTTGTAGCCAAGCTTCCTGGCCGCTTCAAGGATGGTGAGGTCGGCGGGGACGGAATATTCGCGCCCCTCGATCTTGATCGTGATTTCTTTTTCCATTGTCTTCCCCTCCTTATTCCTTGATTATGGCGTGGAAGCGGCAGCCCGACATGCAGGAGCCGCATTTGATGCACTTGCTCTGGTCGATGACGTAAGGTTCCTTCCCAACGACGCCGTGGATGCAGCTGACCGGACAATTGCGGGCGCAAAGAGAGCACTTCTTGCAAAGATTGGGGTCGATGACGTAGCGCATGAGCTTCTTGCAGACGTGGGCCGGGCACTTCTTCTCCTCGACGTGGGCCTTGTATTCCTCGGGGAAGTTGACCATGGTCGAGAGAATCGGGTTGGCGGCGGTTTGCCCCAATGCGCATAGCGCGCCGTTTTTGATGACGGTGGCGAGATATTGCATGTCGTCAAGCGTCTTCGGGGTGGCGGTTCCGTTGGTGACGGAGGTGAGCATCTCGAATAGGCGCTTGGTGCCGATGCGGCAATGCGAGCACTTCCCGCAGGATTCAGAGCAGATGAAGTCCATGTAGAAGTGGGCGACGTCGACCATGCAGTTGTCCTCGTCCATGACGATGGCTCCGCCAGAGCCCATCATCGAGCCCTTGGCGACTAGCGAATCGTAGTCGATTGGGGTGTCGAGGTCTTTCTCGGTCAAACATCCGCCGGAGGGGCCGCCGGTTTGGATGGCCTTGAACTTCTTCCCGCCGGGGATGCCCCCGCCGATGTCGAAGATGAGGGTCCTTAGGGTCGTGCCCATCGGGACCTCCACTAAGCCGACGTTGTTAATCTTTCCGCCGAGGGCGAAAACCTTCGTGCCTTTGCTCTTCTCGGTGCCCATCTTGGCGTATTCCTCCGCTCCGACCCTTATAATGTAGGGGACGGTGGCGAGGGTTTCGACGTTGTTGACGCAGGTCGGCTTGCCCCAAAGGCCCTTGATGGCCGGGAAGGGCGGGCGCGGACGGGGCATGCCCCGCTTCCCTTCGATTGAGTTGAGGAGGGCGGTTTCCTCGCCGCAGACGAAGGCGCCGGCGCCAAGCCTCAAATAAGCGCGGAAGGAGAAGCCCGTACCGAGGATGTTATCCCCAAGCAGCCCGACGGCCTCCATGTCCTTGATGGCCCTTTCGAGCCTTTCGACCGCGACCGGGTATTCGGCCCTTACGTAGAAATAGCCTTTGGAGGCGCCGAAGGCATAGCCGGCGATCATCATGCCCTCGATGACCTCGAAGGGGTTGCCCTCGAGGATGGAGCGGTCCATGAACGCGCCGGGGTCGCCTTCATCGCCGTTGCAGACGATGTATTTCTGATCGGCTTGCACGTTGGCGGCGAATTGCCATTTCCTCCCAGTCGGGAAGCCAGCCCCGCCGCGGCCGCGAAGGCCCGAGGCCAAAACCTCGTCGATGACTTGTTGGGGGGTCATCTCGGTCAAAACCTTCTTCAAGGCCTTGAAGCCGTCATAGCCAAGGGATTCCTCGAGTAGGTCGGGGTTGATGAGCGAGCAGCCATGGAGGGCGACCCGGACTTGCTTTTTGTAGAAGTTGATGTCGTCTTGGCGAACGACTTTCTCGTGGGTGACGGGGTCGACGTAAAGGAGGTTCTCGCAAACCTTCCCGCCGAGAAGGTCCTCCTCGACGATCTGCTTGACGTCGCTGACCTTGACGGCCCTATAAAGGGTGTCTTCGGGGAAGATCTTGACGAAGGGGCCTTGGGAGCAGAAGCCGAAGCAGCCGACGTGGTTGACGGTCACTTTATCCTCGAGCCCGGCGGCCTTGATCTGGTCCTCGAGCTCCTTTTGGATGTCGATCGCCCCGTTGGCGATGCAACCGGTGCCGCCGCAGACGACGACCGCCCGTTTGCCGTTTGCCCCGCTTAGCTTTTTGGAAAGCTCCTCGGTGCAGACTTTTATGCTTTTCTCAAGCGATTCCTTTGAGGTGATGCGGTCCATTCAATTGCCCTCCGTTTCCATTTTCCGGTACTCTTCTATGATTTGGCCAACCTGATCCGGGGTCACCTTCGGGTAGACCTTCCCGTTGATCGTCATGGCCGGGGCGAGGGCGCAGGCCCCGATGCAGCGGACGGCCTCGATGGTGAAAAGCCCATCCTCGGTCGTCTCCCCGGGGGCTATGTTAAGCAAAGCCGAGAACTTGTCGACGATGGCTTGGGAGTTTTTGACGTAGCAGGCCGTCCCAAGGCACACCCCGAGGACGTATTTCCCCTTCGGCTTAAGCGAGAAGAAAGAATAGAAGGTGACGACGCCGTAGATCTCGGCGACGGGTATCCCGGTTTTGCTTGAGATAATCTCCTGGACTTCCAAGGGGATGTAGCCGTATTTCTTCTGAACGGCTGAAAGGATCATCATCAAAGGGGAAGGCTCATTCGCGTATTGGTCGCAAATGCTCTCCACCCCTTCTTTGACTTCATGACGGATTGGCATATATGACCTCCATGCATTCCGCTGGCAACGACGTTAATTTTATAAAGATGGCATCGGGGTTTCAACGCTTTTAGGGCGGCTAATTACCGATATGAAAATGTTAAGAAGGCTTAATGCCGAATCCATCGGGGTTTCCCTTTCGGTAATGGCTATTCGCCTTTCTTCTTGATGTTGACTAAGGCGATCACCAGGCTGGCAATGAGCCCGACGGCTCCCAAAACGGCCCCGGCCCCCGTCGCCCAGAGGTTGACGTAATAGGTTGTTTTGCAGGCCTCGGCGATTTGCCCTAGGCCGATTAGCATCATCCCGCCGAACATCAAGGTCAGCGAGATCGCGAATAGGTATTTCTTCATGGCTAAATCCTCCTTCCCTAAGTCTACTCTTTATCAAATCAATGTAAAACAAGGGCAATCCGGCCTTGCTTTGTAGCCTAAGGGCGGAAAAATTGCTACTATTTAGGAAGGAAAGACAATGGAATACACCAAGCAGACGACAGACCGCTTCCTTAACCTATACCGGCAGTTGGAGACGATCCGCGACACCAATTCGTCCCTTTATGGCTACTATAAGAAAAAATACTACGAGCAATTCGACGAATACCGGCAAATCCGCAACTACCTAAGCCACGAGGAATATGGCGGCGGCTACCCGGTCGCGGTGTCGAGCTTGGTCTGCGACGACTTGGAGGAAATCCTCATCCGGATGCGCAAAACGTGTTTGGACATCGCCACCAAGGACGTGATCGCCTACACCTCCCTCGACCCATTGCAACTGCCCATCGTCAACTTCGCCCGGCATGGCGTCACCTACGTCCCGATCGTCGATGAAAGGAAAAGGGTGCAGGGCATCATCACCGCCGGGAAGCTATTGCAGATAATGGGCGAGCAACTAGAAAAGGGGACGAAGGCCAAGATGACCATCGGCGAATATGAATCCCTCTTCGCCCTCGATAACCATTCCAAACGCTTCGTCTTCATGGGGAGGAATGAGCCGATGGCCTACGCCGAAAGGGCTTTTTCCCAAATCGAAGGGGATAAGCGGCTTGGGCTGATAATCGTCACCGAGCACGGGAAGAAGGAAGAGGCGATGCTTGGGGTTATCTCGATCTACGACGTGGTATCCGAAGAAGTGAAAAGGAACAAATAGGCAATGGAAAAGGAAACGATCCTCGAGGCGAAAGGCCTTTCGAAGCGCTTCGCCCTCCCCCGGAAGAAAAGGAAAAACGGGGAAAAGACATTTTTGGCCGTCTCAAATTTGTCTTTATCGCTCCGCCGGGGCGAGATATTCGGGCTATTGGGCCCAAACGGGGCTGGCAAGACCACGACGCTCAGGATGCTTTCCGGGCTCATCTCGCCTAGCGAAGGGGAAATAACCATCTTTGGGGAGAGACTCACCAAGGATAGCGGACATCTGCGGGCCAAGATCGGCTTCCTAACCAGCGACCTCCGCCTCGACCCGGCCTTCACGCCCGATTACACCTTCTCCTTCTTCGGCGCCTTATACGGCTTAAGCAAAGAGCAAATCGAGGCAAAGAAAAAAGAGCTTTTCCATTTGTTTGGAATCGACGATTTCGCCTTTAGGAAAATCGGCGAGCTCTCGACCGGCATGAAGCAAAAGGCCTCATTGGCCGCCTCACTCATCAACGACCCGGACATCGTCATCTTCGACGAGCCGACAAACGGCCTCGACATCCTCGCCGCCAAGACGGTCGAGGATTACCTTTCCTCGCTTAGGGAGCAAGGCAAGGCCATCATCGTCTCGACCCACATCTTCTCCCTCATCGACAAGCTTTGCGACCACGTCCTCATCATCCTCAAAGGGGAAAACGCTTACGAGGCGGACATGGAGGACATTAGGAAGACGGGGGATGTCGAAAAGGCGTTTTTCTCGGTTTACCACGAGGAGGAAATATGAAATTCCAACGCGTTTTTGCGGTCTTTAAGAAAGAAATGCGCCGCTTTTTATTCGATAAGCGCATGCTTTGCGCCCTTTTCCTGCCTGGGGTCATGATTTTCGTCCTCTACACTATCCTTGGGCAGGTAATCGATTCGGTTTTCACCAATTTGGGAGTCGAGCCGGATTATTCCTATAAGATCGCCATCAACGAAGAAGGCAAAAGCGAGGAATTCGAGGCAACCTTGCTCACCTATTTCTCGCAAACCGAGCAAGCCGCCCCGACGATTGAGTATTACACCGTCGACCTTTTCGAAGATGAGATGGATAAGCTGCGTAGTGGCGAGATCGACTCACTCATGCTTTTCACCTTCTCCTCGGGGGAGCTAAAAGACGTCAAAGCCTATTACAACTCCTCCTCGGCGAGCTCGGAGACCCTCTTCGCCCTTCTGCCTAGCCTCGTCGACGCGACTTTCAAGACCTACCAATTCAACCAGGGCATCGACCCCAACGTCGGCAGCGAATCGTTTATGGAGAACACCGTCATCGGCTTTATTTTGCCGATGATCACAATCTCGATTCTTTATAGCACCGTCCTCTCGATCTGCCCGGAATCGATCGCCGGGGAGAAGGAAAGGGGGACTTTGCTCAAAGTCCTCGCCACCCCCATCACCCCCGCCGAATTCGCCGCCGGGAAGCTGTTGGCCTTATCTTTGCTTTCCATCCTTTCCGGTTCGGTCAACGCCATCTGCACCATCTTCGCCACCCCGCAGTTGCTTGGCGACATCAAACTCAACATCGGATTCGGCGGCTACGTCCTTTACTTCTTCGCGGTCGTGTCGCTGCTACTGCTTTTCATTAGCTTCGCCACCCTTATAAGCTCCCTTGCCAAATCGACCAAGGAAGCCAATAGCTATTTAGGCCCGGGGGCGGCGGTCGCGGTCCTAATCGCCCTTATCCCCAGCTTTGCCGACCTCTCATCGATCGGCTTTGCCTTCGTTCCCTTCATCAACTCCTGCGCCTGCCTCACCATGGTGGCCAGGGGGCAAATCGATTACCTTTTCTTTGGGATGACGGTTTTGGCCAACCTCATATTGACTGGGATCATCACCTTCCTTACCGACCGGGCCTTCAAGTCGGAACGCATAATGATCGGATAGGCTAGCGCTTCCGCCGGGATAGCAAGGCAAACTGGATAAGCGATATGGCCGCTCCGGCGACCAACGCCAATAACCACCAGGAAGGCAAATGGAACCAAAGCATCGATATCCTTTCATACAGGGGGCCAATCGACCCATAACCTAACGGATAATCCAAAGACATCTGCCAATAATTCACGCAAGGCAGGATCAAAGCGAAATAAAGCAAATAGGAAACTAAAAGGACAAGAAAATAAGGAGCGGCGATCGAAAACGCCAGTTTCCGATTAGCCTTTTTATGCGAATCCCCATTATGCATAAGGGTCTGCCGCAAGGAGATAAACCGCTTCCTCTTGGATTCGGCGCCGAATATCGCGACGATGGCAAAGATGAAAAACGCGCCGCCGGCCCCCAACGCGAAATAGAGTTGTTTAATCTTAAGCCACCCCGGATCAAATTGGATGACATCCAAAGGGGCGAAATTTTCAAATTCAAGATTCTCCAAGGCCTCGACTTTCCCGATTCCCAGCAAACCGCAGCCGGCATAGCCCAAAAGTCCGGAATGGAAAGAGAAATAGGCATAGGCCCCAAAGCTCATCGAATCCTCGCCTTCCTCACATGGTATCTGCCATTGGTTGCGATTGGTTTTGACGAATCCGCCCTCGGACCTGGAAGAAGAAAATCGATAATCGTCTTCCGGAGTCAAAAATGGGTGAGATGATGTCCGGTCATTATACTCGAGGAACCCGTAGGCCAAAGTTGGGCAAAGCAAGGAAATGTGTTCCATCTCCGAATACACTGGTCCGTCTTTCACATAAGATTGGTGGATGAAATCGCCGTTGACGATTGAGCAAACGACGTAAGGCAATTCTTCTTTCGGGCAAAGGAAGAGCATTGTCGATTCGCCAATGCTTTCGAAGCGCCGATAGGAAGAAAGAAACGATAGCCGCGGATCGCCGTCTTCGATAAACGAGAATTGGCATTGCTCGACGCTCCCATCTTTTTCATATGAGAAATCCGGCTGCAAGGCGAATCCGGATTCTCCGCCTTGCCCGTGGAGAACGAGGAAATCGGGGCCATCGTAGGAAACGAGATAGCCATTGGTCGAAACAAAGCTCTCATTCGCCACTTTCCCCGTCGGGAAAACCAAAAGGGAGTTATCCTGCCAACATTGGAATTCTTTAAAATCCAAAACGTCGGAAGCCTCATAAAACTGCCTGGCATATGGATCGGCTTCTACGATTTTCCGATTGGCATGGGCTTGGTCGCATGGGATGCAGGCAATGGCAAGCAAGGATAAAATCACCCCGGCTAAAGCAAAAAACGATTCGATAATCGAAGAAAGGCGGCACTGACGGAATAAAGACCAAGCCGTTTTAAGCACGGAGAGCCTTTTTCCCTGATGGGACGAGGCGGAATGGGACAAGGGAATAACATCCCCTTCCTCAAAAGCCCGGCCGCCTTTGATCTTCACCAGATGATCATAAGGCAAATCGACGGTTTTGTCGTGGTTGACGATAAGAAAATTCTTTTTACGCCGAAAACCGATGAGAAAATCCCGCAAAACCGACTTGCTTACCTCGTCTAAGGCGGAAAACGGCTCATCAAGAATATATAGATCGGCGTTCTTGCAAAGGCAAAACAAGATTTCGAGTTTCCTTCTTTCCCCGCCGGAGCAGTTTTCGATTTTCTTCGAAAGCAAACTAGCCGCTCCAATATCATTCGCCAATTTCGATAAGGTTTCCGGCAATTGGCCGAAACCAAAGAAAAGGCGAAGGTTGTCCAAAAAGGTCTTGTCGTAAATAAGCGAGGCGTCGGGCCCACAATAGGAAAAAACCAAATCGCTCGGGACTATTACCTCTCCCTTAAACGGCACTGATTCACCTAAAATCAATTTGATGATGGTCGATTTTCCCGACCCCGATTCCCCATCCAAAACATTGATGCCGCCGCCGATCGAACAGGAAAAAGAGTCGAGCACAACCCGGTTAAACTCAATGCGAATATCCTTCAGTTCAATCATTTTTCCTTAATCTTAGCCAAATCTTTGCCCAAGTTCTTTTTCAGTAGCACGAAATAGAGGAAAGCAAACGTCAAAAGCAAGACGGCAATCCCGAATAGCGTCGTCACCAAAAACGAAGAGTAATCGAAAACGATGTAATCGACCCCAGGCATGATCAATGTGGAAAAATATATTGCCTCAATCAAATAAGATAACCCGATTCCAAGCCCAAGCCCCAGCAATATAGGCCCGCCGATTACGATGCTAAAGGCGGCCAGCAAAGGAGAAGCCAAGCGATTTCGGGCCATTCCGCCAAACCGCAAAAGCATAAACCTTCGGCGATTAGAAAGATAATAAGAAAACGGAAATGACAAAAGACAAATGCAGGCAAAGGCGTTTATCCAATAATATGTTTCTAAATCATTCAACCGATCCATCGGGCTTATTGACGTAGAAAATGATTTCGTAGCAATAGCGATATCGGATGTATGGCCTACCAATTTCGCAATTTGCTTGTTATGTTCGGTAGGCGGGTAAAAATAATAGCCGCCTGATGATCGAAACGAATAAACGACGGCCAAATAATAATTGGCTCCAAACATGCAGGCATCTTGATCATTAAAGATCAAATCGCCATCTCCTCGATAGCCTCCGCGAAGAAAAAAATAAAGATCCTCAGCCCAATTGGGAATAGGCGCGTCGAAAATGCCGCAGATGTGATACGAATCTCTATATTCGAAAAAGTTATCTTCTTTGCCCAAAAAAGATTCCCATGCGGTTCCCGGCTCAATATCATAATATAAATTGAGCAATCCGGTCGGAAGGGCGATTTCTCTCTCTTCTTTTGGCCAATTCCCAGCCAGCAGCACTTTATTATCAAGCAACCAATAATCGTCGTTGACAAAAGAATCGGTCATTGATGCGCAAGTAACGATTCTATGCTCGCCTTCGCCATTTAGTACACGGAAACTCTCATTATGTTTTAACAAAATTGGATTACCTTCCATTAACCCGTTTTGAGTTAAAACATCGCTTGTTTCAACGTAGGCTAGCTTTTGATAAGAATACCTATATCCTAAGGGGGGTTCTTCGAAAACAGTGCCGAAAAAAGAGGTAGACATCATTCCGTCAAAAGTTGACCAAATTGAAAAAATAAGGCTACATAAACCTAAAATCGCATAAAACAACTTATTACCAACGAAAATTTCCTTTAAACGGCCCGCAAAACCCTTTTTAAATGTTTGGGGAGCAGCTATTTTCTTTTGATTATCCGGGAAGGCCGCTTCTTTCAACCGCCCTTGTTCCAAAACGATTCTGCCAACGTCTTCTCCATCGAGCAATCCGTCGGGAATATCCTCATTGGTGCTGCAAATAACCAGGTTTTCCTTAGACGCTGCAATAAGGGCCTTAACGGCTTTGTCTCGGCTTTCCCCATCCAGAAGGGAGAAGGGCTCATCGAACAACAAGACTGGCCGTTTCGAATACAAAGCCCTGGCAATCGCAACGCGCTGCTTTTCGCCGCTGCTGAGATCGCGGGCTTTAGAGTAGATGACATTGCCAAGGCCCAATTGATTCAAAATACCAATAGCTTCCTTTTTGTTCTTCCTAGAATAAGGAAGCAGTACGTTTTTCAAAGAGGTTTCGTCATCGAAGATCAAACTATCCTGAGGACAATAGGCCACATAGGCATCGGCATAATCCATTAATTCCTTTTTGCCAAGCAATTCGCCATCAAGGTAAAACGAACCATCGTAATCAGTGTCGCGTCCGGACAAAATGCCAAATAAAGTTGATTTACCAGAACCGTTAGGACCTTGCAATAATACAAAGCCGAAAGAAGGCAGATCCAAATCAGAGATTATTAACGCAAAGCCCCCAATAAGCTTATTTATATTAGAGACTTTGATCATATTTTTAATTCAGCGTATTGAAGAAGGTTACGTTAGATGGGTCATATCCCAAATTAAATCTAATCTGTGTCCCCTTATACAATTCATAATGTTTCTCTAAAAATGGCCATTCTTTGATAGGCAAATCTTTATTTTCGACGACGTCCATTGTTGCGTCATAAATAGCAACAAAGCTGAATTCGTTGAAACCAATTTCATCATCGATAATCTCGAATAAACTATATGTTTCAAAGGTATATGTTACTTTTCCAAGCCCATCATATTGAACGTTAAAATAATATGAATTGAATGGCCAATCATCGGTTTTTGGAGAACGTCCAGAATCGAGAAAAGGCTCAGTTTCGCTATTGATGGCTTGTTTTCCAAAATTAATCGTAAGCCCACCACTTGGAGACAATTTCAGCGTTGCATCGCCAGCCTCAATCCCAATTTCAAAACCAGAACCCAAAGTCAAACCCAAACCGGTGGTTGACGCGATTGTAGTCTCTGACACATTATCCGAGTGAGGCCAATATTCCAATAAATGAACGCTACCGGTCGTGTAGCCATTCGAATTGTCCTTCATTTGCGGGACTTCGGTAAGGACTTTAATCGAATCTAAATCTAGGCGTGCATTAAAATTTTCAAAAAGCTTGGAAGCCGTGTTACCAGATGTGCATTCGGTCTTGGTATGCATCAACAAAAGACATGACTTATCAGTAAATCTCGTTGTATAAAGGTCCAAGTCCATATGCATGTAGCCAATTTTATTAGTTTCCCTGTCATCGTCGATGTATCGTGGCGCATCGAAACTATACACCCAATCAAAGCCAGGAATTTCCGGGTGAAGGCCCACCGACATAGGCGATACAGCCGAAGGCTCAACATAGATAATTTCGGTTCCGCAATCGATGAATTCGATGTGGTCGCCGGAAGTCAAACCATTGGAAAACGGCAAAGCAGACGCAACAACAAGCAACAACTCTTTTAGCATAAATGCCTCCTGATTTATTAATAGTAACATAGAGAAAACGGCAGTCAATAGAAAAGAGGCCCGTTCCCGAGCCTCTTTTAAACGTTAGGCAATTACTTATCCGACCAGCGGACCAAAGTAACCTCAGCCGAATCGCCGCGGCGGAGGCCGAGCTTATAGGCTTTGGTGTAGCCGCCGTTGCGGTTGGCCATCCGGGGGCCAATTTCGCCGAAGAGCTTGTCGAGGGCGGTTTTCCCGTCTTTGTCGACGACGGTCGGGCGAACGACTTGGGCGGCAAGCCGGCGGGAATGGAGATCCCCGCGCTTGGCCCAGGTGACGAGCCGGTCGGCCAAGGTCTTGAGTTCCTTGGTGACGCCGCTGGTGACCTTGACTTCCTCATTGAGGATGAGATCGGTCACGACGTTGCGCAGCATCGATTTGTTCTTCGAGGCGGTGTAGCCGGCCTTGAAGCGGACGCCCGCTTTGCCGTGGACGTTTTTTCTTCCTTGTGCAGCCATTGATTATTCTCCTACGTAATCGCGGAAGTGGAGGCCGATGGCGGCGAGTTTCTCCTTGACTTCCTTTAGGGACTTCTTGCCGAGGTTGCGGACCTTCATCATGTCTTCCTCGCTCTTTTGGGTGAGCTCCATGACGGTCGAGATGCCAGCCCGCTTCAGGCAGTTGTTGGAGCGGACGCTTAGGTCGAGCTCCTCGATGTACATCCCCTGATATTTGTTTTCTTCCGGTTTGACCTCGTCTTTGACGAGTTTGTAGTCGGCGACCGAGCTTTGCAGCTCGACGAACTTCTGGAAATGGGCGACGAGCAGTTGCCCCGCCAT
This sequence comes from Candidatus Alloenteromonas pullistercoris, assembly GCA_017694295.1. GTDB lineage: Bacteria > Bacillota_I > Bacilli_A > RFN20 > CAG-826 > Alloenteromonas > Alloenteromonas pullistercoris. Next base: position 5,345 of record JADINA010000027.1, on the reverse strand, counting down.
CGCGACCGCCTCATTCGGGGTGACCGACCCATTGGTCGTGACCTCGAGGGTCAGGCAATCGAAATCCGAATCGTGCAGGACACGGGTCGGATCGACGTGGAAGGCGACTTTCTCGATCGGCGAGTAATTCGAATCGGTGGCGATGACGCCGACGGTGTCGATGTGGCGCTCGACCTTGTTTTGGTCGCTGGTGACGTATCCCCGGCCATTGCCGACGAAGATGGTCATGACCAGGTGGGCGCCTTCGTTTACGGTCGCGATCTCAAGCTCGGGGTTGCAGACGGTGCAAAGCGAGGGCAATTTGAGGTCGCCGGCTTTGAGGACGGAGGGGCCCTTGACGTCGACTTCGATCCGCTTGAGGTCGGTCGAGTTGTCGTCGATCTTCAAGACGAGGTCCTTGAGGTTGAGGATGATGCCCGTCACGTCGGGGCTGATGCCCGGGAGGGCGGTGAACTCATGGGGCGCGCCTTCTATTTGGACAGCGACTACCGAAGCGCCGGGGAGGGCGCTAAGCAAGACACGGCGGAGGGCGTTGCCGACGGTGATGCCGAATCCCCTTTCAAGCGGCTTGACGACGAACTTGGCGTAGTTGTCGGCGCTGTCTTCGTGGGTCTCGATGCTAACCGGTTCGAAGGGATGCGGGAGCTTGAGCTCCGGGGCCATGGTGTCGGTGGATTTGGTTGATGCCATTCTATTACCTCCTATGGTTTAACGGCTTCATGTGGCCTAGCTTTGGAGCTAGAAGTCGGTTGGACTAGCCGCGCGGGCGCTTAGGCGGGCGGCAGCCGTTATGCGGGATCGGGGTGGTATCCTCGATGGAGAGGACCTGAAGCCCGGAAGAGGCAAGGGCGCGAACGGCGGATTCGCGGCCGGCGCCCGGTCCTTTGACCTCGACGTCGACTTGGCGAAGGCCTTGATCGAAGGCGGTCTTAGCCGCGGCTTGGGAGGCGAGTTGGGCGGCGAAGGGGGTCGATTTCTTGGCCCCTTTGTAGCCAAGCGCGCCAGCCGAGCTCCAGGCGATGACGTTGCCTTGCTGATCGGTGATGGTGACGATGGTGTTGTTGAAGGTGGCGTGAATGTGGGCGACGCCACGGGTGAACGACCGTTTGATCTTCTTCTTGCGGGCGCTGGTGGATTTGCCTTTGGCTTTGTTGTTGCTGGCCATTTAACCTTTCCTCCTTACTTGGTCGCCTGCTTCTTGTTGGCGATGGTCTTCCGCTTGCCCTTGCGGGTCCTGGCGTTGGTCCTGGTCCTTTGCCCGCGGACCGGGAGGCCGCGCTTATGGCGGATGCCGCGGTAGCAGCCGATTTCCTGAAGGCGCTTGATGTTGAGGGCCGTCTCGCGGCGGAGGTCGCCCTCGGTGTGGTATTTGGCCACCTCGTTGCGGAGGCTGGTCAATTGCTCGTCGGTCAGGTCCTTTGTCCTAATGTCGACGGAGACGCCGCAATCGCGGCAGATCTTCTCGGCGGTCGAGGGCCCGATGCCGTAGATGTAGGTTAACGAAACGACGATGCGCTTCTCGTTGGGGATATCAACCCCGACAATACGTGCCATATTTGCTTAATTTCCTTTCTTTCGCTCAACCCTGACGCTGCTTATGCTTGGGGTTGGGGCAGATGACCATGACTTTGCCATGGCGCCGAATGACTTTGCACTTGTCGCAGATCGGCTTGACGGACGGTCTTACTTTCATTGTTTTTGCTCCTAATTTCAGTTCCGGTGGCGGAACGTGATGCGCCCACGTGTTAAATCGTAAGGTGAGAATTGGACCGTGACCCGATCGCCGGGGAGAATGCGGATGTAATTCATCCGGATTTTGCCCGAAACGCAGGCTTGGACCACGGCTCCGTTGGCGAGTTTCACCTTGAAGTTGGTGCCGGGAAGGCACTCGATGACGGTCGCCTCGACTTCGATGCAGTCCTCTTTGCTCAAACGTTTACCTCCTTTTTCATCGTCAATATCCGATAGCCATCCTTGGTGATGGCGACGGTGTTCTCGTAATGGGCGGTCAGCTTGCCGTCTTTGGCGACGACAGTCCAGCCGTCATTTAGGATGCGGATGGCGTTTTTCCCCTCGAAGATCATCGGCTCGATGGCCAGCGTCATCCCTTCGCGCAGGATTGGGCCGGTGCCGGGGGTGCCGAAGCAGGGGATGTAGGGATCCTCGTGCATCGACGTCCCGATGCCGTGCCCGGTGAACTCCCGAGGGACCGAGCAGCAGTATTTCGCGGCCGTCGCCCCGATGGCGTGGCATATGTCGCCGAGGTGGACGCCGGGCCGAAGCAAGCTAACGGCCTCGTCGAAGCATTCCTTGGCGATGCGGAGGAGGCGAAGTTGCCTTTCTCCGCATATGCCGACTGGGAAGGTGCGGCAGGCGTCGGCCACATAGCCGTTTTTCGTGGCGCACATATCAAGGCTCACGATGTCGCCGTCGCGAAGGATCTTCTTAGGCGATGGGATGCCATGGAGGATGACCTCGTTGACGGAGGCGCAGATGGCGGCCGGATAGCCTTGGTAGCCAAGTTCGGTCGGAATGGCGCCTTCGCCGCGGATGATCTGCTCGCATTTGTCGTTAAGCTGCTGGGTCGAGACCCCTGGGACGACCAGGGGCTCGATCTCCTCGAAGACTTTGGCGAGGACTTGCCCCGCCTCTTCCATCAGCTTGATCTCCCGCTCGCTTTTGATGACGATCACTTAAGCGCCTCTAGCTCAGACGAGATCTCACTTAGCAGCTGCTCGCTTGGCTTGGTGCCGTCATAGGCCTTATAGAGGCCCTTGGCTTTGTAGAAGTCGACGAGCGGCTGGGTGGATTTGTAGTAATTGGCGAGCCTGACCTTGAAGGATTCGGCGTTGTCGTCCTTCCTTTGGATGAGCTCGGCCCCGCAGCGGTCGCAAACCCCCTCCACCTTCGGCTTCATGGTGTCGACGTGGTAGGAGGCCCCGCATTTGGGGCAGACGCGCCTTCCCGAGATCCGGCGGACCAATTCGGCTTCGCCGACCTCAAGGTCGATGACCAAGGTCACCGGGCGGCCGATTTCCTCGCCCATCTTCTCAAGCGCCTCGGCTTGGGGGATGGTCCGGGGGAAGCCGTCGAGGAGATAGCCGTTTTGGCAATCGTCCTTCGATAGGCGCTCCTTGACCAAGGCGCAGGTCACGTCGTCGGGGACGAGGTCGCCCCTGGCGATGATGGCCTGGGCTTGGAGCCCAAGCGGGGTCTTGGCGGCGATGGCCTCGCGGAACATGTCGCCGGTGGAGATGTGCGGGATGGCGAATTTATCGACTAAGCGGGTCGCCTGGGTGCCTTTGCCGGCCCCGGGCGGGCCCATGAGGATGATGTTGAGCATTATTGCATTCCTCCTGAGACTTCCTCAAACGATTTGCCGGCCAGCAAGCCGTCGATTTGGTTGTTGAGCTCGATGCAGACGCCGACGATGATGATCATGCCGGTTCCGCCGATGGCGAGGCTCGAATCGCCGCCGAAGACCCCAGAAAGGACTAGGACCAGCGGCAGCGCCGAGATGACGGCGAGGGCCAAGGCCCCGATGCAGGTGACGCGGTTGAGCACCTTTCCGACGTAGCGGGCCGTCTCCTTGCCCGGGCGGATGCCGGGGATGAAGGAGCCGTTGCGCTGGAAGTTCTCGGATAGCTGCTCCGGGTCGATCTGCATTTGGGCGTAGAAGAAGGCGAAGACGATGATGAGGGCGATGTAGATGAGCAAGCCCCAAGGCATGCTCCATGTCTGGTCGTTGAACCAGGGCATCTCATACATCTGCGAATAGTTGAAGATGCCAAGCCAGGAGGCATTGGCCGCGTCGGCGGAGATGAAGCTCGCGATGACCGAGGGGGCCATCATGATCGACGAGGCGAAGATGACGGGGATGACGCCGGCGCTGTTGACCTTGATGGGGAGGTAGGAAGCCTTCGACATCGAGGCGTTGGGCCCGCTTTTCCCCGCATGCTGCACCGGGATCTTCCGCCGGCTCGTCTCGAAGAAGACGACCCCGGCCACGATCAGGATGAAGGCGAGGATGTAGAGGGCGAATTGGAAGGCGCCGGTGATCAGGGCCGTCGAGCCATGCCCGATGTTGGCGCTGATCCATTTGGTCCAAGCCGTGGAGATTTGGACCGGAAGGCTGCGGACGCAGCCGGCGAAGATGATGACGGATATGCCATTGCCGAGCCCCTTCTCGGTAATTTGGTCGCCTAACCACATGCTTAGCATCGTTCCGGCCAATAGGACGGTGACGATGTAGGCGTAGGTCCAGAAGTTGTCCTCCATCGTAAGCGAGATGTAGGAGTTGTTCTGCATCGTCAAGATGATGCCATAGGCCTGGACCGCCCCAAGCAGGAGGGTCAGGTAACGGGTCGCCATCTCGATTTTCTTCCTGCCGTATTGGCCTTGCTTGGATAGCTCGGTCAACGCCGGCAAGACGTCTTTCGAGAGCAGCTGGATGATGATCTGGGCGGTAATGTAAGGGGAGACGCCTAAGGCGAACACGGAGAAGTTCGACAAGGCACCGCCGCCGAGGAGGTCCATCATGGCGATCGCGTTGCCGGAGGAGAGGGCTTGATCGAGCTCTTCCCCGACCGCGACGCCCGGGACCGTGATAGCCGCCCCGATTCTAAGGACGAAGAGGATCATGACCGTGAAGAATATGCGGCCGACGATATCTTTGTTTTTGAAGATCGAGACGAACTTTTTCATTATTCTATGACCTTGGCTTCCCCGCCTTTTTCCTCAATGGCCTTTTTGGCCGAGGCGGAGAAGGCGGCGGCTTCGACGGTGAGTTTCCGCGAAAGCTCTCCTTTCCCGAGGATTTTAACACCATCGAAGTCTTTCTTGATGATGTTCTTTTCCCTCAGGGTGGCGGCGTTCACGAGATCGCCGTCTTTGAAGGCGTTTAGCTTATCGAGGTTGACCGTCACATAGACGATGCGGCGGTTTTTATGCGATTTGCGGAAGCCAAACTTCGGCAAACGGCGGGCGATGGGGGTCTGGCCACCTTCGTAGCCGTTGCTCTTGGTGTGGGAGTGGGCCCCTTGGCCCTTGGTGCCTTTGCCGGCGGTTTTGCCGTTGCCAGAGCCGCGGCCGCGGCCCTTGCGGAAGGAGTCGATTCGGGCCCCTTCGGCGTTTTTAAGGTTCGATAGGGATGACATGCTTACTTATCTCCTTTCTCGCGGAGCTCGGCCCGGCGGGCTTTTATCTCCTCCTCGGTCTTAAGGCCGCGGAGGACCATGACCTCGTCGTAGCGCTTCAGGCTCCTAAGCCCGGCGTCGGCGGCCCGGATGACGTTGATGGGCGCGCGGGAGCCGTAGACTTTGGAGACGAGGTTCTTGACCCCGGCG
>JADINA010000002.1 GCA_017694295.1 Candidatus Alloenteromonas pullistercoris | reverse complement strand
CCCGTCCCTTGGGGGCCTGCCCGGGGAGCTGCTGATTTCTCAAACGGGAAGGCCCACAAGGGCCATTGAAACGCGGATGAACCGCATCCGCGATTATACCATTAGATCACCCGTGTGCACCTTAGGACTTTTAAAACAAAGAACGGAGGCCGTTCCGAAAGATTCGCCTTCGTTGCCTGGAGTGGTTCGGATAATTAGCCATAGTTGTCCGCAATTCGTCCGCAATTCGTCCGCATCCGCCATTCATCGGGGTTCCTAGGGATTCCTGAAGAAGTAGTCGGACAGAGAGGAAAATCAACCATACATGGGCAAAATGTTCCTCTCGATTCCAAAATCCCAGGTCCGTTCCTGGCATCACGTAAGACTTAGGATCATGTGGGCAACCGTGCAGGTTCAAGTCCTGTCTGGCGCACCATAAAACCAAATATGCCCGAGAAATCGGGTTTTTATTTTTTGGGTTTCATATTGATATGAGGAAAAAAGACGAAGGAGAAAAACTCTTGCATTATCTTTTGCATCGGCCGGCTTTGAATGAATAATCGGATAATCGAGGATTGCTTGTGGTCCGATATTTATCGTAAGCGCTCATTTCATTTTATAGCCGAGAGATATTTCCTTAGTATTTGAGTCAGGTATTTGGCGAATAGCTTAGCCATCGCGTTTGCTGAGCCGCCGGCACAATATTTGTCGAACGCGTCGTAATAAGCTTTCCTGTCGGTGAACTTGATGTCGATTGGGGGGTAGCCAAGCTTCATAAGTTCCAAGTTGATAAGCAATCTTCCGGTTCTGCCGTTGCCGTCAATAAAGGGGTGTATAGATTCGAATTCGATATGGAACTTGGCAAGAAGAGTGAGGAAATCATCTTCTTTTGCATTGTTATACCAGGAAAGAAGAGCCTCCATCTTTTCTGGGATAAGGCTAGGTTCGGCCGGCATCGTTTTGGCGCCTGATATTACGACGGGGATCCTTCGGTAAACGCCTTTGTCGCTTGTGCTGCCCATTAAGACGAGCGAATGGATTTGCCTGATTGTCCATGAGTTAAGCGGTTCTTTGCTTTCGACGAGGCTGCAGACATAGTCGAACGCTTCTTTGTGGCCGATTGCCTCAAGATGGTCTTTCAGCGGTTTTTTGTCTATGGTTAGGCCGCGCAAAACCATATCGGTTTCCCTTAAGGAGAGGGTGTTTCCTTCAATAGCGTTGGAATCATAGGTGTATTCAATGGCGAATTCTTCGTTCAAGGCCTTGGTTTCCAATGGGGTGAGCGGGCGCTTCGAGTCGAGTTCCGATTTCATCTGTTTGATCGTATTTAAATACGAGGGGATGCTTTCCCGGCCATCCGCCGGTTTGACGGCGTTATTTGGGATAACCCAAGTTTTCCCTTCCAGTCGGGCACCATCAATCTTTCCCTGTTGGCAAAGGATACGCACTCTTCGGTCGGAGATGCCCCATTTATTGGCGGCTTCTTTCGTGTTCATGCATTTCTCCTTTTGCAGATTATGTCATATTATCGGAACGATATAAACCAAATCTGAACGGAATCAGCACTTATCGGAACGAATTATTTTTAACCGTTTGCTTTGGTAGACTGTCCGGAGTTTCTTTTTTCAATGAGCCAATTCCTTGCCGAGCCATATTGAAAGTTATTGTGTGATGGGTACAGTTGACTCCATGGAAAAAATAAATTGACAAAGCAGGCACAATGCCTGAAAAAGCATCTGCGCGCCGGGATAAGCGTCGCGTTGATAATAGTAACCTTTTATTTCTTCGTCGCCCCCTTGGTGGTGGCTTCGTTTTTCTTGTTGAATTACGAATTTTTCGAAAGCTTTGAGGCGGATTTGGCCTCAAGGACCGGCGACTCCCTAATCTATTTGGCGCCTTTCGGCTCTCTTTTGGCCGTTTCCGTCATTTCCTTCATTCTTTTGTTCTTTGGCATCTGCGGCCTTGTTCTCCATTTCTCGATCAAGAAAAAGTTCAACAAAGGCAAGGAGGCCGCCATCACCTTCAACGGCAATAGCGACGACATCGACGCCGCGCTGGCGAAAAAGGATTTCCAGGGCCTAAGCGATTTGCTTGACCGCTACTGCGGACTTTACGATGACTGGGTTAAGCAGAAGGCCATCCCGGCGAAAGCGGAATTCGACGCCCATAACCCCGGCTACTTCGACTTTAAGTCGAAAGAAGCCTCGACCTATTATGGCTATCTGATCCAGCGCCTTTTTTGGAAGTGGTGCGGCTTTGTTTTGGCCTGTTTGACCCTTGGCATATGCATGCCCTTGAAATCGATATTCCTCCAGCGCCACCTTTGCGCCCACAAAACCATCGGTGGCAAGAGGCTGCGCTTCGACGGCAAGTTCTCGAGCTTGCTTGGCCATTACATCTTGTGGTGGTTCCTTTCCATAATCACCTTTGGCATCTATTTCCTTTGGGTGCCGGGGAAGGTGAAGATCTGGATCGATTCGAATACCCATATCGAAGGGGAGGAGGGCGAATCGACCAACACGATGAAGCCGATTGGCTATATGGGCCACCTTATCCTCGGCGGCATCGTAAGCGTCCTCACCCTCGGCCTTGGCCTTTGCTGGGCCAAAGCCTATGTTGAGCGTTATTACGTCTCACATTCCGTAATTTCGGGCCGCAAGCTGTTGTTCCTCGGCACCGGGACCTCGCTATTTGGGCATTACATCCTTTGGTGGCTTCTTTGCATTCCGACGTTTGGCATTTTCGCCCTTTTCATCCCGACTAGGCTGATAAAGTGGGGCGTTGGCAAAACCTATTTCGATCCGAGCGTCTTGAAAGAGGGCGATGACCCCACCGCCTCGCCTTTCTATGGGCTAACGACCATCGCCGCTTTGCCAGTCCCTGAGGCCAATGCCATCAAAAAGCTTATCCTCGTCCAGGAAATCGAAGAAGAATCCAAGAAGGCGGAGAAGCTTAAAGGCCAATTCCCAACCAAGGCGGCTAGCGTCCTCGCCATCATCATCCCCCTTATACTAGTCGGCCCATTTGACGGCTTTTTCGCCGGCTTATCCATTTATAACGGCGCCAGGATCCTGCTGTCGTTATTCAATGATTACGGCGCCGATACGTTGTCGAAGGAACTTGAACTCGGTATGTCCGAGCAAGAGCTCGAAAGCATGTTTGGGCCCAACGTTTCCTCTTCCATAGGCGAGGAATGGACGGCCAACGTTTATGTTGATTTCTCCATCGGCCCGGCGAGTTTTAAGAAGGGTATTGCCTATTTTGATTCGACTGGGTTGCTTGGGCTTTACGCCTTCCCCACCGAAGGCCAATACGAGGATTTCCTTGCTTCCGACGACCCCATCGAATTCGATCCATTCGATTTCGGCTATGTCGACGGCGTCTATACCTATTACGATTCGCTAACCGAGAACCTTATTAATTCCCCGGACGGGGTTTTGCGTCCTTTGCAGGTCGACGATTTCTTCATGTCGGCGTTATTCGGCGATGAATTCGATTGCTTCCTATTCCTTTCGGGCGATTTCGCATCCCAATACCTTTACCAAGAGTACGTGCTTCAATCCGGAGCGGTGTCCCGTTTTAGCTCCGATGCCAGCTATGAGGCGATTTCCTTTGATGGAAGGGTAAGCCAGGGCGTTTATTTCAATGAGCTTTCCAGGTCGAGTTTCGAAATTGAATACGATTATTCCTCCATTAGCGGCGATTATGTGCTTGATTATCAACGGGGCTTTGCCTCCACTTTGACCCTCAACTGCGCCCATCCCAAGCCTTGGCGGCTCTTCCTCCCTTTTGCCGATGAAGGCTATGTGGTTCGCTTTGGCGAGGAATGTTGCGATTTCTCCTGGGTTGAGGAGAGACCATCCTCTGCCTTCCCGTATTCGCTAAGCAACCAAATCGTCGACTTCGAATTTGATGGCACGATCGACGATTTCCCGATCGGTGATCTGGACATCAGATATGGTTTTTACACTGAATGGCCAGACGATAAGGCCTTCGTCGGCGATTATGTTTTGACTCCTATGGCGTGGGCGTCTTTCCGTAACTATTCAAACACGGAATTCGTCATCGACACCCCGCGGCTTTATGCCGACGAGAATGCCTGGACGAGCGACGGCTGGTATGCGCCTTCAACCATCGTCATTGACACTTCCCTCGACGAGGTTTTGATCAAATCGCGCGCGATTGTTTGCACTTATGAGATCTATTTGCTTGACGTCAACGCCGAAATCGAGGATGGCGCCTTCTCCAGCAACGCGGATATCCATTTCGGCGGAAGCGAGGAGGAGGCAAGGGAATGCCTCCCAACCTATTTCGACAATATCGTTGAGTTCAATGCCCTCGCCCCTGATATCGGCGCTTAATGGTTGATAAATTGCTGTTTAGCTTTGAAATTTGTGATTTTGGGAATCTTTTCAAATTTCGCAATTTGGTAACTGACCTTTTGAATGTCGCTTGAATTTAACGAATGATTGCTAAAACCTTATTAAAAAAGAAGTAAATTGGGGGAAGAATGTGCTGTGGCGCAGTAAGAAGAACCAATTTGGTTTTTGGGCGATTCTCACCACTGAAGGTTTTTGCTAGATATTCATAAGGAAATGCAGTTTTATGGTTTATTTCCAATCGTTTTCTGCATATATGGAAGTCTTTGCATTGCGATTGCTTTGCATTTTGTACTTTTAACTATTTGATATTTGTTGGTTTTATTATTTGGTGAGCACGACGAACGCCCGGATCACCGATTCCACGTAGGCGTCGCTTAGTCCCTTCATATGTGAAAGCCTCCGAGGGAATCATCGCATCCGGGAGGCATTTAATTGGAAACAAATAACCGGATAACTACAACGCCCGGAACTTTTGTTGACCGGTTTCTAAAACTCTATTAAATTATTAATATCAAAAAAGGAGGTTTGTATGTTGTTTGCATCACTAGGGTTAGCCTTAATGTCTGTATTTTCGCTTTGCTTTGTCGATTCCACCCCTGTTTCCAATGGATTCGTTGGAGAAGTCGATGATACTCCTATCGCGCAAACTTGTGACGAGAACGGAAATGTGACTGATTTATATTCCAAGGATTTTTCACCAAGTTCTGCCGGAAGCACAACTTTTTATTCCCCAGATCCGTCAGATTACATTGATCCTTTGCTTATTTTCGGGTCGGATGATCGGACTGTTTTGACGGACGAAGATGATTACAAGAAATTTCCATATAGGACAGTTTGTCTTATTCACACAGGTCGTGATAATGATGGGGACGGAGACGTTGATGTTTGGGGAGTCGGTACAGGAGTTCTTGTTGGTCCAAAAACTGTCTTGACTGCATCGCATCTCATATATGGCGATTCTTGGCCCGTTAGTGTTTATGTTTATCCGGGCGGACACAACGATTCTAATGGATCACTTGTAGCCCCATATGGCGAGATTCGTTCAAGACAATGGACTATCGGAGTGTATTTTCGAACGAAAGATCATGCGGACGACTGGGCTATTATCAGTTTAGATACGGCTATCGGGGAAGAAATTGGGTATATGGGTGTTTCTTCTTCTCTTAGCAACGGAGATACTGTTCGGCTATATGGCTATCACGGAGATTTAGAAACTCAACTTGGTTATGGACCGGGCATTGTGAGCAACGTCGAAACATTTAAATTTTGTCACAATTGTGATGCTATTGCCGGTTCAAGCGGTGGTCCAATTACAAAAGGAACATCGACTGTTGTAGGTATTCATTCTGGCGGTTATAGCTCAACTTTAGATCAAGCGTGTAAAGTATCGGATTACATTGTTGGTTGGATAGAGGAGGAAATCGAAAAGTCATGAAAAAGCTCTTGGCGTTGCTTCTGCTTCCGTTGCTGTCTTTGGCTTCCTGCGGGCCATCCTCGCCTAAGGAAGGGGGCGACCCGCTGGAAAACGTCATCCTCCGGGCTAAGATGGAGAACGATCAAGCCGAGGAAAGCGGCCTTGATTTCTTCTGGTCCAACATCGTGGCCAAAAGGGATGAAAGGGGCGAGCTCCTCCTGCTTGGCAATTACGATAACCCCCCGGAAGACGTGACCGACCTCCGTCAAATCGAGGAGAGGCTATACCCAACCGCTTATTTCGGCAGCCTCTATTATCAGCCTTCCCCGGAGGACGATTACCGTGACAATTACCTTCTTTATTCCCTTTCCGACGAAGGGGAATATGAATTGGGCGTCTATGGCCACGTCCCCTTCACCAAAGCCGACGGGACGGAAATACCCCTAGACGAAATAACCGACGGGATGACCTTCCTAACCAGGCGGACGCAGAATTTCACCTATATATACCCGATGACCCTCGTCGTCTCAACCATCGTCTATCTTGGGAACATCAATTCCATATAAATAGACCTTGCCCTAATGCAGCCTCGTATTTTTGCTTTCCCTCGAGTCGACGGTTGAGGCGAAGCAGCGTTAATAGCCAAGGAAAAACGACGAATAACTCGCAAAAGCCTTTTGACTTATCCCAAATCGCCAATTTAGGAGCCAATTGCCTTTTCAATGGCTCCTTATCGGGTAGAAAGCCCTTTAAAATCCCATCGTTTTGTCCCCGATTTGCAAACAAAAACGCGCAAAAGAAGCAAAATTCCTTCGAGTGTTTGAATTTTACTTTACAAAAAGCATCCGTCATTTATATTTCGGCTTTTGAAAGGAGGCTTTATGAAATTTAAGCCATTTCTTCTTTTGCCTTTGACGGCCTTGGCCCTTATCGGATGCAACGATCCAAGCGCTTCGTCATCGGTTCCGGGCTCCTCAAGCGACATCGGTTCCTCCGAGGATGACCCCCGAACCCCGATCACGAAAGCCATCGATGAGGCGAGGCTATCGGTAAACATCACCACCGAAAACTTCCAGCGCGTCTTCAACTCCAAAACCGATGAGCCGGTATTCGACAACGAATATACCTACATCTACGGTTTCGACGCCCACGAACAGGTCAAGACCGCCCAAAGCTACACGACCGAAAGCGGGCTCTCCCTTACCCAAAGTTATGTCCGTGACGATTCCGGGTATGCGGCGGTCGAATACGTAAACGCCAAAAACGAGCTCTCCCTCGCCCCCGTTTACGATGCCGACGGCTATCGGTTCGGCTATGACCATTACTATTCCAACCCCTTCCTTTATCTCACCGAGGCCGACTTAACCGAAGTCGAAGGCGGGTATGAGGTCAACGCCGAGATCCGCGATTACCTATCCTTCCTCTTCTTCGGCAACACCCATCCGGTCGAGTCGATGATTCTGTATTTCGACGGGACCGATTTCACCGGCGGGCATATCCAAACCTACCCGGTCGACGGCTTCACCATGGACCTCCCAGACGGCACCCAGGCCGACGAATACTACCAAATCTACTATTACTTCGAGGCGACCATGACCTTCGAGGGGGCCGGAAGCTATAGAGTCGAAAGCCCAAAGCTTAGCCCTGAGGGCACTTATGGGGCCCCGGTGGTCGATTTGCTTAACAAGGTCGGGGACAACTACACCCTCTCCTCCAACGTCTACCTCGCCGGCACCCCCAAAGACCCGACCCTGACCTCGACAACCTATTTCGACGGCTCGACCTGCTACGTCGATTACGAGCTTGGCGACCCGACGTTTACCAATGACGTTATATATGCCCCCGACCCCTATGAGGGCGATGGCCTGCTTTACGAATATGCCTATGACGGGGAAAGCTGGGGCAAGGCCCCCGCCGACTCCTCCTCGGCCTATAACGTCGATCCAAAGGGCATTGAGTATTTCTCCCTCGCCCAAAACACCGTCTCGCCCTCAATCATCGGTCCGGGGGCGACTGGGCTAACCGTCATTAACGAAAGCGCCCTCCGCTATTGCGGGAACGCCTTCCTCCCCGGCGTCTGCTCCAACCCATATTACGACATCGGCTATATCCTTGGGATAGACATTTCCTTCACCTCGGATAGCCTCACCCTCCTAGTCGATTTCGTCGTTCCCTCGAACATCGGCTACTACGAGCTGATGTACGAATACGTCTACACCGACATCGGGACCACCGTCGTCCCGGTGAGCATTTAAGGAGGCAAAGAAGATGAAAAAGCATTGCATCGGCTTGGCGCTTGCCGCCTTAACCGCCGCCTTGATCCCCGTTGGCTCGGCCTTGGGGATGGAGGCCGAAGCCAACCCGCTTGGTGATTTCCTCGCCAAGGCCCGGGTCAACTACCATCTCCTCGGCACCGAGACCGAGACCGTCTCAAGGCACGACAACGGGGCCTACATGTTTGAAAACGAGTATCGTTACGACATCGTCAAGACCCGCGACGCCTCCTCCGAGGCCATCAGCTATGGGGAGAACGAGATCGTTTCCAAGGTCGTCCGCGATTCGTCGGGGCGACTCTCTGATGAGTATTTGGCCTACGACAACACCATCCAAACCCATGCCCTAAGCAACGCCTCCTACGACATGGATTACGGCAACCCCTTCGCCTATGTCTCGGTCGATGATTTCTCGCTTGACGAAGATGGCGTTTACCACCTTACCGAGCTTAAGCAATGGGAATTCGCCTATCGATTGATGCGGATCGACTATCCCCTTGACGACGTCGCCTTGTATTTCAATGACGACGGATCGCTTGACCGGATAGCGATCGATGCCACCCCCTCGGTCGGGGTCACCCAGGACGCCTACACCTACGAATACATCCAAATAAACGTCGAATCCCATGCCGAGGCCCGCTTATTTGAACTTGGGAGCGCCGTTTTCCCCGGCATCGAGGAAGCCACTTCGCGCGATGAGGAGCATGAGCAGAAACTCGAAGCCGCCTTAAAGGGCATCGGGGACAACTTCACCATCGTCATAAGCGAGCATGACCGGGACTATGAGCCCAACCACGATTACGACATGGTCATGTATTTCGACGGGGAGGAGATCTACCACCAGATCACCCTTGGCGACCTCACCAGCGGCCTTTATTACGCCGAAGACGAATCCCGGCCCGACGGCAACCTCTATTGCCATGGCTATAACGACGAGACCGGCGAGTGGGAGTATTACGAGGCCGTCTCGACCCGTTCCTACAATTCCTCGCCTTCGCCCTATGCCGAGCTTTTGCCCCTATTGGCCTCGACTTCCCCCTATTTGTTTAGCTACGACGCAGAGGAGGACGTCTACGTCTGCGACAACCTCGACGCCCTCGGCTATATGGGCAACCCCCTTTCTCCCGGCGTCCGCCACATCACCTACTTCACCGATGGGGAAACCGACAAGGCGACCATCAAGCTTAAGGCCAACGGGCAAATCGACACCGTCACCGTCGGCTACACCTACGAAGACTCTCAGGGCTTTGAGCTAAGCCGCGACATCGACATGCAATACGTCAACATCGGGACGACCGCGATGCCGGATGGATTCACCGGCAAATAGGAGAAAACCATGAAAAGAGTGAAAAAGCTGCTGCTATCTTTGACGACGGCGTTGCTCGGATTGGCCGCCTGCGCCGATCCAAGCGCATCATCATCCTCGCCTTCCTCCTCATTGGAAGGCTCAAGCGAATCATCGTCTAGCCTCGTCGAATCCTCTTCAAGCGAATCGCCCATCCCCGAGGTGAGCATTGCCATCCTCGCCCCCGAGAAGACGACCTTGGAAGTGGGGGAGTCGATAACGCTGCAGACGAAGGTCGAGAACATGCCAGAAGGCGGCGTGATTGGGTTTTCCTCCTCCGACCCAAGCGTCGTGAGCGTTGCCCAAGACGGGACCTTGACGGCCCTAAAGGCGGGCATAACCCAGATAGTCGCCTCTATCGGGGAGGTTGAAAGCGAGCCGTTGACCATCACCGTCGAGAACCCCGAGTTGATCGTTGAGATATTGGCCCCGGCGAAAACCGAGCTCAAAATTGGCGAGACCCTTAAGCTGGAGGCCAAGGTCGAGAACAACATCGACGGGCTGCCTCTTGTTTATTCCTCTAGCGACGAGGGCGTAATTTCCGTCGATCAGGAAGGAAACGTCACCGCGCTTTCCTCGGGAAAGGCCACCATCACCCTAACAGTCGGGGAGGCCTCCGACTCGGTTGAGTTTTCCGTTTCTTTGCCCGATGCCGAATCGATTGAAATCAATCTTGACGCGACCGCGATGTACGTTGGGCAAACCTTGACGGTGGAGGCGACCATTTTGCCTTCGACGGCATCGCAGGAATACACGGTAAGCGTCTCCAACGAGATCTACCTTGGGGTCGATGGGCATGAGATAACCGCCAAGAGGACAAGCGTGGACCCAATCGTCGTCACCGTCTCCACCCCCAATGGGCTTACCGATTCCGCCGAAGTCACCATCGGGGAGGCCGGGCCGATCTTCCTTTCGACTTTCAAGGGGCTATTGACCGCCTCCGCCGAGGTTGAGCGGACCGGGGTTTTGTCTTCAGCCCACGTCGAAGGCGAATCGACCGAGCTCTATTCCGCCTTTACCGGCGAAGCCGATTACGAGTTCTACTCCGACTCCGCCGCCAAATCGACCATCACCTCCGACGATGGGGTCGAAATCGTGGAAAAGAAGATAGGCGATGGCGTTTTGCGGGAAACCACCATCCGCGATGGCTTGGTCGAATCGATTGAGGATACCGTCATAAACGACGAAGACCCCGCTTGGGACGAGATGTCCTCGCAGGAGGCTTTAGGGCACGTCAATTTGCCGCTATTCCCAGATACCTATGGGGACCCGGGCATTTCCGCCTATTTGCTTGACGAATACTTCTCCTATTCCGGATTCGGCGCTTCCGATGCCCTTGATTCCCTTGAGCTCGCCATAGACGGCTCGACCTACACCTTAAGTTGCGCCTATGAGTCGTATTCGTCCTTCGATGAGCTTTCCCTCTCCATAACCATCGATGAGTCGGGTTTAATCGTCTCCGGATCGTTTACTAAGGTCTCCTATGCGCTTGATTTGGATAGCGGCGCCCCGACCGAGGAGATAGCTGATCAAACGACGTTCTCGTTCACCCAAACATCCGGCGAAAGGGAAGCCTCGGATGGGCATTTGCTCGATGAGTCGAGTTTGCTTTATCAAGACTATGGCCTCTATTTCTCCTTCTCGTCTTATGGGACGCCCGTTCCGGTACAAAGCAATGAGTTTGAAACCGGTGACCGCGTTTACCTCTACCCGGAGGATATCCTGCCCACGACCGCCTTCTTCGATGCCGATAAGCCGGAGATCACCGTTTCGCCCTCGACTGGGGTGAGTTTGTCCGTCGCCTCGAGCTCCTATATGGAGTATTGGGCTTCGATCGTCTTCTCGGAAGCCGGGCATTACACCTTCACCGTCAAAACCTCCAACGTCACCAAGACCATCGAGGCCGATGTCATCGCCCCGGCCCTAACCGGCCTTAACTGGGCCTCGCCCAACTACAATTTCAACGACTTCCTGCCCTCCGCCATCTTGGCCGGGTCGACCCATGAGGCCCGGATAGTCCCGGTCCCCTCCAACGCCTCCTTCGACTTGGAAGCCAGGATAGTAGGGGAGAACACGGCCAATGCGAGCGTGACCGTGCCTGATGATGACCCGGATTCAATCGAGGTGAGCGCCCAAAGCGAGGGCGAGTTCACCGTCGAGGTTTACGATTCCTCCTTAGGCAGCGAGCATGCTTTGACCAAGACGGTCAAGGTTTACCCCTCAACCGACGAAGGCATAACCAGCCTGCTTTGCGAATCGGAGTTCGCTTCCGGGGAGAATACCTTGGAGTTCGCCGCCACCGGCCCAACATCGGGGACATACGTCTATTCCTTCCTCTACGATGGCTACACCCCAACGACCTTCACCGGGACCTTTGAGGTTGCGGGAGGGGAAGTCTCCATGTCGGAATTCGCGTTCGAATGCGATGACGGCTACACCGAATTCATGCCTCCTGATTACGGGGAGACCTTCGTGTTCAGATCGATGAAGACCATCGACATCAACTACCAAGACGGTTATTACGAAACCTACCACGACCACGTCTATATGCTCTAATGGGTGCTTAGCCGCATCGGGCTTGTAGCGAACACGCTAGAGGCTTAACAATCGATTGCCAGATTGCCGCGCGCAGTCTGGCTTTCCTTTTGCCCTTATCGCCTATGGCGGGGCAGATGCTAGGGGCAATGCTTCTTTCCCCAATCACCTCGCTTGAGTTTGCCGCTAGGCAGGTATGCATATTGCCAAAAGGCTGCATTTAGGAGAACGGCGAAGTCCCCCTTTGTTTGGATTGACTATGGAAAGCGTTGCCCATTTGTCAAAGCGTGACTAACCCCCGAGCCCTTTAATTCCCGATTGCCCGCTTACTATAATTAGGGACGCTTAGGAGAATAAGACATGAAGAAGATAACCTTGATAACCGGGGCCGCCTCCGGGCTGGGGAAGGAATTCGCCCTTCTTTACGGGAGGCAAGGCAACGCCTTGCTGCTAGTCGATAAGGATGCGGCGGGGCTTAGGAATACCAAAGAGGAAATCGGCGGGGACGTTGAGGTCTTAACCGCCGATTTAAGCAAGAGGGAGGAACTTGAGAAGGTTTATTCCCATTGCCAGGAAAACGGCTATTTCGTCAATTGCCTATTGAACGTCGCCGGATTTGGGGATCGCTGCGACTTCATCGACATGAAGGTCGCCAAGCAGCTGGACATGACTGAGGTCAACTGCAACGCCCCATTGTATTTCTGCCGCGTCTTCCTCCCCGAAATGCTCCAAAATGGGGAAGGGCACATCATCAACGTCTGTTCTATAGCCGGCTTCTACCCCGGCCCCTATATGTGCACCTACCACGCGACCAAGGGGTTCCTCCTCCTTTTGGGGGAATCGATTTCCTACGAAATCAGGAAGAGCCCGGTTAAGCTTTTGACCCTTTGCCCTGGCCCATTCGAATCCGATTTCGTCAAAAAGGCCCATAACGATTACACCTTTTCCAAAATCAAGCCGGTCAGCGCCGCCTATGTCGCCGAATACGGCAAAAGGAAAAGCGATCAGGGCAAATCGCTGGCGGTCATCGGGTTCAAAAACAAGCTCACGGTGTTCGCTTCCCGATTTGTATCCCGCCGTTTCATTGCCAAAACCAGCGCGAAAACGATGAAAAAGGGCGCTTAAGCCCATCCCCCTATAGGTTTTTTACACTTTTCGGTAAATGTACGATATACTACACTTATAGGGGATTTAAAATGGATAAACGAATAGTCAGAACTCGCAGCGCTATCCGGCGTTACGTCCTTTCCCAGCTTAAGGAGAAGGACATCTCCGATTTCTCGGTCTCCGAGATTTGCGAGGCCTGCGATTTATCGAGATCGACTTTCTATTTGCACTACAAATCGGTCGAGGACGTGGTCCACGAGATATCCGATGGGGTGATCGACACCATCGTCGCCGTTGTCGAAACGGTCCTTCCCTCCGAGGCTTTGTCGAAGGTGGGGGCGTATTTAAGGAAAAACGCCGACGAGATCGGGGTGCTTTTGCAAGTTGACGAAGGCTATCTCATCCATCAGCTCTCCGCCAAAATCGAGCCTATCGTGCAGCAGATGGAAACGGTCAAAAACGATTCGCTTTCCGATTACCTCGCCTCCTTCATCACCTACGGCTCGATCGGGCTTTTCCGGCATTGGCTTAACGGGGACAGGAAGATGACCGTCCCCCAATTCATGGACAAGCTCACCGAATGCGTCAACGCCTTAAAGCGGCACGCCGCCGATTGACGTCAGACATAGGTTGGCCCATCCCTTGCTGAATACCGGCAAAACCTCCTTGCCGGTATTTTTTTCGCCCTTTTTGCATCAATTAATTTGAAATCACGCGCGATTTCGATGCAAAACCCGCCTATTTTGCTTGAAATCCCCTTTCGTATTCGCCTTTTGTTCATTAGAACAAATTAATGGGCTAAAATAGCCCAGATGGAAAAAGCCAAGGCCCCGCTGGAAACGTCGCGTAGGAAAACGCTTAAATACGTAATCTACATCCTAATCGTCCTAATCGCGACCGGGCTTTCCCTTTTCTTCTCGCTCAACGGCCAATTCAACGAGGTTATCTCCACCCTGGGCTCCGCCGATTGGCGTTACGTCCTCATCATCTTCGCCTTGGTGGCCGCCTCCTATTTGGTCGATGGCCTCATCATTTTGGTGTTCTGCCGCCTTTACACCAGGAAATATTATTTCCACCAAGGGCTCGCGGCTTCGCTTGTGGGGCAATTTTATTCCAACGTCACCCCGGGCTCCTCCGGCGGGCAGGTCATGCAGGCCTACACCCTTAAGTCGCAGGGCGTGCCGATCTCCAACGCCGCCTCGATCTTCGTCATGTGGTTCATCCTCTACCAGTCGGTGCTAGTCGGCTTCGACGTGGTCGCCTTCATCTTCGAGCTTAAGACCGTCATCGCGACCCCGGTTTACACCCTCGGTGCCTTCGGCACGACCATCAACCTCCCCATCATCCCGATCATCGTCCTCGGTTTCTTGCTCAACATCTCGATCATCTTCCTGCTCGTGGTCATGAGTTATTCCCACCGGTTCCACAACTTCATCATCGTCTACGTCATCGGGTTTTTGGGGAAGATAAGGATCGTCAAAAACGTCGAGCTTAGCCGCGAACGGGCCCGCGCCCAGGTCGAGAACTTCAAAATCGAGCTCCGCCGCCTTATGTCGAACATCCCGGTTTTGATTTTGCAGACCATCCTTTTCATCGTGATGCTGACGCTTCGCAATTCCGTCCCCTATTTCGCCGGGCTCGCCGTCGGGGGCTTCACCGACCCGAGTTTCCCTGCCTACGCCCATTCCGTCCTCCTCTCCTCCTTCCACCAGATGATGACCGGGGTCATCCCCCTTCCGGGCTCAGCCGGCGTCTCCGAGTTTTTCTTCGATGCCCTTTTCTCCAATTCCGTCCCCAATAGGGCGGTGCGCAGCTCCATGCAATTGCTTTGGCGCACCGCGACCTTCCACGCCGTCTTCCTCGTCTCCGGCTTGGTCTCCGCGCTTTACCGTTCCAGGCCCAAAGAGCCGATGCATTACGCCAACCGCAACACCTTCATCGATTTGCAGCTATCGACTTTTGATGAAAGGAAACGAAGCGCCGATACCCTTTTCCAGACCAGGCAGCTTTCCCGCCTCGCTTTGCAAAAAAAGCTTTCCGAGACGCTCTCCTTCTCCAAAAAGAAATCCCCTGAGCCAAAGGAAAGCAGCGCGCCCAAACTGCCTCCGGTCGCGACTAAAAAAGAAAGCGTCCCTTTGCCTAAGGCCAAGGCGGAGCCGGCCATATCCAAAATCAAGCCAAAGGAAAAACAAAGGGCAATGAAAGACCAAGACGTCTATGGGGAGTGGGACGATCTTAGCCTATGAACATCGCCATTTTCTCCGATACCTACCCGCCCGAGATCAACGGGGTGGCGACCTCAACCGCCAATCTGCGGCAATGCCTGCTTAGCCATGGGCATGCCGTTTTGGTCGTCACCACCAACCCCTTCTCCAAGCAGCTTAGCTTCGAGGACGGGATCATCCGCCTTCCCGGGCTTAAGCTGAAGCGTCTTTACGACTACCGGGCCTCGGCCTTCTACTCGGGGGAGGCGATGCGGATAATCGAGAGGTTTCGGCCCGACATCATCCATTGCCAGCATGACGCCGGGGTCTCGATATTCGGGACATTAGCCGCCTCGCGCCTCCACATCGGGGCCGTTTACACCTGCCACACCCTTTACGAGGATTACGCCTATTACCTCACCAAAGGCCATTTTGACCGCTTCGCCAGGCAGGCGATCCGCTTTTACTTAAGGCGGAAAAGCAATGTCTACGAGGAATTCATCGCCCCATCGCAAAAGACGAAGGACTACCTTCGCTCCATCGGGGTCGACGCGACCGTCTCCATCATCCCAACCGGCATCGATTTCGACCGCTTCGACCCGAAAAACGAGGATAAGGCCGAGACTGCGAGGCTGAAAAGGGAACTAGGCATTGGGGAGGACGACTTCGTCTTGCTTTCCCTTGGCCGCATCGCCAAGGAAAAAAGCATCGACGTCCTCATCGACGGCTTCGATTTGTTTTTGAAATCCCAACCCAAGTTTAAGGCGAAGCTCCTCATCGTCGGCTGGGGGCCGGGGGAGGATGAGCTTAAGGAGCAATCCTCGAGGCTAAGGATCGCCGATAAGGTCATCTTCGCCGGCAAGTGCCCCCCAGAGAAAACCCAGCTATATTACCATTTGGGGGACGTCTTCGCCTCGGCCTCGGTCACCGAGACGCAGGGCCTCACCTTCATGGAGGCGATGGCCGCCCGTCTCCCCGTCTTGGCCAGATACGACGATAACCTCTCCGGCACGGTCAAAGACGGGCAAAACGGCTTCTTCTTCCTCGATTGCCACGACTTCCCCGATAAGCTTTCGGCGATGATCGCCCTTGGGAAGGGGGGCTTGGCCAAACTGGGGACGGAGGCCTCGCGCTCAATCGAGCCTTATTCGATGGAGAGGTTTTACCGCAATATATTCGAGGTGTACAAACGTGTGTGCAAAAAATGCTGGTGAGAGAATAGTCGACATCGCCAAGAGGAAAGGGCTTATAAACGTCGTCCTCTCTAGTGGCGAGGAGCTGCTTTTAAGCGCGGACGCCTTCACTGAGTTCCGCTTCTACATCGGCAAAAGGGTCGAGGGGGCGGAGTGGAGGAAGGCCAAATCCTTCGCCAAGCAGGATAGCTGCTACCGCGATGCCCTTTCTTGCCTTTCCAGAAGGCCATATGGCGAAAACGAGCTTTTGGATAAGCTAAAGTCTAAGGGGCACGAGGAAAAGACGTGCGTGGAGGTTTGCAAGAGGCTTTCGGCTGCCAAACTCCTCGACGACGAAGCCTATTTAAAGGAATACGCCGAGGCGGCCAAGTCGCGGCTAATCGGGGAAAACCTCATCCGCCATGAGCTTCGGGGAAAGGGCTTTGGGGAGGAGGCGGTGAGCCAGCTTGGCCTAACCGACGATGAAGAGATGGAAAAAGCCAAAGCCTACCTCCATCTTTGCTCGAATAAGCTTGCTTCCTATCCGAAAAGGAAAAGGGAGGAGAAGGCCATCTCCGCCTTGCTTAGCCGCGGCTTTGACCTTGATCTTGCCAAGCAGGCGGTTGCTAATGCCTTGCCTAGCGCTGACCCAGCAAGGGAGGAGGAAAGGTTCCTTAGGGAGGCCAACGCCCTTTGGGCCCGTTATAAAGACAAGGAAGGGGGCAAACGGAAGCTATTCCTTTGTCTAGCCCGGAAAGGCTATGACCCAGAGAGGATTAAGGAGTATATTAACCGAGGAGAACATTGACATGAGCATCAAGGATTTACGCGACGGGGACCACTATTTCGGGAGGCTTTTGGTCGCCGATATGCGCCGCTGCCTCTCAGGCAAGGGGAAAAGCTACCTAAGCCTCTCCCTCCAAGACAAAACCGGGGTCATCGAGGCCAAGAAATGGGATGTCGACGAAGGGGACGAGGAGCTTTTCGCCAAGGGAAAGGTGCTCCGGATTGAAGGCGACGTCTTGCTTTACAACAAAGCGCTGCAGATGAAGATCAAATCGGGCTCCCAGGTTTCGACTGAGGAGATCGACTGGGGCGAGCTTCTCCAAAGCGCCCCTCTAACCCAGGAAGAGCTCACCAAAAAGTATCAAGCCTACCTCGATAGCCTTGCCAATCCGGATATTAGGAAGCTCGTCGAGGAGGTCGTGAGGCTTAGCCAAGGAAGGTATTTTTATTGGCCCGGGGCCGTTAGGAACCACCACGAGTTCACCTGCGGGCTCCTTTACCATTCCCTCACTATGGCCGATTTGGCCGTCAAGGTGTGCGAAGTCTACCCAAGCCTTAATCGCGACATCGTCTTAGCCGGCACCCTCATCCACGACATTGGCAAAACCATTGAGCTAAGCGGCCCCCAAGCCTGCTCCTTCACCATTGAGGGGAAATTGCTCGGCCACGTGAGCCTTGGCTTTTCCCTCGTCGACAAGGCGGCCCATGACATCGGGCTATTCGCCTTCGACGATTTGAAAGAAGAGGAAAAGACCCCCGACCATCCTTTATACGCGAAAAAGGAATTGGCCGTGACCATTGAGCACATAATGCTAAGCCACCATGGCAAGCAGGAATTCGGCAGCCCCGTCATCCCCCTTACCAGGGAGGCCCTCGCCGTTTCCTTCATCGACGACTTCGACGCGAAGATGATGATCCTCGACAAGGCCTATGAGCCGATCATGCCCGGGGAATCGACCGCCAAGATATTCTCGATGGACGACCGTTACTTCTATAAGCCGACCTACGCCAAGGAAAACCCCTCCCCGGCTGGGCTTAGCCTAGAAGAGGAAATGGAAGCCATCAAATAATCACTTTAGGGCGGCGGCGATGTCTAAAGCCAAAGCGGGCAGGTTCATCTTCGAGGTGTCCTGCTCTTTCATCGTTATTTGGAACCCGCCTTCACCAAGGGCGTAACGCGGGATGACGTGGACGTGGAAGTGGGGGACGCTTTGCCCGGCCATCTCCCCGACGTTGGTTAGGACGTTGACCCCCTTGGCCCCCAAAACCGCGACTTCGGCTTGTCCGATGCGCCTGGCGACGTCGAATACCTTATGGAGGGTTTCGGAGTCGCAATCAAGGAACGAGGTGCAATGTTTTTTCGGCATGACCAAGGTATGGCCTCTTGTCGTTTGGGAGATGTCGAGGATGGCCAAGACGTCATCGTCCTCGTAAACCTTCGAAGATGGCAGTTCGCCATCGATTATCCTGCAAAACACGTCTTTCATTTTCCGCCTCCTTATAGAAGAAAAGGGCAAGCGCTTTGCCTGCCCTTTCATTATACATCCAATCCGGATCAATCGAAGAGATCGGGGAAGGTCGCCTCGAAGTAATCGTAGATGGTTTGGTCGTGGTAGGAGATGGCCATCTTCTCGACATAGTGCTGGTTGGCGGCGTCGCGGTAGGACTGGGTGCCCGAGACGAGGCCGGCAACCGAGTAGACGATGTCGTAGATGTTCTTCCCCTCCATGGTTTCGTAGGAGGAGTCGCCGCCGAAGACGAGCTTCGGGGCCTTGACGGCTTCGTCGACCCTGACGATGTACCAGGTCGAAGAATCCTTGTCGTAGATGCAGTAGGGGACGTCGTTGTTCGATTCGTAGGTCTCTGGGACCATGTAGTAGGACCCATTGACGTACCAGCCGAAGTTGCCCTTGGCGTTTTCCTCCGAGGCGCCTTCGCGGTCGACTTCGTTGGCGACTGTGATCTTGAATAGGCGGGTCGAGATCGAGGAGGCGAGCTCAGAAAGGCCTGAGGAGGTATACCAGCCCTCGGTGACGTGGCTGGTGGCGACCGTCTCGCGGGTCTTTATCTCCAAGCCGACTTCCTTGGTGTAGGCGCCGGAATTGGTGAAATCGGTGGTCGAGCCGATGACGTTGCGGTCGTCGGAGAGCCCGTTGTAGTCGAAGGCGATGTCGCCATAGGTCGTCCCGCGGTAGGTGGCGACGGTGTCATCGGTTTTGGCGATGGGGGAGAACTCGGCGTCGGTGTAGATGGTTTGGGCGAAGGCCAGCTCCTCGGGATCGGTGATGTAGCCTTTGTAGAGGCGATCGAGGAAATGGAGGTCGCGGTATTGCGCATCGGCCTCCTCGTTGGCCAAGACGAGCTTGGCGTAGGAGGTGACGAGCCGGCGGGTCGCGTTTTCGTCGCTTTCGATGTTCGGAAGGGCGATGAACTGGACCTTGCGGGCGTAGGAGCGGCCCAAGACGCCGTAGTTGTTCTCGATGATGTATTGCTCAACGAGGGCGTCGCGGTAGATGGCGGGGAGGATGGAGCGCTCGATGTAGTCCTCGTAGGTGACGTACATGTCGGTGAAGTATTCCTCCACGTCGCGGTAATCCTTTTCCCCGTCGAGGGCGACTTCCTTGTAGGATTCGACCGCCTTGAGGTCGTAAAGCTCGGCGACCTGGGACCGGTAGAACTCCTTTTCGAGGAAGATCGAGCGGCGTTGGTAGGTCGAGTTCTCGACGATGCTCCACATCTGCTCGTTGACCGAGTCGATGATGTGGTTGATGAAGGCGCGGCAGTTTTCAACCGCCTCATCGCCTTCCCCGAAAACGGGGTGGGCGGCGGCGTAGGCTTTGACGCCGTCATCGGATTCGATGGCCTCTAGCATCCCGCCTTCGCCGTAGAATTCGCCGAATAGGCCTTTGGAATAGAGGGCCAAGACGTTGTTTAGGACCCGCTCGGAGTTGGTGTCGCCGGCGGTGACGAGGGCGTCGTAGATCTCGCCCATGTTGTTGTTGACGATGCCATCGACGTTGAGGATCGGGGCATTGTCGACGTTCTCGGGGAGGGTGGCTTCGATATCGCTGCAGGAAGCGAGGCCAATGGTGGCGAAGCCGAAGGCCGCGAGGGCCAGTGCTTTAAGTTTATTTTCCATCGTAGCAAGCTCCATTGCGGCCCCATTCGCCGGTTCCGTCGGCCGCGGCATCGGAGGTGTAGCCGATGGCGCAGGTCTCGGAGATGAGGCGTTGGTTGCCGTTGCTGTTCATTTGACGGGCCGCGTCCTGCTGGGCCAAATACTCGGCGTATTCGATCCAGTCGTCGTCGAAGGCCTTTTGGGTGTCTTCGACCGATTTGGTCCTGGTGGCCTTGATGTAGTTCTTGATGAGGTTGCCGAAATCCTCGTCGTTGAAGGTGATGCTTGAGGTCCCTTGGCCGGAGAGGAGCTCCTGGAAGATGTAGTTGTCGACGTTGGAGTCGTAATTGCGGACCGCCTCGGTGACCTTGTCGGCGTTTTCGGCGTAGGTCGAGTCGGTCGAGGTCAGCTTGTTGACGAAGGTGTGCTTGGCCACGACTGCGCCGTCGCCTTCCTCATAATAAGGATAATAGCGGTAGCTGTTTTCCTCGGTGACCGAATCCGGGTTGGACGGGACGCGGTCCGGGGTTTGCATGGTGTAGTACTCCGAGAGGCTGGTGACGTCGCTATTGGCTGAGACGGCGGCGTATTCCTCAGCGGTGGTGTAGCTGAGGGTATTCTCATCGACGCTCATGCCGAATTCGGAGAGGGCCGAGCGGTCGACGCAGATGAAGTGGACGCCTTGGTAGGAGTCGGTGCCGGCCCTGACGGCCAAGACGATTTGCCCCTTCTCGTTGGTCAAGACGTTGGAGCCGCCGACGTCGATGATGCCTTTCGTGTCGATTTTGAAGCCAGGGAGGGCGGCGTATTCGGCGCTATAGGAGCCCTCGGTGTTGGGCAAGCCGTCGTCGTTGACTTCTTTGGCGAAGTAGGTGCCGCTGTAATAGCAGGAGGCTGAGGCGTCTTCGGCCATTTGCTGGCGGTCGCCGCTAAGGAAATCGTTGTAGTCGATCTTATTCGGGGTGATGACGGCGATTTGGTGGTTGTTGAAGTATTTGTTGAAGAGGATGTTGCGCGGGTAGTAGGTCTCCGAGTTGTCGTTGACGGTGGTGCCGTAGTCGGGCTCGCCGTTTTCGTTGTTGATCCAGGAGACGTCGGGGTCGCCGAGGGCGACGGCCGCGCCGTAGGGGATGGTCCCGATGGCCCGGTCGATGAAGGCCTGGCGGACATCGGTCCCGTCATCAAGTTCGGTGCCTTCGCTCGGCAGGAGGCGGTCTTTCATCTCCTGGGTGGCGTAGGCGTTGTCGCTTTGGTTGGAATAGAGGGCGTCGAAGGCGTAGAGGCCAAGCTTGAACTCGGGGACGAACTCGGTCGAGAGGTCCATGATCCCGAGGTCGCCGTAATGCGAGCTCGATTCGGTGTCGTCGGAAAGGTTGTAGGCGATCGAGCCGAAGGTGAACCGGTTATTGGCGATCTGGGTGCCCTGCGAGTCGGAGTTGTCGGCGCCGGCAAGCTCCTTGACGACGTCGCCTAGCTTCTTCGATTCGGCGGCCGAGATGGTCGCTTGGGCGTGCTCGTTGCTCGAGGCCGAGTCGAACTGGACGAGGATGTGGGAGACGTGGTAGGGCATCTCGGTTTTGAGATAGCCGTCGGAAACGGGGCCGAATTCCTCTTCCGCCTCGGCGGTTTGCAAATCGGTCCACAGCGTCCCATCCCTCATCTGGGCGAGGTTGGCCTGGGTGTAGTAATTGGTGTTGTAGGCTTCCTCCTCGAGGTCGTAGAGCTCCTTCTCGAGCAGCTCGTCGACGTTATCGACGCCGTTGCTTTCAAGCAGGGCCTCGAATTCCTCTTGGTAGGTGGTGCCGTTGGATTCGGCGTTGGAAAGAGCTTGGCTCTTGATGCCATCGACGGCGTTTTGGGCCTCGGTCCGCAGCTGCGCGAGCTGACCGGCTTGCGCGTCTTCCTCGAAATACTGGCGGATCAGGACTTCCTTGACCTTGGAATAGGCGGTGCTGGCGGAGCTGCTCGAATTAAGGTAATCGCCGAACAGATCCTCGACGGTGTAGCGGGTTTTGTTGCCGTTGGCATCCGTGTAGGTAAGCACCACGCCTTCGTCGTAAGTGACCTCGTTGCAGGCGGACAAAGCGCCGGTGGCGACGAGGGCTCCGACTAGACCAAGGGTGAGTTTAGTTTTCTTCATACTGGACTCGTTCCTCCTTCGTCATGAACGTAGCGCGTTAATAATATGCTTTAACAAGTATTGTTACAACATGAAATTTCTTAGGAAAATGGGCTTGCCGACTTGCTTTTCTCACTTCTTGGGCAAAAAAGGCCAAAATCGGGCAAAGATATATCTTTGGCGTTTTGCCTCCGCTTTGCGTCTTATGTCGACAAACGGGATCAGTCATCTTATAATCGTCAGCGTATGGAAAACCAGGAATTCAAATGCCCCCATTGTGGGACGTCTCTGCACGAGGGAGACCGCTTCTGCCCGATCTGCGGGGCCGCCGTCGAAGCGGCTAAAGCCGAACCATCCGGGGCCCGCTGCCCGCATTGCGGCGCCCAAGTGCCCGACTTGAACCACCCTTGCCCCTATTGCGGATATAACACGGCTGCCGCCAATACCCAAAGCGGCTACCAAGCGAAGAAAACCGAGGAGGACAAGCCAATCAAAGGCACGGCCCTCGGCGTGGTTTTGGCCCTTTTCACCGGGGTCATCGGCCTTATCCTTTGCATCATACTCGGCGACGAGCAGGCAAAGAAAGCCGCGATCCTGACCTTTGTCATCGCCACGGTGGCGGGGATCGTGCTAGGGATCATCTTCTTCGTCGTCTATTCCGTCTTGCTTAGCGGGCTTTTAGGCGAAATCGCGAGTTCAGCCTACTATTACTACTTAGCCTACTGGGCCCCTCTGCTTAAGCTATAGGCAAAGAATTAATTCTTTGGGCTGAGGCGAAAAGGTTTATCACTTTTGTTGCCTCGGCCTTTTTAGGTTTATACAATATACGGGCTTTCGGGAGCAAAGTATGTCCAGTTTATTGAAAATCAAAGATCTCCACGTCTCGGTTAAAGGCACCCCGATCCTCAACGGGATCGATTTGGAGGTGGGCGAAGGCGAGACGTTAGCCCTATTGGGGCCTAACGGCCATGGCAAATCGACCCTTCTTGGGGCCATCATGGGCAATCCCATATACGAAGTCACCAGCGGCACAATCGAGTTTGACGGCATCGATTTATTGTCCTTGCCAGTCGATGAAAGGTCGAAATCCGGCTTGTTTTTGGCCATGCAATACCCAGCCGAGATCCCCGGCGTCAACGCCTCCGATTTCCTTAAGGCGGCCATCAACGCCCATCGCGATGCCCCCATCAAGCTTTTCGAGTTTTACAACAAACTGCAAAAGGCCTATGAGGCGGTCGGCATCCCCTTCGAGATGAACAACCGCAACCTCAACGAAGGCTTTTCCGGCGGGGAGAAGAAGCGCAGCGAGATGCTCCAGATGCTTCTACTTGAGCCTAAGCTTGCCATGCTTGACGAAATCGATTCCGGCCTTGATGTTGACGCCATGCAGACGGTGTCTGAGGTCATTAGGCAAGAGCAGGCTAAGGGCCGTTCCTTCCTGGTCGTCAGCCATTACGCGAGGCTATATTCGATGATTTCCCCAACCAAGGCGGCCGTCATCGTCAATGGAAAAGTCGCCGTCTCCGGCGGGCCTGAGCTCATCAAGCGGATCGACTCCGAGGGGTATGAATGGATAAAGAGGGAACTCGGCATAGAAATAGCCAAACCCAGCAAAGGCATGAACGAGGTTTCGATCGGCGTCTGCGCCACCCGGGTCGCCTCCAAGGAGGGGAAATGAGATCCCTCACCTGGATCGATGGCGACCTTCCCACGGATGGGATGTTGAAGATTGGGGAAGGGGAGGAGGCGAAGCTCAACATCGCCTTCTTTTCCGCCTTCCCGAGCACCGCAATATCCATCGAAGTGGGGGAAAACGCGCGCTTAGAGGCGGCTCTTGCGGACTTTTCCGCCCTTTCCGGAAAGATTGCAATCGACGTCAAGCTTGCAAAAGGCGCTTATTTTTCCTGGCGTCTTTCCTCCGTTTGCTTTAAAGGCAAAAAAGAATTCGCCATCTCAGCCTTCCATATTGGCGAGGCCTCGGAGGCCTTCGTCTCCAATTACGGCTTGGCAAAGGGGGATGGCAAACTCATCTTCTCCGGCGTCTCGAAGATCGAAAACGGGGCGAAGCGGAGCAAAACAAGGCAAGAGGCCAAAATCGTCATCCTCGACAAGGGGGCGGATGGCCGTTGCTCGCCGGTTTTGAAAATCGACGAAAACGACGTCGAGGCGAGCCACGGGGCATCGGTCGGCCGGCTTAATGACGATCACCTTTTCTACCTCCTTTCCAGGGGCCTAGACGAGGCGACGGGTCGGCGATTGATCCTCGAAGGCTACCTCCGCCCGGCCCTAAGCTATTTTGACGACGAAGGGTTGAAGCAGAGGATAAGCGAGGCGATAGAGGCTTCTTTATGATCGATCCGATGAAAATCCGGGAAGACTTCCCGATGTTTGTCAACAAGGTCAAGATGCAGGGGCAGCCCATCGATTGGCTTGACAACGCCTCGACGACCTTCAAGCCCTACTCGGTCGAGAAGGCCGTCTGCTCCTATTATGAATCCCATACCTCGAATTCCCATCGGGGCGATTACGACCTTTGCTTCCAGATGGACGAGAAGATCCTTGAGGTCCGCGGCAAAGTCGCCGCCTTCCTTAACGCCGACCCAACCGAGATCGTCTTTACCTCCGGGACGACCAATTCCATCAACTTGGTCGCCTTTGGCTATGGGGCCAAATACCTTAAGCCCGACGACGAGATACTCATCACCCAGGCCGAACACGCCTCCAACGTCCTCCCTTGGTTCAAGGTGGCGGAGATGACCGGGTGCAAAATCGGCTATATCCCGCTTGAAAAAGACGGGAGATTGACCGCCGAAAGCCTGCAAAAGGCCATTAACCCGCATGTAAAGCTCGTCTGCATCGCCCATGTGACCAACGTCCTTGGCTATATCGCCCCTTTAAAGGAGATCGCCGCGATCTGCCACCAAAACGGGGCCTTGCTCGTAGCCGATGGGGCCCAATCGGTCCCCCATATAAAAACCGACGTCAAGGACCTCGACGTCGATTTCCTCTCCTTCTCTGGCCACAAGATGCTTGGGCCAACCGGCATCGGGGTGCTTTATGGGAAATTCATGTTGCTGCAGAAAACCGATCCGTTTATGACCGGCGGGGGGATGAACGCGAAGTTCGACATGTGCGGCGACGTCAATTACCTTCAGCCGCCGCTTCGTTTTGAGGCCGGGACCCAAAACCTCGAGGGCATAGTCGGGCTAGGTGCCGCTATCGACTACCTAAACAAGGTTGGGCTTGACGAGATCCAAGCCCACGAGGCGATGCTAAAGCGCTATTGCGTCGATGAACTTAGGAAAACCGGGGCCGTCACCATCTACAACCCCCTTTCGGAAGCCGGGATAGTCGCCTTCAACGTCGATGGGGTGTTCGCCCAAGACGCGGCCACTTACTTCAATTCCAAGGGGATTGCGGTTAGAAGCGGCCAGCACTGCGCCAAGATCCTCATCGATTTCCTGCAAACCGTCGCGACCTTGCGGGCGAGCTTCTACCTTTACACCACCAAAGAGGACATCGACCGGCTCGTCGATGCCGTGAAAACATGCAAGGAGGGTTACCTTAATGCCTACTTCCGCTGAATTCGCCCTTACCCCCGAGATGATGAGGGAAATCATAATGGACCACAACGCCAACCCCCGCCACAAGCGGAAAAGCGGCGACGAAAGCGCCCTCACGGCCCATTCCTCCTCGGTCAATTGCATCGACGACATCGACGTCTACCTTTCCTTTTCGCCGGAGGGCAAAGTCAAAGACGCCTGCTGGGATGGCGTAAGCTGCGCCATCACGACGGCCAGCAGCGATATCCTTTGCGACCTGCTTATCGGCAAAACCCGGGAAGAGGCCTTGTCGATAATCGGCGAGTACATGAAGATGATTCACGAAGAGCCCTATGACGCTTCGAAGCTCGAGGAAGCCTTGGCTTTCGCCAACACCTCGAAGCAGGCGGCCCGCATCCACTGCGCCACCATCGCCTTCGACGCCTTCAAGGGACTGCTTGAGAAGGGGAAGAGCAATGGCTAAGGAGAATATCGACGCCGCCAAAATCGGCGAGGAATACAAATACGGCTTCAAAGACGAGGACGTCTCGGTTTTGAATACCGGCAAAGGGCTAAGCGAAGACGTCGTCAAGGAGATCTCCTCCCTTAAAGGCGAACCGGAGTGGATGAGGGAATTCCGCCTCCGTAGCTTTAGGGCCTTCAAGGCGATGCCGATGCCCTGTTTCGGCCCCGACCTTTCCTTTTTGGATTTTGATTCCTACACCTACTTCACCCGCCCCTCGCAAAAGGAGGAGACGAGCTGGGACGCCGTGCCGGAGACGATCAAAAACACCTTCTCCCGCTTGGGGATCCCCGAGGCCGAGGCTAAATACCTCGCCGGGGTCTCGACCCAATACGAAAGCGAGGTCGTCTACCACAACATGCTTAAGGAAGTCCAAGACAAAGGCGTCATCTTCCTTTCGACCGACATGGCTTTGAAGACGGTCCCCGATATCTTCAGGAAGTACTTTGGGACCATCGTCCCCTTTGCCGACAACAAGTTCTCGGCCCTTAACGGGGCCGTTTGGAGCGGCGGCTCCTTCATCTACGTCCCCAAAGGCGTTCACCTGGAGAAGCCGCTTCAGTCCTATTTCCGGATAAACAACGAGAAAAGCGGCCAGTTTGAGAGGACCCTCATCATCGTCGACGACTACGCCGACGTCCATTACGTCGAGGGCTGCACGGCCCCGATCTACTCCAAGGACTCCCTTCACGCCGCGGTGGTCGAGATTTACGTCGGGAAAGGGGCCAAATGCCGCTACTCGACCGTCCAGAACTGGTCCAACAACATCGTGAACCTCGTCACCAAGAGGGCCTATGTCGAGGAAGACGGGCTTATGGAGTGGATCGACGGGAACATCGGGTCGATGGTCAACATGAAATACCCAGGATGCATTTTGGCCGGGGACAACGCCAAGGGCAACTGCATCTCGATCGCCGTCGCCGGCAAAGGGCAATTCCAAGACGCCGGGGCGAGGATGATCCACCTTGGGAGGAATACCTCCTCGACCATCATCTCCAAATCGATAGTCAAAGGCGGCGGGGCGGCCAATTACCGGGGCACGGTCCGTCACCACGAAGGGGCGATTGGGGCCAAAAGCCACGTCGAATGCGATACCCTCATACTCGATGGCATTTCCAAATCCGACACCATCCCCAACAACGAGATAAAAGACGAATCGTCCTACATCGAGCATGAGGCCACGGTCTCGAAGATATCCGAGGAGCGCCTTTTCTATTTGATGAGCCGGGGGCTAAGCGAGAAAGACGCGACCCAGATGATCATCATGGGCTTCATCGAGCCCTTCTCAAAGGAGCTGCCGATGGAATACGCGGTTGAGCTCAACCAGCTCATCAAGCTCGACATGGCGGGGTCGATCGGCTGATGGGTTGTTTCGACGTCATCGTCGTCGGCGGGGGCCATGCCGGGGTGGAGGCAAGCCGGGCTTGCGCGCTCCGCGGGCTTTCGGTTGCCTTGGTCAGCCTTAACCGGTCGATGATCGCCAACATGCCCTGCAACCCCCATATTGGGGGAAGCGCCAAGGGGATCGTGGTCCGCGAGATCGACGCCCTCGGGGGTTTGATGGGCATCGCCGCCGACCACCGCCCTCTACAGATGAAGATGCTTAACACCGGCAAAGGCCCGGGGGTCCAGTGTCTTCGCAGCCAGCAGGACAAAAAAGGCTACCCGGCTTTCGTCCAAAAGACTTTGTCCGCCTTGCCCAATCTTGAGATCATCGAGGATGAGGTCCTTTCCTTGCTTTTCGAGGGCAAGAGGGTTGAAGGGGTAAAGCTGAAAAAGGGCGGCGATCTTCATTGCAAAACCGTCATCCTCACGACCGGGACCTACCTCAATTCGCTTATCATCGCCGGGAATGACGCCGTCCCCGGCGGCCCCGACGGGGAGGAAAGCTCAACCGGGCTCACCGCCTCGCTAGAGCAGCTTGGCATCAAAACATACCGGCTAAAGACCGGCACCCCGCCTAGGCTAAGCAAAAAGACCATCGACTTCTCCAAATCCGAGATCCAGCTTGGCTCGGATGAGCCGCTTCGCTTTTCCTATTCGACAAGCGAATTCACCCCCCTCTCGAGGCAGCTTCCCTGCTATTTGCTTTACACCAGCGAGGAAACGATTTCGCTTATCAAAGGCCACCTTGGGGAATCGGCCCTTTTCAATGGGCTCATCACCTCCAATGGGCCGCGTTATTGCCCCTCCATCGAAAGCAAGGTCGTCCGCTTTGCCGATAAGCCGCGCCACCAGCTTTTCCTCGAGCCCGAATTCGCCGATGGCGATTCCATCTACCTCCAGGGATTTTCCACCGGCATGCCTCATTATCTGCAAAAGGAGATGGTCCATACCCTTCCGGGGTTGGAAAGGGCCGAGATACTCAAATACGCCTACCAAATCGAATACGACGCCCTTTCCCCCTTCCAATTCGACGCCACCATGAAGGTCAAGGGGGTCGAGGGCCTTTATTGCGCCGGGCAAATATGCGGGACCTCCGGATACGAGGAGGCGGCGGGGCTAGGCCTTATGGCTGGGATAAACGCCGCCAATGAGCTTCAGGGAAAGCCTCCCCTAATCCTCGGCCGCGACCAGGCCTACATCGGGGTCATGATCGATGACCTTGTGACCAAGGGAGGCAACGAGCCTTACCGCCTTTTGACCAGCCGGGCCGAGCACCGGCTCCTGCTTCGCCACGATAACGCCGATGAGCGGCTAACCGACATCGGCTTTGCCCAGGGGCTTATATCCGCTTCGCGATATGATGAATTCAAAAGGAAGATGGATAGGCTCAAGGAGGGGGAGAGGATATTGGCGGAAAATGTCATCTCCGACAAGGAGGCCTTAAACGCCTATTTGGCGGAAAACGGGTTTCCATCCGCAAGCCAAGGCTACCATGGCGACGAGATACTCCGCCGCCCCTTCTTCCACCTTCCCCGGATTATTGAGATGATGCCTGAGCTTAGCGCCCTCCGCCTCGATTACGACGACATCCTTTCCCTGGAGACCCGGGTTAAATACGCGGGCTACATCGCCAAGGAAAAGAAAATGATCGAGGGGTCGGGGAAAGCCGAGTCCACCCCCTTGCCCAAAGATCTCGATTACCTTCATATGGACGGCCTCCGGCTTGAGGCGAGGCAAAAGCTTGACGAGGTCAGGCCTTTAAGCGTGGGGGAGGCGATGCGCATAAGCGGGGTCAACCCGGCTGACATCGCCATTTTGCTTTTGAAGCTGAAAGGGAGGCGATAGGATGGATTACGAACAGCTTAAGGAGGCGCTTGGCGGGGAAATACTCGGCAAGCCCATCGACTCCGCCTTCATCGACAAGCTTCGTCTTTATTCGGAATTGCTTCGGGATTGGAACAAGAGGATCAATCTCACCTCGATCGTCGAGGAGGGGGAGATCGTCGAGAAGCATTTCCTCGATTGCCTGCTCATCGCCAAAGAGGCTGATCTTAGCGGCCTAAGCGTCTGCGATATCGGCTCGGGCGGCGGGTTCCCCGGAATGCTGCTCGCCCTTGTTTTCGAAAACGCGAGCTTCACCTTGGTCGATTCGACATCGAAGAAGTTCCTTTTCCTTTCGGAAGTGAAGGAAAGGCTGCAAATCCCCAACGTTTCCTTCCATATCGGGCGGATTGAGGAATGGAAGGAAGGAAGGGGAAGCTTCGATTTCGCCACTAGCCGGGCTTTCTCCTCCCTTTCGGTTTTCCTCGAGGTCGGGGCGCCACTACTAAAAAAGGGAGGCCGCCTATTGGCCATGAAGGGGCTTCGCCACGAGGAGGAGCTTCTTCAAGCGAAAAAGGCCATCAAGGCCCTTGGCCTATCCTATGAGGGCGAGCATTGCTTCCTTTTGCCTGAGTCAGAGCAAACCCGGGCCGCAATGTTTTTTAGGAAAATCGGCGAGACCCCGTTAAAATATCCCCGTCTTTGGAAAGACATCGTCAAAAAACCCCTATGAGCAAAAAAGCGCGCGTCATCGCCATCGCCAACCAGAAAGGCGGAGTCGGGAAAACCACGACGGCCATCAACCTGTCCAGCGCCCTCTCCTTTTTCAAGCGCCGCGTTTTGCTAATCGACATGGACCCCCAAGGCAACTCGGCCCGCGGTTACGGGGTCGACATCGCCTTGGCCGAGAAGACGACATTCGAGGTGCTTTCCGGCTCCGCTTCGATTAGGCAAGCCATCGTCGACTCCTCGATTGAGGGGGTCAGTTTGCTCCCCTCCAACCTCCGCCTCGCCGCCCTCGAGGCCTCGCTTGTGTCCTCGCCTCGGGAAGACGCCTTCTTCCTGCTTAGCAAGGCCATCGAACCGGTTTTGGGCGAATACGATTACGTCATCGTCGATTGCCCGCCCTCGCTTGGGGCCCTTAGCCTAAATGCCCTAACATGCTCCGATTCGGTCATCATCCCCGTCCAATGCGAATACTTCGCGATGGAGGCGGTCGGGGCCATCCTCTCCTCCATCTCCAACGTTCAGCGCCGCCTCAACCCCAAATTGAAGATCGAGGGCTTTCTTTTAACCATGTACGACGCGAGGACCCAGCTTGGCAACGAGATTTCCAGCGAGGTCCGCTCCCTATTCAAGGAAAACACCTTCCTCACCCAAATCCCGCGCAACCAGTCGATCGTCGATTCCCAGGCCAGCCAAACCCCGGTTACGGCCTTTAAGCCCTCCTCTCAGGGGGCGGCCGCCTATTTTTCCTTGGCGAGGGAACTCCTTGACCGCGAAAGGGGGAACTAAGATGGCCCGGGGCAAGAAGGCGCTTCCGAAGCTTAGCGAGCTCATTGAGAAATTCTCCCAGGAAGACGTCATCGCCGTCATGGAGAAGGAGTACCAATCCTCCCCGACGCGCCTTATCCCCTCCTCATTAATCGACGACACCTCGTTCGTTAGCTTTGTTAAAGTGAGCGAGCAAACCATCGAGGCTTTTGCCTCCGGGCTCCAGGAAAAGGGCTTTTACAACCCCCTCGTCGTCCGGGAGAAAGCGGGGGGCCGCTACGAATTGGTATTGGGGCGGAAGCGTTTCCTCGGGGCCAAAAGGGCCGGCATCCTCTCCCTTCCCTGCGTCGTCTTGAACGTCGGCGACGAAGAGGTCCTGCTTATGCTGCTTGCCGATACCCGCGATCAGCGCGACACCAACGTCGTCGAGCTCGCCACCATCTGCAAGGCTTTGATGGACCTCTTCCACTACACCCAGAAGACCTTGGCTGACCTCACCCACCAAAGCCGGAGCCAGATCACCAACATCCTCCGCATCCTCTCCCTCCCTTCCGAGGTCCTCGATTTGATAAGCCTTGGGGAGCTTAGCTACGGCCATGCCAAGGCCCTTTGCTCCCTTCCCCCTTCCCAAATCGGCCCGCTTCTTAGGAAGATCCACGACGAAGGGCTTTCCGTCCGCGACGCCGAGGCTTTGGCCCGCGATTCGAAATCGCTTACTGAGTCGAAGGAGGAAAAGGCTTTGCTTTCCCGCTATAACCTATGCTCCGACGTCTCGATCCAGGCCAAATCGGTGACCTTCCGCTTCGCCTCGACCGAGGACAAAAGGAAGTTCATCCTCAAGATGCTGAAGAAGCAAAAATAGCGAAATCGCTTAACAAGCGGCCAACCCGGTTTATAATGATGGGGCTTCAGGGCGACGAGAATTACGTCGACTGGCGGTAAAGCCCGCGAGCGTCCAACCTAGCCCCCTTGGTTATAGCCAAAGTGGGAAAGGGCGCATGAATCGGTGAGATTCCGATGCCAACGGTACAGTCCGGATGGAAGAAGAGGCGCGCATTTTCCCCTCCCTGCGGCTGCATGGAGGTTTTTTTATGGAACAGACCACTTTGATCGGGGTGCTTTCGATTGCCTTTTGCTTCCTTGTCCTCGTAACCACCTTCCGGCTTTATTTCTCCTTTTTCCCGAAGAAGAAATACAACCCGACCAAATTCATCGCCCGGGTGGCGATGTTCGGGGCTTTCTCGGCCATCCTCTACGTCGTCCCGATATTCACCGTCAACCTG
The DNA here is from genome assembly GCA_017694295.1 of Candidatus Alloenteromonas pullistercoris. GTDB lineage: Bacteria > Bacillota_I > Bacilli_A > RFN20 > CAG-826 > Alloenteromonas > Alloenteromonas pullistercoris. Next base: position 3,500 of record JADINA010000002.1, on the reverse strand, counting down.
CCCTTCATCCCCTCTTTCCTCTCCCTCCATTTCGACGAGATCCCGGCCTTCATCGCCGGGTTTGCCTATGGGCCGTGGTGCGCTTTTGCCGTCATTGGCATCAAAACCATCATCAAGCTTCCGATGACCAGCACCCTATGCGTGGGGGAATTGACCGATTTCCTGCTTTCCTGCGTTTACGCGGGGACCGCCACCTTCATTTACAAAAGGAAGCGCAACCTCAAGGGCGTGGCCATCGGATTCGCGGCCTCGACATTGCTGCAGGTCGTCGTCGCGATGCTGCTTAACGTCTATGCCATGATCCCCTTCTACATGAACCTATACGGGATCAACGCCGAAGGCTTATTGGCTCTCATGCAATTGGCCAACCCGGCCATCAAGGACGTCGGCTGGTCCTATGCCTTTTTCGCCGTCTTGCCCTTCAACCTAATAAAGGACGCGATCGTCGTCGCCGTGACTTTCGTCGTCTACCGCTCAATCCACAAAATGCTGCGGTTTGAGCGATAAGAAAAGCCCGCCTTTTGGCGGGCGATTCTCTGCTTTTTCGGCGACTTAGTCTTCGGCAATCGCGCTGACCGGGCACTGGGCGATGGCGTTTTCCGCGTCTTCGTCCGAGAGCTCGCCGGTGACTTCGGCCTTGTTGTCGGCATCGAAGGCAAAGGCATCGGGGTAGGTCCCGACGCAGAGCCCGCAGCCAAGGCAGGTGTCGGCATCGACTTTGAGTTTCTTCATGCGTTGATTTCCTCCGTCAACATAGCCGATTATATGCCCTTGCCTTGCTAAGGGCAATACCCCCTTCATTATTAAAATAATGGGTCAACGGCAAATATTGTCCGTGAAAAGCCCGCAAAGATGTACTAATATTTCTATTGAACTTTTCGGAGGTAATGCAAATGAAATGGTTCAATAAGCAATCTCGCCTCGTGCAGATTCTTCTTCTTTTGATTCCAGGCGTCAACTGGATCACCGAGATGGTCGTCCGCTGGACCGCCTTCATCGACAAGCCGGGCCTCATTCGCCTTATCATCGCCATCATCACCATCCCCGGCCTTGGCTTCATCTTGGGCTGGATCGACGTCATCTGGTGCCTGCTTTTCAAACACCTTATCTTCGCCGGCAAGTAATTGCCGATTGTTGATGATTTCCCCGTCCTCCTTGTCCTAAAATAGGAGGGTATGGAGACCAGGAAGGAAAGATATGCGAAAAAGAGGGCGGCCATTTTGGCTTTGCCCTCTTCTTCTTTTAGGGCCGACGGCTCCTATATCGATTCGCCATCCGATTTCGGCATCTCGCCTTCATCTTCCTCCATTTCCTATTCCGGGAAGGGGATGGGCGATCTCTCCCTATCATCGTCTAAAGGGGCCTCAACCCCCTATTCCCTTTATCTGAAGCGCCGCCATATGTACCTCGCCGTCAAGCTTTCCGCCTTGGCCTTGGCCATTGGGCTATTGATCGGCGCCTATTTTCTTTTCGTCTAAGGAGCCTTTCCATGAACCACGACGCCATCTCCATCGCCATCGATGGCCCGGCCGCCGCCGGGAAGAGCACGGTCGCCAAAGCCGTCGCCAAAGCCTTGGGTTTTGTCTATATCGACACCGGGGCGATGTATCGGGCTTTCACCTACGCGGTCATAAAGCGGGGCTTAAACCCGGAGGACGAAGCCCAGGCATGCTCGATAATCGGCCAAGTCGATATCGAGCTGCTCCCCGATTATCGGGTCATATGCAACGGGGAAGACGTCTCAAAGGCGATCCGGGAGCCGTTTGTATCCTCCAATGTTTCCTACATCGCCTCCTATAAGGACATCCGCTTGGCTTTGGTGGAAATGCAAAGGGCGATGGCCAAATGCAAAAGCGTCGTCATGGATGGGCGCGACATCGGGACCTATGTCCTTCCTGACGCCGATGTGAAGATATTCCAAATCGCCTCGGTCGAGACAAGGGCGAAGAGGCGTTACGAGGAAAACCTCGGCAAAGGCATAAAGACGAGCTATGAGGACGTGGTGGCGGATTTGCGCAAACGCGACTACATCGACTCCCACCGCGACTTCGCCCCGCTTAAGCAAGCTAATGACGCCGTCCCCCTCGACACCTCCTTCATGGGGGTGGACGAAGTGGTCGACGCCATCTTGCGCATCGTCGAAGAGAAAACGGGGGTGAAGCCCCAATGCCGTTAGGGTTAGTGGCCCTCGTCGGGGCGCCAAACGTCGGCAAGTCGACGATTTTCAATAGGATGGTGGGGCAAAGGGCCTCGATCGTCGAGGATACCCCGGGCGTGACCCGCGACCGGCTTTATGGGAGTGCCGAATGGCTTATGCGCCGCTTCCGGGTCGTCGACACCGGCGGCGTCGAAATCGCCTCCGCCCCCTTCCAAACCGAGATCCGGGCCCAAGTCCAGATTGCCATTGAGGAAGCCGACGTCATCGTCTTCGTCGTCGATGGCAAGATGGGCCTTTCCGGCGACGATAGGGCCGTCGCCAAGATGCTTTACAAATCGGGCAAGCCGATTATCTTGGCCGTCAACAAGATCGACAACATCGAAAAGCTCGCGGATGCAAGCGAGTTCTATGCCTTGGGGCTTGGCGATCCACTTGCCGTCTCCGGGGCCCATGGCATCGGGATCGGCGATTTGCTCGACCGGGTTATTTCACTTTTGCCCGAAGCCGAGGAGGACGATTACCCCGGGGCCATAAGCTTTTGCTTCATCGGGCGGCCAAACGTCGGCAAAAGCTCGCTCACCAATGCGATCCTTGGCCAGGAAAGGGTCATCGTCAATAGCCTCGCCGGCACGACGAGGGATAGCATCGACACCCCTTTTTGCTCGCCTTTAGGCAATTTTGTGGCCATCGACACCGCCGGATTGGTCAAAAAAGGGCGGATTTACGAATCGATAGACAAATACGCGGCCTTGCGGGCCATGCGGGCCATCGACCGCAGCCAAGTCGCCGTCTTGGTCATCGACGCCGAAAAAGGCATTTTGGATCAGGATCGCCACGTGGCCGGCTACGCCTTGGAGGCGAAGAAGGCCATCGTTATCGCCGTCAATAAGTGGGACGCCCACGCCCCCGGGGCGATGCAGCAGCAGTTTGAGGAGGAGATCAGGACGAGGTTTAAGTTCCTCTCTTTCGCCAAAGTCGTCTTCACCTCGGCCAAAACGGGGCGGAACCTCGATGCCATCCTTCCTTCCGTCAAGGAGGCGTATGAGGCGAGCTGCCGGCGCATCCCGACATCCGTTTTGAACAAAATCGTCTCCGACGCCCAGCAGATGAACCCGACCCCGGAGTTCAATCACGGCCGGCTCAAGATCGTCTACGCCAACCAAGTGGGGACCAACCCGCCGACCTTCGTCTTCTTCTGCAACAACCCCGAATACGCCCATTTCTCCTATACCCGCTACCTCGAGAACAGGCTCCGCGAGACCTTCGACTTCACCGGAACCCCAATCCATATAATTTATCGGCAAAGAAGTTAGAAAACTTAGATGCCATCGAAATTTTCCCT
>JADINA010000026.1 GCA_017694295.1 Candidatus Alloenteromonas pullistercoris | reverse complement strand
TCGAGCTGGCCGAGGCCAAGTTCGGAAGGGGGTTTTGCGAGGCCCTCCGGATAAGGAAGGTTGACAAAAAGAAAGTCAGATTGCTGCCGGCAATCTGACAATCCGTGACATGAGCGTCCGGCGGGCGATCCTCAAACCCATCGGGCCGTGGCGCTGGAATTGGCCAATTCCGCACGGCAGGGCTTTCCGCTCGGCTACATTATGGCAAATGGGGGGCTTTTGGGCAACCTTGGCCAATCCCAACGCGACGGGAAGGCGGAAAAACCGTGAAAACGCCTATGAAAACGAAACCGTGGCGTTTACATTGTCATTTAACCCCTAGAATATTGCCATTAGGCCCCTTGACAAACCTTATCCATTTTTCCACCTCTAATAAATCAGAAACAAGATTAGGAAAGGGCTTCGCAAGTCAAATCAACGCGATTAAAATAATCATTGATGACCAAAGGAAAGCCCATCAACCTGCTGGAAGCTAAGCATGTTTCCTATTATTACGTCGAAGGAACATTGATCATCAATGACGTTAATTTAACGGTCAACGAAGGCGACTTCCTCTCGATTCTAGGTTCCTCCGGCTCAGGGAAGACCACCCTCCTTTCGATCCTTTCGGGTCTAGAACGCCCAAAGTCAGGCGAAGTGGTCCTCAAAGGGAACGATTTGGCTAAGCTGAAGGAAAAGGAGCTATCCAAGCTCCGCCGGCGCGACATCGGCTTCGTCTTCCAATTCTATAACCTCTCGCCCTACCTGACCTTGGAGGAGAACATCCTTTCCTCGATTTACCTTGATGGGCGGAAGAAGCAAGAGGTCCAAGCCCGGCTGGATTACCTTTTGGATTTCTTGGCCATCCGCCACCGAAAGGACGCTTACCCGAGCCAATGCTCGGGCGGCGAGCAGCAACGGGCGGCTTTGGCCCGGGCCCTGGTCTATTCCCCTTCCATCCTTTTCCTCGACGAGCCAACCGGCAACCTCGATTCCACCAACGCGACCAAACTGATGGATATGCTCCGTCAAATCAACGAGCAAGACGATGTCACCGTCATCCAAGTCACCCATTCGGAGACCAACGCCGGATACGGCAATCGGATAATACGGTTAAAAGACGGGAAAACCTGCGATGTGGATCCTGCTTAAGAACGCCTTGGCCCGGCTTTTCCGCTCACCGGTGCAATCCATCGCCGCCCTCGTCGCCAGTTTTATCATCACCTCCGCCTCCATCCTTTCCTTGTTCTTGCCCGATATAATCAAGGCCAACAATCAGACGGTCGTCAATGCCGCGACCGCCGGATTCGACATCCTCTTCACCGGCATTTCCATTCAAGAAGAAGACTCGGCCCGTTTTTCTTCTTTCGCCGATAAATTGATAGAGGAAGGGGCGGTCGCAGACGCCTTCGCCTTCCAAGCCTACACCTATACCATCGAGCTCGAGGATGATTGCCTGCAAGGATCTTATCGTTACGTAAAGGACCTTTTGGGAACGATCGATGCGTTGAACATCCCTTTGCTTGAAACAACCGATGCCCCTTCGGAATATCCCGATGTCTACGTTAGCTATGAAACCGCCAAGCATTTTGGGTTTGAGGTCGGCCAAGTCCTGCCGATTCAATCCCCCGGACCCGCCTTCGTCCGCGGCATTACCGACAGCCGCTCAATCATGTTCGACCAAATCCATTATTGCCTATTGGGCAGCACGCCCGCCGCATTGATGAATTTTTACTTATTAGCCAACACTCCAGAGGGAAAAAACCACCAGGAAACCATAGACTACATCCGTTCCCGAAGCGAGGTCGAACTGAAGGGCATGCCGATCAGCTTGTTATCCTACGACGCCAACGAAAGGCTGGAGAAAAGCCTCGGTTCCGCCATGACCATCGTCTATCTGGCGACCGGCGTCATGATCGTCGCCTTCGGTTATCTCCTCTTCTATTCCTATTCCTTGATCGCCGAGGACCGGGCAGGGGAGCTGGTCCGCTTCAAAGCCATCGGGGCAACGCCCGGGCAATGCGTTTTCTTCCTTTTCGCCGAATCGGCCGTCTACGCCCTAACCGGCACTTTGCTCGGCATCGCCGGAGGTTATGGGCTCTGCCAATTGGCGCTTTCCTTCGTCGTCAGCAATCTCCCGTCCTTCGAATTGCCCGTCGACCCAATGAATTACCTCTTATCGGTATTGCTATCCTTAGGCATCAGCTTCCTCTGCTCCTTGCTATCTTCCTTCCGCTTCGCTAAGCAAAACGTCGCCTCCTTGATGCGAAAGAAGACCGAATTGGCGAAGAAGCCGAAATGGCCGATGGTCCTCGTTCCCATATCTTTGCTATCGGCCGCTTCCGCCTTCTTGTATTTAGCCGACATCGAAACCGATTTAACCGCGATAATCGTCTACCTCGTCGCCTTGACCGGCTGCGCTTTCCTAGCCTTGCCGCCTTTATTCCGCATACTTGCCGGAACAGTGAGGAAACGGCGTTCGACCGGGGCGAGCAAAATCGCCTTCGCCCACCTTAACAAGGAGAAAGGAGCTGCCTCCTTAGCCAGCGTCAGCCTTTACCTCGCCGTGTTGCTGTTTTTGATATCGGGTCTCTTCGACATCATCAAAATCACCGGGATATCCAATATGATCAAAGGGGAAGCCAACTATCAAACGGAGATTCAGGGTTATGAAACCGTCCGCCGAATCGAAAGAGAAAGCCTCTTGGTGGAAGGAGTGGAAGAGGCGGTCTATACGCTCCAATCCGGAATAACTGAACAGGGTTATATTGGGGTCATTACCGGGGTTAGCGACCCGAGCCGGCTCCATTTAGCCAGCTTCGCGATCGAGAAAGAGGTTCAAAAGCGATTCGAAGCCAACCCCGACTCCTGCATAATCTCCTATAATTTCGCCAAGCATATCAACGTTGAAGTCGGCGATTATATCGAACCGATCGCTAACGGAAAAAAGGCAACCAATCGGCCCTTGCGCATTGTTGGCTATGAAAAAGAAGCCACGAGCAACGATTTCCGGGTTTACACCCGAATCGATAACGTCGCCAATTACGAACGCCGGTTAAGTTTCGTGCTTTGCTTCCGAATCGATTCTTCGGCCTATCGCCCGTTAAGCGAGCTCATCCAAAGCATCAGCCCCGCCGCACGACTGAAAAAGTCCAGCACGGCCCAAAAGGAAACCAGCATGCAATACGACCTCGATGGGCTTGCTTCCGGATTCGAAACCACCGTGATTACCGCCGCCTTGCTCGCGATGGCCAACTATGTAGCCACGATCGCCGCCAAAAGAGGCGATACCCTAAACCGTTACCGGCTCATCGGAGCCTCAAACTCGACCATCTTCAGGCTGTTCTTAATTGAGGCTTTGGCGATTTTCAGCTTCGCCTTCGCCTTTGGCTTCCTCCTCTGCCTCCTTAGCTCCGGCGGGCGTTATCTATTTGGGCTGGTCTCCGACCGTTACATCATCTTCCCCCTCTTCGACGTCCGGATGGTCTATTATCCCTTGATGCTTTCTTCCTTGGTCGCTTTGCTTTATTTCTTCGTCAATCTGGCGGCTTACGCCATCGCCAAACGGCACGTCGCGATTAACAAAACCCGAGAGTAAAATCCGAAAGGATATCCGCCTTTTGCAGGATTAGTAAGAAAAAGCCTCCTTTCGGAAGCCTTATTCGTCTTGGTTATCCGGGCCCGTCTGGGAAGCGTTTCTGGCAGGCCAAGCAATTCGCCAAGGCATAGAAAAAGACCTCCCGGAGGAGGCCCATGGAGAACGGTTCTTGCCGTCATTTCCGGGGCGATCGAGCCCGGGAAACTGCATTGGTGTCGCCATACGACGCCATCCGTCCCCGAAACTACGATCTTCTCCCTTCTGGGGCGATCATGCCGCGTTTCCCCCAATCCGCGAACGGCTTTTCCAAAATACCCCTTGCCCATGCCCAGGCAACCGGACGACGGGAAAACGCAGGCGCCGTCTTGATTATCCGGGCCTCGGACCTCCTGCCTCATCCCTACCACGCACAATACTAAGAGCTTTACTTCTTATTCTTGTCCCCTTCCTTCTTCTGGAGGTAGCCCTCATAGGCGGCCTTGGCCTTTTTCTTCAATTCCTCGACCTGCTCCCTTATGGCCTCTTTGAACTGGTCGTTCTTGTTGAAGAAGGGGAGGAGGAAGGACTGCTTGGCCTTCAGCTTGGCGTAGTAATCCCGTAAGGCTAGCTTGGTCTTTTCCCAATGGGCCACGAACTTCGGGTCGTTGACCGCTTCCCGTAGTTTCCGGGCGATACCCAAGCTATAGGCCATATCGACGAGGAGGATCCCGCTGAAGAGGCCGAGGGGATAGGAGAGGGCCTCATAATGTTGGGCAAAGAAGGCCCCCATGTCCTTGAAGGGCTCACTTAGGAGCAAGACATAGAGGGCCGCCCCCAATAGCCAAAAGAAAGAAAAGAGAGGACAGATCAGCCCCATGAAGTTCCCCCATTGACGGCTATAGTCCCAAAGCCGGATCTTCATGCCCTTGACGAAGATGAGGCCGGCGATCAGTTCGATGAGAGTCAAGGCGATACCAAGGCTCAGGATCTCCAACAAGACATTGAGCCAAGGGAGATCCGATATCGCTTCCCAGGGTATATAGGCATCGAAAGCGTAAAGAATCGCGGCCCCGAAGCCATAAAGGGGGATGAAGGGACCGACTAGGAAACCGGGCTTGACCCAGCGCTTGACCGAGACGTAACGACGGAAGAAAACCTCGAGGATGAAGCCGAATAGGCCCCCGATACAGAAGAAGCTGAGGATCGTTATGAAGACGTCCATATAGAAATTTTAGACGAGGGGAGGGGCCTTCCACAAGAAAGCTTTGTTCCGATATCCCTCAAGTAGGTAGTAAAATCGCCCCGTCATGGATTTTCTGACCTTACTTAAGATCATCTTCATCGCCATCGTCGAAGGGATCACCGAATGGCTCCCGGTCTCCTCGACCGGCCACCTCATCCTCTGCGAAGCCTTATTCGACATGAAGACGGCCTTTGGCCCCAATGGCTACGCGGTCTGGGAGTTCTTCCTCGTCTTCGTCCAGTTCGCCGCTATACTCGCGGTCATCGTCGTCTTCTTCAAGCAGTCGACGACGAGGACCCTGCCGCCTTCCCTTTTGATGACCCTGAGCAATCTGCCTTCCCCGGAGTAGAAGTCACTCATCGAGCACGATCCCCCAATCCTTCGCCCCCTTGGAAAGCCAATACTCCCTCGACGCGTCCGAAAGCCTCGCCGTCGACGGCCTCAGTAGGTGCTTCCTCTGCACCGTCTCCCGGACCATCAAGGACCCGTCTTCCTTGGCGCAGACAAGGTCGCTCGTGTAGCCTTCGCCGATCGATAGGCCGACCAGCCTTACGTTGCACTCTATTGCCTTGATGTCCTCCCTTTGGTCCAGTTTCTCCGCGAACCTCAATTGGATCTCGTTGAAGGCCCGGAATATCCCTCGGCACTTTCCTATCCTTTTCCTTATGGTCCTGCTTCTCGTCCTTTCGTTCCTCATGCTTAGCCATTGGGTCGTCTTTTCGGAGCGCCGGAACGACTTTTGATGCGTTGGAACGTCTTTTTAATACGTCCCCCGGCCTGCCAAAACGTCCTTTTAATACGTTCCAAGGCCCCAAAAGCTTCCTTTTTAATACACTTTCCGTATTAATCCGATGCTTCGGCTTGGCCCACTATGTCGCCGCACGGAGCCATCCGTCCCCGAAACTACGATCTTCTCCCTTCTGGTGCGATCATGCCGCGTTTCCCTCAATCCGCGAACGACTTTTCCAAAGGATCCCTTGCCCATGCCCAGGCAGCCTCGCATAAGGAAAACGCAGGCGCCGTCTTGATTATCCGGGCATGCCACGAAGCGATCCGGGCTTGTCTGGGAAGCGTTTCTGGCAGGCTAGGCAATTCGCCAAGGCATAAGAAAAAGACCTCCCGGAGGAGGCCCATGGAGAACGGTTCTTGTTGTGATTTCCGGGACAATCGATCCCGGGAAACTACATTGGTTTTTGCCGTTTACTTGACTTGGGTGAGCAGCCCCATGTACCGGGCGTTCTTGATCGCGGTGGCGAGCTGACGCTGATACTTGGCGCTGGTGCCGGTCATCGAGCGCGGAGTGATCTTTCCATCGGGCGAGATGAACTTCGAGAGGGTTTCCACGTCTTTGTAATCGATGTACTTGATGTGGTTCTTCTTGAAGTAGCAGACCTTCCGGCGCGAACGGATTTTCTTATAAGCCATTGTTTAGGTCCTTTCTTTCTTGCAATGTCAGAAGGGGAGATCGCCTTCGAGGACGTCGCTGTAATCGTCTTGCTTGGCGTTGTTTTTGTCGCCCAAGACCGAATCGGCGGCGGGCTCATCCGGCATATAGCCGCTATCTGAGGCGTCTTCGCTATCCCTCGGCGAGAGGAACTCGACTTGGTTGGCGATGATCTCGTAAACGGTGACTTCGACGTTGTCGGTGCGGCGGGTGTATTTGTTGCTCACGAGCCTTCCAGTGATAGCCACCTTCTTGCCTTTCTTACCGTACCGGAGAATGCTTTCGGCCTGTTTTCCGAAGACCGAGACATTGAACCAGTAGGTTTGGGTGATGCGTTCCCCGGTGGGGGAGCGCCTCCTGTCGTCGACCGCGAGGCGGAAGGACGCCTTTTGGCTGCCGCTAGGCAAGGTTTGGGACTGAGCATCAGCTCCGAGATGTCCCACGAGAACGACGCAATTGACCATTGATGTTTTCCTCCTTCTTGTTAATCGTGTGACTTAGTCTTTGTCGACGGTGATGAGGAAACGGATGACTTGGCTGTCGAGCTTGCAAAGCCGATCGAATTCTTTAAGGCATTCCGGGGTCGCCATGACTTTGAGGACGACATAGAAACCCTTGGTTTGCTTTTTGATCGGATAAGCGAAGTCACGCATGCCCCAGGCATTGACATTCCTGATGACGCCTTTGTTGGCGGTCAGGATGCCGTGGACCTTTTCCATCTCGGCGTTGCGGGCTGCATCATCGAGCCCGGCGGAGAGGATGTACATGATCTCGTACTTTCCCATTATTAGCACCTCCTAGTTTCGGACTACGGATCGCCTTGGCTGGGAAGCCATGCGACCATAGAAGCGTGTATTGCCCTTCCCTTCAAAAGGGCGGACCCCATTATAATGGGGTAAGAAGGGTTGGGCAACCTTTTTCGCTTCTTAGGGCTTTGGCCTTCCGCTATTCACCTCCGTCGAATATCAAATAGGCTTTGTTTTGCTAAAAATCACAAAATTGTGAAAAGCCCGCAAAAGCGACACGAAAAAAGCCAAGGCGCGAATCCCTTGGCTTTCCTCTTATTTACTTGCCTTCGTCTTTCATGGTCGGGAATAGAAGCACTTCCCGGATGTTTTGGGTGTTGGTGAAAAGCATGCAAAGGCGGTCGATGCCAACCCCGATGCCGCCGGCCGGGGGCATCCCATAACGCATCGCGTCAAGGAAGGAGAAGTCGATGTCGTTGGCTTCCTCATCCCCCTTGTTGCGGGCCGCCAACTGGGCTTCGAAGCGCTCCTTCTGGTCGAAGGGGTCGTTAAGCTCGGTGTAGGCATTGCCGAATTCGGAGCCTCCGATAAAGAACTCAAACCGCTCGACGAAACGCGGGTCGTCGCTTTTCTTCGTCAAGGGGCTGACCTCGATCGGGTAGGTGTGGATGAAGGTCGGCTGCTGCAGGCTATCCTCGACGAACTCGTCGAAGAAGGCTTGGATGATGTAACCAACCGAATCCCAGGTCTTCTGCAATTCGACGTGGTGTTCCTTGGCCAAGGCGACGGCCTCGTCGAAGGTCATCGGCTTGGTGAAATCGATGCCGGTCTTCTCCTTGACGGCATCGCACATCGAAACCCATTTGAAGGGCTTGGAGAAATCGATCTCCAGGTCGCCCCACTTGACGATGTCGCTGCCGATGACTTTCTCGGCAATCGATTTGAACACGCCTTCGACCCAGCGCCGCATATCCTGCAAGTCGCCATAGGCTTGGTAAAGCTCGATGGTCGTGAACTCCGGGTTATGCCGGGTGTCGATGCCCTCGTTGCGGAATATCCGCCCGATCTCGTAAACCCGGTCGATGCCGCCGATCATCGCCTTTTTGAGGTTAAGCTCGGTGGCGATGCGGAGGTAGAAATCCTTGTCTAGGGCGTTGTGGTGGGTGATGAAAGGACGGGCGGCGGCCCCGCCGGCGATTGGGGAAAGGACGGGGGTCTCGACCTCGACGAAGCCCTCCTTGTCGCAATAACGCCTGATTTCCTTGATGATGGCTGGGCGGAGCAAGGCGATTTTGCGCGAGTCGTCGTTGACGATCATGTCGACATAGCGGTGCCGATAACGGTCCTCGGTATCGGTGAGCCCGTGGAACTTCTCGGGCAACGGCTTAAGGCATTTGGCGATGTGGGTGTAATGCTCGACGTGGATGGTGAGTTCGCCGGTGCGCGACTTCATGAGGGTTCCCTCGACCCCGACGATGTCGCCAAGGTCGGCGAGTTTAAAGACCGCATAGTCATGTTCCCCGACGACGTTGATGCCAATCCAGGCTTGGATGGAGCCATATTCGTCTTTGATGTTGACGAAGCTCGCCTTGCCCATCCTTCTGATGCCCATAAGGCGCCCGGCGACTTTGCATCCAATCGCCTTTTCTTGAAGCTGCTCAGCCGACATGTCGGCGTAGTTTTCCCTCAAAGAGGCGATTTGATCTTTGAAATCGTACTTTTTCCCGAATGGGTCAACCCCCAATTCGCGATATTTGGCAAGCTTGTCGAAGCGCACTTGCTCCTGATCAGTGAGTTTTTCTTCCATACGTTCCTCCGAGGCTAAACCCTTCGCTTTCCTCTTTCTTTTTAAGCGCGGGATAATACTACCTTCTAGGCAAAAGCAAAGGAAGTGGGAAGTTTATAACTTCCTGGGGTTGGAAATCACTTTCGCCCTTTAATCAAACGCAATGCGAAGCCTATAAGGAATAGGATGATGCCGAGGATAAGCAAAACAAGGCTTGAATAGCCGAGCCCGAGATTAACCGAATCGTAAAGGTTGGGGTTGGTGGCCTGAATAAAAGGGAAGATGCCCAAGATGGCACCTAAAACGATAAAGGGGAGCGAGCAAAGCCCAAGGGCCTGAAAGGGCTTAAGAAGGAAAAACGAGGAAAGGATGAGCCAAAGAACCCTCATCCCGTCTTTGTAGGTGTTGAGCTTTGAGGGAGAATCCTCGGGGCGGTCTTTGTATTGGCATTTATGGGAGGAGATGGTATAGCCGTTGGTTAAGGCGAATATATCCATCTCGGTCTCGATTTGGAAACCGGTGGTTTTTGGGACGAAAGAGGAGGCGAAACGCGGCGAGAAGGCCCGAAAGCCGGTCATGGCGTCGCTTATCTTGCCACCGAAAAGCAAATTGACGAGGAAGCGGACAAGCGAGTTGCCGAAATTGTGGAAGGGGCGCTTGTTCTTTTGAAAATAATCGCCGGAAAGGCGGTCGGCGAGGGCCATGTCGACCCCGTTTTCGAGGACGTCATCGACCAACGCCTTGGCATCGGAAAGCTCATAGGTCGCATCGGCGTCGATCATGATGTAGCAATCGGCCTTGACGGAGGAAAACATCGCCTTGACGACGTTTCCCTTGCCCTGCTCCTTCACCGGGATGACGTTGGCCCCGTAGGAAGAGGCGATCTCGGCGCTAGAGTCGGTCGAGTTGTTGTCGAAAACGTAAACCTCGGCCTCCGGGATGTTCTTTTTGGCATCCTCAAGCACCTGGGCGATGGTCTTTTCCTCATTGTAGCAAGGAATGAGAAGGGCGATTCGTTTCATAGGCCAACACATTATATACAAACGGGCTCAATCAAGGCAGTTGAGAGTGAAAAACGCCTCCTTGATGTATAGGGGGAGACCCTGCAAGTCCCCAACGTACCAGCCATCGAAGACATCGAATAGGAGGTTCAATCCGATGAAGGAGGAAACGACCAAGGAGACAAAACCGATCGACATGATGCTTTTCTGCGAGGATTTTCCCCGAGTTGAATCAAGCAGCTTCATCAAAACGCAGGAGGAGGCGATGGTCGCGAAGTGGTAGAACTCAATGAGGTAGCGGGCGCAGACGCCGGCTTTCGAATAGGTCGTAAACCCAAGGATGAATAGCAAAACGGGGAAGATGAAGAGGAAGGCGGCCTTCTCCTTCTCCCTCTTTTTGTCGCAGACGAAGCCAGAGAGGAAAAGGAAGAGGAAGAAGGGGATCATCAAAATGCCGACATACCCTTGCAAATAGGGGCAATCGTCGAAAGATAAGCGCAACACCGAGCAGGAGACAAACGGGAATTCGTCATAGAAGTTAAGCGGCTGGCAGAAGAAATGGAGGAAGGATGGGAATACCTTGTTGACCGCGTAGTCAAGCTGGGTTTGGTCGTAATTCATCTGATAGCTTTGGCCAAACTCGAACACCGAGTCGAAGCGAAGGTAGTTATACGCCCCTAGAAGCGTCGCCCCAATGACCACAATGCATAGCCCGGGTATAAGGGAAAGCCAAAGCCTGCCCTCCTGCTTCCTCTCCTTCACGATCAAGGAGACGTAGAAAGGGACGGCGAGGAGGATGGTGAAGATGAGGTTGGGCCTAGAGGCGACGAGCAAGACGAAGCTTAAGGCGGAAAGGGCGAAGAAAAGCATCCTCCCCTTTTTCCGGCGGTAAACGATAAGGGTGAGGAACATGAAAAGGTCGAAGCACATGAGGGCGCAGGCGATGGGCGCATGGTAGATGCCTTCGTAATAGCCCCCTTTCTTGTAGGTGACGTTGGCCATCATCATCGAGGTGAAGAAGCCGAAGACGAACAAGGAGAAGACGACGAGGTAATTGATTTTTCCACTCATGAGGCGGGAAAGCTCAAAAAGCAGAAGAAGGAAGAACCCGCTGGCGAAGATGGTCGGCAACACCTGGAGTATCAGGATGTCCGGAATGTAATGGCCTCCTGAAAGCCAAAATATCGGGTAGCTGAAAAGGATGACCGGGGCCGGGCCGTAATAGCAATAATAGGCCCCTTGGTAATAGGCATGGTCCCAGCGGACGCTCGCGCCGACGCTCTTCCAAGCCGCCGGGTCCCAAGGGTTCTCAAGCTCGGCAAGCAGCGGATCGACCCAGACGTCAAGGCTAAGCCGCCCTTTTTGGAAGGCGTCGAAAAGCCGGGTGTAGATGCTGCACCTCGACATGCTGTTAAGCGTGTCCTGGTCCAATGGGTAGGAAACATAATAACGGTCGATGTCGGTTAAGGTGAAAAGCATGAAAACGGCCGCGGCCAGGAAAGTAAGGGATAGCACCCCGACATAGACTTTCTTTGGGTCGCCTTTTTCGAATTTGGAATAGCTTTTGACCATCGGCGTCAAATAAAAGCAGAAGACGATTATCAAGGATATCGCCCCGACCCGGACGAGGTTGAAGCCAAGCTCGGTCGGCCGATTGAAACTGATGCGGGTTAGAAGGAGGCTGGATGGGTTGACGTCGCGGAGGTCGTTGATGTCGATGGTTATCCGGATATAGCGGTATCCCCCATAGCCGCTTGGGATGGAGAAGATGTTGGAGTTGGCATAGGCCGGGTTGAAGTCGTAATCGACCTCGCCGGAGAATTCGCTTAAATCGGCGGAGAACTCAAAGGTGGCGTTTACGGTCGAGGAGGGGGCGGAGGAAAAATCGAAGGCGATGTTGGAATAGCTTTCCTCCCCTTTATCGATGACGAAGATCCCATCTGAGCTAATTTCTAGCCCCTCATCGAGTATTTCCGTTTTGGTGGAAGCCACCAAGGAGGCGGAAAAGCCATCGCCCTCGCATAGAAGCGCCTCCCCTTTCGAATAGGAGGTGAAATTGAAGGCGAAAGTCTCAAGAAGGGCCAAAGCGAACAAAGAAAGGGAAAGCAATCGGCGCCGCCCCAGTTCTTTTTTCTCGATTCCTTTTCCTAAAACAAGACGGTGGATTTTGCTGAAACGGCAAAGAAAGGAAACGAATAGGTAGAAAGGCGAGAAGGAAAGGAGGTTGATCCGCGGGAAAAGGCAATAGACCAGGATGGTCGGAAGCAAGGTTAAGGCAAGGGCGGAGGCCAAATCGAGGGAAAGGGCTTTCCATTCCTCTTTTTTATAGCTTTCCCGGCCCTTCCATCGTCGGAAGGCCAAAACTATCCCCGCGTAAACGGCATAGCAGCCGACGGGCAATATAAACCAAAGCAAGAAAACCATCGCCGTCAATTATCCTTTTCCGCCGATTTCTTTCAATAGCGAAGCGCCTATAGCTCCATGACGTCTTTCCAGGAAGCGGCGATGGCGGAAACCTGCCCCCTAAGCGCTTCCTCGCTTTCTTTCCCGGACAGGCAGGAAAAGATGATCCGCCCTATTTGCCTAGCCTGCTCGTTGGTGCAGCCTCGGGTGGTCGCAGCCGCAAAGCCGATGCGGATGCCGCTAGCCAAAGAAGGCGGCAGCGTCTCCCCGTGGATGGTGTTTTTGTTGGTGGTGACGCCGATGCCCTCAAGCTTAACCTGGGCTTGCTTCCCGTTTAGGCCAAAGGACTTTAAGACGTTAAGAAGGAAAAGGTGGTTCTCGGTGCCCGAGACCTTGGCCCCCAGCCTAGCGAGCTCGTCGTTGCACGCCTTGGTGTTGGCCAAAACATTTCGCATGTAATCGGCAAAGCCCGGCGTCGCCGCTTCCCTAAAGGCGATGGCCTTCCCGGCGATGACGTTTTCTAACGGCCCGCCTTGGCTATAGGGGAAGATGGCCGAATCGATTTTCTTTGCCAAATCCTCGCGGTTGCTTAGGATAAGCCCGCCTCTAGGCCCGCGCAGCGTCTTATGGGTCGTGGAAGTCACGATATCGGCAAATTCAACGGGGTTTTGCGTCAATCCCGCGGCGATTATCCCAGCGATATGAGCCATATCAACCATGAAATAGCAATGGGTTTGGCTCCGCTTATTGTGCTCCTCTATTATGGTTGCGATCTTTCTAAAATCGATTTCGTATGGATAGGCCGAATACCCGGCGAGGAAGAGATTGGGGTTTTCCTCATCCAGCCGCTTCGCTATTTCCCCATAATCAAGCCTTCCGTCTTCCCCGAGGTCGTAGAAGCGGAAATCGTAAAGCTTGGAGGAGAACGATACCGGCGACCCGTGGGTCAGATGCCCGCCGTCGTTAAGCTGAAGCGACAAAACCTTGTCGCCTAGATTAAGCAAACTCCGGTAGGCGGCGAAATTTGCCTGCGATCCCGAATGGGGCTGGACGTTGGCGTAGGCGCAATGGAAGAGCGACTTCGCCCTTTCCTGGCAAAGCGTCTCCAAGTCGTCGATGTTCTCGCACCCGCCGTAGTAACGGCGCTTCGGATAGCCTTCCGCGTATTTGGCGATGGCGATGCTCCCGCAGGCCTCCCTGACCTCCTTGGAGGGGTAATTCTCCGAGGCAATCAGCTCAATGCCTTCGTTTTGCCTTTTGGCCTCTTTAAGCAAAATGGCTTCGACTTCCCTATCTTCCATGCCGCTCTCCTTGTTAAACCAAACAAGTATAGACGCAAGCGGGCAAGAAAAAAACGGGGCGAACCCCGTTTTCAGTTGGCGACTTTCACCTGCCCGCCCGTATAAAGCTGATAGTATTTACCCTTTTGCTCAAGCAAGGAATCGTGGGATCCCCGCTCGATGATCCGGCCATCCTGCAAAACCATGATGACGTCGGAGTTCTGGATGGTCGAGAGGCGGTGGGCGATGACGAATACCGTCCTCCCCCTCATGATGGCGTCCATCCCCTCCTGGACGAGCTTCTCGGTCCGCGAGTCGATGGAGGAGGTCGCTTCATCGAGGATCAAAACCGGCGGATTGGCGCAGGCGGCCCTGGCGATGGAGATGAGTTGGCGCTGCCCCTGGGATAAGCCAGCCCCCGTCCCATAGAGGACGGTGTCATAGCCGTTAGGGAGCATCATGATGAAGTTATGGGCGTTGGCGAGCTTGGCGGCCTTTATGACGTCCTCATCGCTCGCCTCGGGGTTGCCGTAGCGGATGTTCTCCTTGACGGTCGCGGTGAACAAAGCCGTGTCTTGGAGGACCATGCCAAGGGCCCGACGCAAATCGGCTTTCTTGATTTTGTTGATGTTGATGTCATCGAAGCGAATCTTTCCATCCTCGATGTCGTAGAAGCGGTTCAGTAGGTTGGTGATGGTCGTTTTGCCAGCCCCGGTCGGGCCGACAAAGGCGACTTTCTGCCCCGGCTCGGCATAAAGGGTGATGTCGTGGAGGACGGTTTTGCCGGCGACGTAAGCGAAATCAACGTCATACATGTTTATCTTGCCCTTAAGCCAGGTATAGGTGGTCGGACTGCCGTCTGTGTGAGGATGTTCCCAAGCCCACTTGCCGGTGCGGACATCGCTTTTGACCGGGTTTCCGTCTTTGTCTTCGGAGGCATAGACGAGCTGGACATAGCCGTCATCGACCTCGGATTTGGCGTCGATGAGCTCGAAGATCCGCTCCGCCCCGGCCATGGCCATGATAAAGAGGTTAAGCTGCATCGCCACTTGCCCAAGCGGCATGACGAATGAGCGGCCTAGCCCAAGGAAGGAAATGATGTCGCCCGGGGTGACGCTACTCGCGCCATAGGCGATGAGCAAGCCGCCGATTAAGGCCAAAACGACATATTGGAGGTTACCGAGGTTATTGGTGATTGGGCCAAGGATATTGGAGAATTGCTGGGCTTTCGTCTGATAAAGGCAAAGTTCGTCGTTAAGCTTGTCAAAGCCTTCCTTGCTTTGCCTTTCGTGGGTGAAGACCTTAATGACCTTCTGCCCGGAAATCATCTCCTCGATATAGCCGTTGGTCGCCCCAAGGCAACGTTGCTGGTTGATGAAGAAGGAGGCGCTGCGTCCGGAGACGGCAAAGACGGTCACCAAGATGACGATGAAGAAGAAAACGACGACGAGCAATAACGGCCAGCTGACGAAGCACATAACCACGAAGGCGCATATCATCGTCATGACCGATTGCAACACCATCGGGAAGACGCGGGAGACGAGTTCCCTAAGGGTATCGATGTCGTTGGTGTAGATCGACATGATGTCGCCATGCGTCCTGGTGTCGAAATAGGACAAAGGGAGCGACTCCATGTGAGAGAAAAGCTCATCGCGGATAAGCTTTTGGCTGCCTTGGCCGATTTGGGAGACGACGATTTGGTAAACGTAGGTGGAGATGATGCCGATTCCGTAGATGCCGGCCATGACCCCAATGGCGACCGGCAGGCTCGTCTGGGCCCCAAAGACAATCGGCGTTTCGCCAGAAAGCATCGGGGTGATAATCTCATCGACTAGGATCGTGCCGGTGAAAAGCGACCCGATGACGTTGGCGGCCGAGGAGACGATGATGGTGAATATCGCCAAGAAGAAGAGGACGGGGCTATAGGCATAGATACGCCGAAGCAGGCGATAAAAGATAACGAATGAACGCTTTAGCCCAAGCTTGGCCCGCTGCGGTTGCTTTTTGCTATTGCTCATCGAAGTCGCCTCCCCCCATCTGGGTTTCGTATATCTCGCGGTAAACCGGCGAGTTTTCCATCAATTCGTCATTGGTGCCCTTGGCAATTATCTTCCCATCGTCCATGACGAGGATGATGTCGCAGTCTTTGATGGAAAGGACGCGCTGGGCGATGATGAACTTGGTGACCTCGGGGATCTCGGTCTTGAAAGCCTCCCGGATTAGCGAATCGGTGTGGGTGTCAACCGCCGAGGTCGAATCGTCGAGGATGAGGATCTTCGGGTTTTTTAGTAGCGCTCTGGCGATGCAAAGCCTTTGCTTTTGCCCGCCTGAAACGTTGGTCCCGCCTTCGACGATCGGGGCGTCGTATTTTTGCGGGAAGCGCTCGACGAACTCATCGGCGCAGGCCAAATGGCAGGCGTGCTTGATCTGCTCGTCGGTCGCGTTTTCGTTGCCCCAAAGCAAGTTGGAGCGGATCGTGCCGGTGAACAAGACGTTTTTCTGCAGCACCACCGCCACCGCATCGCGCAAGGTCGGCAAATCGTAATCGCGGACGTCGACCCCGCCGACTTTGACGGTGCCATCGCTTACATCGTAAAGCCGGGCGATCAAATTGACCAAAGTCGATTTGGAGGAGCCGGTCGCCCCGATGATCCCGACCGTTGAGCCGGAGGGGATGTGGAGGTTGATGTCGTCGAGGACGTTTTTGCTCGCTTTGTCTGAGTAACGGAAATTGACGTGCTCGAAATCGACGGAGCCGTCTTTGACTTCGGTTAGGGCCCCTTCCTTGCTGGTGATCGACGACTTCTCGTTTATGACCTCGGTGATGCGCTCGGCCGAGTTGCGGGCGATGGTCACCATGACGAAGACCATCGAGACCATGTTGAGGGCCATGAGTATTTGCATGACGTAGTTGATTAGGGCCGTCAGGGAGCCGGTGTTGAAGCCTAGCTCGCTATTGCCGGAGGCCATGATCATCGTGGCCCCAAAGTAGGAGATGATGAGCATGCAGGCGTAGACGGTCAATTGCATAAAAGGCGAATTGATGGCCAGCATCCTCTCGGCATGGAGGAAGGAACGGTATATGTAATAGGAGACGCGGCCGAACTTCTTGTCCTCGAAATCCTCGCGGCCGAAGCTTTTGACGACGCGGATGCCGGCGAGGTTTTCCTGCACGGAGGCATTTAGGTCGTCGTAGGCGTTGAACACCTTGACGAAAGTCGGGTGGACTTGGTAGGAGATGAAGATAAGGACGAAGCCAAGCACCGGGATGGCGACGAGGAAGACAAGGGAAAGCTGCCAGCTGGTGATGGCCGCCATCACGAAGGCGAAGACCATCATCATCGGGGCCCTGACGACCATCCTGACGATCGATTGGACGGCGAAGGTGACGTTGGAGCAATCGGTTGTAAGCCGGGTGATGAGGGAGGCGGTTGAGAACTTGTCGATGTTGGCAAAGGAGAAGTTTTGGATGTTGTAATACATCGCCTGGCGCAGCTTCCGCCCAAAATTGGATGAGGCGATCGCGGCGAAATACCCGGCGAAGATACCGCCGATGCAGCTGACGATGGCCATGCCGACCATGGCGCCGCAATAAGCCAAAAGGTCGGGGATGTCGGCTTGGGTCATCACAAGGTGCGGGTCCTCGGGGTTGATGATGTTGATGACGTATTGGCTTATAAAGGGGATGAGGACCTCGCAGACGACTTCGATGGCGACGCAAAGCCAGGCGAGCCACACCCACTTCCACTCACCCTTCATATATTGGATAAGGGTTTTGATGATGTGGACGTTTTTCAGCCTTTTCAGCTCTTCGGCGTTGCGCTTATTGACCGCGTCGAAGATCGCCAGCTCTTCTTTGGTCATCGGGGCCTGTTCTTTTCTTCCCATGCCTTCTCCTCCTTTTTAGTTGCGACCGTCTTTCCTTCTGGACAAGGCGTCGTTAAGCAAATCAAGCGATTCGAGCAGGCGGTCGCGTTTGTCCGCCCCGCCCATCATCTCGGCGACCTCGCGCTCGAATTCGGCATGCAGCCGGTTCGTCTCCTCGAAAAACCGCCATCCTCTTTCGGTGACGACAAGGCGTTTCTTCCTTTTGTCCTCTTCCGAGACGAAGGAGTCGATGAGGCCTTTCTTCTCCAAGGAATAGAAGGCTTCCGAGAGGGTTGATTTGTTCAAATTGAACTCAGCGGACGCCTCAGTCGCCGATTCCGACCCCGAGTCGCAAAGGAAATCGAAGAGCATCCCCTCCAAAGGGGAGATGGCAATCGATAGCCGCGGCGCGAATTCCTCTTGGAAAAGCTCCCGGAGTCCGCGTTGGGCAAGAGTAAGTTTCTTGCGGATAAACAAAGATTCACCCATAACTGATTAAAGCCGAATTGGTTCGGCAACGAACTATTTAAACGAAAAAGATTTACATTGCAAGAAGAAAATAGATGAAAGCCTTTTCAATAATTTTCCGCCGTCTAACCTAGAAGCGCCGCCTTGTAGATTTCTATAAGTTTTTCTAACGACCACGCCGCATTGGCGGCCGAGGTGGAAGGCATAGTTATGCATGGAATGCTTTTATCAATTTTCTGAAACTTATAGAAAAACTTTTCAGCGGTTTTCCCGTTAAGCAAGATCTTTTTTATCTTCCCTTCTTTGAAAATCGGTCTCAAATCCATAGGGACGGCTTGCTTAATCGAGGCGTCGGAGGAGCCAACGATGAGGCATTCCCCGATAGAATCGCTTAATGCGATATGATGTTTCGCCAAAAACGCTTTCTTGTCTTCTATTCCAATAGGCAAAGGCGCGTTGAAGCAACTGGATAGCACCTTGTAAAACCGATTTTGCGGGTGGCCATAGTAAAAGCCCTCCTCCCGGCTTTTGACGGACGGGAAGCTGCCCAATATCAATATTTCCGATTCGGAGTCAAAGAAAGAGGGGAAGCCATGGGTTTGCCTATCTCCCATCTTCCCGCCTCCTAAGCCCATTGAAGATGGCAAAGAGCTCGTCTTTGGTTTTGACGTGGGTCGCGATGTTGTTCCTAATGGCCTTGAACCCGGGGAAGCCGGAGAAGAAATGCGGTATCAAACCCCGCAATTCCTTAACGGCTATGGCCTCGCCTTTTTCCGCGATTAGGCGCAAAGAAAAATCCTCGGCATAGCCGATTTGCTGCAACAAAGTTGGTTTTTGCAACAAAATCCCGTTTTCCAGATATTCATTGATCTGGGTTACGACAAAGGGGTTGCCGACCCCGCCGCGGGCGACCATGACCGCCTGGGCGCCGGTAATCCTAACCGCCTTTTCCGCCTCAAGCGGGCCAAAGATGTCTCCCGACACTATAAGCGGAACGCTCATTTTCCTCCCCAGGTCTTCAATGGCTTCGTATCTGGCGGAGCCGCTATAGCCCTGTGCCCTGGTCCGGCAATGGATCGAGATGGCCTTGACCCCGGCTTGCTCAAGCACCTTCACCGCCGTAGAGGCGTTGATGCTTTCCTCGTCGAAGCCAAGCCTTATCTTGGCCGTCACCGGCTTTGAGGAGGCTTTGACGACGGCGGAAGCGTATTCCCCCATCTTATCAAGGTCTTTCATCCAAGCCGACCCGGCCCCGGTTTTGACGACTTTGGTGACCGGGCAGCCAAAATTCAAATCAAGGATGTCGTAATCGGCGTTTTCCTCCAATATGGCGACCGCCTTGGCGCTTATATCCTTGTCGAAACCAAAAAGCTGAAGGCCGACGGGCCGGTCGGTTTTCGATGTGGCGGCGTAAAGCAAGGTCTTTTTGTTGCCATAGACCAGGCCGCAATCGGAAATCATCTCCGAATAGGAAAGCCCAACGCCGAACCCTTTCATGAACTCGCGGTAGGCTAAGCTGGTCACCCCGGCCATTGGCCCAAGAACAACCTTTCCCTTAATGATCAAACCGCCGATTTCCATAGCCCTCGGATTATGGGGCAAACGCGGGCGAAATAAAAGATTTAATGCAGGAAAACCCAAAATCCGCCTAATTTGCCGTTAAGCAACAATTGACCTATTGCCAAACCCTATTATGGTTTACAAAATATCTCGTCGCACACGCAAAGGAGGCACCATAGACAATGATAAAGATGTTCAAACGCTTCCGCCCAATAGATTGGGTGTTCCTAGTCCTGATAGTCGGTTTAACCATATTGCAGGTTTGGTGCACCATGATGATGGTCGATTACATGGCCGACCTCATCGAGGTCATCATGTATTTGTCCTACCAAGGCGACCCGTCGGGCCTTGGGGAGGAATTCCTCACGATTTACAACTCCTTTGGGAGCTGGGAGGCGTTAATCGCCGCCGCCCCGTCGATTCCGGGGATGTCCGAGATGCTCCCGACCCTCCAAGCGATCGCCTCGGCGACGGTTTCCGACATCTGGGTTGCCGGGGGGATGATGCTGCTTGTCGTCGCCAGCTCCACCGCCACCCAGGTAATCGTCTCGATATTGGCCTCGGCCATCGCCGCCCATTTCGCGACCTCGGTTAGAAGCGATATCAACAACAAGGTCTCGCAATTCGGCCTACAGGAGATCAACAAATTTTCCACCGCTTCCTTGGTTACCCGGAGCACCAACGACATCGAGCAGGTCCAGATGACGATGCTATTGATGATGCGGATGGTTTTCGCCGCCCCGGTCACCGCCATCTGGGCGATATGCAAAATCGAATCGGCTTCTTGGCAATTAACGGTCGCGGTCGCGGTCGCCATCGCCTTGCTAGTCGCCGGTTTGGCCTTGATCATGGCCGCCGTCTTGCCCAAGTTCAAGGTGTCGCAACGCTATATCGATAGGATCAACGGGATAACCCGGGAGAACCTTTCGGGCATCCGGGTCGTCCATGCCTACAACGCCGAAGGCTACCAGGAAGAGAAATTCAAGAAGGCCAACGACGATTTGACCAAGCTCAACCTCTTCACCGGCCGAGTCATCGGCCTCATCTCCCCCATCATGGTCATCTTGATGGACGGCATCACCCTCGCCATCTATTGGCTGGGGGCCATCCTCATAAACGAGGGAACGATGAACTACGCCGAGATATCGTCTTTCACGATGCTCGCGACCCAAATCATCATGTCATTCATGATGCTTTTGATGATGTTCGTCATGTGGCCGAGGGCCAGCGTCTCGGCCAAACGGCTTAACGAGGTCCTCGACACCAAGCCATCCATCGTCGACCCGGCAAACCCGGTGGCCCCGGAAAAACTTGGGACGGTCGAATTCAAAGACGTCACCTTCTATTATCCAGATGGCGAGGAACCGGCCCTTTCCTCAGTCAGCTTCAAAGCCAATAAGGGCGACACAATCGCCATCATCGGCCCCACCGGATGCGGGAAGACGACCTTGGTCAACCTCCTGCCAAGGCTATATGACACAAGCGAGGGAGAAGTGCTCGTCGACGGGGTCAACGTCAAGGAATATAGCCAGCATGAGCTGCGCAGCCGGATCGGCTTCGTGCCGCAAAGGGGATTGCTCTTCTCCGGGACGGTCCGCTCCAACATCGCTTTCGGCGAAAAGGAAATAAGCGACGAGGAGGTCAAGGAGGCGGCCAAGATCGCCTGCGCCCACAACTTCATAGTCGATATGGAAGGCGAATACGACGCCCCTATCGCCCAAGGCGGAACCAACGTCTCAGGCGGGCAAAGGCAAAGGCTATGCATCGCCAGGGCCGTCGCCACCAAACCGGAAATCTACGTTTTCGACGATTCCTTCTCAGCCCTCGACTTCAAAACCGACCTCCAGGTCCGCACCAACATAAAAGAGCACGCCGCCGGGGCGACAAGGATCATCGTCGCCCAGCGAATCGGCACCATCATGGACGCCGATTTGATATTGGTGCTAAACGAAGGCAAAGTCGTCGGGGCTGGGAAGCATCAGGAATTGCTTAGGAATTGCCCCGAATACCGCGACATCGCCTTATCGCAGCTAAGCAAGGAGGAACTCGGGTTATGAAGCGCTCTTTCCAAAAAGCCGGCTCGGCTAAAAAAGAGGAGATGAAGAGGGCCATCAAAAACATCTTGGGCACCTCGAAAAAGTTTTATTGGGCTTTGGGCCTCGCCGCTTTCTTCATCCTCGGGGCGGTCGTCCTTTCCATCTATTCCCCGCAAATCTTAAGCGATTTGACAAATGAAATCGCCAACGGGGCCGGCTCAAGGTCAATCGACATGGATGCCGTGCTTCGCTATGGGATCATCCTTGGGGCCTTCTACATCGCGACCGCGTTGCTAAATTACGCCGCCTCGTTTTTGCTTACTGGCGTAACCCAAAAATACGCCAACAGCCTAAGGAAGATGATAATCGAGAAGATCAACGTCATCCCCCTTTCCTATTTCGACTCAAGGCAAATCGGCGACATCCTTTCCCGCGTCACCAACGACGTCGACTCCATCGCCCAAAGCCTCGACCAGACTGTGTCGATGCTAATGCAAGCCGCGTTCATGCTGGTCGGCTCCTTGATTGGGATGTTTGCCACCTCCTGGCAAATGGCCCTCACGGCGATGATATCCATCCCTTTGATGCTTCTTTTCATCGCCCTCATCATGAAGCTGGCCATGCCGCAATTCCTCAAACGGCAAGAGGAAATCGGCATCGTCAACGGCTCGGTCGAGGAGAAATTCTCCGGCGAGCTCATCATTAAGCTCTTCAATGCCGACAAACGGGAAAACGGCTATTTCGAGCAGAAGAACCAAACGCTAGGGAAAACGATGTTCCGGGCCCAGTTCTTCGGCGGGCTCATGCAGCCTTTGATGACCTTTATTTCCTATTTTGCCTACATCGCCGTCTTGGTCGTCGGCGGGCTGCTTATGGTCAACTCAGCGGATTCGGGCGTCGACTACGGAACGATTTCCGCCTTCTTGGTCTACGTTAGGCTCTTCCAGCAGCCGATGGCCCAAATCGCCCAAGCCATAAACACCTTGCAGACCACGACCGCCGCCTCCAAACGGGTCTTCGATTTCATCGAGGAAAAGCAAATGAGCGACGAATCGGGCAAGAAGCGCTTCTTCCCCATTGGCGAAGATGGCCGCGTCCAAGTCAAAGGCGAGGTGGAATTCCGCCACG
This sequence comes from Candidatus Alloenteromonas pullistercoris, assembly GCA_017694295.1. Lineage (GTDB taxonomy): Bacteria > Bacillota_I > Bacilli_A > RFN20 > CAG-826 > Alloenteromonas > Alloenteromonas pullistercoris. The sequence goes on along the minus strand of JADINA010000026.1, from coordinate 4,999 downwards.
TCAACTTCTCCTATGACGATACCCGCGAGATCATCCACGATTTCTCCGCCAAGATTAAGCCGGGCTCGAAAGTCGCGATCGTCGGCCCTACCGGGGCCGGCAAGACCACCATGGTCAACTTGCTCATGCGTTTTTACGAGATCAATTCCGGCGACATCCTCATAGACGGCATCTCGACCAAAGACATGAGCCGGGAGGAAATCCACGACATCTTCGGCATGGTGCTCCAAGACACTTGGGTCTTTGACGGCACGATGCGGGAAAACATCGTCTACAACAGCCCCGACATCTCCGACAATGAGCTAAAGGCCATCGCCAAGGAAGCCAACATCTACCACTTCATCAGGACGCTTCCCGGCAAATTCGATTGCCACCTAAGCAACGCCGGCTCCGTCTCGGCCGGGCAAAAGCAATTGATGACCATCGCCAGGGCCATGGTTAGGCAGGCGCCTCTTCTTATATTGGATGAGGCGACCTCCAACGTCGACACCAGGACCGAGGAGCTTATCCAGGAGGCGATGGACAACCTCACCAAAGGACGGACCTCGTTTGTCATCGCCCACCGCCTCTCGACAATCAAAAACGCCGATTTGATTCTTGCTATGAGGGATGGCAACATCGTCGAGCAGGGAACCCATGATTCGCTTATGGCGGAAAACGGTTTCTACGCCTCGCTGTACAATTCGCAGTTCTCCTTCGAATAAAGCTCCAAAGGCTGCCTTCGATTCAAATTCGGGGCAGCCTTTTTTATATTCGATCCGCCTGCATAAAAGAGTGCACAGACAAGGACAAGACACAGATAAAACGCCCCGATATTTCAAGGCAAAGGAAGGCGTTTAGAAAAGGAAGGAAGCCTCGCTTGCCCTAGTCCCCTTTCTTTGGGCATCACATTCAAATCAGGGACGTTTTCGACCTAAAGAAAAGGCTGCAAAAGATATCAGAAAGGCTGCAAAGGGTTCGTCGTTAAATTGAAATAACTGCTTATTACCGCCCTCTCACGTCTATGCGTTGGGGTTATACGCGGCTACAAGGAAATCGGGGATCCCTTAAAAACCATAAAGGAATCTTAACGCCATGAAGGCGTCTTTTCCCTTAACGCGATAGGAATGATTGCTTCGTCCAAAAAGGCGTTGCTCCGTTACCGCTAGGCATAAAGAAAAGCCGCCTCGTTGTTTAAACTGGACCCCGTAATTCGGACAGTCTAGAAAAAACCGTGGCCAAAAGATTGTCTCCGATTACAATGCGATTTGAGGTTTTCTTAATGTGTCCTTGACATGGGGTCCACATTACTTTAAGTGTAACCGGAGGCCGTTCTTTTTGAACCCTTTTATTTTGGACTCCGAATTACGGGGTCCAGTTTATATGTCGGCGTTTTGAATAAATCCGAATAGCAGAACGAGTTATAGAAGGTAATGGGATCGCCGTTTTCGTAAACACCACCCCTATCGACCAACTGCCCTCTAAAGCCGATGTAATGAAGCGGATTTACCTTAGTCGGGTTGGCAAGGTAGGCATCGACAAACGCATCAACGATATCGCCACTGTTGTCAACTCAGTATCCAGTTATAGATGCATTAGTGCTGTCGAAGTCAAAAGTAGTAATGACCTTGTCTTCACTAAACAGAGGCTGCTCGCCTAAGGCCGGCTCAGTTCCGGCATCGAAAAGGGTGATTCGATAAGCTAAATCGGCTCCCTCGGATGCATAGGAAGTAATTCTGCTGATCAGATAGTCGACTTTAATATCGCCCAAGGAAGCACCTAGGCCAGTAGAAGCTTCTTCCCAACTTCCGCGCCATTGACTTACAAAGCCTCATCGCTCGCGAAGACATGCCCCGCCCCTATTGCACTACCGACGAGCGTCGCGGCGGCAAGGCCAAGAATCAAATGTTTGGTTGACATGGGTTTTGAGTATGCTCCTTGTAGCTTTCGCTTCTAACCAAGAAAACCCTAAAGTGGTAGCGCTTTCAATTCAAGGGAAACCGGTTTCGCTTAAAACATCAATGACAATAAAAGGCCTTAGGAGAATCGCCTTAGAGAGTTTTCTATGGTTTGATCAAAAGGTAAGCAGGGACAGGAAAGGAATCAGGGATACGAATCGGAGGTCTTTCATATCCATAACGCAAATCATTGCAATCTTGAACTTCTTGACGCTTGGAAGATTGTCAAATTTGAACACCTGGAAAATGCAAAGGTTCTTATCGCCCGCTTTGTTCTTTATAAGGTATATATTGGAGCATCGGCTTGCATCCTTGACGTGGCCCCAACAATTCGAGAGGTTGTATTTAGTCTCGACCATCTCGATGTCAAGGACGCATTTATCGAGCGCGAAATGCCCGTTTTTATTAATGAATTTGAAAACCCGGTTTCCAAACGAGTCTTTTGCCGAATAGGAATTGGAGAAGAACGATTTCGTTACCAGTATATTGTTTTTCTCGTTGCCATCGAAAACATGCTTGAAACTATTGACGGTGCCTTCCCCAACAAAACCGGTTTGAAGCTTGGGGACTCTATTGACGTCAACCCAATCATTCTGGCACATTAGCTCTCCTCTTTTTGTAGGAAGCGGTCCGTATTTTTTCCCAAAGATCTCGGTATGGAAGCAATAGAATCCTTCTTCAACGGATTTTGGAGTTTCGAGTCTGTCGACCGTGCCAAATTTCAAGCTATCGAAATATCTGGATTCAGGGCTATAGACGTTATCTATCAAATCGTAGATTTTCGCTAGTACGGGGTCGGAGAGCAGAAAGGATATTGCCGGCACGAGCTCGTCTAGGCTGGAAGTGGTTGTCTCCCCGTTATCCACATCAGCGACCTTGAGCAGGCTCTCGGCGATGTGGCAGTAGATGCCATTCGTGTCCAAGCGATTGCCGGACTTATCAAGCTCCCTGCACAAATTTATTAGGTAGCCCAAACCCAGACTATCGAGCTTATCATGGATGGTTTTTATGAAATTCCGCTGTCTTTTCGTAAACATGGAGGCCTCCTAAAAATACAATTTATATGGAACTTCGTAGACATTATCCCAAGGGATTTTGTCGGCGAAGACGCAACCAACGATCAACAGCGCAATCGTGATGGCCGCAAAAACGGAGAACGCCTTTAGCTTCGTTCCCCAAGGGCGCCTTGAGAATAGGGTCGTCAAAGTAATCGGGGCAATTGTTATGGCCGCAATAACAATGACATACAGATAGGGGTTCTGCTTCGCTATTATCGATATGAGATAGTAATCCGCCCAGAAGAAAAGGAACATCATTCCCCCAAAGACGAATGTAAGGACGACGCAAATCAAAACAAACCCGATCAGCTTGCCCAGCAAGTTTCCGCCGGGGCTTATGATCGTCGCTTCAATCGAGCTGAGCCGATATTCCAAGGACTTCGGCAGCGCGCAGACTATGATCCCGGAAATCGCGCCAATGATTATCGCAATTGCCCCAAGCGCATGGAAAAACATCGGAAGGAAATAGAAAGAGACTCCGACTATAACGAACAGTATTTCGATGATGATCCCCGCCACCATGATTATTTCTCCATTCTCAAATTCATCTCAAAACATACGTTTTGCATATCGCAGTTAGCAAAAGGCCCAGCATCGACAAGGCTGAAGCGCGCCGATATCAGGTTTTTATTCAGATAATGGTATTTAAGATCTTCTCCCGGTAACTGGAAATGGACATCCGAAGGGCTGCCTAAGGAAATTGTTTTTGAATCACCCGATTCGAAGGTGTCTTCGTAAGGGGTTCTGAATCCAACCGAGATTTTAATGCCCGAGGCGGTGGTCATCTGAGACTTAAGAAGCGTGCCTGATATGTAGAAGTCGACCTCTTCTGGGGAATAATCCCAGAACTGCGCCATCTGGTAGTAATCGGCTCCGGCGAACAAATTCCTTACGCTTGCAAGAAACTCTGCAGCGCCGCTTTCGGTTTTGCCAACCGAGTCGCGCGAATTGTCTTCATCCAACCCGGTCAGCTCCACATCTTCAAGCGGCAGATAATATGCATAGCATTCGTCGGTTTTATAATCCGGCTCCTTGTTAGCCAAAATGTAATTGCCAAAATAGTTGATCAGCTGCTTGCCCTCTCCTTCTGGCCGGGTATAGCAGCCGACGAAATACATTCCCTCAACCAAAGGGTTGTCCACGAGGAACAAATCCGACTGCAGTTCTGACACATCAACGGTGACTGTCTGTTCGTTGACATCATCCCAATGGATTAGCAACTCATATTCATTCTCCACCTCGTGGGTATGGGTATAATCCGCAAATAGCCCGCAGGATGACAGCGCGAGCAGGCATGGGACAATAAGCAAAAAGATCTTCATTCCTCGAACCTCTCATTCCTATATTCTTGTTCGACTTCGTTTTCGTCGGCTTCTTCGTATTTCTTATCAACAAAGGCGGAACCAACGGTAACGTAAATTCGACAATTTCCGTTCTCATCTATCCAGTCGATGTTGTTCTGATAATTCGAATACAGCACGATGCCGACTTTGAGCCTTTCCCCTTCTTCGAGGGAAACCCGATATTCCAACCCTGGATATTCGGTTGTCGAGACATCGACGTCCACATCCAGCTGTTTGTTGTAAAAAGAAAGATTCGCCGGCACAACGCCTTTTTTTGGATACGCCGACCATTTTCCCAATTCTCTTGCCGCACCGCAGCCCACCTCTTCCGCAGAGAACCAAAAATCGCCAGACGAAGGGGCCACAAAGTAAAAAATGCGGCTTGACTCACGAGCTTCGAAAACATCCATGAATTCGAAATACGAAACCGCCAATCTGGTTCTCGCATCAAGTTCGTTTGATATTTCGCCGCCAAGCGACGCTCCAAAAAACTCCTCGCCGTGAAGAATCAGCTCTCCGCGATACTCAGGGGGGCCGAAGGGGTTCAAAGCATTGCACGATGCCAGTGCGAGCATTGAAGATGCGAGCATTGATATTGACATTTTCATAAAAAAAACTTACCCCCCCCCAGACGAAATCAAGTCTTTTCTCAAAATTTGTC
>JADINA010000025.1 GCA_017694295.1 Candidatus Alloenteromonas pullistercoris | reverse complement strand
AGCCCATTCCATCGTTTTTTTGTCGTAGCCTTCGCACGGATTGGTGAGGGACCCGACGAGCTGCCAGTTGTGCTCGTTCTCGAGCGATGAGGTCTTTTGGGTAAACTCCGGACCGGTGTTGGTGCTGCTGCTTCCGGTCTCATCGCAAGCCGCCAGGCCAAGGCTAACCAAGCAAAGGCATACAGCGGTTAACTTCTTGTTGATCATTAGTTCTCCTTTCCAAAATTAGTCCGGTTGGGAGCGCTTTCAAGAGACGAGCTAGTGATTAGTCCCTGCACTTTCGAAGCGCACCCCAGCCTTAGTAACTTTTAATCAACGTCGTTATTTTAGACACGATGCGCCGTTGTGTAAAGTTTAAAATGATAGGGCTTACATCGCGATGCCATCGGGCTTTCTTGGTTTTGCTGAAAGCGCTACCAAGGAAAAATTGGACTTTGGCTCGCAATTTCGCCGTTTTTGCGGATTTGGGAAATCTTTCCCACCTTCCGAGACAAACTTGGAAAATAGGGAAAATTTTTTATGATTTCCCGATATTTTCTTATAGATATAGATTGTGTTGACGCTTGCGCGTACGTATGCGACGTATGGCCGGATGTTCCAAGCGCGGTTTTCCCCCGTTTAATGCGCTTAGGAAAAAGAAAAACCCCGCGCTTAGGCGGGGTGAAGAACGGTTGTTGCCCTTACTTGGAGACGGCGTAGACGGAGACTTGCTTCCCGCTGCGGCCAACGCGCTCGAACTTGACGATGCCCGAGAGGGTGGCGAACAAGGTGTCGTCCCCGCCCTTCTTGACGTTGTTGCCCGGGTAGACTTTGGTCCCGCGCTGACGGTAGAGGATCGAACCGGCGGTGACGAATTCGCCATCGCTGGCCTTCGCGCCGAGGCGGCGGCCGGCCGAATCGCGGCCGTTCTTGGTGGAGCCGACGCCTTTCTTGGAGGCGAAGAGCTGGAGATCCAAGACAAATTTCATTTCTTTCATGGCTATGCCTTCCTTTCGTTTATTTGGCTAATTGCTTTTCCTTGACCTCAATGGCCGTCGGGTAGGAAACCTCGATGGTCTTGAGCTGGATGAGGAGGGTCTCGATGACCGCCTCATCGTGTTCGCTGACCGCCCCTTTGGCTAGGCAATGCAGGCGGCCGCTTTCGATTTCGATGTCGAAGCCTTCCTCCGGATCCTCCAGGGCGTTCATCGACCCGGTGGCGCAGGCGCTAACCGCGGCGCAGACGAGGTCTTTCCCGTAATCGCCGGTGTTGGCGTGCCCTTTGATGAGCAGGCTATGGAAGCCCTTGCCCCGGTATTCGATTTCGACTTTGATCATGTTAGGCGTCGATGGACTTGACGATCAGGCAAGTATAGGGCTGGCGGTGGCCGATGGTCTTCCGCTCGTTGGCCTTGGCTTTGTACTTGAAGACGCGGATCTTCTTGCCAAGCCCCTGCTTCTCGACCTTGCATTCGACCTTGGCGCCCTTGACGTAGGGATCGCCGACCTTGGTCTTCTCGCCGGAGACGAAGAGGACCTTGTCGATGGTGAGGTCGGAGCCGACCTCGGCGTCGATCTTCTCGACGTAGATTTTGTCGCCGACGGAGACGCTGACTTGCTTCCCGCCGGTTTCGATGATGGCGTACATTCTCTCTATTTCCTCCTTTACGCTTTCTCGATGACTCGCTATTGAGGCGGCTTGCGCGCTTTTTGGCCTCTTCTAGGCGGTTGCGCCCCAAAAGCTCGGAGGCGTAACGGGCATAATATAAACCGCTTTTCCCTATAAGGGAAGAGAAAAGTTGCCGCAAAGGGCAAGGAGGTCGGCATCGTCGTGCATGCTCCTGCTAAATGGATTTGAAAATTGAACCGTGAAGGGGCAAAAAGCCCAAAAAAACGGTTTCAGCCATTTGCCAAAGACCCTTAAGAAAAGCAAAACGAACGAAAACAAGGGCAATTGCATTGCCGGTCAAAGCAATTTCGGAGTTGGGCGGCGGAAACCCGATTGAGCGTCAAGTCAAAAGGCCATTCGCCTTCATCGAATACGATTGTCCGGCGGCTTTTATTATGTGGTCGAGCAATTTGATACCGAGTTCCTGCAAAAGGAGGCGAAGCGAGGAGGTGAGGCGAATGTCCTCGGGAGAGGGGAGGGCCGCTCCCGAAGGATGGGTATGGACGAGCAAAACCGAGGAGGCTCCGATGGCGCAGGCGGAGCGCGCTACCTCACGGATATCGATGCCGACCCTGGCGGCCCCGCCTTTGTATAGAAGGGCCCTCCCCGCTGGCTTCCTGGATTTGGAAAAGGCGAAAAGCCAAACCTCCTCCCCGCCCAGCGGGTTAATCGAGGCGGCGCAGACGAGACGCCGATTAAGCTCAAAGCAGGCCGCGAGGCGAAGCGCGGTCGCCTTGGAAACGCCGCATTCGCCAAGAAGCGAGGCAAAGCCAAGCCGCGAAAGCCCTCCCACCCCTCCGTGGGAATAAAGCAATGAGGCGGATATCTCGAGGGCGTTATGCCCTTTGACGCCGCTGCCTATCAAAAGGGCGAGGAGCTCGACGTCGCTTAGGCTTCCCAATCCTTGGCTGCAGGCCTTCTCCCGCGGGCGAAGCTCGGGGTTTATGTCGGCTATGCGCATCAATCGCCCCACTCAAATTTATAGCCGCCGGGCAAGGTGATCTTCGAATCCCCGGATAGGAACAGCCGATAGGCCACGACGGTCAGGATGACGACGGTGAAGACGACGAAGACGGTGGTGAGGGTCAAGGCCTCCCCGGGCCTTGCCTCCTCCATCTCCTTTTGGCTCAAAGGCGTGATGTTCATTTCCCTTTTCCCTCCTTGCCTTCAAATAGGCAAAAGGAAAGGGAAAGTCACTTAGATTCGCTCTAACTCGGATAGGCGCTTCCTCGCGTCTAAGAGTTTTTGCCTATTTAGGGAAAGCTTCTCGGTCTCGAGGTCGACCTTGGCCTTTGGGGCTTTGGCTATGAAACCGGGGTTATTGAGCATCCTCTCCCCGCGGGCCACCTCGCCTTCAAGACGCGTTATCTCCTCGGTCAGCCGCTTCCTTGCCTCCTCTTCGTCCTCGAGTACGGAAAGGCGCATCGAGCAAAGCCCGTATTGGAAGACTCTTCCGCCAGAAGGCAATGAAGGCGCGGCTTTGACGTCGTTAGCGAATAGGAAGCGCTTTAAGAAGGGCTCGGCCCCCTTGAAAGGCAAAGCGGGCGAGAAAAGCAACGACACCGGGGCGTTTGGGGCCAACCCATCGGAGGACTTCGCCGAGCGGACGTCCTTTATCAGCTGCTTCAAAAGCTCGCCCCGCTTCTCGGAGGAAGGCGAATTGACGCCTTTAAGCGGCTCCGGATAGCTTTCCTCCATAATCGAGGATTTGTGCATCGGCAAGGAGAGGTACATCTCCTCGGCGATGAACGGGCAATATGGGTAGATGAGGAGGATGATGGACTTGATGACGTGGTAAAGGACGTCTTTGGCTTCCTCCTCATCCTCGAGGAGAACCTTGCTCATCTCGAGGTAAAAGGAGCAGAAATCGTCGTAGACGAAATCGTAGAGGATTGAGGAGGCCGCCCCAAACTGATAGGCGTTCATCTTCCTATCGATCGACTCGATGGTTTTGTTTAGCCGGGTGAGGATGAACTTATCGAGGGTGGAAAGCCTCTTCGAGTCGATTTCCTTTGGCTTATAGCCCTCCCCAAGCGCCATCTCGACGTAGCGGGTCGCGTTCCATATCTTGTTTAGGTAATTGGCCGAGGAGGCGAGCTTCTCGTCGGAGTAGCGCATGTCCTGGCCCGGGGTCGAGTTGGTGGTGATGAAGTAGCGGAGGGCGTCGACGCCGTATTTGGCGATGACGTCGAGCGGGTCGACCCCGTTGCCAAGGGATTTGCTCATCTTCCTCCCCTGCGGGTCGCGGATGAGGCCGTGGATGACGACTTGCTTAAACGGGCTTTTCCCGGTGAAATGGAGCGATTGGAAAACCATCCGGCTCACCCAGAAGAAGATGATGTCGTAGCCGGTGACCAAAACCGAGGTCGGGAAGTAACGGTCGAAATCCGCTGTCTTCTCGGGCCAGCCCAAGGTGGCGAAAGGCCAAAGCCCGGAGCTGAACCAGGTGTCGAGGACGTCCTCGTCCTGGTCGTAAAGAGCGGGGTCAAGCGGGGTTTCGCTTACGACGACCGACCCGTCTTTCTTCGAATAATAGGCCGGGATCCGATGCCCCCACCAAAGCTGGCGGGAGATGCACCAGTCCTCGCAGCTTTCCATCCACCTAAGCAGCACCTTCTCGAAGCGCTTGGGGATGAACTCGACCTTGCCATCGCCCTTTTGGCTTTCCAAAACCCTTTGGGCGAGCGGCTTCATCCTCACGAACCATTGCTTTGAAAGCATCGGCTCGACGACCGCCCCGCTTCTTTCGCTATGGCCGACGGAATGGACGATCTCCTCGATTTTCGAAAGATGCCCGGACGCCTTGATGTCCTCGACCAGCGCCTTCCTGGCTTCGTAGCGGTCCATCCCCTTGTATTTGCCGGCTTTTTCGTTTAGCCGCCCGTCGCCGTCGATGACCTTGATGAACGGGAGGCCGTATTTTTTGGCCAAATTGAAGTCGTTGGGGTCATGGGCCGGGGTGCACTTCATGGCGCCCGTGCCGAAGGATATGTCGACATAGGGGTCGGCCATGATGGGAAGCTCGTCGCCGTTGGCCGGGTTTATGGCCTTTTGCCCAATTAGCCCGGCGTAGCGCTCATCCTTGGGGTTGACGAACACCGCCACGTCGCCAAACATCGTCTCGGGGCGGGTGGTGGCGACCAATAGCTGCCTCGATGAGCCGACGACGTCATAGAGGAAATAGAAGAACTCGCCCTTGTCGTCGCTATGGACGACCTCGATGTTGGAAAGGGCGGTCTGCAGCTCGGGGTCCCAGTTAATGATCCTTTCGCCCCGGTAGATGAGGCCTTCGTCGTAAAGCGTCTTGAACACCCGCTTGACGGCGGATTGGAGCCCCTCGTCGAGGGTGAAGCGTTCGCGCGAATAGTCGACGCTAAGGCCGATCGCCGCCCATTGGCGGTGGATGGTGTTCGAGTATTCCTCCTTCCACTCGAAGGCCTTCTTCAAAAAGCCCTCGCGCCCGAGGTCGTAGCGGCTTATCCCCTGCTCGCGGAGCCTTTCCTCGACCTTGGCTTGGGTGGCGATGCCGGCGTGGTCGACGCCGGGCACCCAAAGGACGTCGAAGCCCTTCATCCGCTTGTAGCGGGCGATGATGTCGTCGGGGATCGTGTCCATGACGTGGCCGAGGTGGAGCTTCCCGGTGACGTTTGGCGGGGGGATGACGAGGGAGAATGGGGTCTTCTCCCTATCGCCGGCCGTGAAATAGCCGCCTTCCCTCCATTTGTCGTATTTGCCTTCCTCAACCTTCGCATGGTCGTAGCGTTTATCGAGCATATTGGCCCTCCTGAAACAAAAAAGCCGGCCCAGCTTGGGGCGCGGCGCGCGGTACCACCCAATTTCCCATCTTCCGATGGCTTTTTGTCCCCTTAACGCGGGGCGCGCTTCCCTCCAGCGGCGACTTCGGGGCCATCCCCGCCGGGCTTCCACCGCCCCCGGCTCTCTATAGGTTTTGGCTTCCCGTCCCTCCGCTATCCTCGAGACGCCCCGATTATAGGGAAAAGGGAGGCAAAAGAAAAGGGCCAAATCGGCCCTTATGATATAAATTTGGCTATTCCCGCGCGGATGCGAGTAAGGCTTTCCGGGGTGAGGTCGGAGAAGAGGATGTCGCCTAGCCCGGCCTCAAGGGCCCGCTTCCTCGCCAAGTGGGCTTGGCTTTGGTTGTAGGTGTCGGCTTTGGTCAAAACCGGCAGCAAGCCGACCCCGAACCCTTTGAGGTAGGCAAGGAAGGACAGGTCGTCCTTTCCCAATTCGCGCCGGAGGTCGACCAAATAGACGATGCCCTTAAGTGAGGGGACGCCATGGTAGCTTTCCATCATCGAGGCGAAGTTGATGGTCGACATGGTCGCGAACCCGGTCGAGCCATATCCCGGGGAGTCGACGAGGTAGAAGCGGGAATCGACGAGGAAGAAGTTGAGCAGCTTCGTCTTCCCCGCCTTCTTCGAGGGGAAGGCCAGCTTGGCGCCGCAAAGGGCGTTGATGAGCGAGCTCTTCCCGACGTTGCTGCGCCCGACTATGAGGATTTCGGGCAGGCCGTCTTTGGGCCTATCCGACGGAGTGAGGGCGGAGAGGACGAACTTCGTCTTCTTAAAATCGACCCTCATGCCTTCTTCCCGACCAAGGCGAAGGCCAAGGCGTCGTCGACGGTCTTCATGAAGGAGATCTGAAGCGACTTCTTCACTTCCTCCGGCAGCTCCTCGACGTCTTTTTTGTTGTCGATTGGGACGAGTATCCGCTTTATGCCGGATCTCGCGGCCGCGAGCGACTTCTCCCTAAGCCCGCCTATAGGCAAGGCGTTGCCCCGAAGCGTCACCTCGCCGGTCATGGCGACGTTGGCGTCGACCGGGGTGTGGGTGAGGCAGGAGATGATGGCGGTCGTTATGGCGACGCCGGCGGAAGGGCCATCCTTGGGGACGGCGCCCTCGGGGACGTGGACGTGGATGTCGGATTCGGCGAAGATCTTGTCGTCGATTCCGTATTTTTTCGAGTTGGCGCGGACGTAATCGAGGGCGATGGTCGCCGATTCCTTCATCACCTCGCCCAGTTTCCCAGTGAGGATGAGGCCGCCTTTGCCGGGGAAGTAATTGACCTCGATCGGGAGGATGTCGCCCCCGAAGTCGGTGTAGGCGAGGCCGGTGACGACCCCGACTTGGTTTTCCTTCTCCTTCTTGGTGCCCTCGAATATCTCGACGCCCTGGTACTCATGGACCTTGTCGACGCCGATGCGGATCGGCTTTTCGGAGTCGGGGTTATTGAGTATCTCAACCACCGCCTTGCGGCAGCAGCTCGCGACCAATCTCTCAAGCTGGCGGACGCCGGCTTCCATCGTGTAATGCTCGATGAGGCATTTAAGCGAATCGTCGTCGAAGGCGATGTCTTCCTCTTTTAGCCCGGCGAGCTTGGTCTGCTTGGGGATGAGGAAGCCCTTGGCGATCTTGATCTTCTCTATCTCGGTGTAGCTTGGGACCTCGATGAGCTCAAGCCGGTCGCGAAGCGGACCGGGGATGTTGTCGAGGTTGTTGGCCGTGCAGATGAATAAGACGTTGCTAAGGTCATAGGGCTCCTCGACGAAGTTGTCGTTGAAGGCGAAGTTCTGCTCAGGGTCGAGGACCTCGAGCAAAGCCGAGGAGGGATCGCCGCGATACGAAGAGCCGCCGAGCTTATCGATCTCATCAAGCAGGAAGACGGGGTTGACGGTCCCGGCCTTGATCATGCCGTGGATAATCCGCCCGGGCAATGAGCCGACGTAAGTTCGTCGGTGCCCCCTGATCTCGGCCTCGTCGCTTATCCCGCCTAGGGCGGTCTTAAAGAACTTCCTCCCCAAGGCGCGGGCGATGGAGCGGCCAAGCGAGGTCTTCCCGCATCCAGGCGGCCCATAGAAGCAAAGGATCGGGGCCTTGAGGGTCCCGGTCATCTTCTTGACCGCCAAATACTCGATGATGCGCTTCTTGACCTTCTCTAGGCCATAATGGTCCTCGTCGAGCACCTGCTGGACGTGCTTAAGGTCCTCGTCGTCCTCGGTTTTCTCAAACCAGGGGATCGAGAAGATGGTGTCGATATAGTTCATGATGAGGGAGGCCTCAATCGAGGACTCGGGCATCATGCGGTAGCGCCGCAGCTCGTTTTTCACCTTGGCCTTGATGGCCTCGGGGTAGGGGTTCTCCTCGAGCTTTTTGAGGATGGCGTCCTCGCTATGCTCCTCGTCGTTCCCCTCGCCTAGCTCCTCGCGGATGGCCTTCATCTTCTCACGGAGGATGTATTCCTTTTGGTTGCGCTGGGCGCTTTCCTGGACCTTCTTCGAGATGTTGTCCTCGACCGCGGCCATCTCCTTAGCGGAGTTGATGTAGCCGATGGTGAGGGAAAGGCGCTTATTGACGTCGGACTCGGCAAGAAGGGCCTGCTTTTGGGGAATGGAAAGGTTAAGGAAGGGGGCGATGGTGTCGGGCAGGTCCTCGCTGTTGATCCCCTTGGTGAGGGAGATGACGTTGACCCGCGGCAAAACCGAATCGGGGCCGCTAAGGAGGGAGTTAAGTTCCTTGACGAGCCTCATCTCCTCGCCTTTATCGGAGAAAACGGGCTCAATGGGGTCGCCGACGGCCACGAAATAGCCATCGTTCCAGGCGATGCTTTTGAAGCGGACCCTCTTGCTGCCGACGATGCGGATGCGATACCCCTCGCCGGTCTCGACGCAGTTGGTCACCCGGCAAAGGGTGCCGACGCCGTAAAGGTCCTCGACCTTGGGGTCGTCGACCTTCTCGTCTTTCTGCGAGACGACGAAGAGCAGGTTGTTGGTGGCTTGCTTCGCCTCCTCCACGGCCCGGCGGGATATGTCCCGTCCGGCCTGGATCTCCTCGCTTGAGGAGGGGAAGACGACGAAGGAGCGGGCGATGATAAGCGGGAGGGTCAATGACCCGGAATTGGCGTCGTTCATTAAATCTCCTTTCCCGCCCGTAAACGGATGTTAGTCGTTATGGGCGACGATGTAATCGTGGATTTTCCTGTTGAGCAGGTCGCTGCGGACTGACGCAAGGCCGTCGCCATAGGCCTTCTTGAGGTCCTCGGCGGACATCTTGTAGCGCTCCGCGGTTTCCTGGATGTGCTTTTCGAATTCCTCGTCGGAGACCTGTAGGCCTTCCTTGGCGGCGAGGGTTTGCATGGTGAGGAAGCCCTTGACGTTGGCTTCGCTCTCCTCGCGGATCTGCTTTTGCAGCTTCTCGAGGGTGTTGCCGGTGATCTCGAGGTATTGCTCGAAGCTTAGGCCGTTGGATTCGACCCGCTTCCGGAGTTGCTCCTCGCTGGCTTTGGCCTCGCTATCGATGATCGAGGAGGCGACCTCGATCTTGGCGGCGTCGACTATTTGCTTGACCAAGGCGTTGTAATGCTCGCTTTCGGCCTGGCGGGTTTTCCTTTCAAGCAGGTTCTTCTTCTCGTATTCCTTGAGCTCATCGACGGTCTTGACGTCTTTGATGGCGAGGTCGGCGACCGCCTCGTCGGAGAGGGTCGGGACGTCTTTGCGCTTGACCTCGTGGGCCTTGACCTTGAAGGTCGCCTTCTTCCCGGCGAGCTCTTTCACGTATTGCTCGGGGAAGGTGACCTCGACCTCTTTCTCCTGCCCGGCCTTAATGCCGACGAGCCCCTCCTCGAAGCCCGGGACGAAGGAATGGGAGCCGAGGGAGAGGGAGTAGTTATCGGCGTCCCCGCCCTCAAACGGCTTTCCGTCGATATAGCCCTTGAAGTCGATGACGACGGTGTCGCCAAGCTTGGCTTCCTCCTCGGTGGCGACGAGCTCGGCGGAGCGCTCGAGCCTAGCAGCGATGGCGTCGGCCACCTCCTTCTCGTCAACCGCGACCGCCTTCTTCTCGGCGTGGAGCCCGGTGTAGGCCCCAAGCTCGACGTGCGGGACCTTGGTGACGACGAACTTAACCTCGAGGTCGGTGTCGGAGAGCTTGGTGATGGAGGTGTCGGGCCGGTAGAACGGCTCGATCTTGCCTTCCTTCAAGGCGTCGGCGAAGATGGTCGGGAGGAGGTCGTTGATGGCCCCGTCGATGGCTTTTTGCATATTGACGTGGGAGCGGGCCATCTTCTCGGGCACGTGGCCTTTGCGGAAGCCGGGGATGGCAACGTTGGCGCATTCCTTCTTGATGGCCCTTTCCTGGGCCTGCTTCCAAATGTCGGAGGGGACGGTCGAGACGATCTCGACGCGGCAATCCTCAAGCGGTGTGAATTTGTGTTCCATTTTCTCTCTTTCCTGTTTTTTACCGTTTCTTTCCCTGCGCTCTTTATACTTAAAGAGGAGGAATCGCAACGCATACTATACCCTAGTTGGGCGTTTGTACAAACGAATATGAACGTTTAAAGGGAAATCTCGGCGGGTCAAGCCGGCTTTTTCGGGTATATGGCCTTTTCGATTGCTAGCGCCGCCTCGCCCTTCTCCCCTTTGCCCAAATAGGCCCTCGATAGCTCAAGGCAGCCTTCCGCGAGGCTCTTTCCCTCGACCGGGAAGGGGTAGCAAGCGGAGGAGTAGGCGAAGAGGATGTCGGCGGCGGCGGAGGCGATGCCGCGGTCGGAATAGGCCTCAATCTCCTTTAACGCCCCTTCTATCGCCCTGGCGGTTGCCGCGCTTGGAAGGGAGGCGGGGGCCCATTGGCCCGACGCGCCGCCGAAACTTGCCGCAAGGGGCTCCTCGTCCCCAAAGCGCGAAAGCAATTGCAATGCCGCCTTGCGCAGCTCCTCCAAGGCATCGGAGGCGGCGAATTCGCGAAGCCTTTCCCTAAAACTTGGGTAGGCAAGGGGGTGGGAAAGGCAATAGGAAAGGGCCCGTTTGACGTCTATGGGGGAGGAATCAGGGCTAAGAAGTGGCAAAACCCCCTCAAGGGTCTCCTCTTCCCTCCCGCTTGCCCCGCTTAGCTTCTTGGGGAGGTCATGAAGCATCTCCTCGGTTTCCTGGTCAACATAGGGGAGCTCGGATAGGCCCCTTATGCTTTCGGCCCCGCCTTTTTGGTCCCCAAGCGCCATCGAAAGCTCGTAAAGGAGGGAGAGGGTCCGCTTCGGGAAGAGGCGGAAGCATTCCTCCTTTTCATCGTTAAGGCGCGTATAGGCCTTGAGGTATTCGCCTTTTTGGATGAGGTCGAGGATCGGGGATAGGGGGTTTTCGGTTTCCATGCAGGGAAATCATCCGACGGGGGCTAAGCTTTTTCAAGATGCGATTACCTAGTAATCACTACTATGTTTCTTTTCACCCCGGTTAAGCGCATACTAGCCTTCGCCATGATCACCGCCTCATTCATTTTCGCCGCCTCGCTTCTAGGGGCCGCCCTCACCTACTATTGGAGCGGGCTCTATTCGGATTGGACGACCTTTTACGTTCCGTTCCTTTTGATAATAGGCTTCTTTATCGCGTTTACCATCCTCTTCATCATTTGCCTATATATCATCTCGCTTTTCATCGACCCCAATAGGGAATACCCCCCTTCCCCCAAATTGCTCCGCTTCATAAGCGACGTCGCCGGCTTCGTCTGCCTATTATCGCGGGTGAAGGTCGTCTACTCCGACCTCGGCCATCGACTCGATCCCAAGGCGCGGATGATGATCGCCATCAACCATCTCTCGAACTTCGATTTCCTCGTCTTGCTCAAATCGCTTCCCTCCCTCCCCATCGTCTCGGTGGGCAAGAAGGCGATCGCGAGTTTCCCGATAGCCGGGCCATTTTTGGCCAAGGCCGGCTTCCTCTACATCACACAAAACAGCCTACGCGACGGCCCAAGGCAAATCAAAAAGGGGGCCGAATACATTGAAAAGGGCCTATGCTGCGTCGCCATCGCCCCCGAGGGGACGAGGAACCGCCATTTCCCGGAGCCGGCGCTTCTCCCCTTTCACCCCGGCTCTTTCGAATTGGCCAAGGAATCGGGAAGCCCGATTGCCTGCTTTTGCATCCAAAACACCAACGCCATAAGGCGTCGCTTCCCCTTTTTCTCAACCAAGGTTTACCTCGATTTGGTCGAGGTCGTCGAGCCAAGCCAAATCGCCGATCTCCCCCTTTCCGCCATCTCCGAGCATTGTTTTTCCAAGATGTCGTCCCACCTCCAGGAGAAGATGGCCCGCGTCTACCACGTGAGGGAAGAGGCGGCCATGAAAAGGCAATAAGGGAAGCTTTATTGTCGTCAAGTAAAAAATGCCGATTGAATCGGCACTTTTTTCTGCTTGGCCCGCCCGAGCCGACTCGAACGGCTGGCCCACGGCTTAGAAGGCCGTTGCTCTATCCAACTGAGCTACGGGCGGAACGGCGATAATGATAATTCGCCTAAGCGGGCTTAATCAACTTTTTCTTCGTGCAGCTTCTCGTAAAGCCGCTTCGCCACCTCCACCGGCAAAAGCTGCGAAAGCTCCTCCATCGAGGCCGATAGAAGCGCCTCCTTCCCTTTATACAGCGTCCTAAGCGACTCAGCCCTTTTCGGCCCAAGACCCTCGATGCCGTCGAATATCGAGGAAAAGAGGTTTTGGCCCCGCTTCTTATGGTGGTAGGCGATGGCGAAGCGGTGGACCTCGTCTTGCATCCGCATAAGGAGGAAGAATAAGGGCGAATCCTGGTTTAAGGGGAAGGCGTTGCCGAGTTCGTCGACCAAGGCGTCGGTTTGGTGGCGGCTATTTTTCCTTAGCCCAAACACCGGGATGTCGGCTTTGGCCAACGATAATCCCTCCTTGGCCGCCCTGACCTGGGTGAGGCCGCCGTCGGTGAGGATGAGGCTAGGGAGGGGCTCGCCCTCAGCGATGAGCCTGGAGTATCGCCGCCCCACGACTTCCCGCATCGAGGCGTAGTCGTCGCCGGCCGATGATTCACTTAGTCTGAATTTGCGGTACATCTTCCTCTCGGGGACGCCGTTGATGTAGCAGACCATGGCCGCGACCGGGGAATCGCCTTGGAGGTGGGAGTTGTCGAAAAGCTCGATCCTGGTCGGGGTCTTTATGCCAAGTAGCCCCCCGAGTTCCTCGATGAGGGCGAGGTTGTCGTCCTCAAGGCGGGAGGAGAGGAAATACTCGTCGAGGGCGTTTTTGGCGTTAAGCTCGGCCATGTAAACCAAATCGAGCAGCCGCCCCTCGCTTGGGACGATGACCTTCATCTCCTCTCCGAAATCATCTTCGAGGCCGGATTTGACGTTTTCTAGCCGCAACACGGCCTGCTTAGGCAATTCGCGGGAGGAATAGTATTGCTCGATGAGGTCAAGCATCTGCGACTCAGGGTCGAGGAAGCCGCTTACGACGAAGCTTTTCTTCCCAAGCAGGCACCCGTTTCGGTAATTGAGGACGGCGAGGGCGAAATATCCTTCCCTTGAGGAATAGGCGAAAACATCGGTTGGCGGGAGGTCTTTGAACTCGACCCGCTGGGAGGAGAGGACGTGGTCGATGGAATCAAGGGTCTTCTTGCATTCGAGGGCCGTCTCGAAGTCGAGCCTTTCGCTGGCTTTCGCCATCTTCTCCCTAAGTTTGGCCTTCTCTAAGCCCGCATCGCCCCCGAGGAAGCGCTTTATCGACTCGCAAAGGGCCTCGGACTCCTGTTCGTCGACTTTCCTTAGGCAGGGGGCGAGGCACTGCCCAAGGGAATAATAAAGGCAGGGCTTTTTGGGGATGAGGCGGCATTTCCTGGTCGGGAATATCTTGTTGAGGAGGGAAAGGACGCTAGAGGCCGAGGAGGAAGAAGGATAGGGCCCAAAATAGATGTAGCGGCGGTCTTTCTTGTTCCTGGCGATCCTAAGCACCGGGTCATTCCCCCTCTTCAAGGCCAAATAGGGGTAATGGGAATCGTCCATCAGCATGATGTTGTAACGCGGATGGTGGGTTTGGATGAGGTTCATCTCGAGGATGAAGGCCTCCTTGTCCGAGCTTACCAATATCGTCTCAAACCGCTCGACGTGGCTCACCATCGCCTTGACCTTGCCGATCTGGGGGCGAAGAAAATACTGCGACACCCGCTTCTTAAGCGACTTGGCCTTGCCGATGTAGATGATCTCGCCGTCCCCGTTTTTCATCAAATAGACGCCCGGGGAGTCGGGGAGGAGGGATATGAGGCGGGAAAGCAGCTCGGTCATTTCAACACCAACACGCTCGCGCCGGCCCCGCCTTCGCCCTCCCCAGCCATCTCAAGATGGTCGACGAAGGAATGGGAGGCGGCGTATTCGGCGGTCATCCGCTTAAGCGCCCCCGAGCCGAGGCCGTGGATTATCCTCACCCGCTTAAAGCCCTTGACCCGGCATTTGTCCAAATAGGCGTCGAGGGCTTGTTTGGCCTCGTCGTAGCGGAGACCGATGAGGTTGCACTCGAGGCTAAGCCCCTTCTCCTTGGCTAGCCCATCCAACCCGGCCCCGCGGAAGGAGGATTCGATCCGCTTTGGGGCCTTTGAAAGCCTTAGGCCCGCCAAAGGAAGGGTGAAGGACATCCCCTTGGCCGAGCTGATTTCGGCTTTTTTGCCGCTGATGCGGGTGATGGTCCCCTCAACGGGATAATCGGCTGAGGCGACGTAATCCCCGACTTTAAGTTCCTCGCTGGGGGTCTCATCCGTCTTTTCCCCTTCTTTATAAAGCAATTCGTCGAGCCTTTTCTTCTCCTCGATGGCCTCGTGTAGCTTAAGCGAGGGGGAGGAAAGGCGCTTGATGGCCATTTCCGCGGCTTTGCTCGCCTTTTCCATCGCCTCCTCCTCCTTTTGCCTAATAGAGGCGGCGAATTGTCCCTTTTCCCTTTCAAAGGCCTTCCTTTCCTTCTCCAAACGGGCTTTTTCAAAGGTTAGCTCGCCCTCTTTTTTGCTTAGGGTGAGGCGGAGGTCCTCATTTTCCTTAAGCAAGGCGGAAAGCTTCTCAATCGTGGTTGAAACCGAGGCGTCCTTCCCCTTTTCGGCAAGCGACTTGGCGTGCTCGACTATGTCGCGGCTAAGCCCGAAACGCTCGGAAAGAACCAGGGCATAGGATTCGCCAGGGACGCCAAGGCGGAGATGGTAGGTCGGTTCTAGGCTATCGGAATCGAACTCCATCGAGGCGTTGCCGGCCCCGGGGCGGGAGAGGGCGAATTCCTTGACCCCCTCGAAATGGCTTGAGGCCAAAGCGAAGCAATCGGAGGAGAGCACCTTATCCAAGATGGCGATGGCCAAAGCCTCCCCCTCATGCGGGGAGGTCCCGGTCCCGACTTCGTCAAGAAGCAAAAGCGAGCTCGGCCCAATGCCTTCAAGGCAAGAGGCGATTTCAGCGATGTGGCCGGAGAAGGTCGAGAGGTTGTCGTCGATCGACTGGTGGTCGCCGATGTCGGAGCGGATCGCCCCGAAATAGGGGAGGATGGCCCCCTGGGCGCAGGGAAGGGGGAAGCCAAGCATGAAAAGATAGGCGCACACCCCGACCGTCTTAAGGGCGACCGTCTTGCCCCCGGCGTTGGGCCCGGAGATGACAAGAAGACGCGAATCGTGGGTCAAGCGGAAGGAGTTTGGGACGGCTTTCTTGGCGTCCAATAGGGGGTGGCGGGCGAAAGGCAGATAGATCTCATCCCCAATCGCGGCGACGTGCCCTTCATGGCTTTCCATCCACCGGGCCTTGGCGAGGCGGATGTCCTCGATCGCGAAGGCGAGGTTGGTTTTCTCTATCTCCTCCCCCGCTTCTCCGACCAATCCGCTTAGCCGCCTCCTTATCCTCTCCTCCTCGTTTTTCTCCTCGTCGCGCAGGGAAAGCAGCTTGGCGTTTAAGGCCACGAGGGGGGCGGGCTCAACGAAAAGCGATCCGCCCGAGCCCGAATAGCCAAGCACGTTGCCCGGCACCTTGCTTTTATAGGCGATCGCGACCGGAAGCGCGTAATGGCCGTCGCGGAGGGTGAGGGTCGGGGAGGTGAGGAAGCTGCGGTATTCGTCGATTAGCTTAGGCAACCGCAAGGCGATGGCCCGTTCGGCGGAGCGGATGGAATTACGAATGGAACGCAATTCGGGCGAGGCTTTGTCGAAAAGGGAGAAATCGGAATCGACGCAGCGTCCGATCTCCTCGGCAGTCAAGGAAAAATCCCCCATCGAGAAGGCCGTTTTCCTCGCATAGGGCGCGTTTTCCATCGCCTCGACGAAGGCTTTGTAGGAAATCGAGGCGAGGTGCTCGCGCTCCACCGCCTTCAATTCCTCGCCGGAGAGGACCTTCCCCTTTTTGGCCATGTCGACTTCATCGCGAAGGTCGACCGGGGAATCGATGGGCGGGGCCCCGTAACGGGAAAGGGTCTGAAACATCTCCTGCGCCCCCAAAAGGGCGTCGGCCAATTCGTCTTTGCCTAGAAACTGGCTTTCCAAAAGCGACTTCCTCCCCCGCGGGGTCAGGCAAAAGGCGGCGAATTGCCCCAAGATGCGATCTATCTGCAGCGTTTCCCTCTCGTCCATGGCCATGCGATTATATCGCAAACCCCGCCCCTTTGGTATAAAATCGCCCTGTATGGCAAGAAGGAAGCTTAGCGAGGAGGAGGCAAACCGCCTAAAAGGCGAACTATCCCCTTTTTCCCTCCCCTCGCCCTCGCCCCACATCGTCTTCTTCGCCAAAAAAGGCGGGGTTACCTATTTGCTTTATTCCAACCTCACCCTATTGACCCAAGGGGAGGGGGAGATAAAGGATGGGCGGCCGCGCACCTGCCCCCGCTTCAAGCCCGAGATCGGCTCGGATGAGGTCGGGACGGGGGACTATTTCGGGCCGATCGTCGTGACCGCGGCCTTCGTCGACTCAAAGGGGCTCAAGACAATAGAAAGGCTTGGCGTCACCGACTCGAAATTGCTTTCCGACGAAGCGATGCTTTCGCTTGCCCCGGAACTGGAGAAGTCCATCGACCACGAAAGCATCCTCATCTCGGCATCACGCTACAACAAAGCCCACGATAACGGCTTCAACATGAACGCCGTTAAGGCCTACGCCCATAATGCCGTTTTGCTTCGCCTTGCCAAAAGGCACCCTAACGTCGAGCTGAAAATCGACCAATTCTGCGAGCCCGGCGTCTATTTCCATTACCTCGACAAGGCCAAGGAGGTGGCTAAACCGATCCTATTCAAGACCAAGGGGGAGCTTTCCTTCCCTTCGATCGCCGCCGCCTCGGTGCTTTCCCGCATCCTTTTCCTGCGGGAAATGGAAAAGCTAAGCCGGGAGCTCGGGGCCAAAATCCCCTTTGGGGCCGGGCACGAGGTCGACGAGTTCGCCAAAAAGATCGTCTCGGAAAAAGGGGCGGATGCGCTTAAGGCGATAGCGAAGATAAGCTTCAAGAACACCGCCAAGATATTAGGAGAGTGAGTCGAGGATCGACTGGAAATCCTTCGGCAATGGGCAATAAAACTCCATCCTCTCCCCGGTTCGCGGGTGGGTGAGGATGAGTTTTTCGGCGTGGAGCAATTGCCTATTGGCCCCTAGCCTTCTATTCCCCTTCCCATAAAGCGGGTCCCCGATTATCGGGTGAAGGATGTATTCGAGGTGGGCCCTTATCTGGTGGGTGCGTCCGGTCTCGAGCACGCAGCGAAGCAACGTCGCCTTGGCAAGCGGGAAGCGCCTAATGACCTCGAAATGGGTGATGGCCATCTTCCCGGAGAGGTCGACGGCTTGCTTAAGCCGGTTGTCCCGGCTTCGGGCTAAGGGGGCGATTATCTTGCCCCGCGCCTCCTCGATTATCCCATCGGCCAAGGCGAGGTATTCGCGGCGCATCGCGTGGGTCCGCAGCTGCTCTTGCAGCTTGAGCAGGGCGGATTCGCTTTTGGCGACGGCGAGAAGGCCGCTGGTGTCCTTATCAATCCGGTGGGCGAGCCCCGGCCTTACCTCGTCGTCCCCGCCTAGCTCGTATTTCCCAAGCAAGCCGTTCACCAAGGTGTGCTCATAATTCCCGGCCCCGGGATGGACGACGAGCCCGGCCGGCTTATCAACGATGATGATGTCTTCGTCCTCGTAGACAATGGGCACATCCATCTTCTCGGGCTTAAGCTCAAGGGAAGGCTCCTCATAGGGGTAATACTCGATAAGATCGCCCCCTTGCACCAGGTAATGGGCGGATTCCTCTTTCCCGTTGACTAGGCAATCGCCCCCTTTTATGAGCTTTTGGCATTTGCTCCGCGATAACCCCGCGCCCAAAAGGAAAAGGGCTTCGTCGAGCCGCTTGCCGGCAACCTCGTTCCCAGCTAGATGGCTAATCCTTTTCTTTTCCATCCTCTTCCTTGGCCTCTTGCCCCGGCTGGGTGACGGCATCGGGCTTTTCGGCCTCCTTTTCGTTCGTGGAGGCGATCGATTTTGCCTCCTCCTTGCCCTTTTTCGCTTCGCCGCTTATCAAGTCGACGACGAGGATGATTAGGAGCAAGACGATGCCGACGGTCAAATACGAATCGGCGAAATTGAAGGTGGCGAAGGGGTTGATGCCGCTTTGGTCTTTGTCGGGCCCGCCGCCTAAATAAAACTGGAGGAAGTCGATGACCCCGTCGAAGCCGGTCGTGTTCTCCCAATAGAAGGCCCGGTCGATGAGGTTCCCGACCGCCCCGGAGAAAAGCAATATCCCGGTTATCTTGGCGATTAGGGTCATATCTGGGTATTTACGCCACAAATAAAGGAAGATGGCGATGCTCATGAAAAGCGAGATAAGGATGTTGAGCACCCTCCCCCAGCTCGTCCCCGCCCCCAGCCCAAAAGCGACCCCGGTGTTGTAGGAAAGGGTTATGTAAAAGAAATTGGGGATGACCTGGATCGGGGAAAAGGGGGTGGCGAAGGACTGGACGAGCCATTTGCTCCCCAAATCGAGCAAGACAAGCCCCAAGGAGGCGAAAAGGAAGACGTAAAGGGCGCGCCTATCGGTTTTGGTGTGCCAGAAAAAGGCCTTTATCTTCTCGAAAACGGCTTTCATTTGCCTTCCCCCAACGCCTTTTGGCAGCGCGGGCAAAGCCCGCCTTCGGGCCCATCGTGGTGCTTGCGGCAGCGCGGGCAGACGCTCCGCGAGTCAAACTTCGCCTCGGCCTTGTCCTCCCCTTTTGCAAGGGTGACGGAGGAGACGTTGAACATGTTGGCCAAGTCGTCAACAGGCAACGCGGATAAGGCGGAAAGAAGCTTTTCGTCGGAAAGGGAAAGGCGAAGCGAGGCGTCGGCGCTACTTCCGATCTTTCCCTCGGCGCGGAGGACCTCAATCGACTTAAGCGCGAGGTCGCGCGCTCTTAGGAAGGAGAAATAAGCCCCCAATAGCCCCTCGTCGACCTCTTTTGCCTTGGGCATGTCCTCAAGCTGAACCGATTCCTTCGTGGCAAATGGCAAATAGGAATACACCTCCTCCATGGTGAAGGGGAGGATCGGGTTAAGCAGCAGGCAGAGGGAACGGGCGCACTCGTAGACGACGGAAAGGGCACTTTGCCGGCGAATCGAATTCTCCGAGTCGCAATAAAAGACGTCTTTGTTGCAGTCGAGGTAAAGCGAGGAGAGGTCGCCGGAGAGGAAGGGGATGATGGTGTTCACGACCCCGGCGAAGTCATAACGCCCATAGCTCGCGGAAGCTTTCTCCACCACCTGGTTCAGCTTGGCGAGGATGAAGCGGTCAAGCAGGCTGTATTGGGGGTTTTGTGTCTTTTGGTATGTCGAAAGGACGCCGAGCATGAACTTGAAGGTGTTGCGGATCTTCCGGTAGTTGTCGACGGCGGTGGCGATTATCCTCTCCCCGATCCGCGCGTCGGCGCAGAAGTCGACCGAGGCGGCCCAAAGCCGGAGGATGTCGGCCCCGTAGGTAGAGGCGATCTTGCTCGGATCGATGCCGTTGCCCTTGGATTTGCTCATCTTCTGCCAGTTCTCGTCCATGACGAAGCCATGGGTGAGGCAGGTTTTGAAGCTGGCCTCCCCGGTGCAGGCAAGGGAAAGGATGAGCGAGGAGTTGAACCATCCCCGGTACTGGTCGTTGCCCTCGAGGTAAAGGTCAGCCGGGTAATGGAAGCCCCGGGCCCTCACCACCCCATTCCAGCTCGAGCCCGAATCGAACCAGACGTCCATGATATCGGTCTCTTTGGTGAATTCCCCATTTGGCGAATGGGGGTTGGAGTAGCCTTCGGGCAGCAGCTCCTTGGCCGAGAGGTCGAACCAGCAATTGGAGCCATGTTCGCGGAAAAGCTTGGCGATGTGCTCGAAAACCGCCTCCTCGATTATCGGGGTGCCGTCCTCGGCGTAGATGATAGGAAGCGGAACGCCCCAGGCCCGCTGGCGCGATATGCACCAATCGGCCCTATCGGCGATCATGTTGTGCATCTTGGCCTCGCCCCAGGCGGGGAGCCACTTTATCTTCTTTATCTGCTGCAAAAGCCTTTCCCGGATGGGCTCGATTGAGCAAAACCATTGCGGAGTCGCCCGGAAGATGACGGGCTTTTTGGTCCGCCAATCGTGGGGATAGGAATGCTCGATGTCGATTTCCCTCAATATGGCTTTTTCTGAGAGAAGCAATTCGATGACCTTCTCGTTGGCCTCTTCATAGAAAAGCCCATCGAGGGGATCGCCCTCCCCCAGGTGCATATAGCCCTTCTCATCGACCGGGCAAAACGGCTTTATCCCGTAGCGGGAGCAGACATTGAAGTCGTCGAGCCCGTGGTCGGGGGCGGTGTGGACGCAGCCGGTGCCGGTGTCCTCGGTGACGAAGGAGGCCAATAGCAATGGCGAATCCCGGCCATAAAGTGGGTGGGCGCAGACGACGCCCTCAAGCTCCTGCCCCTTAAAGCTTGCAAGCAATTCGGCCTTGCTTAGCCCTAGCTCCTCCTGCAATCTTGAGGCGGCGGAAAGGAGGAAGAGAAGCTTCCCCTTGTCGGTGTCGAAAAGCCCGTATTCGAACCGCGGATTAAGCGTTATGGCCAAGTTGGCCGGGATGGTCCAGGGGGTCGTGGTCCAGATGAGGACGTAGGCATCCTCGGGCAGCTTCCCTTTGCCGTCTTTGACCTTGAAGCGGACGTAAAGCGTCTTACACGGGACGTCTTTGTATTCGATCTCGGCCTCAGCCAAGGCGGTCTCGCTGCTTGGGGACCAGTAAACCGGCTTGACGCCTTTGAAGATGAGCCCCTGCAAAGCCATCTTGGCGAACACCTCGACCTGGGAGGCCTCGTAGTCGCGGTTGAGGGTGAGATAGGGGGAATCGTAGTCCCCAAGGCAGCCTAACCGCCTTATCTGCTCCTTTTGGTGGGCGACTTGGCGAAGGGCGTATTCCTCGCATTTGAGGCGGAATTCGCTTGGCTTCATCTTCTTCCTGTCGACCCCGGATTTGGTGACTTGGACCTCGATGGGGAGGCCGTGCGTGTCCCAGCCGAAGACGAAGGGGGTTTTGTAGCCGGCCATGTTTTTGTAGCGGATGACGAAATCCTTCAGGCAGCGGTTGAGCGCGTGGCCGCAGTGGATATCGCCGTTGGCGTAAGGCGGGCCGTCGTGAAGCAAAAACTCCTCGCAGCCCTCGCGCGAGGCGTTCATCTTCTCGTAAAGTCGGATGTCGCCCCACCTCGCGGCGATAATCGGCTCCTTCTCGGCTAACCCAGCCCTCATCGGGAAGGGGGTATTTGGCATAAGGAGGGTGTCCTTCATGCCCTTTTGCTTCTCTTCTTTCTCCATAAGTCCCTCCAAACAAAATAAAGCGCCCACTTAAGGGCGCTTAGTTAGGCGCGGTGCCACCTTAATTCCCCAAACGCGTTGGGGCGCTCAGCCGGCTTTTTAACGGAAGCCACTCGACCGCCTTAATTGGGGATACCCGTTCGGGCGATGGGCTCGGAAGTGATCTCTTTCCCCATGCCCCTTCTCAGCTTCGGCGGGGCTCTCTGTCTTCGGGGAAGGCGCTGTCTTCGTCTTTGCCGAGCACTATATTAAAGCATCGGGGGCATTTTGCAAGGGGGTAGAGGGGAAAAGCGGCGTTTTATAGCTTTATCCGCGTAAGAAATCCGGGAGGATCGAGTCGATGATCGAATCCTCCTCCTCGCCTGGGGTTTTGGCTTCGCTTTGCTCGTTTTTCCTTATGTCGGCGTCGCGGGCCTCGTCGACCCCGGCGTAGGCCGTCTCGTGGGTCGGGCGGGTGTATTGGGGGATGGAAGTGAAGTCGAACTCCTCGGAGAAGTCGGAGGCGATGATCGAGACGACTATCTCGTCGCCTAACATCTCGTTGAGGGTGACCCCGAACTTGATGTCGATGTCGTTGCCGGCCTGGCGGTTGATCTCGTCGATGCAGTCCTGGAACTCGATAAGCTTGACATCGCGCCCGACGGTGAGGGAGCAGATGGCCCGCCTCGCCCCGGAGATGGAGGCTTCAAGAAGGGGGCAATTGATGGCCGCCTCGGCGGCTTTCACCGCCTTATCCGGCCCCGAGGCCGAGCCATAGCCGATTAAGGCAATGCCCGAATCCTTAAGCGTGTCGCGCACATCGGCGAAATCGCGGTTGATGTAGCCCGGAAGGAGGATGATGTCGGTGACGGTGTGGACCGAGGTGGAAAGGACGCGGTCGGCCTCGGAAAAGGCCTGGCTCGCGGTCGCGTTGCCGGCGGTTTGAAGGAGTTTGTCGTTGCTGACGATGAGGATCGAGTCGACGACGTCTTTTAAGGCGTTAAGGCCCCTGACCGAGTTGGCGTTGCGCGATTTGCCCTCAAGGGCGA
>JADINA010000024.1 GCA_017694295.1 Candidatus Alloenteromonas pullistercoris | reverse complement strand
TCCACTACAACGAGGGGATAGGGAAAAGGAAGGTGAGGTGTTGGAGGGAAATTGTTGCCTATTATGAGTCGAAGTGATTAGAATTCGAACGTCTTACGGGAATCGTTTACACAAGATTCCGCACACTCTCGATAAAGCGAATACTTCAAAAACCTGATAGAAGCCCTAGAGCGGACAATCCATTGGCCCGCTTGTCGCCTTGGCAGAGTCCCAAAGAAAAAACTTAGGGATTGTCCCTTTGGTGATTTGCATAGGCAAACGACCAATTAAGGGCCGATTGCAATTTGCGTCCATTCCCAATCAAACCGCCTTAAATCAAATCAATGGCGTTATTCCTTTAATAGCCAACGCAAAAAAAGAAAAGCAGGCGCTAAGCCTGCAAATCCTCGTTGTTTCAACCGATTAATAGGTTTGGATGGTTTTCTTCTTGTGGGGGACAAGCGAATAGATCACCAAGCCGATCGCGCCGAGAACGATGATGCCGGCGAGGATGTAGGAGATGATCGAGAACTCAAGGCAGTAAGTAAACGGAGATTGGTCGTTGGAGAGGAAGCTCACGCCCTTTTTATCCTCAAACACCTGGGCAAAGATGCCAGCAAGGAGGATGGCTCCCCCATTGACGATGGTCCCGCCGGTGAACAAACCCATGCCGGCCTTGCTTTCCTTATTGGCCTTTTCGCCGCGGGAGAAAAGATAGAAGGCGAAGGCAAAGATTAGGAAGGCGATGAAAGTGGCGAGGGCATAAGCGCCGAATTTGGCGGTGACGATTGTTGAGTTGACGAAGCGGCCGGCGCTTAGCGAAGTAAGATAGGAAGCGAAGAAGGGGAGGGCGATGCCGAGGTCAACGGCCGCCAAGGCGCCAACCACGACCTTCATGGTGCTATTGGGGGTGGTTTCCTCGCCATAGAGCTTGACGAGGGGGACGTTGGAGGCGATGAGGGCGACGATCAAGGCAATCAGGTAAATGACGATGACGAAGGCCAGCTCCTTGTATTCGTAGTTTGTGGTGGTTAGGCGGTATAGCCAGACGGCGTTAAGAAGCAAGGCGATGGAGATGATGTAGCCGATGGTGATATAGGACGCAAAGCCCTTGATGACGTAGGAATCGTCGTTTTTGAGTATCGACATGATCGAATAATAGAGCCCAAAGCCGGAAACCAAGGCCCCAGAAATGCCAATCGCGCCAAGCATGGTCGAGAGGGCGACCGACATGGTCGGGATATCCTCAATCGGGCCGTGTCCGACGATGATGTATGGGGTGAAAAGGAAGCCGAAGTAAATGCCCAAGACGGCAAAGCCGGCCAATAGAACCAAGAAAAGGCAAAGGTTCACATACCTCATCGTGGTGTAATTGCGAAGGTTGTTTTTGTTCATGTCGACACCTCAACTAGCTAGGATAGGCAACCCTACCCTGGGGGCTCACCGGGATTGGTTCGCTTACGGATGCCAATACCCCAGAAAAGAGCCGGGTAATATTTAAGTCTATCTTTAAAAGATAGTCAATGCGTTTCTCCTGTTACAAAGCGGCGATGGCGGCCTTGGCGGCAAAACTGCTTAAAGCGGTCAAATCCAATTCGCTTGGCGTGGCGCTTAAGCAGGAGCACACCCCCTTAAGCGATGATTTGCCCGCCTTATCCGGCATGGCAAGTTCCGGGATTGCCCCGAAAAAGGAAAACCCGGTCACCAAAGAAGAATCGAACAGGAAGCCTTGGTAACGGTCCTTAAAATCGCGGAAACGGCCTTTTAAGAACGATAGCGACGACGAAATGGAGGGAAGCGAGGCAAGGTGGAACCCGCTTGGGCAAAAGCCTTTGGACAAGCCAAACGAATATGGTTCCTCACCGGAAAGCAAACAGGAAAGCGGCTCAGCCGGAAGCGAGCCGGGCAATAGGTCGCGTTTGCAGCTTTCCGCGATTTCCCCTTTTAGCTTAAGCAAAGCGACTTCCTTCCCAAGAGGGAAATAGAAGCAGCCGAGGCTTTGCCCGAGCAAATCCTCCCCAAGCAGGCAGGGGGCGGCGCTAAGGCAGCCCTCAATTTCAGCAAAGTTGCCCCCGCTAGGGAAAGGGAAAAGGCAAGAGGTCCCCTTATGGAAATAACGCGGCTCCCGCACCAACGACGTCCCATATATTGCCCTATCGACGTCGCGGGATTTCGATTGGACGTAAACCCCAAGATAAGACGGCGACCGCTTAGATGATCTTTTGGCGAATTCCTCCTCCAGCTTCGACCCAAAAGGCAAACTGGAGAGGACAAAGGATTCGGCCTTGAACGAACGCGAACCCCTTTCGCCCCGGCAATCGACCGACCTAAGCTTACCAAGGAAATAACGGAAGGAGGTGGCCTCAAGCCCATAATGGATCTCAGCCCCCTTATCCAACGACCCTTTAAGCAAGACGAGGCAAAGAAGGCGCATCCTTTTCGGCTCTATGAAGACGAAGCGGGAATAGCCGTGGTCGCCAAGCAAGTCAAGCAAGGTGTTGGAAAGGCTCCGGCCGTACTGCTCCCCCGACTTCCTATCGATGAAGCCGCCGCGCCGGCTAAGATTCTCTAAAAGCTCGGATTCGGTTTTGCATTTGCTTATGAGAATTGGCCTATTCCCCACGCGGGAAAGCAAATAGGCGGAGACTAACCCGGGGAAGGCATCGGCTTGAACCACGACGGGGGGCTTGGCGATGCTCGGGAATATCGGTTCCTCGGCGTCCTCGGAAAAGGAGATCGAGGTGTCGCGGATGAACTCGTTGGTCGTAAGGCAAAAGTCGGCGAAGACGCATAGCTTTCCGTTTATATGGGCCCTTTCGGCGGAAAGCAACTCATAGGAAAAGGAAGTCGGCTTCAGCTTAACCCTGTCGGCTATCGCCTTGGTGAGGGAGCGTGGGTCCAAAGAGGTTATGAGGAGATCGCGGACGAAGTATTTCATATCCCCTCCGCGGCCAAGAAGGCGCTTAAAAGGCACCAGGTCAGGTTATAGCCGCCGCAGTCGCCATCGACATCAAGGCATTCCCCGGCGAAGGAAACGTTGGGCTCAGCGAGGGATTTGAGGTTGCCGTCTAATTGCCCCAAATCAATCCCCCCAACGGTCACCTGCGAATCGGAAAAGGGATAGAGGGATTCGAAATCAAAGCGAAGATCCTTGGAAATCCTTATCAATTCGATTGGGTTTTGCGGGTTTTCGGCAAGGCTTGCGATATATTCGGCAAGCGGTTTCTCAAATAGGCAAAGAAGCATTCCGCGTTGGTTGGCCGCCATAGCCGTTTTTAGTAGGTTAACGGCCTCTTCGCAAGAATAGGAAGGGAGCAAGTCCAAGTGGATGCGGGCCGCGTTTGCCCCGCTTCTAGCGAGAAAGGAGGCCAAATCGAAGATGACGATCCCGGAAAGGCCATCGTCTTTGAAAAGCACTTCCCCTTTTTCCAAGAACGTTAACCCACCCGGGGTTTCGGCTTTGACTTCCGTCTCGCGCCTAACCCCTTTTAGCCTTGGGTGCCGTTGCTTTGTCTTTATCGGGCATAGGCCGGGGCGAAGGGGGAGAAGGGAATAGCCATGGTCTAGAAGCAAAGGGAAAAGGGAGCCATCCGAGCCAAGCCGGCTTTGGCTTTTCCCCCCAAAGCAAAACAAAAGATGGTCGTAAGGGTATTTCTCCCCGCCTTCCCCATAGACAAACGACCCATCGTAATCGACGATTCTGGTATTGAGCCTTACCTCAATCCCCATTTTTCTTATAAGCATTTCCAGGTAAAGGCAAAACGAGGCGGCCGAATAGGATTCCGGGTAAACCAAATCGCCTTTGGCCCTGGTGGCGATGCCGTATTTGCCCAAAAAGGAAAGCAAAGAGGGGATCGGGTGGCGGAAAAAAGCGGAATCGATGAAATCGGGCCGGTTGTAGTTTTTCCCCGCCGAGGCGAGGTTTAGGAGGTTGCAATGGCCGTTCCCGGTCGCGTATATCTTCTTAAGCAGCTTATCGTTTTTCTCCAAGATGAGGATGTCGGCATCTTGGTGTTTTTCCCTTAAAAGCAAGGCGGAGTAAACCCCGGCGATCGACCCTCCGACTATGACTATCCGGCGCCTTTTTCCCATATAGGGCTAACCTTACCACAAAACAAAAGGATTTTACCCTTCGCAATAGCGAAAACCCTATTAAAAAGAACAAGCCGAAGCTATACTTCCTTTGGTCAAAGCAATGGGAAAAGAGCTTCTCCAAGCCGAAAGATTGAAAGGAAGGCTATTGGGGGATTTTACCCTTTTCCTTGATGACGCAGATAAAGCCGAGCAGGCCTATTCTGCCTTCCTCTTCATTTTCAAAAAAGCCTGCCTCCTCCAGCTTAGCGGGACCCCTGAGGCCAGGGAAAGGGAATTGGCGTTCCTCTCCTCCCTCGGCCAAGGGCAGGACATCCCCTATAAGCCCTTATTCAAAAACCGTCCTTTGCGGCGCGGAGACGTCGACTTCTTCGTCAAAATCGAAAACGACATCCTCCTATTCGCCGACGCGTTTTTGTCCTTCGACCGCTACAGGAAGGAATTCGCCTCAAGCAAGTTCATCCAGCACCTCAAAAGCCTCCTATTTGCCCCCATCGCCGAATCCGACCCCCAATGCCTAATCGAGTTGGGGATCGCATCCGATTTGGAAGAGGCGACAAGAAAAGGCGAACAGGGTTACCTATCCGCCTATTTTGAAGCCAAGCAACGTTAGCCGACTATTTTCTTTATCGCCTCGAAAGTCTCCTCGCTTATGACGTGCTCTATTTGGCAGCAATCGTTTTCCGCCGTCTCCGGGCTAATCCCAAGGCTAAGCAAGTAGGCCCGGAGCACCTTGTGGCGTTCGTAAACCCGCGTGGCGACCTCCCGGCCTTTTTCGGTAAGCGACATATCGCCATAGTCGATCCTGGTCATGAGCCCCTTGTCGATAAGCTCATGCCCCATCTGATGAACGGCGGGCTTGGAGACGCCAAGCAATTTGGCGACCTTCGTCGTCTCCAGCGGCTCTCCCCTCTCCTCAAGCACCAGCAATGCTTCGAGGAAATCTTCTTGCGACCTAGTGTATTTCTCCATATCCCTATCTTAAAGTAGAAAGCGGCCCAATGCAAAAAGCTTACTTAACAATTTTGCCTTGCCCATTAAAAAGCCTATTCATCTTTAAGCGTTGCTTAAAGTACAATAGCCGCGTCAAGAAAGGCCAAGATATGAAAAAGCTAATCCTCGTCTGCGGCCCGGCGGCCATCGGCAAATCGACGTTCTCCGCCAATTACGCCTTGGAGCATCCAGGCGAAGACGTCGCCGTCATCGCGGCCGATGAGGTGAGGAAGCAAATGTATGGCGGCTATGACCAATTCCCACCCGGAATGAACATGATGGTCATCTATGAGGAGATGGTCGAAAGGGCCAAAAGGCTTTGCGAGGAAAAGGAAAGCGTCTCAATCATCTTCGACACCACCATGCTTTACGATGAGCGGAGGCTTTATTTCCGCCGCCAACTCGATGGCTGCTTCGACCGTTACCTATTGATATTGCTTAAGCTGAAGGATTATTCCCTTTGCCTTCAAAGGAACCACCAACGCCCAAAAGAAAAATGGGTGCCTGACCACATAATCATGGACATGGCCTCCCATTACGAGGATCCGAGCCCGGAATGCAAAAGGCATTTCGATTTCGTCGGCGAGGTTTACGTCGACTAAGCGGTTTTCGTCTTGTAGAGGATGAACTTCCTCGTCACGTAATTGAAGATGGTGGTGGCCGCCGTTTTCAAGACGAAGACGACGGTGTAGCTCCAAAACACCAACACATCCGACCCAAACAAGGTTGAGAAGTCGATGTCGAGGATGTTGATGCCCCACCCCGACCATTCGATGCAGGTCATATAGCCAAGGAACTGGACGATGGCCCCACATAAAAGCCCCAAGAAGGCAAACAGGGCGAATTTGGCCATACCCTTAGCCGACCTAGTCCCCTCTTTGTCCTCGGCGTCTTTGAAGGCCCAAACGGCCGAAAGCGACCAAGTCGAGGGCAAGGCGATCAAAAAGCCGACCAAGGAAATGCCGAATTGGATGAAAAAGGCCGAAACGTGATTGGAGGTGAGCGAAGAGGAAAAGAATGAGGTGACCCACACCTCGACGACGTAATCGATCAACGTGCCGTATATGCCGACGGCCAGGAAGCGGAAGAGCTCGCCCCAAAAGGCTTTGCTCTTAAGGAATGACATGTTCATAAGGCGAAACGGTTTACTTTATGTTTTTCTTGCCGCTGGACTTCTGCTTTTGGATCTTCCCGGCTTTGGCCCCTTTCGAGGCGTGGACCAAGACGATTCCGCCTTGGTTCCCGGCGACCGAGTCGCCATAGGCCATGGCCTCTTCCTTGGTTTTGAAAAGCTTGATGACCTTCTCGCCCCCGGCGAATTTTATCGACCACATCCCATCGCTCGCCCTTTTGGCGATATGGTAAACCTTGGTCTTGTCCTTGGGTTTCGCCTCTTCGGCTGGTTTGGCCTTTTCCGTCTCCTTTGTTTTCGCTGCCATAAATTCCTCCGTTAACAAACTTTACACCAATTAAGGGATATATAAAAACTCATAGGGCGTCGATTTCCTCCTCGATATGTTTCGAATCGGCGTCGGAGGGCATCCGCCAATCCCCCCTCGGGGAAATGGCGACGGAGCCGACTTTCGGCCCATCGGGAAGGCAACTGCGCTTAAATTGGTTATGGTAGAAACGGCGATAGAAGGCCTTAAGCCATTTCTTTATATAAGCCCGGTCATAGACGCCTTCATAGGCCTTTTCGGCAATATAGAGAAGTTTTTCCGGGGTGAAGCGGAAGCGGAGGTAATGGTAGATGAAGAAATCGTTAAGTTCATACGGCCCCACCGTGTCCTCGGTCTTTTGGGCGATCTCCCCATCCTTGGTCGGCAAAAGCTCGGGGGAGATGGGCGTGTCGATTATGTCTAGTAGCGGACCAGCCGCCTCCTTATGCAGCAAAGCGTATCCCCGGCATAGGTAGCGGACCAGCGTCTTCGGTATCGAGGCGTTGACCCCATACATCGACATATGGTCGCCGTTATAGGTGCACCAGCCAAGGCAAAGCTCGGAAAGGTCCCCAGTCCCGACCATAAGCGAGCCTTCGTCGTTGGCTATGTCCATGAGCACCTGCGTCCTTTCCCGGGCTTGGGCGTTTTCATAGGCGACGTTGTGGTTGTCCTCGTCGTGGCCGATGTCTTTTAGGTGTGACCGCAGCGTCTCCTTTATCGAGATTTCCCGGAAGGCGACGCCTAGGCTTTTGGCTAGGGATTCGGCGTTGTCGTGGGTCCTTTTCGAGGTGCCGAAAGCCGGCAAGGTCAAAGCCGTGATCCCGGTTAAGGGGTAATTGAGGGACTTGAAGGCCTCAACGGCGACGAGCAAGGCCAAAGTCGAATCGAGCCCGCCGCTTAATCCAACGATGGCTTTGCGGCAATTGATAGCCAATAGGCGGTTTCTTAACCCGGCCACCTGCATCGTTAGGACTTCCTTGACCCTGTCTAAATCCACCTCCTCCCCCTCGGGGATGAAAGGGTTTTTAGGGTAATGGCGAAGCAAAGAAGCCGGCCTAACCAAAGGAAGGGCGAAGTAGACTTTCGAATATTCATCCCCTTGGCTAAGGCTATTCATCTTCCGCCTCTCGGCTTGCAGCTTCTCCAAATCGATGTCGCTGGTCGCGTCTTGCATCGAAAACAATTCCGTTTGGGAGGTTATTGCGCCGTTTTCCGCGATTATCTGATGCGAGGAATAGACGCAGTCGGTGGTCGACTCCCCCTCCCCGGCATCGCAATAGACATATCCGGACAAAAGCTTGGCCGAGGTCATCCTAACCAAGGAGGAGCGGTACTCGGCTTTCCCAACCGTCTCGTTTGAGGCCGAAGGGTTTAGGATGAGGTTGGCGCCTGCTAGGCTAAGGCCGATCGAAGGCGAATCGGGCACCCAAAGGTCCTCGCATATTTCAATGCCAAGGCGAAGAAGCGGATAGGCAGAGTCGACAAAGATAAGGTGGTTGCCAAAGGGCACTTGCACCCCATTGATATCAATATAGCCATCATCCCCCTCATAAGGCTTGAAGTAACGCCCCTCATAAAATTCCTGGTAGTTGGGGATGTTCCGTTTGGGGACGATGCCCAGTATCGAACCGCGGCAAATAAGGGCGGCGCAGTTATAGAGGGTGTGGTTCCTTTCCAAAGGCAAGCCAAGGCAAAAGGCGATGTCTTTGCCTTTGGAGAACTCGGTTAAGTCGGCCAAAGCCTCCAAGCAGCCCCGCAAAAGCGAGGAATCGAGGAAAAGGTCGCCGCAAGTATAGCCGGAAAGGGAAAGCTCATGAAAGCAAAGCACGGAAACCCCGTCTCCGATTGCCTCCTCGATCTTCGTTTTCGTGCTTTCGGCGTTGGCTTTTGGGTTGGCGATCTTAATTCGAAGCGATGCGCTTCTTACCCGGACGAAGCCAAGGGGATCGGATAACGGTGAGGAGGCATGATCGCCATATTCGATCGCCTTAACCTCTTTTTTGGTTTTGCTTTGCCTGAGGTCGTATTCGGGTTTTTTGCTTATAGGGGAATAACCAAGAGTCGAATAGACGCCCTCGCTCATAAGGACGAGCGAATCGGCCCCGTTTTTGCTTATGTGGATCGGCTCGTCTGAGCTAAGGGCCTCCTCAAGGATCTTTTGGGTGTCGCGCAAGGCGGTGATTGGCAATATCTTCATAACGGCATAATAATAGCATAATTATGAACATATATAGAAGTGTGGTTGCCATCTTGATTAGGGAAAGGCAAAGCCCCACAATTGCCTTATGCCGAAAAAAGCCTACGCCATCGTCAATCAGCACCGCCTCTATCCGGGGGTAAGGCATTTCCAGGAAAGGATGAAGGAAGCCCTCGCGCCATATGGCATTGACCTTTCTTTGCTTAGGACGGGGGACGCGTTTATAAAAATCGAAGATGACGGATCCATTTCATCGATCCTAAGCGAATGCGCCTTCGTCTTGTATTTGGATAAAGACCGCTACGCCGCCTATGCATTGGAAAAGCAGGGTTTCCGCCTTTTCAACTCGCCCCGCTCAATCGAGCTTTGCGATGACAAGATGATGACCTATCTGGCTTTGTCCTGTTTGCATATCGACATGCCGAAGACCATCGCCCCGCCGCTTAATTACACCTTTGAGGAAACCGACCCGGATTACCTAAAAAGAATCGGGGACGAACTAGGCTTCCCCCTTGTCGCCAAATTGAACTATGGATCGCTTGGAAACAACGTCTTCCTTTTGCAAAACCTTGATGAATTGATTGATTTCGATGCCAAAAGCCGGCAAAAGCCCCGCCTTTACCAGCGCTTCATCGCCTCAAGCAAAGGAAAGGATTTCCGCCTTATCGTCATAGGGGGGAAATTCGTGGCCGGTATGATGCGCTACAACGATTCCGACTTCCGCTCAAACGTCGCCCAAGGGGGAAAGGGCTATAACGTGGAGATCCCCTCTTCCTATATCGAGATGGCCGAGAAGGCCGCCACAGCCCTAAAACTTGATTATGCCGGGGTTGACATCTTGGTGGGTATAGACGGCAAGCCGATACTTTGCGAGGTCAATTCCAACGCCTTCATCGATGGCATTGAGAAAACAACGGGCATCGACGTCGCCTCCCACTACGCCGCCTACCTAATGAAGAAAGCCAAATGAAAGACGAATTGGTCAAAGCTAAAATAAACGGCTTAGGGCAAATCGCCCATGTCTTTGGAATCCCAAATAAGACCGGGCTGCTTTTCGTCCATGGCGGGCCCGGCAATCCCAACCGCCACAAGATAAAAGACAAATTGAGCCCGCTTTTCGATAAGTTCCTAGTCTGCGCCTATGATCAGCGCGGCACCGGGGGCTCCTATCATGCGTTCCCAAAGAAAGCCGATTATTCAATCGAAAGCTATGTCGAAGACATCCTCGCTTGGGGGAGGCTGATAAAGAGCCGCTACTCATTGGAAAAAATCATATTGGTCGGCGAATCATGGGGATCGGCTATCTCCGTTTTGTCTTTAGCCAAAGCCAATGGGCTTTTCGATGCCTACTTAGGCTATGGGCAGTTCGTCAGTTCAAGGGAAAGCGTCCTTTGGCAATACGAAGAATTAAGCAAGCGAATCGACGTCGCGAAAGCCGGGCTTAAAAGGCCGATTGGCGGCGTATTCGAAACCAAGGAGCAAGAAGCGCTTTTCCATTCGCTTCTTTACCCCGCCTTCGAGCCAAAGGACTATCCGAGCTACAAAGAAAGGGAAATCATCCCATTCTACAAATCAGGCGAGTATTCGCTTTGGGCAAAAAGGGGCTGGAGAAAAGGAACAAAGCTGCTTGAAAGGCTTTGCCTGCCTTTAAGCGCGATTTCCTTGCCGCGCGAATTTGATATCCCATTTTTCATATGCCAAGGCAAGGACGACTTCATAACGCCCTACCCCGTCGCCAAAGCCTATTTTGAAGATATCAAGGCGCCGCGAAAGGGATTTTACCCATTCGACTGCGGCCATTTGCCGGCTTTTGAGAAGCCTAAGGGATTCTGCGATTTGCTTATCAGGCTATTCAGCTGACCTTCTTGACGTTCGGGCCGGCTTCGAAATAGCTGGCTTTGGCGACGATATGGCGATCGCTATCATGGCTTAGCACCCTCATCGCGTCGGCAGGCGAAAGCCAATAGGCGTCGGCGACTTCCTCTTTTTGAAGGGTTAACTCACCGTCTTTGGCTTTAGCGCAATAAAAGACAACTTCTTTGATTGTCCCATCGCTTGGGGAATAGACAATCCTTTCCCTAAACCCAGGGATTATCTCCGCCTTAAGGCCGAGCTCTTCCTCTATTTCCCTTTTGGCAGTATCGGTTTCGGATAGATCGAAGCTTTCGACATGGCCCTTGGGTATCGAATAATGGCCCATAGCCATATGCTCGATTAGCACCTTACCATCTTTGAATAAGACGGCGCCGCAGGATTTTTCCTGCTTCCCCAGCAAAGAGGCGAGGGCCTTGATGTCATCCTCATTTAAACCGATGGCCT
This sequence comes from Candidatus Alloenteromonas pullistercoris, assembly GCA_017694295.1. Lineage (GTDB taxonomy): Bacteria > Bacillota_I > Bacilli_A > RFN20 > CAG-826 > Alloenteromonas > Alloenteromonas pullistercoris. The sequence continues at coordinate 61,876 of JADINA010000024.1, read as the reverse complement.
CCAAATAACCCTCAATCGAGCCGTATCGTTCCAAAAAGACGGAATAAAACCTTTCAAAATAAAATGGATCGGGAACGATGATGAAAGGGGGGATATCGGTCAGCCCGTCCTTAACATGCCGCTCAAGCTCAAGCAAATAGGCAAAGGAAGCCATGTAATCGGCGTTGACGTCATTGAAGCTGACGCCGTTTAAAAGCAAAAGAAGGGAAACGAAAACCCCGGTCCTGTCCTTTCCGGCATTGCAATGGATAAGAGCCGGTTTCTCGCAATTAAGCAAGGCAAGGAAAACGTCGCGGGCTTGCTTTGGCTCTTCAAGCATCTCAAGATAGCTATCGACTTGGTCGTCTTGGTCAACGGGGATGCGGCCGTTGCCATTGACCGGAAGCGATATAAAGCGCACCCCTTCGACAATCGGGTCGGGGCATTGGGATTTGGCTTCGTCATCGCGTATGTCGATGATGGTTTTTAATCCAATGGATGAAAGCTTCCTTAAATCGGATTTGGAAGCCCCGTAAAGCCTTCCCGAGCGATAAAGCACCCCAAAGCTCGTTTCGCCATAACGGGATTCGTATCCACCTAAATCACGGAAGTTTGTTATCTTTTCAAAATTAACGCTTCTCATATCAATGGCGGATTTTACCCTATTGAACAAAGACAAACAAAACAAAGGCGAAGGAGAGCGGGCATTTGCCATCAAGAGGTTTGTTCATCCTCCGCGGGAAAACGGAACGGGGAAAACGACTTTGCTCTCCATGCTTTCCGGCCGCGATAGATCGTTTGAAGGCGCCCTTAAGCTAAATGGCGAAGCCCTAAGCTGAAATGACTTGGAAAGATATGCCGAGGAATATGTTTCCTGTTGCCCGCTAGATCAGCTCATCTTCGATAACGAGAAGACAATAGACAACGTCTTGATCCCTTTTGCAATATTCAAAATTGCAGAAAAGAAAAACCCCGATGCGCCTTGAAGCGCCGGGGCTTGGTTTATTCCTCTTTAATCGGCTTATTGTTTAGGCGTCGGATCGCCATTGCCTTTTTTAAGCTCTTCGAGGATGGCGGTCAATAACTCCTCCTGAGTCGGTTTGGCCGGTTCGGGTTCGGGAGGGACGGGGCGTTCCTCGGGATGCTTTTGGTAATATTCCTCAAGGGCTTTGGCTTTGAGGGCTTCCCGCTTAACGGACATGTATTTGAACACCTTGACGATGACGAACAAGGTGAGGGCGATGATCAAGAAGGCGATGATGGCGTTTATGAAGGCGCCCCAATCGATGATGGCAGCCCCATTGTAGTAATAGGAGGCGCCGTGTTTGGTGTACATGCCGGCGATCGTGGTGTTGAAATCGGCTTCCTGGGAAAGGTTCACCCACTCGATGGCGGTGTAAACCTGCTTAAGGGATTCCCCGCCGACGGTGATGTCGGAAGGAACGCGTTGGGAGGCGGAAGCCGGAGGTAGGACGGTTACCAATCCAGAGAGGCCGCCGGGGACTCCCCAGGTGCAAATCGACATGAGGATCGAGGTAAACGCGGTGACGATGGCATTGAACGCGCCGCCGATGATGACGCCGACCGCCATATCGAGGATGTTGCCGCGGGAGATGAAGGCTTTGAACTCCGACCAAACGGATTTGGCGGACTTCGTTAAATCTTTGTTTTTCTTGGCCATAAGGCCCTCCTTTTATAGACGGGTGTATTTTGCCTTGTCTTACCTTCTTAGTTAAGAGCCAATGGCACAGGAAATGATAAAAGCGATTACCAAGTAATTAAGAAGTATTCGCAAAAGGCTCACAAATCTCTATTAATTCTCGCAAATCGCCGATATTCAAAAAGATATTGCTTTAATAGACTTCAGGCTGAATAATTGCTTTTGTCAGGAGGAAAACGAGGAAAACATGTTCAACGTATTTGCGGATAAAGTATTCGATTGGCTATCTGTCGTCTTCGTCATCATCATTGTCCTCTCCTTGCTCATCGGGTTTTGGAAAGGCGGGATGAAAACCGTCTTCACCATCGCCTGCATGGCCGGGGCCATCGGGTTGTGCTTCCTTTTGTCCAAACCTATCGCCGACGCCCTTATTGGCTCTAGATTAGGCGTAGGCATAGACACTTACTTGGAGACCGCCATCAACGAAGCGGTCGATTGGGCGAACCTGCCAGGCGGGATAACCAGCGGCGGCCTCCACACGATCTATGAGGCCCTCCACATACCCGAATTCGCCTATGAGGCCTTCGATAAAGCGATCATGGCCCAAATCGAGGATGCCCCGCTTGATTCGATCGCCAGCAGCGTCGCCACCTCGCTCACCGGGCTCTTCCTCACCGGTTTGTCCTACCTTCTGATCTTCATAATCGGCTTCATCGTCCTCCGGTTGATCGTCTGGGTCATTTGCCTCCTCCTTAAGAAAGGGAAATCGAAGCCAACGATGCTTTCCCGCCTGCTTGGCTTGGCCCTTGGGGCCGCGAAGGCCTTCGCCGTCTGCTGGGTCATCTCCTTGGTGGCCAACCTTCTTATTTCAAGCGGCTCCGACTGGGGCAACTATTTAGCCAACTCGATTGGCTTGGGGCAAGAGGGCTTTGGCATCGCCAAATGGTTCATCACGACCGATTTGGGCTATACCGCGGTCATGAATTTCTTCCTTGGCTAGGAAACCGAGGAAAAACAAAACGATTTGCCCGTTTTTGAATTCGGCCTGAAATCAGGTCGTTTTCTTTAACAACAAAAAATAACGATTCTATCGGCTTTATTTTAATAAAACTGTACACTGTCAAATATTTTGAACAACCCAAATCAATAGCCTAAGGTGAAATTGACACCAATAAACTACTAATTATTTTTTCTTCTTCCGATTGGGTCGGCGTTTTCAAAATTCAAGGGAAAAAAGAGAGGGAAAAACAAACCCGCGAAATTCGAGAAGCATATTGCTTGCACTTAAATTTTTCTTACCTAAAATGTACCCCGCACGACCCCAAAACCGGTCTGGCCCCATTCATCTAGGCAATGGGCTTTAATAACGGCGGCGGGCAAAGCGAGGAGAAAGTATGCTTCAAGTAATCAAAAGAGATGGAAACCTGGTTCCATTCGACCTGAAAAAAATCGAAAACGCCATTTCCCGGGCTTTCACCGCGGAGAACAAATCGATAACCGAGGATGTGCTCGAGCTTTTGGCTCTGCGCGTCACCTCGGTCTTCAACTCCAAGATCAAAAACGAGCAAATCGGCGTTGAGGACATCCAAGACGCGGTTGAAATCGTCTTGATTCAGGCCGGCTACATCGATGTCGCCAAATCCTATATGGATTACCGCAACAAAAGGGCGGCCATCCGCAACGTCAAAAGCACCACCCTCGACTTCAAAAACGTCGTCGATTCGTATTTGAAGGTTGCCGATTGGCGCGTCAAGGAAAACTCGACCGTCACCTATTCGGTCGGCGGCCTCATCCTCTCCAATTCCGGCGCCGTCACCGCCAACTATTGGCTTTCCGAGGTTTACGATAAGGAAATCGCCGATGCCCACCGCAACGCCGATATCCACATCCACGACCTCTCGATGCTCACCGGCTATTGCGCCGGCTGGAGCCTTAAGCAGCTCATCCAGCAAGGACTTGGCGGGGTCCCTGGCAAGATCACCTCTTCCCCGGCCCGCCACCTCATGACCCTTTGCAACCAAATGGTCAACTTCCTCGGCATCATGCAAAACGAGTGGGCCGGCGCCCAGGCGTTCTCTTCCTTCGACACCTACCTCGCCCCCTTCGTCAAGGCCGACCACCTCTCCTATAAAGAGGTAAAGCAATGCATCCAGTCGTTCATCTACGGCGTCAACACCCCGTCCCGCTGGGGCACCCAGTCGCCTTTTACCAACATCACCCTCGACTGGACCGTCCCCGATGACATGGCCAACCTCCCGGCCATCGTCGGCGGAAAGGAAATGGACTTCACCTACGGGGAATGCAAGGAAGAGATGGCGATGGTCAACAAGGCCTTCATCGAAACCATGATCGAAGGCGATGCCAACGGCCGCGGCTTCCAATACCCGATCCCGACCTATTCCATCACCAAGGACTTCGATTGGTCGGACACCGAGAACAACCGCCTCCTATTCACCATGACCGCCAAATACGGCACCCCCTACTTCTCCAACTACATCAACTCGGACATGAAGCCAAGCGACGTCCGCTCGATGTGCTGCCGGCTTAGGCTTGATTTGCGCGAGCTGCGCAAGAAAAGCGGCGGATACTTCGGCTCTGGCGAATCGACCGGCTCTGTCGGCGTCGTCACCCTCAATATGCCGCGTCTTGCCTATCTGGCGACCGATAAGGACGATTTCTACAATCGCCTTGACCGCCTCATGGACATCTCGGCCCGCTCGCTCAAGGTCAAGCGGAACACCATCTCCAAATTGCTTGAAGCCGGGCTTTACCCCTACACCAAGCATTACCTTGGCACCTTCAACAACCATTTCTCGACCATTGGCCTAGTCGGCATGAACGAGGCTTGCCTCAACGCCCGCTGGATCAAAGCCGACTTGACCCACAAGGAAGCCCAGGAATTCACCGTCGAGGTCCTCAACCACATGCGGACCCGCCTCTCCGATTACCAGGAGAAATACGGCGACCTCTACAACCTTGAGGCGACCCCGGCCGAATCGACCGCCTACCGCCTTGCCAAGCACGACAAGGAACGCTACCCGGACATCATCACCGCCTCCAAAGACGGCGACACCCCCTTCTACACCAACTCCAGCCACCTTCCCGTTGGCTTCACCTCCGATATCTTCGAAGCCCTCGACATCGAGGATCAGTTCCAAACCCTCTACACCTCCGGGACCGTCTTCCATGCCTTCTTGGGCCAGCGGCTCCCCAACTATGAGTCCTGCATGAAGCTCGTCCGCAAGATCGCCGAAAACTACAAACTCCCCTACTACACCATGTCCCCCACCTATTCGGTGTGCGCCGACCATGGCTACATCAACGGCGAGGAATACAAATGCCCCATCTGTGGCAAGGAAACCGAGGTCTATTCCCGCATCACCGGCTACTACCGGCCCGTCAAGAACTGGAACGCCGGCAAATCGCAGGAATTCAAGATGAGGAAAACCTACGACATGGCCTCCAGCAGCGACGTCCACGTCCACGACGGGGCATGCTGCCAATTAGGTGAGGAGAAGAAAGAGGCCCCCAAGCTCGACGAGATCCTCCTGTTCACCTCCCCCACCTGCCCCAACTGCAAGATGGCGAAGATGATGCTTGATAAGTCGGGCATCCATTACCATCAAATCGACGCCTCCTCCAACGCCGAGACGACCAAGGCCTATGGCATCAAAAACGCCCCGACCCTCGTCGTCCCCAACGGCGAATCCTACCTGACTTACGATAACGCCTCCCTCATCAAAGGCTACATCGATTCGAAGAAAGCCAACTAACGGCAATGGCCTCTTCATAAAAGAAGGGGCCTTTTGCGTTCATAAAGGAGAAAAGACAATGCATGACGCGATAATCATCGGAGCCGGCCCCGCCGGGCTAACCAGCGCCCTCTACCTCCTTCGCTCGGGCAAATCCGTCCTCTTGCTTGAGAAAGAGGGCATAGGCGGGCAGATCGCCACCTCGCCGCGACTGGAGAACTACCCGGCCAGCAAAACGATCTCCGGGATAGAATGGGCCGATCGGGCTTTCGACCAGGTAAGCGAACTCGGGGTCAACTTCGATTTCGGCGAGGCGAAAAGCGTTAAGAAGCTTCAAGAAGGCGGCTTCGAGGTCGATTACGGAAGCCTTGCCCAAGCCAAAACAGTCATCATCGCCGCCGGATGCCACCACAAAAAGCTTGGAATCCCAAACGAGGATAAGCTAATCGGACACGGCATCTCCTATTGCGCCACCTGCGATGGCCCCTTCTACAAAGGGCAAAACGTCTTGGTAATCGGGGATGGCAACTCGGCGGTCCAATACGCGATCGAGCTTTCCAACATATGCAACAAGGTGACGGTGATAACCATATTCGACAGATTCTTCGCCGACAAAGTCATCGTCGACAGGATGCTAAGCCTTCATAACGTCGAGGTCATACACAACATGGAATCGAAGGAGTTCATCGGGGAAAAGGAACTGAAGGCCGTTTCCTTCCTTGATAGGGAAAGCGGACAAACGAAGGTCATAGAGGCCGACGGGGCGTTCGTCGCCATCGGGCAAAAGCCGGAACTTGAATCTTTCTCCAACCTTATCGAGCTAAAAAACGGCTATGCCGTAGTCGATGAGAACATGCAAACGAAGACGCCGGGGATTTACGCGGTCGGCGATTGCCGCGAGAAAAAATCGCGCCAGGTCGTAACCGCCATTTCCGATGGGGCCATCGCCGCCATCTCGGCCAGATCGTATATCGACCAATATCAATCGTAATTCCGAAGATAGGCCTTCTCCACGTGCTTGGAGGCCTCAATTCTAAGTTCCTCGGCCTCTTCCTTGGAAAAGGCGTGGAAACCATGCTCAATGCAGCCGTCGCGATCGATGTACATCTGCAGGAAATACTTTTTTGCCCCCTTGATGAGCATGGCCGCCTCCCCAATCGAACGGGCGTCATGGAATTCCTTGATGATGGTTGTCCTGAACTCGTATTCGATGCCGCAACGCATGATGAGGTTAACGCTATTTTCGATCCGGCTCATATCCAAATCGGCTATCCCGGCTGTTTTCCCATAAAGCGAAGGGGAGTTTTTTATGTCCATGGCGAAATAATCGACGAGACCGGAATCGATGCATTCCTTAATCACGTCGGGACGGTAGCCGTTGGTGTCGAGCTTTATCTTATAGCCAAGCGATTTAATGTCTTTTAAGACGGAAGGCAAATCCGGGGAAAGGGTCGGCTCGCCGCCGGAGATGCAAACGCCCTCAAGGATGCCCTTCCGCTTGCTTAGGTAGGATCTCACTTCCTCATAGGGTATCGAGGGGGCGGAAGAGGCGCCGAGGACCAAAAAGGCGTTATGGCAAAATGGGCAGCGCATGTTGCAGCTTGCGCAGAAAACGGTCGTGCAGACGTAATCGTCGAAATCGACGAGGGAAAGCTTCTCCCAGCCGGATATCTTCATGGCAAAGGACGCAAATCAGGCGTCTTTTTCTTCGTTTTGCCCTTCTGTTGGCTTATTGTCGCCTTCGTCTTTGGGGGTTTCGCTTATAACATCGGAAGCTTCGACTTCGATGGCCTCTTCTTTTTCGCCCTCAGGCTTGGAGGCGGTTTCCGCGGCCTTCTTTTGCTTCTTCAGCTCATTGACGTAGGCGAACGTTAGATAAGCCATTAGCCCGCCGGCAAGGAGCAGGCAAAGCCCAAAGACGATGAAGAAGATGGTGAGGATGGTCGATTGCTTGGTGAGGAAGACGATGGTTAAGATGCCGGCGGCGATAAGAAGGAGGCCGGCAAGGAGCAAGCCGACGTTTTTCCCGCCCGGCCCGGCTTTCTTGGCGATGTAGACGCCGGCGTAAACGCAAAGGATGATGCCCAAGACGATCATCAATATGCCGATGAACCAGCCAAGGTATTCGAAGATGATGCCGGCGTCGGTCTTGTTGGCCCCGACCATGATGAGGATGGCGCCGCTTGCAAGTTCTAACGACCCGGTGATGGCTTGGCCGTAGCTTGTCTTAATCAAAGTCGCGTCGCCCGAAGAGACGACCGAAACGACGTCGAGGACGAGGCGAAGCAAGGCGTCCAAGACGACGATTATGCCAACCGCCAGGATGCAGGCGTTTTGGAAATCCTCGTTATTGCAAAACACCAGGCAAAGAACGCCGGCGGCGATAAGCAATACGCTTTCGACGATGTTGAGGGTAAGCCAACCGGCCTTTCCTTTTCTAAACATATTCAATCCTCCTTTTCGCTGGGGCCGTCTTTATGCTCGATTGCATCAACCGGCTCCGCGGGTATCTCAATGATATCCTTTTTGACGGCCTTTTTCTTCCCCTTTTCCTCCGCCTTGTCGAATTCGAAGACGTCGACGTTCTCGATTGGGACGACGTAGTTTTGTTTCTTCGCCTTCGAAAGGGATATGAGGGTGATGATGAATTGCGAGAGGCCGGCGATGCCCATGACCGCCCCGATGACTATCAGAGTCACGCGGTTTTGCACCGCGGTGTCCGAGCCATAATAAAGGATGAGGATGGAAACGCCGACGGAAAGCAAAATGGCCCCGAAGACGATTTCCAAAATCGGCATATAGAACCTCTCCCACCGCTTGGCGATGGAGAAAATCGAGAACAAAACGAACAAAAGGCCGATCACCAAAAGCAAGACGCCGAGGAAATTGACGATGATGCCGACGAAATACGGGTGCATGATCGCCACGACGATGCCAGCTGTTATCTCAAATCCCCCGATGAGCATTATCGATTGCTCGGTTTTGGCTTGCCGGGACAAAACCATGATTATCCTAAGCAGGCCATCGAGGGCGATGAAGATCCCGACCACAACCGCCAAAACGGTTTGGATCGGACCTTGCTCGCCAGGGGTTTCGCTTATCGACCCGATGACGATCGACAAAACGCCGGAACACACAAGAAGCAAGGCCTCGACTATGTTCCAAACGCCCCAAACGCGGGATATGCTCTTTTGTTTTTCCTTTTCTTTCTTGTCCATGGACATGGGCCTCGCAAAAATATTTTCCCTTTTATGGGAAATCCGCTTAAATTATACGCGCCAAGAAAGGACACCTAAAGAGAAAGCCATGAAACAAGCCCTACTGAAAAGCTATGCCAAACTCATAGTCCGTTCTGGACTAGCCCTCGAAAAAGGCCAGGCGGTCATCATCAAAGCCAACGTCGACCAGGAGGCCTTCGCCGCCATCGTCGCCAAGGAATGCTATAACGCGGGGGCCAGCCGCGTCGTCATGAGCTGGCAATCGGAGAAACTCAACCGCGTCGATCTCAAGAAAGGCCATTTACGGCCCTTAATGAAAAACCTTCCCCAGGAAATCGCCTTCCAGCAATGGTGGAGCGAGGCCCTCCCCTGCTACCTCTGGCTCGATTCCGACGACCCCGATGCCCTCCGCGGCACCGATCCTAGCAAAGCCGCCAAAATCAAATCGAGGAAGCAATCCGAGGTCTTCGATCTCATAAAGAAGAGGGAGAACAAATACCAATGGTGCATCGCCGCCGTCCCAAGCCCGAAATGGGCCAAGAAGGTTTTCCCGGGCAAAACCAAGGCCGAGGGGATGAAGCTGCTTTGGGACGCCATCCTCACCGCCTCAAGGGCGAAAGACGGCAACGGCATCGCCAATTGGGAGAAGCACGACCAAAACCTCAAAGCCCAATGCGATAAGCTTAACGACCTGCGGATAACGCAGCTCCATTACACCGCCTCCAACGGCACCGACCTGACCATCGGGCTTAATCCCGACGTCATTTGGCTCGGCGGCGGGGAGAAAACCATCCAAGGCGTCTATTATCAGCCCAACATCCCGAGCGAGGAATGCTTCACCTCGCCCATAAAAGGGAAAGCCGAGGGCATCGTCTACTCCTCTAAGCCACTAAGCTACCAAGGGCATCTTGTCAAAAACTTCTTCATCCGTTTCCACGAGGGCAAGGCGGTTGAAGTCCAGGCCGAAAAAGGCAAAGAGGTCTTGGAATCGATCATCACGATCGACGCGGGCGCCGGGTATTTGGGCGAATGCGCCTTGGTGCCCTTCGATTCGCCGATCAACAAAACCGGGCTATTGTTCTACAACACCCTATTCGACGAAAACGCCTGCTGCCATTTGGCCATTGGGCGGGGCTTCACCAACCTTTACCCAAGGCATGAGATGTACACCGAAGACGAGCTCCATTCCTTCGGCATCAACGAATCGATCAGCCACGTCGACTTCATGATCGGGACCAGCGACCTAAAGATCGAGGCTTTGACCGAAAAAGGGGAAACGGTCGTCATCTTCGAAAACGGGACCTGGGCCATCTAAGCGATCAACCATTCGGGCCTTTGCCTTCTTGGCGAAGGCCTTTTTTCTTGGCCAAAATGCTTTGAAAACGCTTTGAAAATGCTTCGTAAATTTTCATAAAATGATGTAAACGCTTCCATTTGGTAAATATTCAATCGATAGTAAGCCGGTTTTTCGTTTATCAATGTTGAAAGCCTTTTCAGGTACCGCTTACAAATTAGCCAGTTTTTTACTCCGCCCCTATATTATTGGCGTCTAGAAAAAACTAGACCAATGCCAACAAAGCAAGGAGGAACGCAAATGGAAAAGAAATACAACTTCCGCTTCCACGAATACGATCTCGATTCCGACGAAGCGCAGATGCAAGCTGTTGAAGATTGCCGGATGTATGCTTACGCCATGGCCGCTCTCTGCACCAATTACGCGCTTGGGCGGGTCGGCACTTACGCCAACATCTAATCCAAATAGCTTACAAACGCCCGCTAGGAAACCCCTGGCGGGTTTTTCTTATCGCCGCAAGTCGATTAAGTCGGGGAAGGGAATGAGGATGCCGTTGATCCAAAGCCGGCGGTAAAGCGCGTCGATTTTCGAAATCCTCCCGGTGAGGTCGTAAAGATAGCCGTCATGGTAATAACGGGCGGCGACCTCCTCGCCCTCATAGGTGACCAGGATCTCGTTTATCTCGCGGGCCCTGTCCGAGGAAATGTGGGGGCGGGGTTTTTTGTTCTTCTCGTAGCGCATCCGCGCCAAAAAACTCGATTGCTCCACCAGCGATTGATAGGGCATCCATTTGACCATCCCGCGATCGCTCATGCCCGATGCCCTCCGATTTGCTTATGCCTTTGCCTAATAGTCGAATCCGCGGTCAGCGAGGAGGCGCGCAGACAGGCGTCTTTCCCATATCTGGCATTTATCGCGTCAAGGGCGATGTTCAGCTGCCTCTTCTTCTCGGCCTCCTCATCGGATAGGAAGATGGTGTTTTGGCGGAAGGCATAAGGTTTGATCTTCCCAAACGAGACGCCAAGATGGAGAATGGGCTTATTGACGTTGTGCTTATCGAAGATGGCGATGACCGCGTCATATAAAGCATCCGGATCATCACTATGGATTGAAAGGGAGCATTGCCTGGAGAAGCCGGTGCAATCGGAATAGCCGACGTAGCAAGACACCAACGTCGTTTCGCATCCGGCCGCCCTTAGGCGATGGGATAGGTCATCGACCATTTCCCGTAGCACAAGCCTGGCCCCTTTTCCGTCGTAATCCCTCATCAAGGTTTGGCCAATGCTTAGATTCCTGTTTTTGGGGACGTATTCCTCGCGGATGTCGCTCCTATCGATGCCATTTGACAGGTCATGAAGCTGAGCGCCCATCACGCCGAATTCCCTTTTAAGCAAAAACTCATCGGCCAAAGCCAATTCCTTTAGGCTCCTTATCCCAATCCGGTATAGATGGGAGGCGATTCCGTTTGAGATGCCCCATATCTCGGTTATGGGCGAGATGGACCAGAGCTTCGTCTTGACGTCTTCATATCCCCACCTTGCCATAAAAGGCGGCTTTTTCTTCCCTTCGTTATCAAGGCAGATCTTAGCCAAGAACATATTGGGGCCTATGCCGCAGGTGGCGACTAGGCCAAGCTCTTCCTTGATGCGCCTTTGAATGGCAAGGCAAAGCTCCTCCGGGGTTTTCGAATAAAGGGAGAGATAGGGGGTGAGATGAAGGAAGCTCTCGTCTACGGAATAGACGTGAATATCCTCTTCATCGAGGAAATCGCTGAAAATGGAGACAACTTTTGCGGACATTTCCAAATAATAGGCCATCCTTGGCTTGGCGAATATGAGGTTCTCGTCATTAGGAAGGTCGCGGACCCGGCAAACGTTGGAGGCCCCATATTTCTTCTTAAGATAGGGGGTGACCGACATGACGATGGAATTGGCGCTTCTGGTCGGATCTGCCACGGCTAATGGGGTAGAGAAAATATCAAGCCCGCGGGCCGCACATTCGCAGCTTGCATAGAAGCTTTTCAAATCGATGACCGCGTATGCTTCCTCCACCGCTTCTTCCTCCTGGCAAGGATAATGATACGGGCAAAGATTTTCCTTTCCAGTCTTGATTTTGGCTTGCGAAAAGGCATTCAAGACGGCATCTAGGAAATGCCGTTTTACCGATTGAAGCCCTTTCTTTGTCGCTTGGGCAAGGTAAATTCCAAAGCGGTTTTCAAGTTTTATTTCGCATTTGTTGCCTATCATTTTTTATTGCTGTTTAACAACCCAGAATTGTCGAAAAATTATCCTTTAGATGATCTATTGATAATGCGGGCTTTTGTAGGAATTTTTGTAGGTGCAAAAGACAATATGTTTGCCTATATCGGCAAAAATCTTGCAAATTATGAGCAGCGAATTTACTTTTTTGCCGATAATATGATATACAATCACAATGAACGGGGCGCAATGATATGAAATATTTGTCTGTAACAGAAACGGCTAAAAAATGGAATATATCGGAGAGAAGCGTCCGCAACTACTGCGCTTTGGGAAGGATAACTGGCGCGTTTTTAACGGGTAAGACGTGGAATATTCCCGAAGACGCTCAAAAACCCGATCGAGCGAATAAGAAAGTTGCATTGCCAACTACCCTTTTAGAGGTACTTTCAACTGAAAAGAAAGCAAGGCTTTCAGGTGGCATTTATCATAAGATACAAATCGAATTAACCTACAACTCCAATCATATAGAGGGAAGTCGTTTGACACACGACCAAACCCGTTACATTTTTGAAACGAATACCATTGGAATCGACGGCGGCTCGGTTAAGGTCGACGACATTGTGGAAACGGTTAATCACTTTAAGTGCATTGACATGATTATCGAAAGGGCGAAAAAGCCAATTACAGAAACATTCATAAAGGAATTACACCGCACATTAAAAAGCGGAACAAGGATGCCCGTCAAGATTGGTTTGCCGTTGGCGATTACAAACGATTGCCTAATACCGTCGGCGATATGTTGACAGCCCAACCTGGAGAAGTCGCCCAAAAAATGAAGGAATTGCTTTTTGAATACAACGCAAAGAAAGAAAAGACATTTGACGACCTCTTGGACTTTCATTACAAATTCGAGTGCATTCATCCTTTTCAAGACGGAAACGGGCGCATCGGCAGATTGTTGCTTTTCAAGGAATGCCTAAAATGCGATATTGTGCCTTTCATTATCGACGAAGAACTGAAACTATTCTATTATCGCGGCTTAAAGGAATGGGCAAATGAACGCGGTTATTTACGCGATACCTGCCTGAATGCGCAAGACAAATTTAAACGTTACCTTGACTATTTTAAAGTGCGATATTAAGCAAGCTGCATTTATGGTTTTTGACTTTAGCACAAGGTATCATTGGCGCCTCTTGCCTTGGCAAAACAGAAGTATATAATAAGCGGGCCCGGGGCATTAGCTCAGTTGGGAGAGCGCATCGTTCGCAACGATGAGGTCGTCGGTTCGATCCCGATATGCTCCACCACCGGGAATTAACATGCTGTCGCAGCCCGATTCCGTTCGCCCTCGGCAGTTCAAAGATAAGCCGTCGGAAATGGCGGCTTTTTTTGCGCCCCGTTTTAAGTGCAAATTGCACTTTAAGATTGCACTTAAAAAGTGAAATGATATTATTTTCTCGTGGAAAACGACTATACAAAGAAATATATATTGGAAACTGGAATTGGTCTTCAAGATGTCGATCGTCTTAAAAACTCATCCTATTTCGTTAAAGAGTCCGAAAGATACCTTAAAGGCGAAATTTCGCTTGAAGAGTTAGATAACATCATCGCTTCTTACTATGAAAGTAAGCCAACCACGGAAGATAGAAGCGAAGAGGCTGACAAAATTTCTATTCGAATCGCACGTCTTATTGGCGAAGATTCCTTCACGTTTACCGTAGGTCAGTTATTAACGATACACAAAAAGCTTTTTGTTGGTGTGTTGAAACACCCTGGGCAGTTAAGAACATGCAACTTCTCAAAGAAAGAATGGGTTCTTGATGGAGCCTCGGTGATCTATGGCGATTTCAGGGATTTGGAAATGACGCTTCAATATGACTTCAAAACGGAAAAACAGTTTGACTATTCAAGGCTATCCATCGATGAAGCAATTGTGCATTTAGCCGTCTTCATCGCTAATCTGTGGCAAATTCATGCCTTTGAAGAGGGAAACACAAGGACCACCGCCGTATTTGCGATTAAATATCTTCGAAGTCTTGGCTTTGATGTCACGAATAATGATACCTTTGCCAAAAACGCATGGTATTTCAGAAACGCTCTTGTAAGGGCGAATTACACCAATATTCAAAAAGGCATTTACGAAGACAGGTCCTATTTAATTAAGTTTTTAAGAAATCTTTTATTAAATGAGAATAATCGCTTGGAAAACAAAGAGCTGCATATCACCCCTTCCTCTCCCAATAAGGGTGATACAAGAGAAGTCAGATTGCTTGTTTTGCTAAAAACCAACCCGTCGATCAAAACAGAAGAACTCGCCGAGGAATTGGGCGTTTCATTGCGAACCGTAAAAAGCATAGTAGCTATTTTGAAAAAAGAAGGAAAACTTAAGCGCATTGGCGGCAAGAAATATGGCCGCTGGAAAGTGAAACAAGAATAAAAAAGGCAGAAGCAATAAACTGGACCCCATAAATCGGACTCCTAAATAAAAAGGTGCCCCAAAACGCGGCCTCCGGTTACACTGAAAACAGCCGGAGGCTTTTGATATGGCGAAGATCATCGACCCGCAGCTCGCGGATACGCTGAGGGCCGCAACCCGCTGCGGAGGATCGCCAAGGCCATCGCGGAGAACGCGGTGTTTTCGAACAAGCTCAACCGCCAGTTCGCCGTCTCGCGGCCTAGCCTCCACCTGCTCACCGACATATCCTACATAAAGTAGGGAAAGGGCAGGTTGGGTCTATGCTTCCTATCGGCAATCCTTTCATAAAATTAATGGCAGTTGCATTATGGTCGCCAAAATGCCAAGTCAAAACCCGCCAAAACGCAAAGTGAAAAACCGCCAAAATGCCAAGTGAAAAACCGCCAAAAAGCAAAAAGTATTAAAAATTAGCAAAATTTGATGTAAAATTGTTGCATGAAAAAATATTATCCTAGAATTATTGATGATCTTTTAAAAAAGAAATTGAGAACTTCGGGCGCGGTTTTGCTTAAAGGCCCGAAATGGTGTGGCAAGTCAACGTCGGCTTCGCAAATTGCCAACTCGATTATTTATATGCAAGATCCTTCGACAAGGGAACAAAATATCGCTTTGGCAAAGGCCTCACCAAAAAAATTTTTGGATAGGGAGGCGCCGCTATTAATCGACGAATGGCAAACCATCCCTTTCATTTGGGATGCCATCAGGTTCGAAATCGACCAAAGAAGCTCGTTCGGTCAATTCATTCTCACCGGCAGTTCATCGCCTTTGGAAACGGCTGATATAATCCACAGCGGTTTAGGCAGGATCTCCACATTGGCAATGAGGCCAATGAGCTTATATGAATCCCAAGACAGCGGCGGCGAATATTCGATAAAGGACTTATTCGATGGCATTTACCCTAGCGGGGCGATATCCAAACTCGATGTTTTGGACTATGCCTACTTAGCCTGCCGAGGCGGTTTTCCCAGCGTCTTGGAATTAGGCAAGGAAGATAGTTTGGAAATAGCCAAAAACTATTTCGATTCGTTGGTTAACCAAGATTTTATGCTAAACGCAAAACAAGAACGCGATACCAGGAAATTCAGATTAACCTTGAGGTCTTACGCCAGAAACATCGGCACTTCTTGCCCGATGACAACAATTTTGAAAGACGTTTACGGAGAGAATTTGCCTATTTCGGACACCACCGTTTCTTCGTATTTAAAATATTTGAATGATATTTTCGTCATTGACGAATTAAGCGCGTGGTCGCCTTCATTAAGAAGCAAAACCGCCATCAGGACTTCGCCGAAACGTTATTTCGCCGATCCCTCAATCGCTGCCGCGGCATTGGACGTAAGTCCCGAGGATTTGATTAACGATTTCAAAACTTTTGGTTTTGTCTTTGAGGCGATGGCGATTAGGGATTTGAAAATTTACGCGGAAGCCAACGGCGCCCGTTTATTCCACTATCGCGACAAAAACGATTTCGAAGTGGATGCGATAATTCATTTTGGCAACGGGAAATGGGCCGCGATCGAAATTAAGCTTTATGACGACGATGCAATAGAAAAATCCTGCAAGAACCTTATTAAATTCAAAGATAACGTCAATAACCAAAAGATGGGGGAACCGACGTTTTTAATGGTACTTACCGGAACAAAGAATGCCTATAGAAGGGAAGATGGCGTATTCGTGGTGCCCTTAGGTTGCTTAAAGAATTGACTGTATCGCGGATTGGCCAAAATACCTTGTTTAAATTGCCTAGTTGCGCCTTGGGCAATTAGGCATCTCAGTTTAAGCAATCACAAAACACTTAAAAAATGGGGAAGCGGCTATCTAGTCCGCCTTTTCCCCGTCTAGGCCGATAAGCTCGGCAAAATGGGGAAGGCTTTCGCACCAATCGCAGAAAACATGCCATTCCTTAAGCTTGTGGAAGCGACGCTGACGGTACATCGTCTTCAATTGCTGATAGTTGGTCGTCATGGTCGCCGAAAGGCAAAAACCGCAAGGCAAGGAGGCGACCAAAACGCGCCACGCGGCCTTTTTCTCTTCGCGGTGGGCATCATCGTCAGCAATGGAGTTATAGGAATCGATGAGGGCCCTCATCCTTTCCAAAACCACCGGATCGGTGTCGTCTACGCATTGATGGGAAACATCGAACTTCAAAAGGCAATGCATGGTCGATTGGCTCGAGACGAAGTCAAACCAATGATAACGCTGGGCTTCCTTCCACCAAAACAAAGGGGCGGTCACATCCAATTGGACGAGGATGCCCTTTAGGAAATTGTCATGCCCCTCCCCGCCTTTTGTCGATCCTAGCTTAATGGCCCGGGCGTAGTCTTTTTCATTGGGCTCGGAGGTATCGATTTTCGTCCTCATCGGGTTGCCCGAGGCCTTAACGGCCCTTTCCAAGCCATATACTTGGTAATTGCTTATCGCGAATTCCATTTTGCGGCCTCCAATAGGTTTTCCAATAACGATATCCTGGTCAATAGCCCCACTCCCCCGGGCACCGGGGTTTGCAAGGCAACCGGCAAGTTGGGGACAGCGTCCCCGTGGAGATGGCCGTCCTCCCCCCGGCTTATGCCGACGTCGACGATGACGGCGTCTTTCTTAAAGGCATAGGAGCCATCCAAATAACCAAGCCTGCCAATCGCGACCACGATCAAATCGGCTTTGGCGATGTAATCCCGCCTATCCGCGTCACCGGTTTTCGAATGCAACACGGTGACGTTGCAATCTTTCGATAGCAGCAATCTTGCCATCGGTTTGCCGACGATGTCACTTCTGCCGAGGACGACGGCGTTTTTCCCTTTGAAGGGGAAGCCGAGGAAGGTAAGGTAATCGACAATGCCTTTGGGGGTGCAGGGGATGAAGGTCGAAAGGGGGTGGAAGCCATCGACGTCCTTCTTCGGGTCGACCGCTAGCTTGATCTTCTCCTCATCTATACCCTTGGGCAAAGGCAATTGGACGATGAGCCCATCGATGTTTTCGTCCTCGTTGGCCCGCTTAACGGCATCGAGTATCTCCTGCTCACCCACGTCGGTGGGGAATTTTAAAAGATCGACCTTAAAGCCGACTTCCTGCCCGTCTTTGATCTTCCCCCGGACATAGGAATTGCTCGCCGGGTCGTCATTGGCTTGAATGATAAGCAAAGTCGGGGCTTTGGAAAAGGAGGCGGCTTGCTTGGCAAGTTCCTTTTTCCTTAGGGAAACGTATTCTTTAATGCTCAAAGGGTTATCCATGGCTCAATAAGAAAAAAGCCTCGGAGGAGGCGTTATAGGGACGAGGAGATCGAGGAGGAGGCGTCGGAAGCCGTCTCAGGCGAGATGACCGAGATGATAAGGGCCAAGAAGACGAAGACGATGGCGAAGCCGAAGGTCAGCCAGGTGATCACTTTCTCCGAGCCGCGTTCCTTGGTTTTGGCGAAGACGTTGAGCCCGCCGCCGGTGATGGCGCCCGAAGCGCCCTCTGATTTGCCGCCTTGCAGAAGAGACAAAACGATGATTATGAGGCTGGCGATCATAAGGATTATGTCATACCATTGCATACTCGTCCCTCCTTTAAGCGAACGTGCGACACATAGGATAGACTAATTAGTCTATGAATACAAATAAAGTTTTTCCTTCGCCCTGAGCCAAAAGGCCTCCTTAAGATGGGCTAGGCAAGCTCCTCCGCTTCATCAAGGGAACGGATGGTTGG
Organism: Candidatus Alloenteromonas pullistercoris; assembly: GCA_017694295.1. GTDB lineage: Bacteria > Bacillota_I > Bacilli_A > RFN20 > CAG-826 > Alloenteromonas > Alloenteromonas pullistercoris. Next base: position 43,612 of record JADINA010000024.1, on the reverse strand, counting down.
GATCTTGTTGCCATAGGAGCCATCGCGATCAACAAGCACCCAATCAATCCCGGCGGCGATGGCCGAGAGGCGGTCTTGCTTGGAGTCGCCGATGTAAACGGCTTTGCTTTTGTCTTGGTCGCCAAGAAGGCTTAGCCCAAGAAGAAGCGGTTCCGGGGAAGGCTTCCCATGCTTATACATGTCCGAACCGACGATGAGCTTGAAATAATGCGACCAACGGAATTTCTCAAGCACCTTTTTAATGTGAACCGAGGAATTTCCCGACACGACTATTAGGGTTTTGCGTTCCTTTTCAAGTTTTTGCAGCACTTTCTCCGTTTCCGGGAAAGGCTTGATGAGGGAAATGCTCTCTTCGTAATCAAGGGCTTCGACGACCTTAAGGACGAAGCGCTCATAGTCGGAAGGGTCAACGTTCATCTCCTGCATCGTCTCCAATAGGTTATGGTGCATGAAATGGGCGCATTGGGCTTCGCTCACCTTCATGCCAAGCAAATCAAAACCAGCCCGATAAACCGGGACCAATGATTCCTTGGTGTCGACCAACGTCCCATCGAAATCGAAGATGAAGATGTCGTGTTTTCTCATTTTTCCAAACTCGCTTTCGCCTCAAACAATATGTCGCGGAGTTCGGCGGCCCGTTCGAAATCGAAGACCTTCGCGGCCGCGTACATTTGCTTCTCGATATCCTTAATGCGGGCCTCCATCTCCTTCCGGCTCGTCTTGCCGTCGGAGTTGATGAGCTTCTTGGCCTCATCCTCGCTATTGGACAAAGGCGGGCGGATCTCCTTGACGATGGTCGTCGGGATGATGCCGTTTTCCTCATTATAGGCTTTTTGGATGCCCCGCCGGCGCATGGTCTCGTCGATTGCCTCCCTCATCGAATCGGAAATCGAATCGGCGTACATGATGACCTGCCCGTTCGCGTTCCTGGCCGCCCTCCCGATTATCTGGATAAGCGACCTGGTTGAGCGGAGGAACCCCTCTTTGTCGGCATCGAGGATGGCGATTAGGGAAACCTCGGGGATATCAAGGCCCTCCCTAAGCAAGTTGATGCCGACGAGGACATCGTATTTCCCCTTCCGCAGCTGATAGATGATCTGACTACGTTCCAAGGTTTTGGTCTCGTTATGCAAATAAGTGACCTTAATGCCTTTTTCCTTCAAGAAGGCGGTGAGGTCCTCGGCCATCTTGATGGTCAAGGTGACGACCATAACCCTCTCAGAGGCTTCGATGCGCTTGTTTATCTCGAAAAGGAGGTCGTCGATCTGCCCAGAAGTCGGGCGGACGGAGATAGTCGGATCAAGCAAGCCGGTGGGCCGGATGATCTGCTCCACCACCTCCCCGCCGGAGCGACCTAGTTCATAATCTCCCGGGGTGGCGCTGGTGCAGACGACGCTAGAGGGCATAAGGGCCTCGAACTCAGCGAAATTCAATGGGCGGTTATCCAAAGCGGAAGGCAGCCTAAAGCCATATTCCACCAACGTCTCCTTCCTTGACCTATCGCCGTTGTACATCCCGCGGATCTGGGGGATGGTGACGTGGGATTCGTCAAGCAGAAGCAAATAGTCCTTCGGCATGTAGTCGATTAGGGTGAACGGCCTTTCCCCGGGTTTTCGCCCGTCGATGTGGCGGGAATAGTTCTCGATGCCCGGGCAGCGGCCAAACTCAAGGAGGCTTTCTATGTCCTGGTTGGTTCGCATCTCCAACCGCTCGGCCTCTAGCAGCTTCCCTTCGTCGCGGAACTCCTTTAGCCGCATCTCCAATTCCTCTTTGATGGTTTTGCAAGCAGCCTCAATCCGCCGCCTTGTCGAGGCGTGGTCATAGGCGGGGAATATCGGATAGGTGGCGTAGGTCCTTTCGATTTCGCCGCTGAGGGTATTGATTTGGAAGATATTCTCCACCTCATCGCCAAAGCAATCGACCCTGATGTAGTAATCATGGGTCGCCGGGGCGATGTCGATGATGTCGCCATGGACCCGGAAGGTCCCGGGCTTGAGGTCGAAGTTGTCCCTGGTGTATTGGGCATCAATGAGGTGGCGGTAAAGGTCTTTGCGGTCAAGCGTCTCGCCAACCCGGATCTCAAATATCAAGCCTTCGTATTCGGCGGGGTCGGTTAAACCGTATATCGCGGCCACCGAGGCGACGACAATGGTGTCGCGGCGCGACAATACCGAATTCATGGCCGAGGTCCGCATCATGTCGAGCTCAAGGTTGGTGACGGCGTTTTTGTCGATGTAGGTATCGGATTTGGGCAAATAGGCTTCAGGCTGGTAAAAGTCGAAGTTGGAAATGAAATACTCAACGCGGTTCTCAGGGAAAAGCTCCTTGAACTCGGCGTAAAGCTGGCTGGCCAGCGTCTTGTTGTGGACCATGACCAAAGTCGGCCTATTTAAAGCCGCGATGATGTTGGCGTCGGTGAAGGTTTTCCCCGTCCCGGTCGCCCCGCGGATGACCTGGACCTTCTTCCCGGCCTCAATGCCTTTCAAAATGCTTTCGATGGCGGCGGGTTGATCGCCGGTTGGGGAGAATTTGGAAACAAGCTTAAACGGCTTTACTTCCCGATCCATCTTCACTCGCCTTCCGTCAGGTTTTCGCCTTTCTCAATAGGCAAATTCGCAACATCCGCCTTCTTTTTGCGGCGTTTATAGACAATTGGGGCGAAGCCTTCGCCGTTGACGGCCGAGGCATCGACCATGGTGAGGAAGGCTTTGGGGTCGACCTTGGCGATGAACTTCTTAAGCTCCTGAGCCTCCGACTTGCTTAAGGCCGCCCGAACCATGAGCCGGTCTTCGCCGGTATAGCCGCCGGTGGTGTTTAGCAAGGTGCAACCGCGGTCGAGGTCGTTTTGAATGAACTCGATGATCGATTCGTATTTCGAGGAAATGACGTCGCATAAAACAAAGGAGTTGGAGGCCACATAGACGATTTGGATCATGGCGGCCGCCGTGAGGGCGGAGAGGATCCCGATTAGCCCAAGGGCGATCGAATTATCGACCGAGTAACGGCAAATCATGCCGATGACGACGAGCGAGCAGTCGATGGTGGCCGAAGTGAAAGACTCCTTTATCGGGGTGTATTTGGCGATGATGGCGCACAAAATGTCGACCCCGCCGGTTGAGCCGTTCCCCTTAAAGGTGATGGCCACCCCGGCCCCGACGAAGATGCCGCCGAAAATCGCGCATAAAAGCATCCCGATCATTGGCTCGGATTCGGCGTTAAGAAGCGAATTGTAAATAGGAGCGAGGAGCTCAGTCCGATAAAGCAAGGCGAAGAAAGCCGGGTAAAGGACGGAGGCAAGGAAGGTATGGGCCGAAAACTTCTTCCCCAAGACGAAAAGCCCGATGAGGAACAGCCCGACCGTCAAGGCGGCGGTCACGATGTCGACGATCTCAAAGCCGATTCCGGCCTCATCCAAATAAAACTGGACGATGACGCCGATTGAGGATACTCCACCGGTGACGAGGTCGGACGGGACGATGAAGGCGGCGTTGCCAAAGGCCAAGACGAATGAGCCGAGGATCATCAAAAGGAAGTTGCGAATTATCCCCCACCTCTCCTTTTTGGTGAGGCCGTTCCATTTATTGGAAAGCGAATGAAGGAAATTACTTTTTCCGCTTTCCTTCATTTTTCTTGGCCTCCTGTTCCAAATAGGCATAGATAAACGGGTTGATGTTGCCATCCATGACCCCTTGGATGTCGCCGGTCTCAAAGGAAGTGCGGACGTCTTTTACCAAGGTATAGGGCTGAAAGACGTAGTTGCGGATCTGCGAGCCCCATTCGATGTCCTTCTGCTCGCCGATTTCGGCCTTCAATTGCCTTTCCCGTTCCTCGAGGCGGCGCTGCATCAGCTTATCGGTTAGCATGCTCATGCAAGTCGCCTTGTTGCGGATCTGGTCGCGCTCGATCTCGCATTGGACGACGATCCCCGTCGGCAAATGGGTGATGCGGACGGCCGAGGAAACCTTATTGACGTTTTGGCCGCCGGCCCCGCCGCTTCTGAAGGTGTCGACCCGAAGATCCTTAGGGTCAATGACGATGTCGGGGACGGCCCCGAACTCGGGGATCACGTTGACTGAGGCAAAGGAGGTATGGCGGCGCGCGTTGGCGTCAAAAGGGGAGATGCGGACAAGGCGGTGGACGCCTTTTTCCCCTTTTAGCATCCCATAGGCGTCATCGCCAATGATCTTGATGGTGGCCGATTTAATGCCGGCCTCATCGCCGTCTTGGATATCGATGGTCTGGAGCTTGAAATCGTTCCTTTCGGCCCAGCGCCCATACATCCGCAACAGCATCGAGGCCCAATCCTGGGCTTCGGTTCCCCCGGCGCCCGGATGGATTTCCAGGGTGCAGTTAAGCGAATCGTATTCGCCGCTGAAAAGCAATTGGTGGCGAAGATCCTCGCAATCGTCCCCGAGGTCGTCCTCCATCGAGGACAAAAGCTCGAGCATCTCGACGTCGGATTCCCCGACTTCCGAGAGCATGCCCTTTATATCCTCATAGGCCGAAGCGGCCTTTTTGTAGCGGTCGACCTTCTTTTGCAAGGAGGAAAGGCGGCTATTGACCGCTTTGGCGGCGTTTTGGTCGTCCCAGAAGCCCTCGGCGTTTTGCTTGGCTTCGAGTTCGGCTATCTCTTTCTCGATTTTCGGCAAGTCAAAGAGAGTCACCGAGCTGCGAAACAAGCTCCCCAAGGTTTTGGGATTGCTGTTTTAACTCGACTAGCTCTTTCATATATTCCCTTCTTTTCAATTACTTGGATTCGGCGCCTTCTGGCTTGGCTTCCTTGCTCGGGGCGTCTTTGCCTTCCGAGGGGGCGGGTTCGGCTTTGGGCTGGATGCGGGGCTTGACGTTAAGGAAGTTGAAGACGCAGTCGATGGCGATGTTCTGGTTCATCTCCCGGAAGTAGGAATAGCCCTCGTTGACGTAATCCTGAAGCGGATTGGTCTGGGCGTAGGAACGCAAGCCGATGCCTTCGCGAAGATGCGACATCGTGTCGATGTGGCGGGTCCAGTTGCGGTCGATGACCGAAAGCGACACCGACCTCTCGATTTGGTCGGCCGCCCCTTCGGGCCATTCGGCCTTCCGTTTGCAATAGGCGCCATAGAGGAATTCGCCGAGGTCTTCCCCCGCTTCCTCGACGGGGGCCTCGTCATAGGCCTTCGCGGGGAAGTAGTTCTCCGGAACGAATCTAGGCTCAACCAGTTTCCGAAGCTCCTCGCCGTCGATTAACCCCTCATCGCGCCCCGAAGCGGCTTTTTTGGCTAAGAAGGCGCCGGTTTGGAGGAAGAAATCGTGGATCATGTCGCCGATGTCCTTGGCAAGCATGATCGAATCGCGGCGGTCATAGATGATTTGCCTTTGCTTGGCCAAGACGTCGTCGTAGTCAAGAAGGTTCTTTCGGGTGTCGAAGTTGCGGCCCTCGATTTGCTTTTGGGCGTTGGTGACGACGTTTTGAATGAGTTTATTCTCCAAATGGTCATCGCCCAATTGCTTGATGAAGAACTCGCGCCGCTTATCGTCGACGAACCGGCGGATGAGCTCATCCTCGAAGGAAACGTAGAAGCGGGAATACCCGGGGTCCCCCTGACGTCCGCTGCGGCCGCGGAGCTGGTTGTCGATGCGGCGGGATTCGTGGCGCTCGGTGCCGAGGACGCAAAGCCCACCAAGCTCCTTGACCCCCTCGCCAAGCTTGATGTCGGTGCCGCGGCCGGCCATGTTGGTGGCCAAGGTGACGGCGCCCTTTTCCCCGGCGTGGGAGATGATTTCGGCTTCGCGGGCTTGGTTTTTGGCGTTTAGGACCTCGTGGGGGATGCCGGCGGCGGTGAGCAAGCCGGAAATCTCCTCGTTGGATTCGACCGAGACGGTGCCGATTAAAACCGGCTGCCCCTTCTCGTGGCGGGCTTTGACTTCGTCGACTAGCCCTTTCAGTTTGGCTTTATGGGTGCCATAGATGTAATCCATGTCGTCGACGCGGGCGATCGGCCGATTGGTGGGAATGCAGATGACCTTCATGTTGTAGATTTTCTCGAATTCCTCTTCCTCGGTCTTGGCGGTGCCGGTCATGCCCGACATCTTCTTGTAAAGCCGGAAGAAATTCTGATAGGTGATGGTGGCCAAAACGGTGGTCTCTTGCTTGATCTCGACCCCTTCCTTGGCTTGGATGGCCTGCTGGAGGCCGTCGTTGTACTCCCGGCCTTTGAGGATACGCCCGGTGAACTGGTCGATGAGTTGGACGGTCCGGTCCTTGTCGACCATGTATTCGACGTCGCGGTGCATGATGTAGTTGGCTTTTAGGGCTTGGTGGATCCGGTGGACCAATTCCTGGTTGCCCGGATCATAGAGGTTGCGGACGCCGAACATCTTCTCGGCCTTGTCGGCCCCGGCGTCGGTTAGCGAGCAGGTCTTGGTTTTGATGTCGACGGCGAAATCCTTCTCGGCCTTAAGCATTTTGACGAAGCGGTCGGCCACCATGTATTGGGAAGCCGGGGCCCTTTGGCCGCCGGAGATGATAAGCGGGGTCCGCGATTCGTCGATGAGGACGGAGTCGGCTTCGTCGACGACCGCGTATTTAAGCCCGCGCAGGACCCGGTTGTTGAGGGATTGGGTCATATTGTCGCGGAGGTAATCGAAGCCAAGTTCGGAGTTGGTCGTGTAGGTGATGTCGCAAAGGTAGGCTTCCTTCTTCTCCGAGTTGGTCTTGCTCGAGAGATTGACCCCGACGGTCAAGCCGAGGAAACGATAGATCGAGCCCATCCACTCGGCGTCGCGGGAAGCCAAATACTCATTGACGGTGACGACGTGGACGCCGTCTCCGGTGAGGGCGTTGAGGTAGACGGCCATGGTGGCGGTCAAGGTTTTGCCTTCGCCGGTCTTCATCTCGGCGACGTTGCCGTCGTTGAGGACCAAAGCGCCGATGATCTGCACCTTATAGGGGAATTGCTTAATCGCGCGGTAAGCGCCTTCGCGGGCGACGGCGAAGGCCTCGTATTTGATGTCCTCGATCGTTTTTCCGTTTTTAAGAAGGTGCTGGAAGGTGGCGGTTTTCGCCCTCAACTCGTCGTCGGTCAAAGCCCGCATCTCCTTCTCGTAGGCGATGACCCGATCGGCCTCCCTGGCGTAGCGATTCAATTCGCGTTTTTCTAGATGGAATATTTTCTCAATGATATTAGCCACGATAGACTCCCTGAAACAAAGCGGTTAAATGTTACCATTTAAGGAAATGGGGCGCAATCAACAACTGACGCGTCGAAAACAACAAGGCGAAAAGGCGGATCCTAAGGCGTTTTCCCCATTGTTTTCGCCATCGCCAAGAAACGGATTTTCCTTGGCTTTGCCCTTTTAAGCAATTCAAGGCAGGCCCTGGCGGTCGAGCCGGTGGTGAAAACGTCGTCAAGAAGCAGCACCCGTCTGCCTTGGATTAACTCAGGATGGGCCAATTCGAGCAATTCGCCGACCCTCGCCCTTTCCTTCGCCGGCAAATCGGATTGCTTGGCCCCCTCCTTTTTTCTTAACGCGTCGACTATAGGGAGCCCAAGGCAAGCGGCCATCTCCCTTACCTGGTTAAAGCCCCTGGCCTGGTCGTGGCTTGGGGAGGAGGGAATCGGAACAACCCAGTAATGCCGATAAAGGAGGCGAAGGTAAGGCGATTGGTAGCCGAAGAAAGCGGAGGCAAGCTCGATGTCCCCAAGCCCCTTGAACTGGTAAAGGGTGGAGCGGACCGCCTCGTTGTATTGGTAAATGGCAAGGCACGAGGCGCCCTCTTCCTTCCACCTAATCCATTTCGGCGACAGCTCCTGGTAGCAGCGCTTGCAAATCGGCGGAAAGCCGAATAGGAAGCGGAGCCCGTTTTCCTTAAGAGGTTTGAAGCACCTTCGGCAAAAAGGCGTTGCAGCGCTTGATCTCGATGATGGCATTGTCAATCCCCTTAGTCTCCTTCCTGGCCAAAAAGGTCACCTCCCCAAACGGGGCGTCTTTTTTCCTGCCGGCCCTCCCGGCTATTTGGATTAAGGCGGCCGCGTCATAGATGCTTTCGTCGCCCAAATAGACGATGACCTGAAGGTTCCTAACCGTTATCCCCCTTTCCAAAACCGCGGTCGTGACCAAGTAGGAATAACGCCCCTTTTTGAAATCGGCGATAATCTTCGCCCTCTTTTCCCTTTTCGAGGACACGTAATTGCCATTTGGGCAAAATAGGGACGTTTTGCGGTGCAAATCCTCGCTTAAGGCCACCGTTGGGACGAAGATGAAGCATGGCTTCCCCTCCTTTTGGTAACGCCTTAGCAACCGCAGCAATGAAAGGAGAAGATATGGGGCTGGGCCAACGACGAGCTTAGGGACGGGGATCGGCTTTTTGTGGAAGCGAGTGTGGAGGGTGACGAGGTCCTTCCCCGGCTTCCGAAATTGAGCGACTAGCTCCTTTGAAGGGGTCGCCGACATCATGACCAGCCTCCCCCTTAAGGAACGCTTTAGCATCGCCTCAAGCAGCTCACTGCCCTTGAAGGGGAAGGCGTCGACCTCATCCATGACGATCAAATCGAAATAGTCCGGATATCGGTAAAGCTGATGGGTGGTGAGGACGATGCAATCGCCTTCAAGCTCCTCGTTATGGCCGCCATAGACCGCGACGATCCTGTTGGTTGGGAAGGCCTCGGCAAGGCGGGAGGAAAGCTCGATGACGACGTCGCGCCTAGGCAAGGCGAAGGCGACTTTGTGGCCTTCGCTCATGGCAAAGCCGATGACCCCGAAGGAAATCTCCGTCTTCCCCGACCCGCAGACGGCGTAAACCAAGGTGTCTTTGCCTTGCTTGTAATTGGCGAGTATCCGCTCGGAAAGTTCTTTTTGCTCTTTGGAAAGATGATAGGGAATCGAAAGGGAAACAGGTTTTGGCGCCCCTTCCGCCCGCTTGACCTCCTCCCCTTGGAAGATGAGGCATCGCCGACAGTATTTGACTTTGTTCTTCGTCCCGATATAACGCGGGTCGGAGTTGCCGCAGCGCGGACAAACGTAATTTGCGCCCATGCCTACATATAGGTGGGCAAGAGGCAAAAGTCACTGTTTATCTTCGATTTGGCTTAGCTGCTTCACCCGGCGATGGTGTTTTTCCAAAGAGGAGAAGCGCTCGGTTAGGAAGATGTCGACCCGGCGGAGCACATCCTCCTCCTTCATGTATTTTTCCCCGAAGGTTATGGCGTTCGCGTCGTTATGCTCACGGCATTTGCCGGTCACGACGTCGTCATAGCCGATGCCGCAGCGGACCCCTTTGACTTTGTTGGCCGCCATGCAAACCCCTTCCCCGGAGGTGCAGCAGATTATCGCTAAATCGGCCTTGCCCTGAGCAACCGCGGAGGCGGCGGAGGCGGCGAATTGGGGGTAGTCGCAGCTATTAAGAGCATCGGTCCCAAAATCCAAATAGGGGAAACCAATCTCGCCCAAATGCCGCTTGATGGCTTCCTTTAAGGCGAACCCGCCATGGTCGGAGGCAAGGGCGATGGTTTTTTCTTCGTTAACGAAGCTCTTCCTAAGCTCGCTTTCGCTTATCCCGCCTTCCCTGACGAGGGAAAGCTCTCCTTCCTTCGACAAATCGACGATGGTCGAGGGGCTTGTGGCCCCGCAGTGGCCGTCGATGACGTATTCGACTTTTCCTTTGAAATAATCGAAGGCTTCCTTGCAATTCAATGCCGGGGGCAGGCCGCTAGGGTTGGCCGAAGGGACGAGCAAGGGGACGCCGGCTTTTTCGATTAAGGAGCAAACCCGCTCATCATCGGGGAAGCGCAATCCGATCGTCTCCTCCCCCAAAGTCAAATAGGATGGCAAATTGGGGCGGGCCTTAAGCAAAACCGTCAATGGCCCGGGCATGAAGGAATGCAGGAGGCTTATGATTTTGGAATCGACATAGCCAAACCTCGCGACGTCGGCTAAGGAGGAAACCATCAGGGTAAAAGGCTTTTCCGGAGGCCTTTTCTTCAATTCGACCAGGTGGCGGAAAGATGACTCCGAATCGCTTCTTACCCCGATGCCGTAAACGGTTTCGGTCGGAAAGCAAACGGCCTCGCCTTTCCCTAACGAGCAAACGGCCTCGTCAACTTTGTCGAATCCGATGATCTTCGTGTCCATAGGCTTACTCCAAATAGATAAACAGGAAACGGTCGAAGCCGTTCATATCCTTAATATAATCGATTTCCGCCTTATAGATTGGCTTGATGTGGCGATCGATCAATCCGTTTAGGAAGGAAACGATGTCGTCATCGATCTCAAAGCAAAGGAGGATGCTGCCTTTTTTGACTTTGCCAATGTCACGGAAAACCTTCTCGTAAACCGAGTTTTCCTTATCTAGATAAAGGGCGGTTTCCGGCTCAAAATCCTTAACCGAGGATTGCACCCGTTCCCTTGAGGCGATATATGGCGGGTTGCAGACGATGACGTCAAGCTTCATCTTCTCCTCAATATAGGGGGTTAAGGCGTCGCCTTGGAGCAATTTGACCCTGGTGTTATGCCTATCCACGTTGATTTTGGCGACCTCAAGGGCCTTTTCCGAGATATCGGAGGCGTTGACGAGCCAATTGGGGAAATAGGATTTCAAGGCGATGGCCAAACAGCCTGACCCCGTCCCAACATCGGCCGCCACCAAGTAATTCCGGGGGTCATAGTAATCGAGGATCCTTTCCGAGAGGATGGCAAGCATCTCCTGCGTCTCCATCCGCGGGATAAGCACCCTATTGTCGACGAAAAGCTTAAACTCGAGGAACTTGCATTCGTTTACGATGTATTCGACGGGCTCGTTGTTCAAAAGGCGCGCTAATTGGGCGTTGAACAATTGGATTTTCTTTTCGTCCATCTCATCGTCTTTATGCAAAAGGACCTCGATTTCCGTAGCAAACCCCAAATCAAATGCAAGCAAAACGCGGATGTCGGAGGAATAGACTCCGGCCTCCTTCCCCTCGTTAACGGCTTTGGAATAGACGTCAATGACCTTAGCCATTCTTCTCTTCCTCGAGCAGCTTCTGCTCCTGGTCGAAATGGATGAGGGCCTCGATGATCGGATCGAGTTCGCCCTCCATGACCCGGTCAAGCTGGTTGATGGTGAAGCCGATGCGGTGGTCGGTCACCCGGTTCTGCGGGTAATTGTAGGTCCTGATCTTCTCGCTTCTTTCCCCAGTTCCGACCTTAAGCTTCCTTTCGTTTGCCCGCTTGGCGTCTTCCTGCTCCTGGTAATAGGCATGGACCTTGGCCCTTATCATCTGCATGGCGATTTCCTTGTTTTGCAGCTGGGCCTTCTCGGTTTGGCAGGCGACGACCAGCCCGGTCGGCAAATGGGTGATGCGGACCGCCGATTCGGTCTTGTTGACGTTTTGGCCCCCGGCCCCTTGGGAATGGTAGGTGTCGATTTTCAAATCGCTTGGGTTAATTTGGATGTCGACCTCCTCGGCCTCAGGCATGACCAACACCGTGGCCGTCGAGGTGTGGATGCGGCCGCTGGCCTCGGTCTTCGGGACCCGTTGGACCCGGTGGGCCCCCGATTCGAACTTAAGCTTGGAATAAACCGATTCCCCTTTGATCATGAAAGAAACGGAGGAATAGCCCCCAGCCGCCCCAAGTGAGGCGTCGAGCAGCTTTATCTTCCAGCCTTGCTTCTCCGCGTATTTTTGATACATCCTCATCAAATCGCCGGCGAAGATGTTGGCCTCATCTCCCCCGACCGCCCCGCGGATCTCGACGATGATGTTTTTGTCGTCGTTGGGGTCTTTGGGCAATAGCAAAGCCTGGAACTCGTCTTCCATCCGCTCCATCTTCGCTAGGTCCTCCTTCCTTTGCTCCTTGGCGAACTCGGCCATTTCCGGGTCAGATTCAAGGGCAAAGGAATCCTCGACCTCCCTTTCAAGCTTAAGGTAGGACAAATAAAGGTCATAGGCTTCCTGGAGGTCGGACTTCTCCTTGCTTAGCCTCGTCAATTTCCCCAAGTCGGAATCGATATCCTCGCTCGATAGCTCCTTATCGAGCTGCTCGACGCGTTCTTTGGTCGCCTCAAGGCGCTTGCGCATGCTTTCGTTCATAAAATCGGCTCTTTTCGGCGGCCATTATAGCAAAAGGGCCCAAGCCTTCCCAAGAAGTTGATATAAAGCGCCCCTAATCATAGATTAGCAAGCGCGCTTTTCTCCCTTTCTCCAAACCGCTTTGCCTTGTATAATCTACTTCGGCATATGGCATATAAAGCACTCTACAATAAATACCGGCCCGCCACTTTCGATGAAGTCGCCGGCCAAAAGGCGATCGTCAGGACGCTGCGCAACTCAATAAAATCGGGCAAGATCGCTCACGCCTACCTCTTCTGCGGCCCCCGCGGAACTGGGAAGACCTCGATGGCCCGCCTTTTCGCCAAATCCCTTCTTTGCGACGAAGGCCCCGGCGTCCAATGCGGGAAATGCGTCTCCTGCCGGGCGATAGCCGAAGGGTCACATCCCGATGTCATCGAAATCGACGCGGCCAGCAACACCTCGGTCGACCAAGCCAGGGAGCTCATCAGCCAAGTCCAATACACCCCGATCAACGGCAAATACAAAATCTACATCATCGACGAAGTCCACATGCTTTCGAACTCGGCGGTCAACGCCTTGCTCAAGACGCTTGAGGAACCGCCCGATTACGTCATCTTCATCTTGGCCACCACCGAGCCGGAAAAACTTCTTCCGACGATCGTCAGTCGCTGCCAACGCTATAACTTCGGCAAAATCGAAAGAAAGGACATCGTAAACCGCCTCAATTACGTCCTAGACGCCGAAAACCTCTCAGCTGAGAAATCGGCGGTCGAGGACATCGCCGCCCTTTCCGACGGCGGCATGCGCGACGCCCTCTCCATCCTCGACCAGGCCATCGCCTATTGCGAAAACCCCTTGACCGAACAAGGCGTGCGCGAGCTATTCGGCTTGGCCTCGAAGAAAGAGGCCCTTGAGTTGCTTATCTCAACGGCCGAGGGCAACGTCGCCGACGTGTTGGAGAAGCTTAGCTCCTTCGAGGACCAGGGCATCGACGTCACCCGGCTAACGTCGTCTTTGTTGGAGATGCTGAAAGACGACTTGATATACCTCCGCACCGGGGAGGAAAGGCTATTAACCTCCCTCTCCGACCAAGAGCCCATCATCGTCTCCTCCATTATCAAGGCCGAAAAGGCCAACGCCATGATCGACGTCTTGCTCAAGGCCCAAGTCGATTACAAATCGGTGGCCAACGTCCGGAACTACTTCGAGCTCACTTTGCTTAAGCTCGCCAACCTCGGCATGCCAAGCATCGAATTGCCTAAGCCGGAGGCGCCAAAACCCAAGCCGGAGATAAAGCCAAACGAGCCGGCGAGAATCGAAAAGCCTCTCGAGCAGCCAAAGCCCGAGCCAAGACCCGAGCCTAAACCCGTCCCCAAAGAAGAAGACGAACCCAAGGAGCAGACCGGCCCTTATCAAGGGTCGACGGTCCCCTCCTTCTTCCTAGAAGACGATGACGAGGATATGCCGAAAAGCCCGCAAAAGGCGGAAATCAAAAAAGCAAATCCCCCGGAAACGCCGAAGAAGGAAGAGATTAAGCCCGAACCCCCGGCGAGGCCGGCGCTCGATCCCGGGAAGATCAAAAACGCCTCATTGGTCGCCGAGGGCGAATCGTATAAGCTCGACGACGACAGCGTCATCGGCCTCATGGTCCAAGGCGCAAAATACTCCGCCGAGCGCAAAGAGCTCAACGCCAAATGGCCGGCGTTTGCCGACATGAAGCTCGACCCGAAGATCGGGGACGCGGCCGCCTTGCTTTCCCAAGCCAGCACCGTCGTCTTGGGCGAGAAGGCGCTCATCATGAGCTTCAACACCACCAGGCTTAGGAACCGGGCCAACATCAAGGCCAACCAAAAGGTGCTGTCAAACCTAGTCGGCCAATTGCTTGGAAGGGAAGTGTTCGTCTACTTCTTCGACCGCATCGACCACAACCACTACCTCGGCATGTACCGCAACTTACGGCAAATCAACAAGCTGCCAAGCGTCGAGGAAGTCAATATCCACCTGCCAGAGGATAAATAAAGGAGAAACAAACCATGCCAAACCCAATGCAGCAAATGCTCGCTCAGGCCCAAAGGATGCAGCGCGAGATGCAAAAAGCCCAGGCCGCCTTGAAGGAAAAGGAGTTCTCCGTCTCCAAATCGGGGATGGTCGAGCTCACCATGACCGGCGACATGAAGGTCAAAAAGCTAAGCATCGACCCCGATGCGCTAGAAGAGGACAACAAGGAAATGCTCGAGGAGGCGATCCAAATGGCCTTCGAGGAGGTTCTTTCCAAGATCGCCGAGGAGAAAGAAGAAATGGAGGAAAGGATCACCGGCCAAACCGGCTTCCCGTTCTAACGTGAAGGAGCTTCCGACTTTCGCCGCCTTGGTCGATTCGTTTGGCAAGCTGCCGGGGATTGGCAGCAAAACCGCCGAACGAATGGCTTTCGCCGTGCTTGAGATGAAAGAGGAAGACGCGGCGGAATTTTCCCAAGCCATTGCTGACGCCAAGGAAAAGATAAAAAGATGCCCCCGCTGCGGGTTATACGAGGAAGACGGCAGCTGCGAAATATGCTCCGATCCGACCCGCGACCACTCGACCTGCATCGTCGTCGCCTCAGCCAAAGACGCGATCGCCTTTGAGAAGCTAGGCGATTATAAGGGCGTCTACCACGTCCTAGGCGGATTGCTTTCCCCCTCAAAGGGAATCGGCGAATCGGAGCTGCAAATCGATTCACTGCTCAGACGATGCGAGGAAGAGGGGATAAAGGAAGTCGTGGTCGCCACCAACCCGACCTTGGAAGGGGAGACGACGGCCTTATACATCGCGAGGCTACTAGAAAAACAAAACATCCCGGTGAGCCGGCTCGCCTATGGCCTCCCGGTCGGGGCCACCCTCGACTTCGCCGACTCCCTCACCTTGCAAAGGGCATTCCAAGGGAGGAAAAAGCTATGAGCCTATTCGTCACCTTCGAAGGCGGGGAGGGGTCAGGCAAATCCTCGGCGATGGCCCTTCTTGCTAAGCGCCTCCAAGAAGAGGGATACCCGGTTTTGACCACCCGCGAGCCCGGCGGAACCCCGATAGCCGAGCAAATAAGAAACGTCATCCTCGACAAAAGCAACACGGCTATGGACCCAAGGACCGAGGCTTTGCTTTACGCCGCCAGCCGCCGCCAACACCTAATCGAGAAAATATGGCCGGCACTAAAGGAGGGGAAAATCGTCCTTTGCGACCGCTTCCTCGATTCCTCGCTTGCCTACCAAGGGGTGGCAAGGGGACTAGGAATCGATGAGGTTTTGTCCATCAACTACTTCGCCACCGAGAAAACCTTCCCCGATCTGACCCTTTTGTTCGACCTGCCCCCGGAGATGGGCTTGGCCAGGATCGCCAAAAACTCGGAAAGGGAGGTAAACCGGCTCGATTTGGAAAAGCTTTCCTTCCACAAGCAAGTCCGCGAGGCCTTCCATTCCCTAGCCAAGCGCTTTGAAAGCCGTTACCAGGTCATAGACGCCTCGCAAGACCTATCGACCGTCGTGTCGGAGGCCTATGCGGCCATAAAGAGGAAATTGCCCTAATGTCTTTCGCGCCCTACATCTACTCTCGGCAAAAGGTCCTGACCAAAATGTGGTCCTCCGCCATAAGGGAGAACCGCCTTGGCCACGCCTACCTTTTAGTCGGCGAGGAAGGCGCGCCCTTAAAGGAAACGGCCGTCTTCCTGGCCAAATCGATCCTTTGCGACAACCCCTCGCCCCTGGCCGACGAATCCTGCCACATATGCACCCGCATCGACTCAGGTTCCTATCCGGATTTCATCTTGCTCGATGGGGCCGATGAGACGGTGAAGAAGGAGCAGGTCGAGGGCCTTGAAAGCCTTTTCTCCCAGACGGCCTTGGAGAAAAAGGGGATCATGGTCTACGTCATCAACCTCGTCGAGAATATGACCGAGAAGGCGGCCAACGCCATCTTGAAGTTCCTCGAAGAGCCCAGCTCGGACACCTACGCGATCCTCACCACCCAAAACCAAACGAAGGTTTTGCCGACCATCGCGTCGCGTTGCCAAATCTACCATCTTCGCCTCGCCCCGCGCGATGAGGTCATCGCCGAAGCCATTAAACTTGGGGTAAGCCAAGAGGACGCCGAGCTCCTAAGCCCTTTCTGCAACGAGCCCAAGCTCATCCTCGACACCGCCTCCTCGCCCCGCTACCCCAAAGCCAAAGAGGCCTCGCTTAACCTGATGGCGGGGTTATTAAAAGGAAAGGGGGCAACGAGGTTCGCCGCCGAGACGGCTTCCTTAACCATTAAGGACAAACCCGCTCTCCGGCTATACTTCGACCTGGTTTGCCTCTTCCTATTGGACGTCAACGCCCATTCGGGGGGAAGGTCGCTGCCAAGCTATGGTAAAATAGTCGACGGGCTGGCCAAGAAAATCAAAAACCCGCAGGAAAAGCTGTTGCAGGCGATGACCATGCGGCAGGAAATCGAAACCAACGTCAACGCCGGGCTCTTGCTGACCCATTTGGCCAGCGAGCTCTGCAAGGAGTGATCGAATATGAAGGAAACCCATTACGTAAGCGTCCATTACCCAAATTCGGATAAGCCCTATTGCTTTGCCACCGATATCGCCGATCTGCAGCCTGGCGACCCGGTCGTCGTCCTCACCCAAAACGGGACGCAGCTGGCTTTCGTCTGCTCCGCCCCCCAGCCATTAACCGAATATAGCAGCGACCTCGAGCTTAAGCCGATCGAAAGAAAAGCCAGCAAATCCGACCTCGATAACTACCAATTCAATTTGGAAGCCGCCAAAAAGGCGGTGGAGGCGACGAAAGAGGAGATTAAGAAGCTCGACCTCCCAATGGACGTCATCGGAGGCGAATACAACCTCGAGGGCAACCATGTCCTCATCACCTACACGACCCCGGAGAAGCGGGTTGATTTCCGCGTCCTATTAACCAAAATCGCCCCCCGGATCGCCGGAAGGGTCGAACTAAGGCAAATCGCCCCGCGCGACAAAGCCAAGATGATCGGCGGACTCGGCCCCTGCGGGTTGCCTTTATGCTGCTCGACCTTCCTAAACCAATTCGAGGGCATCTCCATCTCCCGGGTCAAAAACCAAATGCTCACCATCAACATCCCCAAGCTTTCCGGCCAATGCGGGAAGCTGATGTGCTGTCTGGCCTATGAAGATGACACCTACACCCAGGAAAAGAAGGATTTCCCCCGCCTTGGCACCATCGTCAAATTCGATGAAGGGGAATACAAAGTCGATTCGTATAACGTCATCTCGCGCACCGTCCGCCTCTGCACCCAGGACCGGCAAAACTCCAAGACCTATCCCCTTGAAGACGTTTTGGCGATGATCAACGGGACGTATAGGAAAAAAGAGGAGAAGAAGGAAGAGGAATTCGCCCTTCCGGATTATGGCGTGGTCTCCGGGCACTTCAAAGACGTCAGCTACGGCGGCATGGGAAACCGGGGGAAGATAGAGCAAAACGGCAAACCCGAGCAACACCAAAAAGGACAGGGCAAGGCGGGGCGCAATAACCGCGGCGGGCAGCAAAAAGGCAACCAGCCAAGCAACGGGAACGCCCAAAAAGGGAAAGACGGCCAAAGCGGGCCCAACGGTAGCCAAAATCAGAAACGGCATAACCGCCACCGCCATTACCATCGCCCCAACAAACCCAAGCAAGAGGCCAAATGAGGGAACTCAACTTCTTTGGGCCATCGCCTTTGCTTTACCTCGTGGCGACCCCGATAGGCAACATGGAGGAAATGACCCCAAGGGCCGTCTCCATACTCAAAGAAACGGATTTTGTGGCCGCCGAGGACACAAGGAACTCGGGCGCTTTGCTTAAGAAGCTAGGAATCGACAAGCCCTTCATCAGCTGCCATGAGCATAACGAGGAGGCGGCCTCGAAAAAGATCGTCTCCCTCCTTTTGTCCGGGAAGAAAGTCGCCTACATGAGCGATGCCGGATACCCGGGGATTAGCGATCCGGGGTCAAGGCTTGTGGCCAATTGCCTCGATAACGGCATCAAGGTGTCGACGATCTCCGGGCCTAACGCCGCCTTAAACGCTTTGTCGGCGTCCGGCTTGGACTCAACCCACTTCTACTTCCATGGCTTCCTTGACGCCAAGGAAAGCGAGAAGGAAAAGGAGATAAAAGAGATAAGCCATAGGAAGGAAACGATAATCCTCTACGAATCGCCCCACCGCATCAAGAAAACGCTTGAATCGCTTTTTCGCCTCCTTGGGGAAAGGAAAGCCGTCATCGCGAGGGAACTCACCAAGGCCCACGAGGAATATATCCGCGGGCCCCTTTCCGAACTATGTGAACTCGAGGAAAGCAGTTTGAAAGGGGAGATGGTCATCGTCATAGAAGGAAACAAAAGCAAAGCCGAAGTGAGCGATGAGGATATCGCCAAAACCTTGCAAAACCTAATCGAAGAAGGGAATTTAAGCGGAACCGAGGCGGTTAAGGAAGCCGCGAAAACGCTGCAAATCGGGAAAAACCGCGTCTACCGCGTCTTTCTTTCCCTAAAAAGCTGATCAGGCGATTTCATCGAAAACCGAGATGCCGTAATGCCGGCGTCTTTTTTCGATATGCCAATATAGGTAGTAGCCAGTTATGAAGAAGAAGCCGACGGTCCCGAATATGAGGCCTTTGTCTAGGCTTGGGGTGAAATAGCTCATGACGTAGCTCGCCTCCCCGGCGGGGGCAAGGAATCCGACGAGGCCGCCGTCAAGCTTATACACCGGGCAATCGATACTCGTCCCATCCGGCAAACTCGCTTCGACCGACCAGCCTTGGTCATAGCCAAGCTGGGTGACGACGATCTGATCCTCGTCGTAATCGGTTTCGAAGGTGTAGGAGTTGGTTTGCTTCTTCACGTTTTGCAAACCCATCTCCGCGTTGAAGCGCTGCTTTTCCTCGATGCTGCTTCTTTCCTCGAAGGCGAGGGAAAGGTAGGTCGGGGAGAACTTTTGCTCAAACGTCTCCCCATCGACCGTCCGATCGGGCCAAACCAAGGCGATGGAGGTCGCCCGGCCATAAGCGTAGATCCCAATCATCGAATTGGTCCAGTTGTTCTGGTCGCAGTCGGCGACGTTTTTAAGCGCCTTCCCCTCGAAAGCGAGAACCTGGTTTTTCGTTACGTTCCCGTCCTCGTCGGTTACATCGCCATAAACGATGACCCGGGGCATGTAGTCATAGCCATTAGCGCCGCTCGAATATAGGCCGTTATAGTATTTCAACTCGATGTAGCACCCATTGGGGTCCTCGTTGAAGTACTCCTTGTTATGCGGGGTGATTAGCAGGAAATCCGAACCCGAGGTCAAGGTGTTGCTCCCGGAAGAAGAGAAGTCATAAACCTCTTGGTGGTGGTCAAAGATGTAACTGGCCCCCAACTCGGCGTATTCGGCATCGTCTTCCGGAAGCAGCTTATCGCCCTCATTGGGGACGTAGACGGTGAAATCGAGGTCGTTGGAAGCCCCGTCGGCGTAGCGGGTTATCCCATAGTTGTTGATCAAGGCGGCGTCGGAATCGACGGAGGGGAGGGAAGAGATCTCAAAGCCATCGGGCAAGATGGCATCGTCTTCGAAGATCGCGCCGCTAGCTTGGATGCGGGAACTTCTAATCCGTTCGCGGAAGCGGGCGGCCGAGGAAGAGCCGCGGGCAAAAAGCTCCGAATTGCCGTTTGAATCGAAGTCGAAGCGGTAAAGCTGATCCTTGTCGACCGCATGGCCAAGCGTCGGCAGCGCTTCCTCATCGACCCGATAGACGTGGTAGAAGTTGTTGTTCATCGAAAGCGAATCGACCTTTGTCGCCCCAAAGGGGATGTTGGCCCCGACCCACTTCGACTTATTGGAACGGCCGTTGTCGTTGCTGGTGATGTAATAACGATATCCCAAAGCCGTGTCAATGCCCCAAAGCTTGCCGCGGTAGGAGGCGCTCCAGCCGGGGTTGAGGTATTCCTCCCCGCCATAAGTAAGATTGGAACTGGCCTGCGATTTCATCCCGTTCATGACGGCGAAAGATTCGGCTTCGAAGTTCATAAGCGAATGAAACGAGCTCGATTCCGGGGTGGCGACGGCGTATTGGTAGTTGTCTATCCCGCCGGAGGAATCGAAATAGGCCCGGTAGAAATTGCCATCGTAATCCCTAATGTTATCGGCCATCTCGCGGTTTTCCGAGAAATTGGTCTTCCCGCCCATGAAGGTGCTTTTTATCGACCAGGTGGAAATATAGCAATAGGCGGAATTGCCGGCGATGCAAGCCTCGGCGGCTACGATGAAGGTAAGGGCGATGGGCAAAAACCTCTTTTTGGAGCAAGCGAAGATCAAAGCCCCTTCAAGCGCCACCAAAACCACCTGGTAATACAAATACCAGTTGCGGGCCAAGCCGCGGAATGAGGTGGAAGTCGGCATGAGCCAGCGGCTGAAGAAATAGGTCAATCCATGGGCGGAGGAAACGGAAACGCCCTCAAGGCACCAATAGATGGAAAAATAGGCGAGGAAGGTGCCAAACAAGGAAAGGAGCCCGCCGGAAAGGTAAATATAGGGGGAAACCTCCTTGCGCTTATCGAAGGCGTAGCAGCCATAGGCGATGATCTCGGGGATGAGGACGAAAAACCACCGGCCATACCCGTTCCCGGAGAAAGCGAAGAAGGCGTAATAGGCGAAGGTGGTGAAAAGCAACGTGACCCCGCCGAGGACAGCGATAAGATGGCTGGTCTTCCGTTCCTTTATGGAAATGAGGATGGCGGAAAAGAAAAGGATGATGAAGGGGGTATAACAGAAAATAGAGGACATCCAGGCGTCATAGACCGAGGAGCTGTCGGGGATAAGCAAAGGCAGCGACTGGAATCCGCCGGTGGGGAAGAAAAAGGAGACCAAGCCCATCAGCTCGCGGGCCGGGTTGGCCCCAACCTCCTCGAAGAAATAGGTGAGGAAGGTGGCTCCGTCAAGCGACTTAAGCGAATCGAGGAGGACGTTCATGTAAGCTGCCCCGATCGAGGAGGCCCTCCCGGTCAAGGAGCTTTGCCTAATCGAAGGGAAAAGGCAAAATGAGCCGAGGGCGAGGCCGCAGGCGAAGGCCGCAACCCCCAAAAGCATGCCTTTGACGTTTTCCGCCCCATTCCTCCCCTTGCAGGTGGAGAAGAAGCGCCATAAAGCGTAGATAACCCCCCAAATGCACATTGGGACCAGCAGCATGAAGCAGGATATCTCCAAAAGGAAGATCCCAAACACCAAATAGCCGATCTTCCCCTCCCGAATCGTCTTCTCGATGCCCAAAAGGATAAGGGGGACGTAGGCGAGGGCGCTTACGAAGCTCGGGAACCCGACGAAGAAGCAGAAATAACCCGAGAACGCCCAGGCGACGGCCCCAAGCCGCGACGTCCATTCCTTTCTTCCAAGGTAAGAGAGATAGGCCCTTGCCCCCAAGCCGGTGATGGTGAGCTTGGCGACGGTCGCAAGGGCGAAAAGCTGCGGGATCCAGCTTTCGGGGAAGAAGGCCAAAACGACGATGAATGGGTCGAATAGGCCATAGTAGGAATTGGAGCCGATGTTGTCGTTTCCGATGAAAACGACTGGGTCGTAAAGGGGAAATTCCCCGGTCGAGAAGAAGGTTAGCCAAATTTGCCGATAATCGTAGGCGAAGGGCAAATACTGGTGGCTATAGTCCCAGTTATAGGCGCTGGAAAAGGAGTTGCTTATAAGCCCGGCGGCCATCCACAAAAGCCCGACGGCCACCAAAAAGGCCCCAAAATAAAACAATGAATTGAGGTTAAACAAATAAGGGCAATGCTCGCGAAGAAAAGGCCCAATCGACTTTATCGAGGCTTTTTTGTGGCGATAATCGGCTAAGGTACCCTTATTCTCCGTCATTGGCTTGCTTCTCGCCTTCGGAAGGCGCTTGTGCATTATCCTCCTTAAGCGCGTCTTCCGCCATAGGGGAAGATAGCCCGACGACGTCGCTTACCGGCAACGAGAAGGCTATGCCTTGCCCTGGGGTCTCCATGCCGGCGCCGACGTTTATTTCCTTCAAGACGGCGTCGCGAATCGAGGCGGGGACGATGATGAGGACCATTTCCTTCTCCGGGGTGATGGCGACGCCGAAAAGCTTTTCCATCTCCTTGTTCCCGGTTCCGCGCCCGGTCAACACCGTCCCGCCCCGCGCCCCGGCTTTGCGGGCGCTTTCCATGACTAGGTCGGTGAATCCGTGGTTCACTATGCAGACAACCAATTCATTTTTTCCCATCGTCGTTATTCTCCTTCTCGCCTTTCTCAGACGCTTTCCTGCCGATTTTCATTTGCTTAAGCTCGTTGAACTGGACGTTGGCGAGCATTTTGTAAGTCGAGACGCCCATTACGGCCGATAAGGGGATGGCGCAGGCGATCCCCTGGGCCAAATCGCTGACCCCGAAGCGGGCCTCCAGCGACTTCCGGAATATCGGGTAGCGGTCTTCCTTCAAAACCGAGCAGACGAGGTGCTTCCTCGTGTCGGCCAAGCCCATCATCTCCAAAACCGAATGGGGCGCCGTCCCCCGGCCGTGGTTGATGAAGGCGAAATAGGCCTCGTTTTCCTTCAATAGGTTCGCGATGGCCTCGCCCTGCCCCTCCTTCACGATGACGAGGACGAAAAGCAGGCGGTGCAGTTTGTGGGTCTTCTCAAAGGGGACGAATTTCCTCCCCGATGGCGATTCGCTTTTCTTTTCCATTACCTTAGGCCTCCTCCGGATTATAAGGCAAATCGGCCTCGCAGGCATCGAAGTGGATAACCTGGTCGTCGTCTTCCTCGACTAGGCGCTTCCTTGTCTTCCTTAGCCCGGACTTGATCTTCAATACCGAGGCTAGGCCCATCCCCTGAACGACGATAAGGGGCATCATGGCCACCATCGCCACCAAGCCGAAGCCATAAAGATAGGGATCCTCGCCTTGGGCGTAGGCAAAGCCGATGCAGAAAGGCAATATGAAGGTCGAGGTCATCGGGCCCGAGGCGACCCCGCCCGAATCGAAGGCCATCGCGGTATATATCTTGGGCACGACGAAGGAAAGGGCGAAGGCGATGACATACCCGGGTATCAGGTAAAACATCAAATCGAAGCGGAAGTAGCTCCGGATTATCTGCAAACAGACGGCAAGGCAAATCGAAAGCGAAAGCACAAGGAGCATCGTCGTTTTCTTTATCGTGCCCTCGGAGACGCTTTGAACCTGGTCGACCAAGACGTGCACGGCCGGCTCGGCCAAGACGCCGAATAGGCCAAACAAAGCCCCAACGATCAAGGCGAAGGGCAGGAAGCTTTTGTCGGAGCCGAGAGTCTGCCCAAGCTTTGAGGCAATTGGCATAAACCCAAACTCAACGGCCGAAAGGAACATGACCAAGCCGAAATAGACGAAGAGGATGCCGATGAATATCTTCAACACCTTCCTAAACGGCAAGCGGATGAAGATAAGCTCATAGACGAGGAAGAAGGCGAACAGGGGAACGACCGACAAAGCGACGTTGCCGAGGTTGGCCGCGAAAGCGTGGCCGACCGCCGAGCCGAGATTGGGGTCAAGCTCGGAGATCGGGTCGACGAACTCCTCTAGCGATGGCAGCTCCATCCCGGCCGCGTTCATGATGCTGGCGATGATGACGACCGATAATATCGGGCCGACCGAGCAAAGGGCGGTTAAGCCGAATGAGTCCTCGGCGTTATGCCTTCCGTGGGAGGCGGCGATGCCTAAGCCAAAGCCAAGGAGGAAGGGGACGGTGACCGGCCCGGTGGTGACCCCGCCGGAATCGAAGCAAATCGGCAGGAAGCGGGGATCGATCAAATAGACGAGGATGAAGACGAGGGCATAGAAGACAAGGAGCATCGTGTTGAGGTTTTTGGCGAAGAAGACGCGGAGGACGCCGATGACGAGGAACGCGCCGACGCCGACGCCGATGGTCCAGATGATGATTTGCTCGTTGATGCCGATTTGGCCGGAAAGGACGGAAAGGTCGGGCTCGGCGATCGTGACCAACACGCCGAGGGCGAAGGTCATGAAGATGACGAGGAAGAAGTTTTTCTTCTTGATGAGCGAGCCGCCGATGACCAAAGCGATTTCCGTCATCGAGTTCTCGGTCCCGATGTTGAATAGGCCCATGCCGAGAATGATGAAAAGCACTGAAAGGGCAAAGCCGTACATGTCGGTGTCGGTCATCAGGTAGCGGTCGGCGATGGTCCCCGGGGCGAGGGCAAAGCGCTCAACCAGGAAGACGGCGACCAAAACGAAGGCAATCGGCAAGGTGGAAACGGCCGATTCCTTGAATTTGCCCATGTAAGAGAGCACTGCGCGCAGTTTGTTCATTTTCGGCCTCCCATCCTTTTCCCATATCCTGATTGCCGGCGTTTCCCGGCCTTTATCTTCGTCATCGAGCGGGTGTCCCGCGTCGGCGCCTCTTTTTTCCTCTCCGCCTTCTTCTTGCCGAATATGAGCGATTTGAACTCCTCGGGCAAGGGGGAGACGATGTCGTAGCTTTTGCCGTTTAAGGGATTGGAGAAAGCCAATTCGTAAGCATGCAACCCCAGCCGCTTAAGCGGGTCGGATGGTTCCCCGTATTTGTCGTCGCCGATGACGTGGTGCCCAATATGCCCAAGCTGGACGCGTATTTGGTTTTTCCTCCCCGAGTCGATGTTGACGTCAAGAAGGCTATATCCGTCTTTCTCGGCGATGGTCCGATAATGGGTGATGGCAAGCTTTCCCTTGCCTTTCTCCTTGCTGACCCTGACAAGCTGAAACGAATCCTGGTAAAGGTAATCGGAAAGCGTCCCCTCCTTATCGGGAAGATGGCCCTCGACGATCGCGTAATAGCCCCGCTTTGCGACGATTTCCTGCCAAGAAGACTGCAAAGCCTCCCTGGTTTGGAGGTTTTTGGCGAATATGAGCACGCCGGAGGTGTCCTCGTCTAGGCGGTGGACCACATAGGCCCTCGCCCCTTTGCCGCGGGGGTCGAGGTATTCGGAGACGAGGCGATAGGCCGTATGGCCCTTCTCCCGTTCGGTGGCGACGCTAAGCAGGCCGGAAGGCTTGTCGATGGCGATGATGTCATCGTCCTCGAAAATGACCTTAAGCCCCTTGAACTCCCTTTTGGCGATGCTTTTCTGCGAGACGGTGACGACGTCTTCCGGGCATAGGGGGTAATCGAATTGGGAGATCGGCACTCCCCCGACCGCGACTTGGTGATGGGCCAAAAGCGATTTGACGTTTTTCTTTGGGGTGGAAGGGAACTTGAGGAAAAGGAATTCCAAAAGGGTCGTTTCCCGATACACCTTGAACTCCTTGACCATCCGCGGGTCGACCAGCCCTTTGCTTGGGCGAAAGGCCTTCTTGTCGTTTTTGTTCATGAAAGGAACCCCTCTAGATCGGCTAGGCGCTTCAACGCCACCTCGCGCCCTTGCGCATAAAGGGCCTCAAGCTTCTTCTCGTCTTTCTCGGCTACGCCGACCTTGCTCGAGGTCTCCGGGCAAAGGCGAAACACCTTGCCCTCCTTCTCAAGGCGGTCGAGCTCGTCCATCGATTCGTTGTATATATGCGGGGAATGCAAATAGGTTTTTATAAACGCCGGGTATTGCTTATACATCGATTTGGCGAGCCTGGCGGAAAGGCGCTTGATGCCTTTTTTCCTAAAGCCGATCGGCCTAGTGGCGATGACCACCATTTTCTCATAGCCGTCGGAGAAACCGGGGGCAAAGGGGACTGAGCAAGCCGGGCCCCCGTCCAAATAGGGATCACCCTCGACGTAAACGGGGCGGGAAAGCAAAGGCAAAGAGCTCGAGGCGGCAAGGGCTTTGAACGGATCGGGGGTTTGGCCTTTATAGAAAACCTTCATCCCGCCATCCTCAAGCGAGGTCGTGACGATCCCAAATCGCGTCTTGTTGTCATTAAAGGCGGCAAAATCGAAAGGCGACTCGGATTTTGGTATTTCGTAAAAAAGGTAATCGAAGTCGAAGACGGTACCCCGGAAGATGCGGTTCCTGACCGAGACAAAGCGCGGATCGCCCATAAGAGTGCAGATGATGTAACGGCTTCTGCCAAGATCGCCGGAAAGGAAATTGGCGAGGCAAAGCGAACCGGCCGAGGTGCCGTAAACCGCGGGGAAGGATATCCCCTGCTCCTGAAGCACGTCGAGGACGCCGGCGGCGAAAACGCCGCGGGTACCCCCGCCTTGCACCGCTAATCCTATCCTCTCGTTAAACATGTTTTCCCTTTCCAAAGTGGATGCCCACCATTGTTTACAATGGTACTTGCTCTTAACCCTCTCAACAAGGGAAAATTGGCATTTGTTTTGTAAAAGGTTCGTCAAAAAGGCCATATCTAGCAAAATATCGGGCGGTTTGCTTTAATATTGCTTGATTATGAAAAAGACATTGCTGCTGCCCTTGTTGGCCATTCTGCTCGCCTGCGGACCCACCGAAAGCAACCTATCTTCGGAATCCTCCGAAAGCGAATTCACCTCCTCATCAAGCGAATCGAGAACGCCGGTCGAAGTCGAACTTAACGACGCGACCTACGACTTCTATTGCCTTAACGACTTCCACGGGTCCATTAGGGAGCTATCCGAAGAGCACGCCGTCGGAATGGGGAAGCTCTTCTCCGAGCTTAAGCGGCTAAAAGACGCCGACCCCGAACACACCTTCATCCTTTCTGCCGGCGACATGTTTCAAGGCTCGCTTGAAAGCAACCGCGAATATGGGATGTCGGTCCTTTCCGGGATGAACGCGGCCGGATTCGACGCGATGGCGGTCGGCAACCACGAGTTCGATTACGGGCAATCCCGCCTCTTCGATTTGACTAAGGCCGCCGATTTCCCCTTCCTTGGGGCCAATATCGTCAAATGGGAAAACGGGCAGGAGACAAGCGAGCCGTTATCCGACCTAATCGGCTCCTCCACCATCATCGAGCGCGGCGGCAACCGCATCGGGATCATCGGGGCGATTGGCGAGGGGCTCACCGACGACATCACCTCCTCCGCCGTCAGCAACTGCGTCTTCACCGACATCGAGCCGATAATCAAGGAGGAAGCCACGAGGCTTCGCGAATACGAAGGGTGCGGCTTGGTTATCTTGCTTTTGCACGATGACGAGCGCGCTATTAAATACTTCGACGACCCGGTCGAAAACTACGTCGACGGCATCTTCACCGGGCACACCCATTCCAAAAACCTCTCATTGCTTGCCGGACGGGTGCCGGTCGTCCAAAGCTATTACAACGGACATAACATCTCCCATTTCACCCTAACGGTGGAAAACGGGGAGATAAGATGCGACGAGTACGAGGTGATGAACACCTCCTACGACTGGGAAGTCGAGCCTGAGATCCAAGCGGTCATCGACGAATACCTCGACGAAGAGTTTGAAGCCTACGCCTCCCGGGTCGGCGGCGTGCTCGACAACCAAATGAGCCGCACCGAGGTCGCCAACCTCGGCTGCAAGGCCATATACGAGGAATACGTCGACGATTACCCAGACCTCGCCTTCGCCATCGAAAACTCGCAAAGGGCTAGCTTATATCCGGGTGAGGTCACCTATTCCGACCTTTACAAAGCCTCGCCCTTCATGAACAGCATCTGCATCCTAAACGTCGCCGGGTCAGACGTCATCTCCGGGATCTCCGGAAACTGCTCCTACACCGACAAAGGCTTGACCGTGGATGGCATCGTCTATGACGAATATTACACGGTCGCGGTAATAGACTATTTGGCTCTTCACCAAAACAGCAGGAAGGAATACGACTACTTCCGTTCGCTAAATGACGACGGAAGCCTCATCGCGACTTACGAAACCTACCCGATGGACCTAAGCTTCGACTACATGCAAAACGAGCTTGGCGGGGTCATAAGGGCCAGCGATTTCCAAAGCGGGCAAAACGGCTTTGGCTCGCGATGAAGAAGTTTGACGAAAACGGGCAACCCCGTTGGCTTTATGTGTTTCCGGTCCTTCTTGGCCTATTGGCCATCGCCATATTGGTGCTGCTTATCGTCTTCGCCTAATCTTCCGTTTTCAGCAACGGGCCGTACAAATCGATGCGACGGTCGCGGAAAACGCCCCAGTCGCGCCTTTCCCTGGCGATTTCCCCAAGGTCGAATTCATAAAGCAAGACGCCTTCCTCGCTGCGGTTGAAACAACAAAGCAAATCGCCATGCTGATTGGCGATGAACGAAGACCCGAAGAAAGTCATCGATGAGCCGACGTCCTCCTCCGTCCCGACGCGGTTGGCAGCCAATACCGGCATCACGTTGGCGGCTGCATGCCCCTTCATGACGTTTTGCCAGTGCGACATGGAGTCCTTTGGCAACACCGGCTCCGAGCCGATGGCGGTCGGGAAAAGAAGAACCTCAGCCCCCTTCAAAGCCAATATGCGGGCGGTTTCCGGGAACCATTGGTCCCAGCAAATGCCGATGCCGATTCCCCCGATCCGGGTTTTGAAGACCATGAAGCCGGTGTCGCCCGGGGTGAAGTAGAACTTCTCCTCATAGCATTCCCCCGTCGGGATATGGGACTTGCGGTAAATCCCCTTGACCTCGCCATCCTCTATTAGGGCGATGGAATTGAAATAGCAATTCCGCCCCTTCTCGAAAAAGGAAATGGGGAGGATGACGTTTAGGTCTTTTGAAAGCTTTTGGTAATGACGGAGGGTTAGGCTGCTGTTTGGGTCCTCGGCCAATTCGAAGCGGCCATAATCCTCTTTTTGGCAGAAGTAACGGTGTTCGAATAGCTCAGGCAGCAAAACCAAATCGGCCCCTTCTTTGGCAGCTTTTTCAATATAATGGTCGGCTTTTGCGATGTTTTCCTCGTATGCGCTCGACATCTGCATTTGGACTAAGGCGAGTTTGGCTTTCATTTTTTAACCTCCGGGATTTGCATGGTTATGCAGTGGATATTGCCTCCGCCAAGCAAAATCTCCCGCGTGTTGATCTGATGGATCTTCTTCCGCGGGAAAAGGCGGGAGAACTCTTCATAGGCCAATTTGTCCTCAGCCACGCCGAAAGCAGGCAGGATGACAAAGCCCTTGCCTTGGTAGAAATTGACATAGCTAGCCGATAGGCGGTCGCCTTCAAGGCGCGGCTTCGCCCCTTCGCGCATCGCCGAGGACAATCCTTTGGCTTCCTCTTTGGTCATGGTCAAATTGGGATGGGGAACCAATATCTTGTGGATCTCGAAGGCGTGCCCTTTGGCGTCTTTCTCCTCGGCTAGGATGCGGTAGGCCTCATGGGAATAATAATATTGCTGATCGGAAGGATCATCGCACCATGAAAGGGCCAAAACGCCGGGCTTGACGAAGGCGACCATGTTGTCGACGTGCTCGTTGGTCTCGTCCCCGTAAATGCCATGTGGTATCCATATGAGCTTCTCAAGGCCAAGATACTCCTTAAGCACTTCCTCGATTTCCTCTTTCCTTAAGGTCGGGTTGCGGCCAGGGGAAAGAAGGCAGGCCTCGACGACGATGCCGGTCCCTTTGCCGTCGACGGCGATCGCCCCGCCTTCGAAGACGAAGGAGTCGAGGCGGTAATCGCGGATTTTGTATTTCCTATCGAAGACCGAGGATAGCCGGTCGTCGTCTTGGTAGTTTTTGTATAGCCCGTCGAAGTCCCCGCCCCAGGCGTTGAAGCGGAAATCGACGCCGCGGATCCTCTTCGAATCGGTGACGAACAAAGGCATGTTGTCGCGGGCCCAGGAATCGTTGTAGCGGATTTTGATGGGCTCGATGTTCTTCCTCATCCGGTAATCGCCGATGACCTCGTCGTAAATTGCCGGATGGATGCCGACGATGACGGGCTCATGCTTGGCGATGGCGTCTATCACTTCCTTGAAGTTCTTCCTCGCCGGGGCCCCTTTTTGTCTCCAAGTGTCATGGCGGAAGGGAAGCAAGACGACCGTCGCTTTGTGCTTCTCCCCCTCAAAAGGCATATGGAAGCCGTCGTTTGACGGACTCGTCTTCTTCGAATCCCGGTAATCGGAAAGCCGTTTGGCGTAAAGAGGGAATTTCTTCCATTTGGCTGTATCGACTATTTCGAAGCCGTTGGGATAGGAACTTAGGATCGTCGCCCCAGTCTTCTTCAAAAAGGCGAGCTTATCGACCAATTCCTTCGTCCAAACCTCGCCCGGGCAAATAAAGGGGATTCCCGGGGGATAGATCATGGCCATCTCCTTGGAAATGGCCCCAACGCATTGCTCGGGCTTAGCCAGCTTCCCATCGGCATGGAAAGCGACGCGCGGCCTAAGAAGCATATAGGGGAAGGAGGAATCGAAATGATGGTCCTCATAGCTTATGTCTGGATGGTAATGCTCTTTCGAAATGCGCCTAAGCCCTTCGATGAGGCGGTCGACGTGCTCTTTTTTCGTCCCGATGGCGAAGATGGCCAAAACGGCGTAAGTCTCGGCTAGCTCAAGCTGAACGCCCTCTTCCTTTTTCAGAAGCTGGTAAAGATGGAAGCCGTCGATGTCAAGCTTATCGAGGCCGATGACGAACTTCGAAGGGTCGAAATCGAAACTGCCGTATTTAAGGAAATGCTCAGTGGAAGCAACGTAAAACCCCGGTATTTTGTTTATTTCCGCTTCGGCGTAGCGGACAAGCTCATAGGTCTTTTCCTGGGCTTCGCGTCCTTCGGTCGCCATGAATGAGCGGGCCGCGTCGAGGCTTGCCATCAAAATCATCGAGGGCGAGGTGGTGTTTGTTATGTTCAAGGCCTTTTGGATGTCATAACGGGAAAAGGCCTTCCCCTTAACGAGCAACACCGAGGACTGGGTAAGCGAGCCAGCCGTTTTATGGAAGGAGACCGAGGAGATGTCGGCCCCGGCGTCCATGGCGGTTATAGGCGACTCCGTGGCATGGAAATAGAAATGGGCCCCGTGCGCCTCATCGACGAGGACGGCCATGTTATGGGCATGGGCGATCTCAACCAGGGACTTCAAATCGCACACCGACCCAAAGTAAGTCGGGTTGATGACGAATACGGCTTTGGCCGAGGGGTGACGGAGGATGGCTTTTTCGAAGTCCTTTAGGCTCGGCTGGTTGGCGATTTCCAAGTCGCCGTCGATCGAGGGCATGACGTATTCGGGGATGGCGCCGGAAAGGATAAGGGCGTTGATGACCGATTTGTGAACGTTGCGCGGCAAGATGATCCGCTCGCCGGCTTTGACGGCTGCCATGATCATGGCGATGATGCCGCTGGAGGTGCCGTTTATCAAAAAGAAAGCCTCATCGGCCCCGGTGGCTTCGGCCAATAGCCTCTCGGCTTGCAAAAGGGGGCCATGGGGCTTAGCGAGGTTATCGGTCCCGATGGGGGCGTTGACGTCGTATCGGAAAAGCTTCTTGCCGAATAGCTTGGTCGCTTTGTTGTCGATGTTGCCCATGTGGTGCCCGGGGACATCGAAAGGGACGACGTCCTCGGCGGCATATTTCTTTAAGGCATCGAGGAACGGGGTCCTCCTTTGATCGAGCTTTGCCATATCGGGCGATAGTCTACTCTAATTGGGCGGGAAGTGAATACTAAGATAGATAGCCCAGTTCCTCCAAAGCGAGGCTAAGCCCATCCTCCTCAATTCTCCTTGCGACGTGATCGGCCGCCTTTTTGGCCTCGTCTTTGCCGTTTCCCATGCATATGAAGGTGCCGACCGCGCCTTTCATGGAAATGTCCTGGACGTCGTCCCCCACCGCGATCGCGTCTTCTTTCTCAATCCCCAAATAGTCCAAAACATTGTTGATGGCATCGCCTTTTATATGCGGGACGTCCATGATGTCGACCCCGTATTCGGCGAAGCGGAAAATAAAATAGGAAGGGAAGGCCGCGGCAAATAACGGGTCGAATTCCTTTGGCGAGAAAACCAGGATGCCGATTACCTCTTCGCCCGAATAGGGGTGGACGTCATCCACCCAATCGCGGAAAACCGATTCATACTGCTCGTAATAGGAATTCCCGGGCGAAGTCAAAAACCTCGTTTTCGGGGTGACGAGCTGGACGCATAAAGAGTTTTCCTTGGCGATCCTAAGCAGGCGGCGCACCTCCTGCTTCGGGGTTGATTGCTTGCGGATGACCCTTCTCCCGACTTTGGCATAGGCGCCGGCGCAGGCGATATACCCATCCCAGGCGATGCCCAAATCGAAAACCCCGAATTGCTTTAGCGATTCGTAAGGCCTAGCCGAGCAGACAAACACCATAACGCCTTTTTGCTTAAGCCTCTTTATGGCCTCTATGCCGGAAGGGACGTAACGGCGGTTATGGTGATCGTAAAGCGTCCAATCGACATCGAAGAACGCGGCTTTGATTCGCTTATCCATTTTCAATACGAACCTTTGAGCTCCTCGTTGAGCGCTTTTATCCGCGCCGCGTCGACCTTAAGCGATTCCCGGTCGAAGGTGAAAAGGCCGTTAAGCTCGTTCTCCACATCCGAAAGCTGGGTGTAGATGGCCCCGCATAGCCAGGTTTTGGCATAAGGTATTATTTGCTCTTTGTAAAGCTTCTCGATCTTTGCAGTCAGCTCTTCGGCGCTTTCGACCTTCCCATAGCCAAAGCTCCTTTTGCTTGCATAGCTATGCCCCTTAACCTCAAATGAATAGCCGCCGAATTCGCTTATGATGGGGATCCGCTCGTCGCTTTCTTGCCCATTGGGCCGCTTTATCTTCTTGAAGTAGACATGCTTGGAAAGGAAGTCGCCGCATTGTTGGTCATACCAGCCCGAGGTCGAATCGATGAGCCTTGTATCGTCAATTAGGCGAAGCCGCTTGGTGAATTCCTCGGCATTGAATTGGCCCCACCCCTCGTTGAACAAGGTCCAGGCGACGATGCAGGGGCAAACCGCCAAATGGCGGATGAAAGGTTCAAGCATCGAGGCGAAAAAGCTTCGCGACCGTTCATCGGCGCGCCCTAAGATCCGCTGCGAAAAGGCCTTTTTGTCGTCGAAGCGGTATTTGACGAAGGGGGCGGTCGTTATAAGGATCGGGTTATAGGCATCCCCGGCGTTTGGGACATCCTGAATGACCATCATCCCGAGGGTATCGCAAAGGGCATACCACCAAAGCGGCTCGGCTTTTATATGCTTCCTAAGCACGTTGAAGCCAAGCTCCTTCATCGTCTTTATGTCTTTTTCGGCCGCCTCGCGGCTAGGCGGGGTCAAGCCGGTTTCCAGCCAATAGCCTTGGTCGAGGACGCCGGTGAGGAAAACCGGTTTGCCATTTAAGGAAACGGAATTGGCCTCGCCGCGGGAAATCACCCCGACGTCGCGGAAAGCGATTTGGCAGCTCACCTCATCCTCGCCTGATTTCAAAACAAGCTTATAGACATAAGGGGCTTCGGGGGTCCAAAGCGAAGCAAAGGAAGAGCAATCGATCGGGGCATTTTCATAACGCCCGCTTTGGCGGAGCTCGCCATGCTCAAATATGGCGTATTCCGCCCCTTCTAGAAGCGGGTCTCCCTCCAAAATAAGGGAGAGGCCTTTCGTCTTGGCGGCGAATTGCTCAAAGTGCCTCTTTGGGGCAGATTCAAGGTAAACCGAGCCATAAATGCCCGAGGTGGCGGTATACCAAATGCCATGGGGGTTCCGGCTTTGCTTGCCACGCGGATAAATAGGCGAGTCGACGTCATCGGAGACGACGACCTGCAATATGTTCCCCTTTTCCTTTAGCTTGCCCAACTCGAAATGGAACGGAACATATCCCCCTTCGTGATGGCCAAGCAATTCGCCGTTAAGGTAGACGTCGGGGACTTGATCAACGTAGGTGAAATGAAGCAAAACGCATCCTTTGTCGAATGATGAAGGCAAATCAAAGGAAAGCCGGTAATGGAGGAAGTCGCCTTTCCCGACCATTTGCCCCACTTGCGAGGCCTTGGTTTCGACGGCGAAGGGGACTTTTATCGAAAGCGGGTAGGATTCAGGAGGGGTTGGGCTTTTGGTGATGGCGAAATCCCAAATGCCGTCAAGCAGCCAAAAATCCTTTCTCTCGAAATAGGGATTGGGATGCAATTGAAGCAAGGAATCGGTCTTAGGCATAAACGTATCATAAACAAAAAACATCTCCCCCGCGATATAATTCCGCCATTATGGAAAACAATGAAATCGAGCTGCTGCAAAGCAAAATAAAAGAAGAGGAGGCCGAAGGCTATCTGCTATTGGATTACGAATCCCATAACGAGGTCTTAACGAAGCTGCTGGGCAAGGCGATGCTCACCAGGAAAGTCATCGCCTTCATCCCGTCATATGGCAAGCCAACCATCATCCTCCATTCGATTGACGCCGGGGTATTGAAAGGAAGGCCCATCCCTTTCAAGACGGAAATTTACAACACCTGGGAGGAAATGCTTTCCCTAGAGGAAAAGCTGTTATCGCCATTAAAAGGCAAAAAGGTCTTAATGGACTATTCCGCCTCCGGGCTGCTTATGCGGGTGGCCAAAGCCGATGCCGGATCGGTCGAATTCGTCAAGGGACTTGGCGTTAAGGTCGAAAGCTCGGCCAACCTGCTGCAAACCCTGGTAGCCGTTTTGACCCAGCGCCAATACGAGGAGGAGCTTATCGCCTGCAAGAAGACGCTGCAAATAAAAGACGAGGCCTTCGCCTTCATAAAATCGAAGATAGAAAGCGAAGGGGAGACAAGCGAATACGAGGTGCAAAACTTCATCGCAAAGCGCTTTGCCGAAGAGGGGATGACCTATGATGAGCCGCCTTTGGTGGCGAATGGGAAAAACGCGAGCAACCCCCATTACTCCCCAACCAAGGACAACCATTCCAGGCTGCTGCCCGGAGACTTGGTCCTAATCGACATGTGGGCGAAGTTAGACGACGAAGACGGCGTCTATGCCGACATCACTTGGATGGGCTATATCGGCGAAGAGGTCCCGGAAGAATACAAAACCAGATTCGAGGTTTTGAAAAAGGCAAGGGACGGGGTCATCGAATTCCTGAATAGCGAATTGCCAAAAAGAAATGTCATGGCTTTTGAGGCCGATGACGTGGCAAGGCGCATCATAGAGGCGGAAGGGTATGGGCCATACTTCACCCACCGGGTCGGCCACAACATCGCCATCGACCTCTCCCCCCACGGCCCCGGGGCCAATTTGGACAACTACGAAACCCATGACGACCGCCTTCTGCTTGAAGGAACCTCCTTCTCCGACGAACCGGGGATATACGCCC
Organism: Candidatus Alloenteromonas pullistercoris; assembly: GCA_017694295.1. Lineage (GTDB taxonomy): Bacteria > Bacillota_I > Bacilli_A > RFN20 > CAG-826 > Alloenteromonas > Alloenteromonas pullistercoris. The sequence continues at coordinate 8,445 of JADINA010000024.1, read as the reverse complement.
CGGATTTCGGGATGAGGAGCGAAACCAACATCCATATCGAAGACGGAAAGCCGGTCGTCGTGGCTGGAAGACAAGAGGAAATCATCGCAATTCTAAAATAAAAAACAAAAAACCGCCTGATTTCTCAAGCGGTTTGACACTTCGCCACTCTACTTAATGGCGATCGGGCTGGCTTCTTCCGGCTTCTTTTCCTGCGGTTTGGGCAGCTCGATGGTCAGCACGCCGTCTTTGTAGGAAGCGGAGATGTCTTCCTGGCGCATGTCGCCGACGTAGTAGCTGCGGGTCACCGAGCCGGAGAAGCGTTCGCGGTGGATGAAGTTATGCTTCTTCCCCTGCTCGGGGCGGATGCTGCGGGAAACCTTGCCGGTGATGGTGAGGTAGCCATCCTTGAGCGAGACGTTGAGGTTGTTCTTGTCGAAGCCCGGGAGATCGATGTCCATGACGTATTTGTCGTCGAGTTCGCGGATATCGGTCTTCATGGCCATCGAGCCGAAGTTCTCGGTGTTGATGTCCTCGAAGATGGAATCGTCGAAGAAGGGATCGAGGAAGTTCCCGATGTAGCGGTTGAGATTGTAAGCCATATGCAATGCCTCCTGTGGTTATCTTTTAGCACTCGTCTTGTTCAAGTGCTAGCAATATAATAACCGCCTTTTTAGCAGTGTCAAGTCTTGAGTGCTAATTTTTTTGATTTCCTTAAAATAACCATCTCCAAATAGGTTCTCGTGGCAAACTAATAGAGAAAGGACATGACATTAAGAAAATACAAAAGGCTTGCCGCGTCCTACAGCATCCGGCTGAAGCGCATCGACCGGAAGCCCCGGTAGCTTAGCGGATCATCGAGCTAAACGAGTCGCCCAAAAAAGGCGGGAATGAATGAACTTACCTGCGAATATGTTATTTAACGTAAGCTCCTTTAGCCTCAAAGCCGATTGGCCAAACAATAAGGATCAAAGATAAAACCGCTTATTGAACTCAAGCATCAGCGAATAGATCCTTTGGCCGGCTCTTCTTCTATTGGGGAGGATCGAGCCATTATAAGGATAGTTGGTTTGACAACTGCATTTGCAGTTGGCCTTTAGCCAAAGCTTGATTAGCTCGACTAAGTCCGGGCAATCGGAATCGTCTTTGTTTTGACCAAAGCAAAGGTCTGGAACGGCGTGACGGCCCGTAACGAGCCGAGACATCCGGTAACTGAAGGAATGGATGTCGAGGATTAAGACATCCTTATCGCAATCGCAGGCCTTGGATAACAACCCATGGTGATGGTCGTAATACTGCTTGGCCTCGGCCATGAATAGCGGCGTCCTTTTGTGAAGGTCGTTGCCGAAGATGTCTTTTGAATAGACAGCCCCCATGCCGAATTTGGCCATCGGCTCTTTGGCTTCATCCCAGTATTTCTCGACGTCGACGTAAAGCCTTGAATACGGGGCGATTACCTTCTCGAAATCCCAGGAAGAGAAAAGATCGAGGAGGCATAGATCGCTCATCTGAAGGTTAATGAAGTCGAAATAGCCTCTATCGATGCCGACGTCCTCCCAAAAAGAGGCGGGTACCGCCAAACTCGAATGCGGAAAATGCATGACGACCTTGAGATTATGCTCTGCCGCGTATTGCCTAACGACCTCTTGCAAAGGCTTGCCACGAAGTCGCAGCGATTTGTCTTCGGTTAAACCGATATGGAAATTGCTCATATGTTCGTTCCTTTCTTATCGTCTATGCGGGTTTTGCACCAAGCAGGAAAACCCGCAGAACCCTCTCATTCAAAATGAAAAAGCGTTAATGGCTTTATAAAGATATCCGATGCTTGACCTTATTCGATCCTCCTCTATATAACCCCATAGAGGAAGAAAAACTCCCATCGCCATGATGGGAGGAACGATATGCTTCTACCCATCATGCAAGCTTTGGCACCTTGCCGTTTATGGCAGGTTGCCGGCGGGTCAACGGGCTTGTCCCTGGCCGCTCTCTCTATGGACGAGAGCAATATAGACCCATAGCCAAAAAAAGAAAAGAGCTCCGGATATCATACAAATCCAAGATTCTCTAAAAAGCTTTGGAAATAACGCTAACTGGAAAATAGGTTTTTACCGGTATCCAGCAGCAGTTCAATAAATACAAGGAAGAAGTCTTGCACTTCGTAGACGGCAAATCAAAACAGAACATTTGGATCCCGGGGCCTTTCATCGAGGCCATCAAACCCTATATGCTGCCTAGTCAAACTGTTTATTTGATGTAACGAAGGATGAAATCGGTGGCCCCGATGATGGTGATGCCATTCCGATCCAGCTCTTGCCCCATCGCCTTATTGACGACCAAGACCTTGGCAATATTGTCATTAAGGGCGATGTAAGGCTTTATCTCGCGTTCGTAGGTATCGTGAGATGAAAGATCTTGGCAGCACTGGACATAAAGGACCCGCGGGCCCTTCTTGGCGATGAAGTCTATCTCCAGGCTTTTACGGACGGTGATCCCTTCCGCGTTCTTTGAGAAAGAATCATAGGTTCCGACCGCCACCTCGTACCCGTTATATAGGAGCTCGTTGTAGATGATGTTTTCGAAAACCAGGCCTTTATCCTCGAACATGAAGTCGTTGCTCGCGTTGCGGAGCCCGGGATCAATGAAATAGTACTTCTTGGTCGAGCCGATGACCCGTTTGCCTTTGACGTCGTAACGCTTAGCCTCCTGGAGCAAGAAGGAATCCTCGAAGGCCGCGAGGTAGTTATTGACGGTGCCGTCGTCGATCTCCCCTTTGCCTTTGGCTTTATAAAGATCGCTAATCTTGGAGACACTTAAAAGACTGCCGACGGAAGATGAAAGCAAAGAGGCGAGCTCGGAAAGGGCCTCGCTCCGTTTGAAATGATAACGATCGAGGATGTCCTTGAAATAGGTGACGGAGAAAAGTTCCTTAAGATAGCTTTCCTTCGATGAATCGCTTTTCCCGATAGCCAAAGGCATCCCGCCGTATTTAAGGAAGGATTCGAAAGCGGTTTGGTGATCGCCGCCGAGATAATCAAAGCATTCCTCAAAAGATAAGGGCCGGACGTTAATGAGGGTCGCTTTATCCCGGAAATCGGTTTGGACGTCGCGAGAAAGCATGCGGGAGTTGCTCCCTGTTATGTAAAGATCGATGTTGGGCCGGCGCGAAAGCTCGAGGGCGGCGTTCACGAAGGTGATGGCGTCCTTATCCCCTTTGGCGGCAATGACATGCTTACCGCCGGTGAAGGCTGGGTTTTTGATCGGGATGACGTTTTGGATTTCGTCGATGATGACGTAAGTGTCTTCTTTCCCTTCGGCATCCTTCAAGACGCGTTCGACCAAAGTCAAGGGGTCGCGAAGGAGATAATTTGTAGCCAAGTCCATTTCGTAAACGAGGATGTTTTCCTTGGGCACGCCGATTGAAAGAAGGTAATCGACGTAGATCATCTGCAAAAGGTAGGATTTCCCGCAGCGGAGAACGCCGGTGATGATCTTGGTGAAGCCGTTATGACGGCTGTCGATCAGTTGCTGAAGGTAGTGTGGCCGTTTAATCATATTTCCAATCGCAGAATTTGTGTGTAGACACATTTTCCGCGATTAAATTCTATCGATATAAGCAAAATCAGGCAACATCAATCGCTGAAAGTGTGTGTAAACACGTTTTTCGCGATTGCCTAACATGGATTCACAATCGAGAGTCCGGGCGAGGGAGGAACGGCTCATCGAACAAAAAGAGGGGGCCAAAAAGCGGGAAGGAAAGAACCTAACTCCAAAAAACTGGAAATGGGCTTTTAGTTAAGAGCTTTTGTCAAATCAGCGAATTCGGCTTTCACGTATCCGCATAAATCCGATGGGCTTAAGCAAACCTGAAAGCCCCTCTTGCCTCCGGAAACATAGATTTGATCGAATAACTGAGCCGTCTCGTCGATGAATGTCGGAAAGGCTTTCTTCATCCCGATTGGCGAACATCCGCCGTGGACATACCCGGTCAAAGGCAGCAATTCCTTTTGATGGATCATGGCTATCGATTTGCTTTTGGCGGCTTTCGCGGCCTTTTTCAAATCCAATTCCGCGCATACGGGAACGCAGAAAACGAAATGCTCCTTATCCTCGTTTTCCGTCACTAACGTCTTAAAGACGGCTTCGGGATCCTCACCAATCGACTTGACTACGCTTAACCCGTCGACCGTCTCCGGATCATAGGTAAACTCCTTATAGGTGATCTTAGCGGCGTCCAATAGGCGCATCACATTGGTTTTCTCTGCTTTGGCCATACCCTATTACTATATACGTGCGAAAAGAAAACCGCGAACCGGATGCGGATCGCGGTCAAAAGACTAAGGCTTATCCGAGGATGGCGCCGCCGATGCAGCTGACCCCGCCAAGGCAGCCCCCGACAAGGCCAAGCCAGGCGCCAATGTCGAGGACGTTGGATTTAGTAATATCCAAATCCAAGAGGGAACCAATGTTTTCCAACAACCCGTTGACCAAATCGTCCATGGTCGCGAGGTTGGTGGAAATGAAATTGGCCGGAGCGCAGGCGTACATGATGCCGCCGACAAGCAAGACCAAGCCGCCGACAAGGGCGACGAAACGGGCGATGCCCCGCTTCTTCATAAGCCCGAGGACCAACGCGAGAATAGCAAATACGGCTCCGGCGATGGAAAGGATGAAGGCGACTAAGCCGATGACGCTACCTTCGTAGACGACGGTGCCGTTTTCGGTTTTGCTTCCAAATAGGACATCGGTGCCTTTGAATACGTTATTGATGGTCTGCGCTTTGATGGTGGTTATGCCGAGGTCAATCTCAGGGATGCTGACCCGGTAAATAAAGAAATCGGTCGCGATTGGGACGATGATCGCCACCAAAGCAAGGGCAATGGCCAAAACCATGAGGATGGGGAGAAACTTAACTTTTTTCTTTTTTGCTTTCGCCATAACAGGCCTCCTAAAGGTGAATTCTATCGGTTAAAAAAGCCTTTGCAACTAGAAAAGCCGCCTTATCGGTCAGGCGGCTTCGCTTTGTCGATTATTTGGATAAGTCTTTTAGCAAGCGGCGCAACTCCTCTTCCTTATAGCTGATCCCAGAGGCTTGCTCAGGGGTCAGCTTCTTAAGAAGCGTCAATTGGCTTTGAATGTCCTTTTTCTTCTTCTCATCAGGGTAATTGGGGTTGCTGATATTGGCTTTTAGCCTAGCGTCGGCTGCGCTTGCCTTAGCGGCATAATCAACCGGCTTTTTGGCTTTGGCAGAGGCTTCCGGCTTCTTTTCGTCCGGTTTGGCTTCTTTCGCCTTATCAGCACTTTTCGCCTTTTTAGCAGCGGCTTTCGGAGTCGCCTTCTTTTTCTCCGCCGGCTGGGCTGCTGGCTTTTGTTCCTTTTTGGCAGCCGGCTTAGAACGGGTCCTCTTCGCCGGCTCGCCGACGACCAAGCTGGCCCCAACCGGGATGACGGCGGAATCCTCAACCTTCAACTCGGTGACCTTATCCTTGCTAACAGGCTTTGGTTCGGGTTGCTCAGGCTTGGCTTCTGCCGACTTGGGTTTGCGGCCGCGCTTTTTGGGCTTAGGCGCTTCCTCTAACTTCGCAGCGGGCGCGGGGGTAGGAGAAGGCGCTTCCGCCTTCGCGAGTGGCTTTTGGGTTTCCGCTATCTTTGTTTCCTTAGCCGACTTTTCATCCTTTTTCGAGGATGCAAGCGGCGCGGAACCGATGCTTACGTAGGCACGGTAACCCTTAAAGGCGTTTTCAACGGCGAAGGCATAGCCATTGCCGCGATGCTCGGCCCTATCGTTTTTGCTTAAGGCGGGGATGAAGTCGGCGACCATCAGATCCAATTCGCTTTGCTTGATGTCAAGCGGGCCGTGGGCCAAAGCGAAATAGGGGATGGTGTCATCGCGGAAGACGATTCCATAATGCCCGGCAACGTCTAGCAAGGCGTCTTTGACACTATGGCCAAAGCCATACCAGGAATAGGGGTTAGCGGGTTTGGGCTCTTCCTTTTTCTTTTCCAAAAACGGCTTTTTCTGTTCAGGCTGGGAAATGGGTTTTTTCTCAACCTGAGGAGCTTTCTTTTCAACAACAGGCTCAGGTTTTGCAACGTTTTCAGTTGGTTTTTGCGCCGGCTTCTTGTTGGTTTTCTCCAAGGAGCGGAACTCCCTTATTACCCGGTTGAGCTCAGAGACCTCGACTTTCAGGGAAAGGCGCTGGACCTCCGAGTAATCGAATTTGGAGATGGCTTTGAGCTGTTCGCGGCATTCCTTGACCAAAACATCCTGTGGATATTTTGAATCGGCGATGTGGGCCGAAATCAGCTCGTCGGTTTTATAGACCTCGGCGGGGTCTAGGCCGGTTGAGCGGCCTTCCTTCTCAGGCACATAGCCCGAGTTCTCTCTTTTGGCTTCTTGCTTAAGCAGCGTCTTGATTTTCGCGCTTCGCTTGATCCGGCGATCCTCGATGTTCCCGAAGTTTCTTTCGAGGACGCCGTTTTTCCCAATTCGGAATATATGGATCTTATAGCCCTTTTGCGACATCGAGTCATTGAGGACTAAGAGGTCGCTGGCAAGGTTTTTGTCTTGGGTTATGACCCCGATCCGGCAATTAAGGCGGTCGTGAGAGGCTTGGACGTATATCGCGTTATCGGCGAAGTTCTGGGTTTTGTCTTTTTTCGTCACGGTCAGCAATTTGCTTCTTTTCGCGTGACGGAGAATCTTCAAGGCCCTTTTGGCCGCGATTCTCTTAACAAGATCTTCTTTGTCTTTCGCGTGTTTCTTGAGTTCTTCGTAGCATCTATAGAAGACAAAGATCGGCTGATTTGGGTCGCGATATTCCTTGGCGTTGGCCAAGACATCCATCCATTCCGGGAAATTGGGATCCATGAGCGAGCAGGTATCGACGATCAAGTAGTTAAACGGCGATAGCAATTCGGCCAAAGACGAGGAGTTTATCTCATCTTTGTACATGGTTTCCTATTTTCTTTTTTACATGCACTCCTTTCCGGGGGCAATTATATAACTTGAGGAGGCAAAGGAAAAGCCCGCCGGGTTCGGCGGGCTAGTTTGCAGACGTTCGTTAATTGGCGGGCGTGGCTTTGGTCAAATCGACGATCTTGGCGTCGGCGATGAAGTTGCGGACGGAGTTGGCAGCGCTATAGGCGCCATCGCGGGACGGGTAGGTTTCCCCCATCACCATGACCGAGCCGTTCTCCGAATAGACGCGGAACTGATAACGCCCTTGCTTGTCTTTGCCGATGGCAATCGAATCGCCCAGGATCTTGCTCTTCATGTTCTCGAAGGCGTTCAAGACGGCGTTTTTCGAGGAATAATTGGAGGTGACCAGCAAGGTGGTGCCGTTATTGGCGAGCAGCCGTCCTTTCCATTTCTTGCTTTCCTCGTCGATGAAGACCTCGAACTTGCCGTTCTTCATCGGGGTGACGGGGCCAAATTGCATAATCCACTCGCGAAGCTCGGATTCCGGGATCTCCTCAAGATCGATGATGCGGCGGGCTTTGCCGAATTTCTTAACGGAATCAAGCGCGGCTTGGGCGAAGCTGGCGTTTTGGTATATCTCCCCGGCGACGATGAGGCGGGACTCGTTGGAGGTGTAGATGACGAATTGGGCATAGCCGTTTTTGTCGACTTTGATGCGACCACATTCGGGGGTGAGGTTCTTCTTTAAGGTCGCGATGCCGTTTTTCGCCCCATCGCGGGTTTTATATCCGGCAGACACAAGGAGGATCTCCCCGTTGTTTGCCTTAAGGCGATACTTGTAGAACCCGGCCTCCGGGAAGACCTCGTATTTGCCGCTTTGGCGAACTTCCTTCTTGGTGACCGGAGCCTCGGCTTCTGGGGTTTCCTCAATTGTAGGTTCCTCGGAAGGCTTTTCCTCGGCCTTAGCTTCAGGAGCCTCGGCTGGAGCCACGACGGCCGCCATGATCGGCTTGGGCTCTTCCTCTTTAACCGGTTCTTCGGCGATGAAGCTAGTCGATATTGGCTCGTCGTGGTGATCGGCGACTATGGGATCAGGCTTGTCGGCGGCATAGGTAAGGAACATGATGATGCTGGCAACCGCGCAGATAAGCAAGACGGCGGCGCAGATCGTAAGGATTATGTTGGTTGTTAGGACAACGTCGGCCAACGACCAATATTCGACGGTCAGTCCGCCAATGAAGATGAAGAAGACAAGAGAAATAAGAAGCGAGCCAACGGACAAGAAACGCAGCCACTGCTTTTTCACAATGGTCGCGGCAATCAAAACCGCCAAGACAAGGATAAGCAGATAGACAAGGCCAGCGTAGACGCAGGCAAGGATCATATAGGCGGTTTCAAGGCCGTTTACTTGGAATTTCAAATAGGTGGCGATGTTGTCGAATGCCGCTTGGAACAAATCGGCATTGCTGACGAACGGGACGACAAATCCCGCGATGCCGGCTAAGATCGCAAGCAGAATAGCCCCAATCATGCAACCGGCCCATACT
>JADINA010000023.1 GCA_017694295.1 Candidatus Alloenteromonas pullistercoris | reverse complement strand
CCTCAAGGTTGCCCGCGACCTCGGGATAAAACCGGGCGAGCCGATCATCATCGCCGGCGGCACCCCGACCGGGGCCGGCAAGACCAACTTCATGCGCATCGTCAACGTCAACGCCGTCCAGGAGCTCGACTGATGGACAAAGTAATCGCCCTTGACATCGGCGGGACCAACACCCGCGTCGCCCTCATAAACGAAAAATACGAGATCGAGAAGATCCTCATCAAGCCGACCGAGGTCGGCAACCTCGACATCTTCCTCGATTCGATCGCATCTATTGTCGAGGAGGCCATCCCCGACTACAAAAAGCAGGCCATCTGCATCGCCGCCGGGGTGCCGGGGCGGGTTCGCCACGACGGCTACATCTACGCCCTCCCCAACGTCCACGTCGAGCACATCCCCTTGGCCTCCTATTTGGAAAAAAGGCTCGGCCTCCCCTGCTACGTCCGCAACGACGCCGAGGTCGCGGCCTTAAGCGAGGCCAACCTAGGCGAATACAAAAACGCCAAGTCGCTTTACTTCATCACCGTCTCCACCGGGGTCGGCGGGGCCTTCACGATCGGGGGGAAACTCGTCAACTCCTCCTATGAGGTCGGCCACACGATGTTCCCCTACCAAGGGGAGATCCACGAATTCGAGCACATGGCCAGCGGGACCGGGATATCGAGGCTTTGCGACAAAAACGGCTTATCGGTAAGCTCGGCCAAGGACTTCTTCGCCCTAGTCGAGAACAAGCATCCGGAAGCGCTTCGGGTTTACCACGACTGGATAAAGCTCATGTCCGACTTCATCAAGATGGTAAACGACGCCTTCTCCCCCGAGGTCTTCACCTTCACCGGCGGGGTCTTCAAATCCGCCGACGTCTTTTGGGACGATTTGGTAGCCGCCTGCCCCGGGATTAGGATAGAGAAGTGCTCCTTCTCCCAGGAAGCCGGGTTGGTCGGGGCCGCCGTCTATGGCTTCCAGATGGCCAAATAGGATTAGACGATTAAAAAAAGGCGCCGCGGCGCCTTTTTTTCTACCCAAGCAGTTCCTTTATCGCATAGGCCACCCCGTCTTCCCCCACCTTTTTGGTGACGAAGCTGGCGACTTGTTTGACCTCGCTTTTGGCGTTTCCCATCGCGACCCCGACGTTTTCTTTTATCATCCTAAGGTCATTTAGCTCATCGCCAAAGCAAATCGCCCTTTTCGCTTTGGTCTTTTCCTTTAGGAAGCTGACCCCAACCGACTTATCGACCCCTTTGGATAGGATTTCAAAGAAAACCGGCGAGCTTCGGGTGACCGAATAGCCTTTTCCCTCAAAGCGGATCGCCTTCGATACCTCCGGATCGGCCCCGATCATGACCTTGCCGACTTGAACGGACATATCGACCCCATTGCCGTCAAGCGGGAGGACTAACGAGGGCGGAAGGCGGTTTATCCTTTCCTCCATCTTGACGTACTTGCCTTTTTCAAAGCAGGCGATCGAGCCATCGGGCAAATAGGCGTAGACGTCAAATCGGGGATCGGGGAACATCCTTTTCACCTTGTATAGGTCGGCGTAGCAAAGAAGCGAGTAATAAAGCAATTCGCCAGAGAAGGAATAAACCATCGCCCCGTTGAAGCAGATGGCGTATTTCTCGCCTTCGTCGAATCGGGAGAGGTGGCGGCGGAGCGAAGCAAAGGGGCGCCCCGAGGCCAAAGCCACCCCGTCCCCTTCTTGCAGCCTATGGTTTATCGCCTCTATCTCCTTTTCCGGGATAGAAGATGATCCGCGGGGGATGAGGGTGTCATCTAAGTCAAAGCAAAGCAGGTTTTCCATATGCCCCCCCATCATAAAGCAAAAGGCCCGCCCGAAGGCAGGCCCAATTGCCATTTAACCCTTACTTATTGAAGCGGAAGGCCTTGAGGCCGGGGTAGACGGCGTTTTCGCCAAGCCCTTCCTCGATGCGGAGGAGCTCGTTGTACTTGGCGACGCGCTCAGTGCGGTTGGGGGCGCCGGTTTTGATCTGCCCGGCGTTGAGGGCGACGACGAGCGAGGCGATCGAGGTGTCCTCGGTCTCGCCCGAGCGATGGCTCACGACCGCGGTCCAGCCGGCGTTTTTGGCCATCTTGATGGCGTTGATGGTCTCGGTGAGGGTGCCGATCTGGTTGAGCTTGATGAGGACGGAGTTGGCGACGCCCATCTCAATGCCCTTGGCGATGATCTTGGTGTTGGTGACGAAGAGGTCGTCGCCGACGAGCTGCAGCTTATGGCCGAGCTTCTCGGTGAGCTTCTTCCACCCTTCCCAGTCGCCTTCGGCCATGCCGTCTTCAAGCGAGATGAGGGGGTATTTCTCGGCGATGTCGCACCAATGGGCGACGAGCTCGTCGGAGGTGTAGACCTTGCCCGACTTCGGCTGATGGTAGATGACCTTGCCGCCCTCTTCGCCTTTGGCCCATTCGCTGGCCGCGGCGTCCATGGCGAGCATGAAGTCCTTCCCAGGCTTGTAGCCGGCCTTCTCTATGCCCTCGATGATGAGGTCGAGGACCTCCTCGTCGGCGCCGGTGGCGGTGTTGGGGGCGAAGCCGCCTTCATCGCCGGCCCCGGTGGAGAGGCCTTTGGACTTGAGGATCTTCTGGAGGGCGTGGAACACCTCGGTGCACCAGCGGAGCGCCTCGCTCCAGGTGGAGGCGCCGGTCGGCATGATGAGGAATTCCTGGGAGTCGATGTTGTCGTCGGCATGGGCCCCGCCGTTCATGATGTTCATCATCGGGACCGGGAGGGTGTTGGCCGAGGTCCCGCCGATGAAGCGGTATAGCGGCTCGCCAAGCGAGGTCGCGGCGGCGTGGGC
>JADINA010000022.1 GCA_017694295.1 Candidatus Alloenteromonas pullistercoris | reverse complement strand
GTCCTTACCCTTTCCCGCCTCATTGCCTTAAAAGCAGGGCAACCTCCGTGACGCAGAAAAGGCGGTCGCCGCTCATCAACACGAAATCGATCGCCCCGCCGCCATCCAGTTCCCCCTTGGCCATCCCCGACGATTCGGCGTAGGAGAAGGGCTCGCCGTCGAAGTATCCGTCGCCGTCGAGGAAGCGTGCGCTATGGCCCATCCCGGACCATGAGGTGCCGGAAAGCGATGCCCTCGGCCTGGCGAGGACCCCGGCGACCCCGGAAAGGGAAAAGACCAAGGCAATCCCGCAGGCGAATAACCCGCACCAGCGGACCGCCCTCTTGCCACGCGAGGGCATCAAAAAGGCCTCCATTCGACGAAGCCGAAATGGGCGTTGAGGGCCGAAAAAACGGCGAAGGCAAGCAAAGCGAGGCCAACGGCGATCAGGGCGATCCTCCCGGCGCTCGCCCAGCCAACCCGGTTTTCGGGGCGCTCGCGCTTATCAGAATCCATAGTCGGGGATCTCCAGCGTCAGCGGCGATCTCTTGGGGGACGGCTTCGCCTTCTCATAGGACTCCCGCTCCCCCTTTGCCTTAATCCGGCCCGCCTTGGCGTCGATGAGCCTGGCTACGGTCATTGAATAGGTCGAGAAGCCGCCATCGAGCCTAACGAGGTCGAGGTTCTTGAGGGTCTTACGATTCAGCGAGAGCCTGATGGAGATCGCCTTGCTTTCAGGCAGCGAATCGTCGTTGATGAACTTGTCTATATAGCCCATGTTGCCTCCTTTCGCGAAACTGGATGTTGCGCTTTTCTTCTTTTAAGTGTAGATTACTTTTGCACACCGGACCGCGCAGCTGGACCACCCGGCCTCTAAGAGGACGTTGAGTGGGAACCCTGTATCGCTTAAGTCGGTCCCTTCGGTCCTTGTTGACCGTCGAGCTGAGACCCCGCCCGGCGGGGTCATTTTATTTGCGCTTACAAGAATTTCTTCGACTATCCCTATTTTTGGGCAATTTAGAATGTTTTGGAATAGCTTTTCCTCCGCCGACATTTAAACGCAAAGTCTTCCTCAGCAATTGTCGCTTTTCGTCCCGCGTAAGAAAATCATTACCGGTTTTTGGAAACTTCCTTTTCTCAAAAACCTCATCAAATGAAATTTTCCTAGCTTGATTTACGTTGATAAGCCGATCTCCGTCAAACCTAGATAAGCCTAAGATGGTATTGGCTCTAGTTACTGGGGTGAGGATCATTCCTGAGTCGTTGGCTTTTATCGCAACAACACGCCGATGCTTATTTTTATTCCGCGTGGGATCTCCAAACTTCGTTGCTTTTGTCACAAAAACCTTTCCAAAGACGTTTTTGGTTTCGCTTAGGCCTTTAAGCCGATTAAACTTGCGTATTTCCTTTTGGGTAGCCAAACCATCATTGATTCGTTTTTTAAGAAGGGCTTTGTCTTCTCCGATAGAAGAAATTTTCCTTTTGTGGTTATAAATCATTTTTGCAAATTCCTTTTATGTCCTATCCAGCTTAGAAAATCGCCAAACAGCGACCTCGAATAAGGCGTTACCTCATCCTCTACGGGCGCCCTATCGCTTTGAGGCAAAGTTAGCTTATGGTCCCCGGAAAGCGAGATGTCGATGTCGGCCGATTGGATCTTCGAGCCCAAGTCCTCGGTCGAATAGCTGACGATCGCCCCGATATAGCCGCCGGTACCCAGGAATCCGGAAAGGCTAAGCCCGTTTGGCAGCTCGTCGGAAAGGTCCACGGTGTAATAGCCCTCCTCCCCGGCGGTTACCCTTTCGTCCCCCGCCTCGTATGCCGATATGAGCTGTAAGCCGAACACCGGTCCCAGCGGCTCGCTCTTATGGTCCTCGGTGGCGATGGAGTCGTGGATGCACCAGACGTAAAGGCTCGTGTATGTCCCGGCATCCGACTTACCGGGCATGGTGACGGTGATCCTATCGGCGTCTTCTACCGACGAAAGCTCCCGGTCGTATATCGAAAGGGCGGCCGCGGCGCCCCCGACGATTAGGGCCGTGGTCAGGACGGCAATTGTTATTTTGGTTCCGCTTTTCATTTTCGTTTCCTCCTTGTTTTGCGGCGTTTTCACCTCTTCACCGATTTGACGGTTGCGACTAGCTTATAAACCTTCCACAGGCCATAGATGAGCAATGCGGCGCCGAGGCAGACGCCGATGATCCTCAAGACGTCGAGGAAGTTCTCCCAGGCGTTGAGGTCGGGGCTCATGGGCGAGACTATGTGGCCGTTGACGCCGACGACGCTCCCGCCGGTTGAGGGGACGTAGACCGACTCGGTATTGTCGGTCGTGTCGAGGGCGGTCAGGTCGAAGGACTCGTTGGCGACGTTGGAGAACTTAAGGCGCAATATCGCGAGGTCGGTGACCTCATGGCATTCGGTGTAGGCGTTCCAGTGCCGCCACCACCACCCGTTGTACTTTATCTTCTCGCTGCCGATCTCGTATCCGTTTCGCTCGCTCTGGTCGACGAGGAAGGCCCAGCGGTAATCCCACTTGTTGTCCTCGATGAACTGCAGGAGAGTCGCGTAATCGGGATCATCCTCCCATCCCGAGGTGTCCGAGCAGTCGACGATCGCGTCCATCTTCGAGCGCTCCTCGGGCCAATTCCAGAAAAGGAAGTTCCGCTCGTCCCTAGTGACGTAGGAAACGCCTTCGTTAATCGAAACCGTCTTCTCCACGTACTCATAGGACTCATCGCTGAAGTAGGCGCCGTTTTCCAGAGGGCTCTTATAGTTCGGCTTTCCGTAAAGCCCCGTGTAACAAGGCATCGTATCGACGAAATCGAGCATGTCGTTTTCAAATCCCGATGCGCTATACCGATATGTCATCCGGTTGAAGGAGAAGGAAATCTCCGTCACCTGGTTTATCGGGTATTCGATCCTCGCGCCGTCGGAGAAGTAGTCGACCGGCTCAAAAAAGCAATAAGTTGTCTCGTACATCCTCTCATAGGCGGTGGCCTTTTTGGCGTCGATGTTGAACTCCGCTAGGCAGTTTTTATCGGCCATGGAGGACCCATCGTCCGCAAACATGGACGAATTGGAACGATATTCCCAATCCTCCTTGTCGGAATTAAGGTCCGGCTCGAGGATCATGTTGACCTTCTTGCGGCGGATGTTTACGTAATTGTCCGATTCGAGGGCGTATTCGAAGCCGCCGTCATCGACCTGATCGCCGTTCCACTGCAAATCCTCGCTGAGTTCTATCGAGACCGTCTGCTGCTCGCCATCCTGGTCGAAGTAGATGAAGGAGAACGAAAGCAGCTCGACGTGCTTGTTCCCGCTTCCTCCCTCCAAAGCCCCGGAAAGGCGGTATTTGGCAAGCCAGTTGGAACCACCCGTGCTGTCAAAGCCGTATTCGGAGACGAGCTGGGCGTCCACGGTCCGCTCCTCAACCTCGTATCCGCCTGACTCGGCGATCGCGGTCGACGTCGAAAGCGCGACCTCTCCTGAATCCCCGTTCCAGCCGTAATCGCTGGTGTCGAACCACATGTAGAGGTAAAGATCCTCTCCGCTGGGCACGACCGCCAAGCTGGATCCGATTAGGGACTTTGTGTGCGAGCTTCCGTATTTCGGGGTGATGTAATAGGGGTTGAACCCGGCTGAATCCGGGTGATCCTCCATCCATTTGTCCGCGCACATCGAATAGATGTCCCAATAGACGTCGGACTCGGCTATGTTGGACGAATCAGGTGACATCTCCTGGGCGGCGAAAACGCCTTTCGCCAGGCAAGGCGAGGCGATGGCGGAGGGGATCGCCAGGGCCATGAACGACAAAGCCCCCAAAGCTGCTTTCCTCATTCGACATACCTCCAAACGTTCTCCCGGTCGACTTGGCATGGCGCCCCGTCGACCTCGGCCAGGCCGACGGAATAGATCCCGCCCTGGTCGATCATGCAATAGTCGCTGACGATCTCCTGATCGCCCTCCCCAATCGCGGTCCTGACGGCAATCCCCATCCCGGCGTCGATGCCAGGGGCGCTCCAATAGGCCCATGGCTCATATTCCGTCCGCCCGCTCAGGAAGGAGGCGACGTCGAGGAAGACAAGCTCAGAGGACTGGCCGTCCATCGCCTGAAATGCCTCATCCGAGCTTCCTATTTCCTCGCGAATCTCGCAATGGCCCCCATAGAGCGCATCGTAGTCGAAGGCGTCGGAGAAGGGCGAAAGCACCGAAAGCTCAAGCCTGACCTCCATCCCGTCGCGCTCCTTCTCGATCCCGATGAACAATGCCTGATCGTCGATCACGACCCCCTTGGCTTCCGCCTGGGATCCGGAGGAGCATCCGGCGAGAGAAAATGCGGCGAACGCGGCCATGCAAAGCGCCTTTTTCATATGTTTGCCTCCTCGAACTCGATTCCGATCAGGTCGGCCATGCCCTCCACCGAAACCGCGAGGTAATCCAGCGGCGAGCCGCAGTCGACCTTGACCTCAATGCTGTCTAACCCGCCGAAGCGGACGTATTCGTTGAAATCGACGGATACGGACGCATCGCCTCCATATCCTTCCGGCCTCGCGAATGTCAGGATCGCGGAATCATAGGCGAAGCCGCCAGCCATCTCCAGCGCGATCGCCGCGATGCCAGAAGGCCGCTCGGTCCAAATCAGGTCGCTATGGGCGGAGACGTCGAAGCGAAGCGCTCCATCGGCTATCGAGACCCCGCTGTAGATCGGTGAAAGGTTGGAATGGTATTGGACCATGAATCCGCAGTCCCTGGCGACGATCCCCTCGTCCTCGTTTACGTATGAAAGCCTTATCGGCTCGTCCAATGTGAAGGAGTCGCCGGCCCTAAGGGCGGCCACCCCGCCTGTTAGGTTGCCGGTAGACCCATCGTTTGCCGTGGTCGCGATCAGGAATTTGCCGGTCCAAAGGGCTTGGATGGCGGAGACGGAGAAATACCCAGCGGTTGATTCGGAGACCAGGAGCCGAACCCGGGCGTCCTGGAAGGGCTCCGTTGAGGCGAAGGTCGTGTATGAGATGACCGTCCCATCCCTTTTCCCGATGTAGATCCAATCCCCTTCGCCGACCTTCCCCACCAGAGCGGAGGCCTCATCGTTGGAATACTCCATCGTCTCCTGCACGGCGGACCCGATGTCGGCGGTTGCCATCGTCCCGGCGAATAGCTCTTTCGGCGAGGCGGCGTTAAGAGCCTCCACGGCCAAAAACTCCGGCTGTCCCGATGCCTTCAGCTCCGCCAGGTCGACGGAGACTTTTGGGCCCTCCAGCTCCTCCTCGGCGGCTTCGGCGATCCTCGGGGCGGCGATGGAAATGGCGGCGGCGGCCCCGCCGATGGCCACGAGGGCACACGCGATTGCTACGCCATGCTTGCTTTTGGTCTTGCTCTTGGACATCGCGATGACCCCCTGGCTAGAAGTGGACGCTTTCGGAATCGGTCTGAACGCCGCCGGAAGCGACAAAGCGGTTCAGCACGAAGGTGACTGAGGCGTCGCCGACCGTATACGTATACTGAATCGTCTTATCGGCAGCCAGCAGCCCTTCGATCATGAAATATCCGTAGGCCTCCGTTGCGTTATCGCCTTGGCTAAGCCGAAGTTTGTTGTCGAATGCCGGATCTTCGTATTGGCCACCATTGATGCTTATCTGCGGAGTCATCGAGGCTATATCGAGATCCTCCGCCCCATCGGCGGCGGTCCCTTTGACAAGGACGTAGGCGATGTCGTGATGGAAAAGCGTCGCCCCCCTGAACATCGAATCATTGGCCTTGCGCTTATAGAAATGCAAGGGGTTTTCGAGACTATCGACATCGATCATGTCCTGGTTGGAAACCTTTGCCGAGGCGGCGACGGTCTCAATAACGCCCGAGTAATCGCCTTGTTCCACCCAATCCATCACTTGGTTGTAATCTCTTTCGAAATCGGAGGCAACGTGCCCTTTGTAATCCTGGTAGGCAGTGCCGCTAGTGTCCGACCAGTCGGCAAATGGGTTCTCCGTCGCGTCTGGCGTGTACCATCCAACGACCTTAAGCGACTGCACGAGGCTTTGGTAATCGACGGTGAACGTAGTCTCAGTCCCGGGGGCGCTTAGCAAGGGCTTAACCATGATTTGCACCTCCCCCGAGAAAAGCGACTTGAGCTGCAGCTGGTTCGACTCCCCGGAATGGGTGATGGACTCGGCGACGCTGACCTTGGAGGGATCGGACGATTCCCAAAGGATCCGGTCGTCGGACGGGGCGATGTCGTTTGGGGTGGAATCGTCCACCGGCGTCTCCCCGTCGGAGGCGAGCAGGGTGGCGATGACCTCCTTGGTGTCCCCGACGCTCGCTTTCGAGGCGAAGCTCCTGCCGCCCCTAAGCAAAACGTTGACGTCCGTTCCGCCGATCTCCTCGTCCCCGGGCTCGCTTTCGATCGGATCGCTTTCCTCCGGCTCGCCCTGCCCCCAGTAGTTGAACCAGGTCTCGGGATCCCAGTTCCTGAATCCCCTGGTTGCCGCGCCAAGAGCCCCTGCGACGAGCCCTAAGGCGATGATGCTGATGGCGACCTTCGCCGCCGTGTTCGATTTCTTTGCCATTAGTTTTTCCTCCGTTTGTGGCACACCAGCCGCGCAGCTGGCCGATAGCTTTCTAGGCTATTTGTGTTGGCGTGATTTGGTTCCTTTGGGTCTTGGTCCAACGCCGCGGTAGATTCGTTTTCCGTTTGACTTCGGACCAACGCGAAGGGATAATCATCAATGAGCCTCGATCGGGAGCAATCCCGGTGCTGCCAACCTTCCTTCTGGAAGGGTCGCCGTCAATGCGACTTGGTATGGCTCATTTTTTGTTTCTTTCGTCCTTTTCCCTCAAAAGGCCGTCCCTGTATTTCCGAACCCTTTTGTCTAGTCCAGGATCGATAGGCTCATGGCGGTAATCTGAGTATTTTTTGTTAACCCACAGTTTTGCGTCGGAACTTTGCTGCACGGCGTGGTTCAAACCGACTTTTGCCGGTTTGCCGTCCTTGCCTCTTCCCGCGTTTGGGTTTGGATCGCCATATTCCCCATAACGGCCGCCCGTCTTATGTGTCACCAGAACGTAAAGAACCCTATGGTCTTGCTCACCGACCACGGCTGCCGGGTGAATCGCCTTGCCGCGTTGAGTGGCCTTCGACAGAAAGAAGCGGTCGTTTCGGTCTTTGTACATCCCGAGCGGATCGCGCCTCGGCATAGCCTTTTTTGTCGCCAGCTTGTGTTCCCATAAAGTTTTCTTTTTGGACATCCCCGCCTCCTTTCCCTTAGCATTAAACACCCGGTTTTCGAAAAACTTCCTCAAGTGCGTAAAATTCATGTTTTTGAACAATCGTTATCACATAGTGATAAAAATTTTTCCGAAATCGCATTTGTAGAGCAAATGTCCATAATCTGCCTCAACGAATTGTCGGCTTTTAGCCGAGGCTGGTTTTGCCGCCCGTTTCCGCCCGCCGAGCAACGGAGGCAGCTAGGCGCCGATGGCATCCATCGCCATCGCCGTTTTCGCCTTCCGGATCGTCACCGAGCCATCTGGGTTGGCCACGATCTCCAGCTCGTCGCCGACGGCGGCCCCAAGGGCCCGAAGCGCGTCTTTCCCCAGGGGAAGCCTTCCTTTGGCGTCGACTTTGCGCCAGATCATACGCCGAGGTCCTTCAGCCTTTTGGCGATTTTCGTCATCGAAAGCGACTCGATCGTCCTCACGGCCCCGGTCTCCCCGACCAGCTCGTAAGTCCCAAGCTCGTGCCAGCTCCCGCCAAACCACGGCAGGCAGACCCAGCCGAGGATCCTCACAATCGGGGTGCCTTTAAGCCTCTCGACCTTAAGCGACCGATGTCCCGCGATCGCCTCGACCTCGGAAACCGTCTCCCAGTTTTCCGGCTTCTGGGCATATGCCCTCCGCTCCATTTCGTTCTTCAGCTTCATCTTCGTTTCTCCTTTTGCGTTCTTTGCGCTTAAATCGGGACCTTGATCAGCCTGAATCCGCCGACCGAGCCGTCGCCGATCATCACCCTGGCGGCCCTCGGCGAGCAATCGAGCCACACGGCGAGCTGCTCGGCGTTGTCGAAGGCGGCGACCAACGTCTCCCCAGAGTCGGCATAGACCCCGATGAGGTAGCGCCCCTTGTAGTAGCGCTTCGGGTGCTTGATCGAATCGAGCTTGAGCCTTAAGTCGGACATCGCCGACGTTACCGACGAGGAGGCTACCCCGGCCCCGCGGAGCACCTCCTTCGCCTGGCTTAGAAGCTCGATCGCCTCCTCGATG
This sequence comes from Candidatus Alloenteromonas pullistercoris, assembly GCA_017694295.1. Taxonomy (GTDB): domain Bacteria; phylum Bacillota_I; class Bacilli_A; order RFN20; family CAG-826; genus Alloenteromonas; species Alloenteromonas pullistercoris. Next base: position 22,876 of record JADINA010000022.1, on the reverse strand, counting down.
GCGTCGCCGGCAAAGGCCTTTTGGGCTTTGGCGAGCGAAGGCTGCATCAGGGCTTCCTCCACTTGACGATCGCCTTGATCGCCGGGACGACCCCGTAAAGCCGGTATCCGGGAAGGAGGCCATCGCTTTCGGCGGCCCATTCCACGGTGAGCAAATCGGCGCACCGCTCGCGGACGTCGATGCCGGGGATCCAGACATAGGCGATCCTATCCCCCGCCTTCAATCCTGATTCCGAGATCACGCACCGGACCCTGCGGTCGGACAAATCGGCCCTTAGGACCGATGCCCTTTCCCCTATGAACCTGCTCCTAGACATAGCCATCCTCCCCGGAGAAAGCGTCAGAAAGGCTCGTCGCCATCGTCGGTTGTCCCCTTCCCGTTCTTCTCCATGGCCGATGTGAACCAGGCGTACTTGTTGGCGATCCCGGCAAGCTTCTCCGGCGATACCCTCCACCTGAATAGCGGCTTGCCGTTGCCGTCCTCGCCGACTTGGACGTAGTTGGAGATCCCGGTGAGGACGTAATCAATCCTGATCTTCAGGTCGACGTATTCCTCCTTCGTGCTCCATTGGGACTTCAGCCAATCGAGCCATTGGGGATCCTCCAATTCGGATTCGTCCAAAAATCCAAAGTCGAGGAATTTGCGCAGCAGCTCGGGCTGCTTTGTACTTGTTTGAACTGGTTTACACTTGTTGTTAACGGAAAGGTTTTCCTTTCCTAACCTTTCCTTTCCTAAACTACCCTTACCTAAACTATCCTTACCTAACCTATCCTGTGGCAACCAACTGGCAACCATTTGGCAACCATCTGGCAACCTTTCGGCAACCGACTGGCAACCATCCGAAGCGCCCACATACTCGTTTGCTGGAATCCCCTTTTCCTTCGATTTCGTATATATTCCGTTGGGTTTTACGTAGATTTCGGATAAATGGGAAGTATATTCAGAAGTCTTATAGCGGTCTTTTCTAATGGCATTATTAACAAGCCAATGCTTCACGAGGACGATTCCGTCATCGAAAGAGATGAGAAAGCCCTTCTCAATAAGCAAATCCAAATCTTTTTTCTTCGCGCCGATTGAACGCACTTCCATGATCGGATTCGAGCAAAATCCGTCGTCGTCCGCATCCATCAGTATGTGGACGTAAAGCGCCTGCGCCGCCAGCGGCAGCATCGTGAACGCGTCGCTCTTGATGACGCTTTTGGAGATCATCCTTCTGTTTGCCATTGTTGTATTCCTCCTTATCCCAGGTAACTCGGTTGCCGTTCTATTCAGGCGGTGTGCCGCCGCCGGGCCTCACAAAGCAACCCCGCGATTGCTTTGGCGCACAAGCTTGCCCCTTCCCATTGTTCGTTTTGCTTTACTTATGCTTCTTGCAGCAGAGCCCAGCCAGGATTATCGTTTGGGGGCAAAAGACGGGAATGGACGTCTCTGTGGGTTGCTGAAAATACCCTCAGTTGGTCTCTTACAAGGGGCCCCGTTTTTGTTTAAAGGCCAACGTTTCTTCGGCTTTTTCCGTATAACAAGGCGCATAACATCGCCCGCCCTGCAAAAAGTCCATTTGATCAACATACAATCACCAGGCTGCGGGTCAGCCAATCGACGGCTCCCCCAAGGGTCGGGAATTTCTTCTCGAACCCAAAGCCGCAGGCGTTGTCGATGGCCAGATAGGACTTTTTGCAAACGAGCCGCCTCCTCGATTCACCGAGGAAAGCCATAAGCTCGCCCTCGTCGAAGAACGTGCGAACGGTTTTTGCCGCAAGGTCAAGCACATCGAAACAACGGCAGATGAACAACCCCTTAGGCCACTTGGCCTCAGACGCTTCTTCGACATTAGCGAGATCGACTATTCGGATGCCCCACTTGCGCATCCTCCGGCAAACGATCGGATTCATATTCAATCCCCCTTTCTCCTCATCGAGATCAAGACGTATCCAGGCTTGAGCCCTGGAAAATCGCCGCGATCTAAGACCGACTCGATGACGTAGTCCCCCCGGTTTGGCCCTTTGCTGATTCGAAACGAATCGCCAATGCCAGGGCAATCCGGGCGCCCGAAATCGGTCTTAGCGATCAAAAACACTGCCGTTTTCCTTTCGTAGCAGATTCTCCCGGCGGATGCAGACCTCCTCCAACAGAAGCATCTCCTCCTTGAGGTCCGCGCCCATGTATCGGCAAAGCGACCTCGGGGTGATCCTGGTGGTCATGCATCCCGCCTGACCGCCGTATTCGTCGCGGCAAATCCGCATGATGGCGAACGCCTTGGATTTGGCGCATCCGCATAGAAGCATGACGTCGGTGACGTCCAAACCGAGCTTGCTTAGCAGCTTCAGTTTCATCTCAGGTGAGATAAAGACTTTCTCTTTCATATATCCTCCTTTGCATTATGCAACTAAATCGCTGAATAAGAACGATTTGGCGGTTTCATACCCAAACACCGCAATCAATATTTCGATTTGAGACCGAGAAAAGTTGCCAGAATTGTTAATTTTTCTCGATAATGTAGAAACTGAAATATGAAGCTTATCAGCCAATTCTTTAGCCGAAACATTGCAATCTATCATTGCTTTTTTCATTGCCTTGATACTGAACATGCCTTCCTCCTGTGCATTTTGCACACAAAAATAGTAAATGGTTAATTTTCATTATGCAACAACAAATTGCTAAAAATGATAAGTCTATTGCATTATTGCACATAGTTGTTTATCATTTTCCAAGGAGGTTTTTTGTGTTAGACGAAGAGATAGGAAAACTGATACGAAGTCGAAGAGAAGAACTAGGCTTATCTTCAAATTATGTCGCCGACCAGCTTGACGTTAACCGGTCAACATTGTCGAGATGGGAAACCGGAAACATCAAAACTATCAAGCGATCGCATATATGGAGGCTTTCCCAAATTCTCCATATCCCCGTTGACGTATTTTTAGAGGAAAATCCTAATCTTTCAAAAATCGAAAGCGCGGAAATCGTCAAAGAGAGGGAAATCCTGATCGAAACATTGAACAAGATAACCGACCTTTCGAAATTGAAGGATATCGAAACATTCATTTCGGCTTTTGTAATCAAAAAGTAAAAGCCTTCCCCTGCTGCTGGTAACATTCGGGGAAGGCGGCAAGGCGCCATTGCTAGCGCCCTTTGATTATAACAAATCTAAGGAGAAATATGTCCGTACATTGGTCAAACGCTAAGAAACGATTTTTCATTTGTTACAAGGCAAAACAGCCCGATGGCACTTTCAAAACGGTTTCCATCTACAACAGGAATTGGACAAAGGACCGCGGCAAGCGCTACGTCCAGCAAATGGAGGAAGCCCTGGTCCGCGATGCGAAAAAGACCAAGAATCCCGTTTCCAGCAAAGGAAAAGGAGCTTTGCTTTATCCGTTCCTTGACCGCGTGGAGAAAGAATGGGAAACCGAGTACAAAGCCCAAACCGCCTACCACAAGAACCACATCGTCGAAAAATACGTAAGAGGGTACTTCAACGGATCCAAATCGGCGGCTGAGGCGCTTAGCCAGGCATCGATCGCCGATTTCCGCGCCCACGTGGCCGCCCTCCCGCTCACGGCGGATTGGAAGAACAAGATCCTGATCACGGTCAGGCAGCTGCTCGACAAAGCAGGCGAGAAGGAGATCATGGGCTTTGAGGCGGTGGCGAGGGCCAAAGCGGTTCTAAAGCCCTTCCCCATCGAGATGCGCAAAGAGAAGCTTTCGTTCTGGACCGACGGGGAATGGGCGCGCTTCATAGGCTCTTTCGACGATTCCGACAAGTTCAAAATGCTTTTCAAGGTCACATACGTCTGCGGGCTTAGGCTAGGCGAGCTCCTCGCCCTGAAATGGTCGGATTTCAGCCAGGAGAAGAAGACGATCTCCGTTAACAAGGCGATGGACAACCTTGGGAACATATCCACCACCAAAAACAGAAGCTCAAGCGCCAACGTCTCGATCCCCGGATGGCTCGCTTCGGAGCTTTCGGAATATAAGCGCGCCTTTGCCGCCTCCCCGGACGATTGGATATTCTTCGCCGGGAAGAGGACGTCGAGGACGACGATCAGGAGGGTCATGGGGCTTCACATCGAGTCCTCCGGCGTCCCGTTCATCCGCTTCCACGGCCTCCGCCACAGCTGCGCCTCGCATCTGATCCACGAGGGGATGAGCCCGCTGCTGGTGGCCCGCCACCTACGGCACTCGTCGGTCAAGGAGACGCTCGACACCTATTCCCATCTGTTCCCAGGGGAGACATCCAACATGGTTGAGGCCCTTTTCAAGGCCGAACCGTCAAGCAAAGACGCATTGCCTTCCGAAATGTCTTCCAAAATGTCTTCCAAATAGCAAAAAATGCCGACTTTATCGGCACTTTTTTCTAATTGGCGCGCCCAAGGCGATTCGAACGCCTGACCTCAAGCTTCGGAGGCTTGCACTCTATCCAGCTGAGCTATGAGCGCGTGTCCATTGCCCTTTTCTAGGCAATGATAATGGTGCACTGGATGAGACTCGAACTCACACCGGTTGCCCGACTAGCTCCTGAGACTAGCGCGTATACCAATTCCGCCACCAGTGCACGGGCGTTATATTACTCCGCTTCGTCGCGCTTGTCGATTTCTTTTATAAAAGCAAGCGTCTTGCCCATGATGATGGGGTCGTCATGCTGCAGCTTGCCATAATCGACGACGTATTCGGGGTCGCGGTCGAAATCAGCGGGCCTCCCCTTCTCGAATACCTCAAGGAAATAACGGTAGCTTTCCTTTACCCAATAAGGCTGATGGCCCCGGCCTTTGGACAAAAGCAAGACGAATCCCTTAGGCAGCTTTTCCCCTTGAAGCCGTTTATAGTTCTCGGAGAAGGGGACGACATCGTCCTCATCCCCTTGGATGTAAAGAATGGGCTTTTGGGAAATCGCGGCGATATCGCTTAGGCCAAGCGATCCGACCTCCCCATACCTTTTCTTGAAATACCGGGCCACTTTGGCTTTGCTTTTCCTTAAGGCGGGGGCGCTATGGCAGACGATGTCGGGAATCGAGTAGAAGCCGGCGAAGCTTACGGCCGCCTTGACGCCAAAAGAGGGTTCAAGCAAAGCGGCGCAGGAAAGAAAACCTCCCCAGGAATGCCCGACGGAGTATCGGGATAGCCCCTTAGCCTCATCTTGCCCGTTTAAAAAAGCGAAGAAGGCCCTTTGGTCGAGCAATGGATGGCCCAAATCGCCCATGCCCGTCCCCTCGCTTTGCATGCAGCCCATGTAGTCGAAGGCATAGACCAAGTAGCCAGCTTCCGCGTAAAAGGCGATTTCCTGGCTATAGGCCGTATAGCCGGCCCCAAGGCCATGGAAGAAGACGATGAGCCCGAGGGGTTTGTCCTTTGGGTAGGCGACTTCACCATATAGGCGGCGCCCTTCGGAAAGAAAGGAAAAGGGCTTGGTTTTGGGGCCGAAAGAGGATATTGGCGGATAAGCCAAAGTCGGCAGCCCGTCCCCGCGATGGCCAAAGGCCTTTTTGAAGCCGCGGGAGAGGAGCAAATCAAAGATCATGGCGCCTCACCCCGAAAAGAAGATGCATCAGGGCCTTGAATGGATGGCCATTGGCCATGTCCAGGATGGCCAAGACGGTTTTCTGGCGATAGCCGTTCATGACGATGTTGCGGATGGGAAGGGAGAGGATTGAGCGTTTGAACATCTCATCGTTTGCCCCCTCAAGGCCAAGGGCCTTCTTTATCAATATCCTCCCGATCCAGGTCTCGGCGATGTCGCCTAAAGTCGAATGCAGGGTATAGGGTTTGCTCCGCGGATCACGGGAAAAGGGGACGTGGTGGCCCAAAAGCCGCTCAAACTCCGAATCGTATTGGAGGAAGCCGCCTTTGGGGACGGCATAGTAGACGGGGAGCTGGGTCCTTTTGGAAGCGAATTCGGCGTCGGAGACGACTTTCAGGCAAGCCTTAGACTCGACGTCATTCGCGCTTGAGGCCGCCTCGATGGCGTATTTCCCGCCTTCGACGTCAAACCTAGACGAGGAGACGTCATAATGGGCAAAGGCGTCGAATGGGATCTCGAAATCAAATAGCTTGGTTTCCCCCGGGGCCAAAAAGAGCTTTTGGAAGGCGATGAGGGTGCGTTTTGGCTTGAAGACGTTAGGCTCAAGCGGGGTGGCGTAAAGCTCGACGACGAGCTCGCTGCCGATTTTGCTTAGGTTGCTCACCGGGATTGAAGCCTTCACGCTTTCTCCATCGGCGATCGCCTTTTCGCTTAAGGAAAGCTTGCCGTATTTGAATTTCGCATAGCTTAACCCATAGCCGAAGGGGAAGCGAACCGCTTTGTCGCAGGAGGCGTAATAACGGTAGCCGACGTAAATCGACTCGCGGTATAGGGATTGGGTTTGGGTGCCGGGGTAGAAACCAAAGCTTGGAACGTCGGAAAGATGGAGCGGCCAAGTCTCGGAAAGCTTACCCGAGGGGGAAACCTCCCCGAGGAGGATGCGCTTAATGGCCTCCCCGCCCTCTTGCCCTGGCAAATAGCAAAGCAGGATGGCTTTGGCCTTGTCGGCGAATGGCAATTCGACCGGGGCCCCGACGTTGAGGACGACGATTATGTTCTCGGTTACCTGTCTTATGGCGTCGAAAAGGTCAAGCTGATCCTGGGGCAGGGAAAGGCTGGTCCGATCATAGCCTTCCGATTCCTTGACCTCGCTTAGCCCGAGGAAGAGGATGACCTTCTTCTTTTTCGCGGCCAAATCGACGGCCTCGATCTTAAGCGTTTCCCCATTGGCCTTCCCGTCGAGGGCATAGCCTTGGGCGAAGCAAGAGGCCATCGAATCGTCTAAAAGGAAGGTGGCCTCCCCGCTGGGGTTGACCCGGCTTGAGCCGCCTCCGCTTATGCGAAGCGATTTGGCCAATTCGCCGATGATGGCGACGTCTTTGAAGTTCTTCAACGGGAGGGCCTTGTCCTCGTTTTTGAGCAAGACCATCGATTTCACGGCCGCTTCCAAGGCGATGCGGCGGTTTTCGCCTTCATCGTAATCGGAATGGGCCAAACGGCCTTTTTTGGCCTTTTCAAGCAGCGTCTTGACCCGCTCGGCGGTTTGGTTGACCTCGTAGGAATCGAGTTTGCCCCACCTCAATCCCTTAAGCAGGTCCTCTTTCCTATCGATTAGGCAAGGCATCTCGACGTCTAAGCCGCGGTTATGGCTTTTGACGTAATCGGCGGTTCCGCCCCAATCGGAGATGACGACCCCGTTGTAATGCCATTCGCCGCGGAGCAGATCCTTAAGCAAATACTCCGAATCGGAGGCATAGGTCCCGTTTATCTTGTTGTAGGAAGTCATCAAAAGCCAGGGTTTGGCTTCCTTGACGGCTATTTCAAAGGGCTTGAGGTAAATCTCGTGGAGGGCCCTCTCGTCGACGATGGAATCGTTGACCATCCGGTAATCTTCCTGCGAATTGCAGCAAAAATGCTTTATGCAGGCCCCGACTCCTTGGCTTTGGATGCCCTTAATGAAAGCGGCGGAAAGCTTGCCCGCCAAATAGGGGTCCTCGGAATAGTATTCGAAATTGCGGCCGCATAGGGGGTTGCGCTTGATGTTGATGCCCGGGGAAAGAAGCACGTCGACGCCATGCTCCCGGCAATCCCGCCCCATCGCCTTCCCGACCTCGGAAAGCAATTCCGGGTCGAACGAGCAGGCGAGCAAGGAGGGCGAGGGATAGCCGATGGTCGGCTCGGTTTTGTCCTTGGCCCAATCGTTCGCGTCGTTGCACATCCTTAGCCCCAACGGGCCATCGCGCATCGTAAGCGGCTCCAACCCCAAAGAGGGTATGCCGCGTATCCGCCAATTGCCGTCCCCATAAAGGAGGGAAACCTTCTCCTCGACGGATATCCCGCCTTGGGCGTTTTCTTTCTTCATGCTCAATTACCTCGGGCCCATTATCCTTTATAGGCAAAGCAAAATAAAGACCCCCCAAAAGGCAAAATGCGCTTATAATGGCCGGGTCATGAAGAAGAGCTTGGCATTCGCATATCAGGGGATTGAGGAAGACCTATTGTCCATAAAAAGGCTGCCTGGGGTGGTCGATGCCGTAAAAGGCGGCGTAAACGGGACCAAGGCCAACCCGACGCCAAGCCAGGTGAGAAAAGGGGAGTTCGGATTCAAGATGGCGGTCAAGGTCGATTTCGCCAGCGAGAAAACCGACTTCCGGATGTTGCTAAGCCAAATCAAGGTTATGGCGAAGGAAAAGCCGATAACCGCCTATTACTTCGACCTACTCGACGGGATCGAGGTTAAGGGAAACAGCTTCCAGCTTGGCTATGCCGAGCAGGTTAAAGTCGAAAATCTCTGCGGCTTTTTCCGCCTTCCCGTCGAAGCCTAAAAGGCCCGCAATAACCCGCTTGTTTTCTTAAAACCCTTTATTTTGCCTACTTATCCGTTATTGGCTCGATGGCTTTTCCTTTTCGCCGAGTATGTAGATCCCGGCTCTGTCTTTGAAGCGGTAATCGCCATCGAGATTTCAAGGGAAAGGAAATAGCGGCTATTCGCCTTCCTTTTCCGCCTGGTGGACGACGATTTGGGGGAAGGGGATGGATATGCGGTTTTTGTCGAATATGAGCTTCAGCTCCCTATTGATGTCGCGCTGAACCTGGTAACGCATCGTCTCATTGCATTCGGCGATGACCCGCAAGAGGACGGCAGAATCGGATAAGGACTGGACGCCGACATAGGTTGGGCCGTTGACGATGCTCTTATTCCTTTTCTTTATCGCGGGAAGGTTGTCGGCGAGGACCTTCTCGACTTTCTTGATGTCGGCGGAATAGCTAATCGAGATGTCGCAGATGGCGGTCGAAAGCTTCGAGGTCATGTTGATGAGGGTCCGGATGTCGGAGTTGTTGATGACCTTCACGTCGCCCCCAGCGTCTTCAATCTTGGTGGAGCGGATCCCCATTTCCTTGACCGTGCCCCTAAAACCGTCGACGACGATGATGTCGCCGATTTCGAAGGTATGCTCAAAGACGATGAAGATGCCGGCGAATATGTCCTCGATTAACGGCTGCGCGCCTAAGCCGACTATAAGCGAGAGAATGCCGGCGCTGGCAAGAAGCACGGTCGTATCGATGCCCAGCGTCCCAAGTATCGCGAAGACCAAGATGATGGCCCCGAGGTATTTGGCAAAGCTAGAAAGCAAACTGGCCAGAGATTGCCCCCTTTTGACCCTCGCCCCCAAGATAGCCAAGAGCAAGCGGACGACGTGGGTGATGGTGATGACGACGAAGCAAAGCGAGACGATCCGCACGAGCATGTCCAGCGCATACTCGGGGGCCTCCGGATCGGTCGGGAACTTCGCGAAGGGGTTGAACACCTGATACCAGTGGTCGTCTTTCCAATAATAGGAACCGACGATCAAAAGGACGTAGGCTGCGACGATGATGGCGATGCTTATGGCATGGAACGAGATGACGAGCTTTTTGCTTTTCTTCTTCTTTTTCGGCATGGTTTTTCCTTTCTTTGATTATATAAATCCTAGGATGAGGTGACAAACGAATGGGAGAGGTAGACGAAGGATTCGCGCTCGGGATCGACTATCTCCAATTCGTATTCCTCGTTTGGCTCTAGCCCTTCCATCGCAAGGTAGACTCGGTTATAGCCGTCGACCGGGGCAATCTCAAGCTCAAGCCGGTCCCCAAGGAAGCTTACCGGGTTCAAATAGGCCAAAAAGCTGCCCAATGGGACGTCGCCAAGCTCGATTTGGGTTGAGAATGAGGTGCCAGAGCAAACAAACGTCTCCTCGGCTAAGGTCATCATCTGACAAGCGCTGAATTCGACCGATCCGACCGCAAAGCCGTCTTGGGTCAAATCAAGGCGATAAACCGAATAAGGCGAAGGAAGGGTGACTTCTATTGTGTTTTCCACGAAATAGTAAAAATCATCCAAACTCGGATCGCTTAGGCAGCTTAAGTAGGCGTCGATGTAGCGCCCCTCGGGGTTGGAGATGGAAAAGCTTACGTCGTAAACGCCCTCTTCAAGCGAGAATCCCGAATAATCGATGGTTATCTCATAATGGGGAATCGGCAAAGTTTTAAACGGATAGGACAGATAGGTGAAACTTGGGCGGTTTGGGTCGGTTATGCGCAAGGTATAGGGGGAATCGGGCTCGAGGTCGTAATCCATTATGTAAAGGACATCCCCGTCCATCCCCACTTCCAACGCCCCCGAGGCATCCTCCCCAGATTGGCTTAGGATGCTGACTTCGATATCCTCAAATCCGACTTCGCCAAGGCTCACCCCCATATACAAACTGGATATGCCGATATCGACGGTCTCCTCTATCGGAGTAACCCCCTGGAAATCGCTCCAGGAGGTTTGGCCGACCAAATACCCCTCCTGATAAAGCTGCAGGCGGTAGGAGGAGAGGATGCTTGGCAAGGTGAATCGGTAAAGCCCCTTGGAAGAAATAAGGCGGCTATTAAGCGTTTCGTCGGCCTCGCAACATAGAATCGCCTCGATCTCGTACCCATGCGGGTTATCGATAACAAATGACAAATCGTAGATCCCCGCTTGCTTGTCATAATGGCTTTCGTCGACGCTTATTTCGTAGTTTGGGATCGGCAGGGTCCTAAAGGAGTTCCCTTCCCCCAAGTCGAAAAGGTCCCCGTCGTCGTCGATTCCTTCGAGGTAATAAAGCGAATCCGGGATAAGCCCGGAAAACTCGGCCACATAGGTTTTTTCATTTTCGCCAGGGAGCAAGGAGGCGGTTTGCATTACGGCCCCCGAGCCGTCTTTAAGCCGGACGCTTATGTCTTGGTAATCGGCGTTTTCAAGGGAAAAGGCGCATTGGGCTTGGCTAATGCCGATGACGCTTTCGCCGCTTAGAAAGCCCATGGAAGCGGAAATGGCCCCAACCGTTCCGATGACGATGCCCCCAACCCCGATTATCATGCCGATGGAGCCGGTTAACGCGGAAGAGGAGGATGTATCCTCGGAATCGGAGGATTCCTCCTCCGCCTCCGCCGCCAAAAGGCCGCCGCTGATCCTTATTTCGTTATATTCCCCCGTATCGTGGGACGTTTCCTTGTTGGAAAGGATCTCCGGCACGTCGAAACAGGCAAATTCGAAGCTGGTGTTTCCTTTCTCGATTTGGCTCATATTTAATTTTCCCATGGGCCAACGCCCTCAGTCAATGGAGGAAGGGCTTAGGCTTAGAACCGTTTATCGGATTTGACTTCGTCGATGATGGTTTTGACTTGGTTTAGGTCTTTTAATGGATAAACGGAATAATTGGCCCCGAAAGTCCTGATCAGGAGCCTCCCAGAATTCCAGTTGCCATGGGTTTTTATTTCAACCGCGCTTATCCTCGAAAATGGGATCTCGGCTTTGCCTTTTAGCGTCTTAACCCGAAGACCATACCCGTTATACTCGACCAAGGTTCCCCCAAGCGGGAATATCGAGAGGAAAAGCATATAGGCCAGCATCAAGGCGATGAAGCCCAAGATGACGTCATAGAAGGCGATTTCCCAGATCTCGGCGTTAGACGAGGGGGAAAGGATGTTGAAGGCGATGAGTACGCCAAGCAGGAAAAGGAACAGCAGCCCATAAAGCAAGGCAAAGCCATGATGGCGGTAGCCGATTGCCTTGTATTCCTCCCCCTTTTCCTTTTCCCCTATTCCCAATAAGTCATCCATATTGACGTTGAATTCCTTGCAGAGAAGGCGAAGGACGTCCAAAGAGGGGCAGCTTAATCCCCGTTCGTATTTGGAGATGGCTTGCCTGGTGACGAATAGCCTTTCGGCCATCTGCTCCTGGGTAAGGCCGTTTTCCTCCCTTATCCTTATGATCTTTTCGCTTAGCTCCACAAAGGTTTTCCTCCTTGCGCATTCAATTTAGGATGACCGCGGCCAAAGCTCAAGCGACCGTTGGTTTCCCAACCTAAACAAAGGGTCATTTAAGGTCATTGAGGCGGCCGCCGCTAAGGGCGAGGAGATTGTCGAATACCCTTTCCTCCTCCCAATCCCACCATCTTATTTCCAATAGGCGGCTTATCGTTTCCTCATCGAAGCGCTTCCTTATCTCGCGGCATGGGTTCCCAACCGCGACCGCATAGGGAGCGATAGACTTACCCACCACCGAATTGGCCCCAATGATCGCCCCATCGCCTATATGGACGCCAGGGAGGATGGAGGGGTCAGTTTTTCCGATCTCGACGGGCAATCCTTCCTAATAGTAAGGGAGTTCGGCATATGGGACGAGGTCATAGCCAAAAAGCTGAAGAGGTCACGCATCTTCAGGCAAAAGAACATGGATGGGCTTCAAGAGATCGTCTCAGCCTCAAGCATCCCAAGCTTCGTCACCAACATATCGCTACGATTCCGCGACGACACCGATCGCGTCTTTGTCCCAATAACCGACGAAGAGGCCACCAAAACATTCTACGGCATCTGCAAAAAGGCAAACATTCGGTTATTGAAAAGGATAAAGGCTGTAAATTAGCCGGTCTTTGCGTGGATTGATAAACAAAAATCCCGGATTGCGATCCGGGGCGAGGGGAAGCGAAGGTCACTCTTCAGGCTTTTTGTCCTTGTTGATGGCAAGCAAGATCGACGAGGCGAATTTCTCCTTCCGCAGGCGAAGCACCTTCATGTAGATCGGGTAGTTGACCCCGACCATGACGATGCCGATGATGCCGATGACGACGCCGATGGCCATCGTGAGCGTCCCGCCTCCAATCACCTCCATGACCAGGCACATCCCGACCCCAAGCACCAGCGCACCGATTATCCCTAGGCTATAGGCCAGGATAAGGGCCGGCAGCTTGGCCTTGCGGTCGAGGCGGATCGCCTCGTCCAAACCCGTCTTCTTCTTCGGGGTGTATTCGGCGACAAGCCTTTCTTCATCGAAATTCTTCATCTTTGATTTTCCTCCCAATGCAATTTCGACACCTGTAGAATGTTCTCATCCCCAGGCGGATATATGATTGAGCGGAAAGGGATCCATTCGAACTACAAAAGTAACCAATTTTGTCGAATGGATGTAAAGGAGACAAAAATGAACGCAAAGCAGAAACTCGTTGAGACATTGTTCGACCTCCTGACAATAAAAAGCTTTGACGACATTACGGTTTCCGAACTTTGTCGGGTATCGAAAGTCCACCGGACGACCTTCTATCTTTATTTCGATAACCTTTTCGAACTACTTGAGGAAGGGAAAGAGGAGGCGATGAGAAAAATCGCCTCATATTACCCGGAACGGAAAACCAACGTCGATAATTACATGACGATGGAATACCTCGTCCCCTACTTGCATTTCATCCGCGACAACAAAAGCCTGTTTTTGGCTTACTTCACCCATGGCGATCTGCTTAACGTGAAGGAGCAATACGAAAAGGGGGTACTGAATTCTATTTCCATTCCCCGGAGCAAGGGGACCGATAGCAAAACCATCGATTACATTTCCTCTTTCTATATCGGAGGGATCGTCTCGATAATCCTCAAATGGATCAATGCCGGCTTCGTTGAAACGCCAGAGGAGATCGCCGACGTCATCTTAAGAGCCATCCGCAGCGGAAAGAACCTATAAGCATCGAAGTTTTTTCTAAAAAAAGGTTGCTAAAGCACCAAAGATTCGCCGTAAAAAATGTAAATATTACAAATTATTCGGCGTAAAAATTGTAATATTTGCAAAATATACGGCGTAAAAATTGCAATGCATTGCCTTTTAACATAAAATGGAATCATGTTTGAACGCGAATTGACCAAACAAATCGAATTTTGGAAGAAAGGAGTTAGAAAACCCTTGATCGTCAGGGGGCTCCGCCAAGTTGGGAAAACCACCACGATTTTGGGTTTTTGCAAAAACAACTACGATTTCGCCGCTTATATAGATTTCCGGTCCGTTCCATCGTTTTCGGAGATTTTCGAAGGGGATTTCGATATCGACAGGATCACCGGTTTAATATCGACAAAGATCGCAGATATTCGTTTTGTCCCAGGGAAAACCGTCATTTTCCTCGACGAGATCCAAGAATGTTCAAAGGCAAGGGCGGCTTTGAAGTACTTTTATTTGGACAAAAGGTATGACGTCATCGCCAGCGGGTCGCTTCTTGGTGTGAAAAACTACAACCAAGACGCATCTAGGTCGGTTTCGGTTGGCTTCGAGACGTATTTGGCGATGTATCCTTTGAGTTTCAAGGAATTCGTCCTTGCTTTGGGAAAAGAGAATCTTATTCCCTATGTTGAGGAGGCTTTGGCGACCCTAAAGGAAATCGATCCTTTCGTCCATCGGCAGCTAATCGACCTGTACCGCCGCTACCTGGCGGTTGGGGGGATGCCGGAAGTCGTATCGACGTTCATTGAAACAAACAACTTCGATGAGGTCATGCAAACCCAACGCGATCTGCTTACAACCTACACCGATGACTTTGGCCGAAACATCAACGCCCAAAACGTGGCGACAAGGGATGCAAGGCTTTTTGAGAGAATCGTTTCCGTCTACAAATCGATTCCCCAGCAGCTTGCCAAGGAAAACAACAAGTTCCAATACTCAGCCATTGCCAAAGGAGGGCGTTCGAGTACTTATTACGACGCCATTGAATGGCTTATAGGATCCGGCCTTGCCATCGATGTCAAAAACCTCAAGAGCATTGAGATCCCCTTTTGCGTCTATCAGATAGAGGACCAATTCAAACTCTATTTCGCCGACGCCGGCCTCCTAATGCCTTCATATGGCAAAGCGGCGCAAAACATTTTGCTTACGGGCAATGCCGGTCCCTTTAAAGGGGCGATTTACGAAAACGCGATATGCGCGGAGCTTATCCGAAAAGGGCTTACGCCGCATTATTTCCAAAGAGCCAACCGGCTCGAAATCGATTTTGCGATAGAGGGAAGGCAGTGCCCAATCGCCATCGAAGTAAAATCGACGAACTCCAAATCGAAATCCCTCAGCACACTGGCAGCCAACCCCGAGAACTACGGTTCGAAGCAGTTAAAATGCTTAAAGCTCTATGAGAAAAACGTAGCGGTCAATAGGGAAAAAGGCATAATCAACTTGCCATATTACGCTTTGGATTTCATCGATTTTGATAACGTTGAAGCCCTTTGGGAAAAATAAAGCCCCCGGCGAACCCCACCGCCTTTTAAGGCGATGGGCAAGCGAGGGCTTAATCGGCTTTAAGGCAACCGCGCGGTTGCGATTAGTAGAGGACGATTTCGATTGGGGAAGTCGGCAAGCTAACCAAGGTCAACACCCCATCAAGGATCTGGTTGAAGCCGGTGGCTGTGGATCCGGTGCCGACCCAATCGCCGATCGTAAGCCCGGTAACGTCGGTGTAGTGGCCCTCTTCCTCATCGTAGATGGCATGCGAAGCGGTGATCGAATAGCTATGGCCGAGGATGTAATCCATGGTCAAGGTCCCATCGGTCAATTCGCTTAGGGTGAAGGTTTGCGATTGGGTGGAGACGCTGTTGCCGTAGATGTAATCCTCGTCGGTGAAGCTTATCTTGATGTTTTCAAGGTCGGTGAAATCGGTTTGGTTGTCATAGGTGAAATCGACTTTCCAGGAATCGAGCTCGATCGTCCCGAATTCCACGACGTTGAAAGTCCTGATGAGCTCGGCTTCGTAGGAGTTGTTGCTGTCGAAACGGAAATAAATCGAGGCCATGCCCGGGTTTATCTTCTTCAAATCGACTACGATGCGCCCGCCCTTGATGAGGTTGCCATTTCCGGTGATGGCCTCGAAGGAGAGGGCGTCATTGGGGATGACGGTTTCGTCGGAGGAAAGCAATGTGGCGTTGATCTCGGTGTTGTAGGAGCCGAATTCGCTCATGTCGAACACCAACGGCAAGGCGGTTTCGACGTCCCAGGACACCGTTTTGTCCTCGGCGACGGAGATTTTGTCGATGACGCTATCGCCCCAGGAAAGGTAATCGAGTTCGCTGTCGTATTCGAGGATTTGGGTGAGGTCGACGGTGATGACGACATCCTCATCCGGCATGATGAACTCATAGCCGAAGGAGACTTTCTCGGCCTCGATGCCGTTATAGTAGACGTTCCCGATTTCGTAGAAGACGCTATTGGAGGTGACGTCGAAGAGGATGTTGCTCCCCTCTTGCCCCTCGGATGAAAGATTGGAGATGGTGTAGTTGGCGTTTTCGACGTAGGTGATGCTGTGAATGGTGTCACCGCCTTCGCCCTCGCCATCTCCCCCGCAAGAGAACAAACCGGCGATGCCGACGCAGCAAAACGACGCCATTAGGAATAAAGAAGCAGTCTTTTTCATGTTATGGATTCCTTTTCTTAACGGAAATATTGTAAACGAACTTGCCTTTTATTCTAGGGATTTCGCATCAAACGGAAGACGAAGCAATGGCTTTTGGTTCTTTGATTGACTGTGCCTTTTCCGAAGAGACCACCGACTAAGTTTGTATCAGACATGTTGTACGTTTATGCCAACATACTAGACTTTTAATATAGTGCACACTCTAAGCATTTTACACGGTGTAAATTCTTATTAAGCTTTATTTAGATATGGGCAATTTATTTTATTTAGTAGCCTTATGCAATTGCCTCTAAATATTCATCATAAGTGCAGTTCCACACTACCGGTCGATCAGAAGAATTCCAAGATGAAGACCAACCACTGGGTGCAGAAGATGCTTCACAATAGATTGTTAGATTAGAACATTCATAGAAAGCACTTTCTCCTATTGTGGTAACGCTATCGGGGATATTGATCGAGGTTAAGGAGGAGCAACCAGGGAAAGCGTAAGATCCAATAGAAGCTAATCGACTGTTTTCACCAAATGTCACTGTGGTTAGATTAGAACAAGAATAGAAGGCGCATTCTCCTATTGTGGTAACGCTATCGGGGATATTGATCGAGGTTAAGGAGGAGCAACCAGGGAAAGCGTAAGATCCAATAGAAGCTAATTGACTGTTTTCGCCAAATGTTACTGTGGTTAGATTAGAACAAGAATAGAAGGCGTATTCTCCTATTGTGGTAACGCTATCGGGAATAGTAATCGATGTAATAGTATCGTTATAATAGAAAACTTTTCTAGCTATTGCTTTTATAGGTATATCTTCTCCATCAACATTAATTGATGAAGGAATAACAACATTAGTAGATGAACCGGTATAGCCGGTTATAGTTATATATGGATTTCCTTCGCTATCTATAGATACACCATAAATAAAACCGTTATATTCTCCATATAGTCCATTAGAAGACCACACTACTGGTCGATTAGAAGAATTCCACCAAGAATCCCAACCACTGGGCTCAGAAGATGCTTCGCAATAAATAGTTAGATTAGAACATTCATAGAAAGCACGTTCTCCTATTGTGGTAACGCTATCGGGGATATTGACTGAGGTTAAGGAGGAGCAACCAGAGAAAGCGCGTTCTCCTATTGTGGTAACGCTATCGGGGATAATAATTGATGCAATTGTATTGTTATCATAGAAAGCATTATTAGCTATCGCTTTTACAGGTATGTCTTCCCCGTTAACATTGATTGATGAAGGGATAACTACATTAGTAGATGAGCCAGTGTAGCCAATTATTGTTATATATTTAACATTTTCTTCATCGATTGAAACGGCATAACGAATACCATCAACTGTAATTCCACAATCTTCGAAACCCCAGACTACTGGCCTATCAGAAGAATTCCACCAAGAATCCCAACCACTGGGCTCAGAAGATGCTTGGCAATAGATAGTTAGATTAGTACAACCATAGAAAGCATAAATTTCTATTGTAGTAACACTATCGGGGATATAGATTGAGGTTAATGAGGAGCAACCTTCAAAAGCATGAGATCCTATTGTAGTAACGCTATCGGGGATATTGACTGAGGTTAAGAAGGAGCAATAAGAGAAAGCAGAATAGCCTATTGAAGTTAATTGACTGTTTTCGCCAAACGTTACTGCTGCTAGATTAGAACAACGTTTAAAAGCATAAGAGCCTATAGTAGTAACACTATCGGGAATAGTAATCGATGTAATAGTATCGTTATAATAGAAAGCGTTGCTAGCTATTGCTTTTACAGGTATGTCTTCCCCGTTAACATTGATTGATGAAGGGATAACTACATTAGTAGATGAGCCAGTGTAGCCAATTATTGTTATATATTTATCACCATTCTTACCTAATACTACAACGAAATGTAAACCTTCATCCGAAATTTCAAAACTACTAATACAATTCCACACTACTGGGCAATGGTAATCCCAAGATGAATCCCAACCACTAGGTGCAGAAGATGCTTCACAATAGATTGTTAGATTAGAACATTCATAGAAAGCACTTTCTCCTATTGTGGTAACGCTATCGGGGATATAGATCGAGGTTAAGCAGGAGCAATAAGAGAAAGCACTTTCTCCTATTGTGGTAACGCTATCGGGGATATTGACTGAGGTTAAGAAGGAGCAATAAGAGAAAGCATAGCCTCCTATTGTGGTAACGCTATCGGGGATATTGACTGAGGTTAAGGAGTAACAATAAGAGAAAGCACCTTCTCCTATTGTGGTAACGCTATCGGGGATATTGACTGAGGTTAAGGAAGAACAACCTCCAAAAGCAGATTTTCCTATTGTGGTAACGCTATCGGGGATATTGACTGAGGTGAGGGAGGCACAGGAAGAGAATGCATGATCACCAATCTCTAACACAGGCAAGCCATTGTACACTGTAGGAATTATTACTTCCCCAAAGATAGAAGTGTCACAATCACTAACGATATAGCCTGTTTCTTCTGAATTGAGCTTAAACGTAAGTGCGTCTAGATTCATTTCTTTATCCACAGCAAAACAAGAATAGACAATGGAGATTGAAGTGATGCCAATTTCAACTTCTCCTTCATTTTTCAAAGTGAAGTAAGAAGCGTTATCAATATCAATAGTTTCTCCACTAGTTATAGCTAAAGAATCGAAATAGATGCCCTCGTTAATCTCTGAACCATAACCATAATAAAGAATTAGATCACCAGTAGAAACAATGCTTATCGTTTGAATTCCAGAGATTTGATTGTGATTAGCAACATCCTCTAGATAAGGATTAGAGAAAGATGCTCCGGCAGGCATACCAAGAAAACCTAGTGTGAATTCTGAAACATCTGAGTAGTCGAATTGAATCGGATTGCCTAAGTCTGTATAAACCGTATAAGAGCCCGTATTACCAGTATCAGATTCTAGAGTTGGTTTATTCTTAGTTTCGCTAAACTCTAATGTATATGTAAATTCATCCCCCGTTACTGGATGAACATTATCCGAGATGTCCGAAACTAGTAAAGCTGAGGTTATAATTAAAGTACTCGCCGCGATAAGTGAGATAAAGATAGTTGTTCTATTCATTCTCATATAGTTTCCCCATTTCTAAAATTCATTATATGCACACCCCCGGCAAAGTCAATGTGGTATCTAAAATGCCTAAAGTGACCATTAAATAAAAAGCCATCTCCAGATATTCACCGTTACAAAGTCCATCTCCAAGTCGTTTAAAATTTTCATCTCCAGATAGGCCCGCGCGGCAAGCCAACGGAAAGGAGATAACATGGAAAAATACAAAAGGCTAACCAGGGAGGACGTTTTCAAGCTCAGCTGGCTAATGATCAGCTGCCACAGAAAATGGCGGCGCCCCGTTTTTGGACGTGGGTTTTGGAAATTCCGCGCACTCTCATCGTAAAAGCGCCTCAAATTTCAACAGCCTTAAACTGCGCAATTGTTTGCTCTTTTGTAAAAGTACTCAGTTTGCTTTCACTTACAGAGTGAACGGATATAAAAGAATCCAACCCCATTGCGACCATAGAGGCACGGAAAAGAAAGGCGAGGCGATTGGGATTGTTGATGCATATACGGGAATTGCTAGAAGAAACTCGCGCATATCCTTCGCTTTCTTTTCATCGTCAATCCGGCTTCGGATTAAACCGAAATCATTTGATGAGCCTTGGCTATCCGAATCAATTTATGGCGATGGCATCCCATCTATTCCGGCCCGAGGATTTCGGCAAACGCTATGCTAAATAAGCCAAACCGGAACAAACCAATTCTTTTCATCAACCGGCAACAGATCGTTTGCCATGCAGATTACGCTTCCGGTTCCGATTTCGACCTTCAAAGACCCCAAATCCGCAAACGCCGATTCCTTGGAGGCAGGTTCCAATACCTTGAAATTCTTAATGGCGGCTCTGCCAGGCGACGCCGATTTTTTGATCTCAATGGGAGAAAGCACGCCGTCTTGATAAAGCAAAAGGTCTATTTCCTTCTGGTCTTTGTCCCGATAATAGAAAATAGGCGGTTCAAATCCGGCATTCAGATAGCTCTTATAGATCTCCGAAAAGACAAAGGTCTCGAAAAACGCCCCGGACATGGCCCCTCTTTCAAGCGCCTCAGGATTGCCCCATTTTAAAAGATAAGCCGCCAATCCGGTGTCGAGGAAATGGATCAAAGGCATCTTCACAACCCGTTTTAGGACATTGTTGTGATAAGGCTGAACGAGCGCGACGATATGGGACGAGACCAAAATAGAGAGCCATTTCTTCGCCGTTGGGGCGGAAATGCCGGCGGCAACCGCCAGTTCCTCATAGACGACGGGTTTCGATGTATGGGCGGCGACAATCGTCATGAAAGAATAAAACTGCATCTCGTCTCCAACCTGGGCCAGATCCCGAATATCCCTTTGTAGATAAGTATCGACGTAGGAGCGGTAATAAGTCTCCCAATCCATGTTTTCGTTGGCGTAGAGCTCCGGCATGGAGCCTTTGAATATCCGAAGGTAGATCTCATTCAATCCCTTTTTCTTTTTTCCGGACAGACGTTCCATCAAATGGCTGGCATCCGGTTGGAAAGGCTCGCTTGGTTCCTGATAGATCTCCGCATCGGATAAGCCAAGAAGCTTCACTATTCCTACCCGGCCCGCCAAACTCTCGCTGACGTTTTTCATAAGACGGAAATCCTGCGAACCGGTAATCCAGAAATCGCCTTTCCCTTTGGAACGATCAACGCTCATTTTGATATAAGGCAATAACTCCGGCGCATACTGGATTTCGTCGATGAGCACCGGCGGGGAATACCTTTGCAAAAACAAAGCCGGATCTCGTTTGGCCAAATACCGGACGTCAGGGTCATCGAGAGTAACGTATTTCCGCCTTACGCCTCCTTTGCCTTCATCCTCGGCCATTTTTTGCAATAACGTCGTTTTCCCAACTTGCCTAGGCCCAGTTAATAACAACACCGAAAACATCTTGGATACCCGGGCAACCGTGTTTTCCGCAGCTCGTTTTATATACGCCATGTCGATGCCTCCTTTATGTTTTGACAATTTCGTTAAAAATATACGTCTAAACAAAATTACTATTTTATTTTAGCCATACTTTAATGAGACTTAAAGCAAATCCGTCTAAACTAATTTATTCGGCAAATAAACCGGATTTAGGGTCGCTTCGGGAGCACGGATGCATGTCGCATTGCGATTTGGATTTATACATCGGGAGCAATGACCGGGATATCGCCTTGGAAACAACCGTTTAAAACCGTCAACAACGACATGAACGACAACAAGGCGCAGCTGGGAAACGACGATTCCGCGGAGTGTTTGGATATGGTGAATGGCAAATTCTTGGTAGAGAGAAACGAGGATTGGCATGCTACATTCAACTTGCCCAAACTCACCTCGATAAATCCCGGCGTCCAGGAGTATCGCTACATCGAAGGCAACATCTACCAAAGCAATCTGTTAGACGCTGTCAAAGACTCCATAATCGTCACTGTTAAGGCCTATGATACAACTGGAGAAGAAATCGATCTAAACACTGAATTTGGCGTCTGCATTTCCTTGACGAACAATTATCAATTGAATTGAGCCTGAATTGTTGGCAACCACAAAGCCTATGACAGGCAAATTTTGCCTATTCTCGAACATAATTCTTGGCTAAACACCCAGTAAAAATCTAATCTAAATAAGGCCTTATATTCACGATATTTCTCATCGAAGCGTTTTCCGATAGAATTTTAATGTAGCTATGGATAGTGGTTCCGGAAACAAAATCGCCTCGAGATTCAGCAACGCCTTTTTGACGCTGGCCTTCATCGCTTTGACGATAACCGTCTTGATGATGGCCGCGCCGATCGCCCATACCGTGTTGGTCGTGGCGGTCGTATTGTTTTACCTATTGCTGATCGTATGCACTTTCTTCCTCATCTTGCTTAACGAGGAATTCCGCGATTCGGCCTCCGGCGTCTTCGACCTGATTGGGGGCGAGCAGGCCGATTCGACGATCAACATGCTTCTATCCGGAATACCAATCGCCGGTGGCATCGCCATCGGGCTTTTCTTCCTGGCGTTCCTCATATCGATAATCAATCGCCGCCGCAAGGGATCAACCGCCAAGGCTATCGTCTCGATGGTATTCCTTATATTGCTGAGCCTTGCTTTAGGTATTTACTACCTTGCAAAAGGATAAACCGCACCCAACCGGCAAATGGAAACCATCGGTTGCGTTATCTCGGCGCTCCATCGATTTAATATATAGGCCGAGGAGATGATGCCGATGACGCTATACGAACATTCATCCGTGGTCCCGGCGTAATTTTAAAAAGTGCGTATTTATAAGAACAAAAGCGCTCACGCTTTTGTGCGTGAACGCCTTGACTTTGTTATTTAATTTTCTTTGTTTTTCTCTTTGTCTTTTGCCTGCTTGCGGCGGCTTAATCAATTGTTACCGTGCCGCCATTTTCGGACATATCGGCTTTCAGAAGTACGCCCGTAAATATGCCGCGTTTTGCGGCACTTATAACTTTGTATTTGCCCGCGTTTAAGTTTTCTATCAGTTTTGTATCATCATTGTCGGTTAGCGCTTCTTGAATTATTATGGCAATTTCTTCATAGCCGTTCTCTGCTAAATTCATAACCACTATTCGTC
>JADINA010000021.1 GCA_017694295.1 Candidatus Alloenteromonas pullistercoris | reverse complement strand
CTCCCACCCCTCGGCCCACCTTTTCGTCATCACGGGCGAGGAGGCGCTTCGCCGCTATTCGCTTATCAACCTCTCGACCGACCAGGGGGTGGCGAAATTGCTTTCCTACCTAACGGAAATCGGGGTCGACGAGGAACTTGCAAAGATGGGGGCGAGCGACGGGGACGCGGTGAGGATAGGCGAATTCGAATTCGAGTACGTAAGCTAAGCGCCTTAGTTTGAGCGTCGAAAAAATGAAAGGGCAGGAAGAAAGGAAAATAGGGCGGATCGCCATCCCGATCCTCATCGCCGCGAGCTTGCTCGCCGTCTGCTTTTTCCTCTCTTTCGCCAATTAGGAGGTACCATGATCTATTCGCTTAACGGCAAAATCGCCGACGTCTCGGGGAGCTCGATCGCCATCGACATCGGCCCAATCGCCTTCGAGGTCCTCGTCTCAAGGCCCTCCGACTTCAAGCTCGGGGAGGACGCCTTCATTTACGTCTACGAGGTCTTCACCCAGGACGACCATTACCTGGCCGGGTTTTCCTCAAAGCTCGAGAAGGAGGCCTTTTCCTCGCTTATCCAGGTAAAGGGCATCGGCCCGAAAACCGCCCTTTCCGCCCTTTCGAAGACCAACCCCGAGGACCTATTCAAGGCGATATCCTCCAATAACACCGCCTATTTGAAGAAACTGCCGGGCATCGGCCCGAAGGCGGCCGCCCAAATCATCCTCGACCTCCAGGGCAAGCTCGTAAGCGGCTCATCCCCGGACTCAAGCCTATACGACGACGTCCGCTCCGCCTTAAAGGGGCTTGGCTTCAAATCCAAGGAGATCGACGACGCCCTCTGCTCGATAAACGAGCCCGGGCTCGATTCGGGCGAGGTGCTCCGCCTTGCCCTCAAGAGGCTTAGGAAATGAGCGCATCGGACATCCTCGACGCCAGGAAAAAGGAGGAGGAGAGCAAAGACGAGCTCCGCCTCCGGCCCCAAAGGCTAAGCGAGTACGTGGGGCAAAGCGAGCTTAAAGCCCGCCTTTCGGTTTACCTGCAAGCCGCCAAAAGCCGGGGCGAGGTCCTCGACCACGTCTTGCTTTACGGCCCGCCGGGCTTAGGCAAGACGACCCTGGCCTACGTCATCGCCAACGAGATGGGCGGGCGGATAAAGCTCGTCAACGGGCCAGCCATCGAGCGCCCGGGCGATTTGGCCGCCATACTCTCGGAGATCGAGGAGGGCGACATCCTCTTCATCGACGAGATCCACCGCCTCCCCCGAGCAGTCGAGGAGGTGCTTTACGGGGCGATGGAGGACTTCAACCTCTCCATCGTCGTCGGGCAAGCCGGCGGTTCGAAGGTCATCTCGATGCCTTTGCCTCCCTTCACCTTGGTGGGGGCCACCACCAGAAGCGGCGGGCTAAGCGCGCCTTTAAGGGCCCGCTTCGGGATTGCCGAGAAAATCGATTTCTACACTCCCGAGGAGCTTTCCGAGATCGTAAAGCGCACCTCGGCCGTGCTTAACGCGCCCATCGAGGAGGAGGCCTGCCGATTGCTTTCCTTCCGCTCCCGGGGCACCCCGCGAATCGCCAACCGGCTTTTCAGGCGCGTCCGCGACTACGCGACCGTCGACGGCTTAAGCAAAATCGACGCCAAGGAGGCCGAGAAGGCCCTTTCCGCCCTCCATATCGACGAACTTGGGCTAGATGAGGTCGACATCGCCTATCTGCGGGCCCTTTCCGTCCGCTTCCATGGCGGGCCGGTGGGGCTAGAGGCCATCGCCGCCTCCATCGGGGAAGAGGTCGCCAACCTCGAGGACGTCTGCGAGCCCTATTTGCTCATGAGCGGCCTCATCAACCGGACCCCGCGGGGCCGGGTCGCGACCGAAAAGGCCTACGACCATCTGAAGATCTCCCACCAGGTGCTCCTTTTCTAGCCATTGCCCCGCGAAAATGGCACTTGATGGGCGTTTAAGTCGATAGTATGCTTTACAACGCCGATTGAATTATTAATAATTCATTGGGAATCCGGGGGAAGGACCCCCCGATGATACGAAAGGAAGTACACAATGCGCCGCTATCTCGCCTATATATTCCTCTGCGCCGCCGCCCTCATCGGGGTCGGGGCCGCGACGGCCCCGGTCATCGAGAACCTCAATCCCGATTTGGCCTACGCCGAGGGCAGGACCCTCTATTTCCGCGCCTCCCACCACATCGAGGACTCGCTTGAGGGCAATTACTCGGATTTCCTAGACGAAACCGACGTCGACGCCTCCGGCACCCCGGTCATCGAGGACATCGCCGAGGAGTTCGAATACCGGCTCAACAACTGGGGCATGAGCGAGTATTCGGTGCAAACCGAGGGCTTCGACACGATCGCCGTCACGCTGCGCACCCAAGACGATTCGGAAACCCAATACGCCTATTTGGAGCAATACCTCGCCTTCTCCGGCCAGGATTATGAGCTCGGCGCCTCCGACACCAGCCACGACGATTACCCGGACGCCGACGTCCTCGCCGACATCATCGACGGACAGGAAGCTAGGATAGAGGACATCGACAGGGGGCAATACAAGGTCCCGGTCGTCGTCGTCCCTCTTGCCGATGGCGACGAATACACCGAGGCTTTCGAGAACCTCATCAACTACTGCGTCGACAACACCACCAAGGACACGACCGACGAGGAAACCGGCGAGACGGTCGAGGGCACCTCGACTTTGCTCGTCGTCTGGGCCAACCGGCAGGAGGGCGACGAATATTCCCTCGCCGAGACCGATCCCAACGTCCAATCGCGCATTTTGACCGTCGAGGCGGCCAATAACGACAACGCCGTCTGGTACGACGATTCCGACGAGGACCGCGAATACCCCTCGCTTCAGCTCATCCCGGCCTCCTCGGCCATTACCGATGGGAACTATGACCCGACCCAAACCCAGGCGGCCTATGAGGCGGCCGTCTTCCTCCGCAACATGATCAACGCCTCCTCCTATGGCGATTACCGCGTCAACTTCACCTATTCCGAGGCGGCCCCGGCGACGGTCGAGGAGCTTATAAGCCTCGGCGACTACGCCGTCACGCCCGCCTTCTCCAAAACCCTCATCTGCGTTTTGGTGAGCTTTGCCGTCATCGCGATAATCCTCGCCATCTTCGAGCGGATCTTCGCCCTTGCCCATCTCTCGGCCATGGCCTTATCGGTTTTCTCGGCCCTTGCGACCTTCATGGCCTTCGGGAGCCAATTCAACATCGCGGCCCTCCTTTCCCTCGCCCTCATCGCCATCCTCTCGCTTTTCGGGAGCCTGTTCATCAGCTCGCGGATAAAAGACGAGCTATATAAGGGAAGGACGATGAAGAAGGCGGCCCAGGAGGCGCTTAAGAAGTCCTTCTGGCCGATAGTCGACGCCGGGGTCGTCTCGATAATCGTCGGCATCTTCGTCTACTTCTTCGCCGGCGATTTGGCCTCAAAGGCCGGCATCGTCTTGGTCTTCGGCGGCTTCTTCGCCACCTTGGCCAATCTCATCTACACCCGCATCGCCACCTATCTTCTAGGCACCGATTCCCATATGCAGGTCGCCTTCCCCGGGCAGCTGCACATCGATAAGGAGAAACTCCCCGATTTGCTTAAGGAGGAGAAGCAAACCTACTATGGCCCCTTCGCCTCCCACGATTTCTCCAAAGGCAAATGGTATGTCGGCATCCTCTCGGCCCTCTTCATCTTGGCTGGGCTTGGGACGATGATCGGCTTTGGGGTGACCAATTCCGGAAACGTCTACAACGATGCCGCCTATAGGGAGGAGCAAACCGTCCTCCATCTAGACGTAAGAAGCGACGAATCCGACACCATCAACCTCCCCTCGCTTTCTGGCCTCGACGAAATCCGGGGCTATGACGCCGACGGGAACCCGAATTTGCTCTCAGCCATCAAAATCGGCGATTCCGTCCTCGACGACCTCGTCGCGGACGCCACCCTCTCGGAAACCCCGAAGTCGGTTTACGTGACCGCCGACGCCGGGGAGGGCGCCACCTACTATTGGTTCTATTACGAGATCGACCTTTCCGAGCACTTCCCGCTTTATGCCGAGGACGGCTCGGACATCGAATACGAGATTAGCTACGCCTCGCTTAACGGCGAGGAGATCGTCTGGAACGAGCAAGGCAGCATGCCCCTAGACGAGGCCGTTGCCAACTACATCTCGCAAGAACTCGTCTCGGAGGAGGATTTCTACTCCGTCTCCTTCGCCACCGTCGTCCCGGCCGTCTCCCAGCCCGATCTAGGCGTCTTCTCCCTTGGCCTTGGCCTTGGCATAGCCGTCAGCGCTCTCTACCTCGTGCTCCGTTACCGTCCGAGCCGGGGCATCGCCGCTGGGCTTCTTAGCGCCGCGACTGCCTTCATCTCGCTAAGCTTCTTCGTCTTCACCCGCATGAGCGTCACCCCCCTTGTGGCCATCGGCTGCATCGGCGGTGCGGTGCTATCCTTCTATTTGTTCCTGCTTCTTGGCTCGACCTCGAAGGAGCTTGTCTCCTCGACCCATGACCGCGAAAGGTCCGCCCTTTCCATCTTCCGCGAATCCGAGGACCTGGCGGCTTCCCGCTCGGCCGGGACGCTCATCCTGCTTTCGCTTAACCTCGCCTACGTCGCCTTGGTCTTCTTCGCCTTCGGGCCGAGTGAGTTCGCCTATCCCTACCTCAACGTCCTCCTTGGCGTCTTCTTCGCCATCGCCCTCTCCCTTTGCGTCTACCCCCTGCTTTCCAAATCGCTTGCCGCCCTCTTCTCCAAGATCCGCATCAAGCCGCGGGCGAAAAAGAAGAAAAAAGTCGGCGGTCAGCTGATGAAAAAGAAAGGGGCCGAGCCGGAAGAGGCGATCTTCATCGGCATCAACGACTGATGGAGAGCTTGCTCGATAGGCTCCTTAAGCATTATTCGCTTTCTTTGGAGGGGTATGGCCGGTTGAAGGCCGACCCCTCCTTTTCGCTTCTGCCCAAGCTTGACGCCATGATGGCCATCAGCGCCAAAAACCGGATAGCGAGGGCCAAGGAAGCCAACGAAAAGGTCCTTATATACGGGGATTACGACTGCGACGGCATCATGGCCTCCGCCATCATGGCGCGGACCTTGCATAAGCTTGGCATAAAAGCCGAGGTGTTCATCCCGTCCCGCTACAAAGACGGATACGGGCTAAACGAGGAAAACGCCAAACGCATCGCCTCAAAGGGCTATGGCCTCGTCATCCTCGTCGATAACGGCGTCTCCTGCCTTTCCCCGATTTCCTATCTTTACGAAAAGGGCATCGACTGCATCGCCATCGACCACCATGACGTCGGCTCCACCCTCCCGCCCTGCACCCTCATCCACGACCGTCTCATCGGGCTCGAGGAAAAATGCTCGGCCGGCGCCCTTTGCTTTTACTTCTCCTCGCTTCTTCTTGGCGAGGTCGACTATGAGAACCTCGTCATGGGGGCGGTTTCGGTCATTAGCGACGTCATGCCGATGAAGGGGGAGAACCGGACCCTTGTCGGCCTTTGCCTGAGGCTATTGCGCAAAGGCTATGGGCGGCGGGTGTTGGCCCTCCTCGACGCTTTCCCCGATGAGCGCGGCCTCTCGATGTCGGCCATCCCGAAGATCAACGCCCCCGGGCGCATATTGGAGGACCAACGCCCCCTGATCGCCTGCGCCTATTACTTCGCTGGGCTTTCGAAAGACCCGATGGCCGCGCTTAGGATAATGGAGAAGGCCAAGGAAACTCGGGTGGAGATGACCGCCGAGGCCGAGAAGGGGGAGGCTATTGAGGAGAGTGGCAACGCATTGTTTTACCCTAACCCCGGCTTAGAGGGCCTCGGGGGATTATTGGCCAACCGCCTGCTTGAGCAAAAAGGCAAGCAGACCATCGTCGTCTCCAAAGCCGGGAATGGCGAATGCATCGCCTCGCTTCGCGGCAAAGGGGCCTTTGATTCCTCGGAGTTCACCAAGCGGGTAAGCGACCGTCTTACCTCCTTCGGCGGTCACCGCTACGCCGCCGGGATAAGGTTTCCCGCGGAATCGCTTAGCTACGTCAAGGATTCCTTTTTTGCCTATTGCAATGCCCTTCCCGAGGCGGCGGAGGAGGAAGAAGAGGCAGGGGTGGAGCTACTTTTAAGCGAGATAACGATGGAAAACTACGCCTTGCTGCGCAGCTTCGGGCCCTTCGGGAAGGATTTCGAGGCCCCTTCTTTCCTGCTTGAGGTCGATACCTCCTCACTTACCTATAGCCCAAGGAAGAAGATGCTTTCCACTAGCCTAGGCAAAGGCACCTCGATCTTCTCCTTCCTCATAAAGGAAGGCGACCTCCCAAGGGGGAGGAAGGCAGAACTCCGGGGCAAGCTGATACTCTCAAAGCGGGAAGAGGGGGTCGAGCTGGAGTTTTTCGCCGAAAAAGCGAAATTGCTTCCTTGACCATCTTTTGCCCTTTGCTACCATTGAGAATGGAGAAACGATGAGCATGGAACAGAAAACCGACGCGGCCAAATTGCTGCCTAACGGCGGCTACCCGATGCATACCTTCGACGACGTGAAGGACGTCTACCGCCTTTACATCACCAACCCCGAGGATAGGGAGATGCTTGAGCGGGCCTATGAGTTCGCCTCAAAGAAGCACGAAGGCCAATTCCGGAAGTCGGGCGAGCCCTATATCCATCACCCGATCGAGGTCGCCTATATTTTGGCTTGCCTGCAATCGGGCCCGGCGACCATCGCCTGCGGCTTGCTCCACGACGTCGTCGAGGACACCGACGCGACCATCGAGGACATCGAGCATCTTTTCGGCGAGGACGTGGCCAAGATCGTCGACTCGCTTACTAAGATCCAGCGGATGAAGCTTTCCAGGATGACGGCCGCCGACTTCGAGGCTGAGGACCATAGAAAGATATTCCTCGGCATGGCGCGCGACGTCCGGGTCATCATCGTCAAGCTCGCCGACCGCCTCCATAACCTACGGACCCTCGACTCTCTTTCCCCGGAAAGGCAGAAGGCCTTGGCCAAGGAGACGATCGAGGTGTTCACCCCGATTGCCCACCGCCTTGGCATCTACACCATGCAAAGCGAGCTTGAGGATCTATCGCTAAAATACCTTGAGCCCGAGAAATACCAGGAGATCCTCTCCCTTGTTAACGACAAATACGAGAATCGGAAGCACTCCCTGGAGGCCTTAAAGAAGCGGATCGCCGACATCTTGCTTGAGCATGGGATACCCTGCCGTCTCGAGTCGAGAGTCAAGTCGATATACTCGATATATAGGAAAATGTATCAGAAAGGCCATAACTTCGATGAGATTTACGATGTTTTGGCGATTCGCATCATAACCAAGACGGTCATAAACTGCTACGAGATATTGGGGATCATCCATTCGACCTATAAGCCGATACCCGGCAGGTTCAAGGATTACATCGCCATGCCCAAGCCCAACATGTATCAGTCCCTCCACACCTCGATCATGTCCGGCGACGGCTCCATATTCGAGGTCCAGATAAGGACGGAGGAGATGGACCAAGTCGCCGAAAGCGGCGTCGCCGCCCATTGGAAATACAAAGAGGGCGGGCACTATAACGCCAAGGAGGAGCAAAAGGAGATTGAGGAGCAGCTCCACTGGTTCCGCGACTTCGTCTCCCTCTCCGGCCAAGCCAAGGGCAAAAGCGCCTCCGAGTACATGGAGTCGCTTTCCAACGACATCTTCGGGGCCAACGTCTACGTCTTCACCCCCCTTGGGAAGGTCATCGACCTCCCGACCGGGGCGACGACGCTCGATTTCGCCTATAAGATCCACACCAAGGTCGGCGACCAGGCGGTGGGGGCGGTCGTCAACGGCTCGCTTGTCCCGCTTAACACCGTTTTGAAGACGGGCGACGTCTGCGAGATAAGGACGTCGAAGACGAGCGCCGGGCCCAACGACTCCTGGCTTGAGATCGCCAAAACGAGCTCGGCCAAGCAGCATATCCGCAAGGCGCTGCAGCGAAAAGACGCCGAGCAGGTGCGCTTAGAGCGCGTCAAAGCCGGCCGCCTCGCCCTTTTGGAGGCCTTCCGCGACTGCGGGATGGAGGAGGAAGAGGCCTTGAAGGCCATCGACTCGGATAAGCTAAGAAACGAGTTCCATTTCTCCACGCCCGAGGACCTATTCGCCATGGTGGCCATGAAAAACCCCGGGCCCTCTAGCGTCTTGGAGTGCCTCCGGATCAGGAAAAAGACCGGCTATGAGTTCAGAAAGCCCTCCTCGAGGAAAGAGGACGGCTCCAACCCGATCGAGATCGCCGGGGCCTCAAGCGGATTGGCCATAACCTTGGGCAAATGCTGCTCGCCGATCCCGGGCGACGACATCGTCGGCTACATAACCAAGGGGAAGGGAATAACAATACATCGCAAAAGCTGCCCGAACGTCGCCTCCTCCAAGCGGCTTATCGGGGCAAGCTGGAAGGATGACCTTGGGATATCGACCTATCAGGTCGACGTGCAGGTGTATGCTAACGACCGGCCGGGATTATTGGCCGACATCCTCCAATGCCTCGCCGCCAAAGGGGTGGGGGTGAGCGACCTAAACGCCCACCTCATCGCCTCGACCATGAATGACGTCGTCTCGCTCACCGTCTCGGTCCCCAACGCCAAAACCCTCCACGACTGCTTCGCCGACCTGCTCGGGGTCAAAGGCGTCTATTCGGTCGACCGGGTCACCCACTAAGCGCCTTGCCTAAATATAGGCAAATGCCCTATAATCGGGACGACACGAAAGGAAAAAGCGCATGTCCATCAATTCCGTCAAGGGCACCCACGACATCATCGGCGCGGAGGCCCAGGGCTATCAATTCATCGAATCGGTGTTCAAGGCCGTCTGCGAGCTTTACGGCTACAAGATGATCCAAACCCCCATCATGGAGCACACCGAGGTTTTCAATAGGGCCACCGGCGAGGGGAGCGACGTCGTCAGGAAGGAGATGTACACCTTCCTCGATAAGGCGGGCCGCTCGATCACCCTCCGCCCCGAGGTCACAGCCGGGGTCATCCGCTCGATCATCGAGCATAAACTCGCCTCGACCGGGGATTTGCCTCTCCGTTATTACTATTACGGGCCGGTTTTCCGCTACGAAAGGCCACAGCTTGGAAGATACCGCCAATTCCTGCAGGCCGGGATCGAGGCGGTGGGGGAGGATTCCCCCTATTTGGACGCCGAAGCCATCGCCATCGCCATGCGGACCCTCCAGTTCCTCGGCTTCGAGAAGCTTAAGGTCGTGGTCAACTCCCTTGGCGACAAAGCCTCGCGCGATCGCTACCGCGACGCATTGCGGGCCTATTTCGAGCCGATGCTCGACTCGATGTGCGCCGATTGCCGGGAACGATATCGCCTCAATCCGCTGCGCATGCTCGATTGCAAAGTCGAGGAGGACCAGGAAAAAGCCAAATTCGCCCCCAAGATCGGCGATTTCCTCACCGAGGAGGCCGATAGGAGGTTCCAGCTCGTCCTCTCATTGCTTAACGACCTTGGGATCGATTACGAGGTCGACCCGGGGCTCGTCAGGGGCCTCGACTACTATGGCCAAACCGTCTTCGAGGTCCATGCCATCTCCAAAGAGGGGAAGGATTACGGAGCCTTGCTAGGCGGCGGGCATTACGACGGCATGCTCTCCGAGTTCGGGGCCGGCGGCGAGATCGACCACGGCGTCGGCTTCGCCATGGGGGTGGAGCGCCTTTACTCGCTTATGCGCGACGACGGCCTCCTCGACGACCTCGATTACGGCGTCGATTTGTATTTGATGCCGCTAGGGGAGGGCGTCATCCCCGATTGCCTGCATATTGCTGAGGAGATTCGCTCACTCGGCTATAGCCTGCTTATGCCCTATGGCAAAGCCAAGCTTGGTTCGATGTTCAAAAAGGCCGAGAGGGCCAATGCCCGCTACGCCATCATCGTCGGCGAGGATGAGCTTAAAGAAGGGGCCGTGCAGCTAAAGGATTTGCATGCCAAGGAACAGCAAAAGGTAAAAATCGATGATTTAGCCGATACCCTCGACCATCTTTTCGGGGAAGACGGGCATCATCATGAGTAGGTAGGAAAATGGAAAACATCACAATCAAGCGCACCATCGGGTGCGGGGAGCTAAGGAAGGAAAACGTCGGGCAGCGGGTTGAGCTGCTCGGCTGGGTTTCCAAATCGCGCAACCTCGGCTCGCTTCTTTTCATCGATCTGCGCGATTCGACCGGGATCGTCCAGCTTAGCTCGGACCATCCCGATGATTTCCCGGAAGTTAAAAGCGAATATGTCTGCCACGCCGTTGGAACGGTGGTCAAAAAGGAGCAGGCCAACAAAAACCTGGCCACCGGCGAGGTCGAGGTCGCGCTTGAGCGGCTCGAGGTCATCAACAAAGCCGACCTCCCGCCTTTCATCATCGCCGACAAGACCGACGCCCTAGAGGAAACCAGGCTTAAGTACCGCTACCTCGATTTGCGCCGCCCCAAGATGCTCCATAACCTCCGCATCCGGGCTAAGATATGCTCTATATTCCGCGATTACCTCGATTCCAAGGGCTTTTTGGAGGTCGAGACCCCGATCCTCAACCTCTCCTCGCCCGAGGGGGCTAGGGACTATCTGGTCCCGAGCCGGATAAGGAAGGGCTCCTTCTACGCCCTCCCCCAAAGCCCGCAGCTTTGGAAGCAGCTGCTTATGGTCGGCGGGGTGGAGCGCTACTACCAAGTCGCCAAATGCTTCCGCGACGAGGATTTGCGCGCCGACCGCCAGCCGGAATTCACCCAACTCGACGAAGAGACCTCCTTCCTTAGCCAAGAGGAGCTTTTATCCCTAAACGAGGGCTTCCTCAAGCGCCTTTTCAAGGAAATAGCCGGGGTCGAGATAGAAACCCCGTTAAGGCGCATTAAATACTGGGACGCCCTCGACACCTATGGCTCGGATAAACCCGATACCCGCTATGGGCTTTGCCTATTCGACCTAAAGCCCTATGTTTATCCTTCGTCCTTCTCCGGCATGGCTGAGGGCGATTTCGTCAGGGCCATCAAGGTGCCTGGGCAAGGAAAGGAAACGAGCCGGAAGGCTCTCGACGAGCTTAACGGCGAAGCCAGGAAGTTCGGCTTGAAGGGGCTATTCACGCTTAAAATCGAAAGTGGGGAAGTCGCCGGGAGCTTTGCCAAGTTCCTCTCCACGGAGCAAAAAGCCCGCTTGAAGGCGGAACTTGGGCTAATGGAGGATGACCTCATCCTCTTCGCCTCCTCGCCCTCCCGCCGCCACGCCGATTTCGGGCTTGGGGCCATTAGGACCCTTTTTGCCAAGAAACTAGGCTTAATCAAGCCCGGGACCTACGATTTGCTTTGGGTCGTCGACTTCCCGATGTTCGACCCGATAGACGATAAGCCCGGCCAATACACGGCTGAGCACCATCCCTTCACCCGTCCCCGTGACGAGGATCTGGCTTTGCTAGATTCCGACCCGGAAAAGGTCTTGGCTTACGCCTACGACATCATCATCAACGGCTACGAGGCCGGCGGGGGGACGCTCCGCATCTATGACAAGGCCACCCAATGGAAGATCTTCCGCCTTTTGGGGCTAAGCGACGAGGACGTCAAAAACAAGTTCGGCTGGTTCGTCGACGCCTTCTCCTACGGCACCCCGCCGCATGGGGGAATCGCCTTTGGGCTTGAGCGCCTAGCCATGATTTTATCCGGTACCGACAACATCCGCGACGTCGTCGCCTTCCCCAAAAACCTATTGGCCGCCGATCCGCTCTCCCACGCCCCGACCCCGGTCGACCCCGACCAGCTCGAGGCATTGGGCATCGAACTCAAGAAAGGCGATTAATATACAAAGTATATTATATATAGCGAATATCCACCAAATAACTACTAAGGAGGTCAAGGATATGGGCAAACTCGACATCAACGCCAAATGCGTTGCCGCCATCCGCGGTCTGGTCATCGACCAGATCAACAAAGCCGCCTCGGGGCACCCGGGGATGGCCCTAGACGCCGCCAGCGCCCTCTACGCCCTTTGCCGCGACCACCTAGTCGCCGACCCGGCCCATCCGGATTGGCCCAACCGCGACCGCTTCGTCTTAAGCTCCGGGCACGCCTCGAGTTTGCTTTACGCTTTGCTCCATGTCTGCGGATACGGGCTTAGCATGGACGATCTGAAGTCGTTCCGGCAGCTGCATTCCAAAACGCCAGGGCACCCCGAGGTCGGCTTGACCCCGGGGGTCGACAGCTCCGGCGGCCCATTGGGGCAAGGCATCGCCCAAGCCGTCGGCATGGCGGTGGCCGAGAAGGCCATGCGGGGCCTTTACCCCGATTTCGATGGGGTTTGCTCCCATTACACCTATTGCCTTTGCGGCGACGGCGACCTCGAGGAGGGCATCTCCCAGGAAGCCATCTCCCTGGCTGGCCACCTCCGCCTCAACAAGCTCATCCTCATCTACGACGAAAACGGCTCGACCTTGGACGGCCCGACCTCCGATTCGCTTTCCGAATCGATAAAGCTTCGCTTCCTCTCAAGCGAATGGAACGTCATCGAGGTCAACGACGGCAATTCCGTCAACAAGGTGTCGAAGGCCATCGCCAAAGCCAAGACCAGCGCCACCTACCCGACCCTCATCATCATGAAGACCGTCATCGGCTTCGGGTCGAAAAACCAAGGCACCAACAAGGTCCACGGCAACCCGCTTGGCGAGAAAGACGGGGCCTACGCGAAAAAATCTTATGGGATCGATTGGCCGGCGTTTACCGTCCCCGAGGACGTCTACGCCAAATTGAAATCAAGCTTCGCGAAGCGGGGCGCTAAGGCCTATGCCGATTACGAAGCCGCCCTCGCTGACTACGCCAAAGCTCACCCAAAGGAGCATGGCCGCTACCTCCGCTCGCTTCGCCGCGAGCTAGGCGAGCTGCCGAAAAGAAACTACGACGGCCTCGAGTCGGAGGCCACCCGCAGTTCCTCCGGGGCCATGCTTTCCCTTTATAGGAAGGCCGTCTCCTATTGCATCGGCGGGTCCGCCGACGTCGCGGGGTCGACCATGACCGACGTAAAGGGGGTCAAGCCGTTCCCCGAGGGCACCGACATGCGCTTTGGCATCCGCGAATTCGCCATGGCCGGCATCCAAAACGGCATTTTGCTCCATAAGGGGCTCATCAGCTACGCCGCCTGCTTCCTCGTCTTCTCCGACTACATGAAAAACGCCATTAGGATGGCGAGTTTGCAGCATCTTCCGGCCATCTACCTCTTCACCCACGATTCGCTCGCGGTCGGGGAGGACGGGCCGACCCATCAGCCGATTGAGCAGCTTGCCGCCCTCCGGGCCATTCCCAACCTAAACGTCATCCGCCCAGCCGACGCCAAGGAGGTCGAGGGGGCCTACCGCCTCGCCTTTGAGAGCCAAATCACCCCGACGGCCATAGTTTTAAGCCGGCAGAAGCTGCCGCTTTTGCCCGCCACCGACCCCGAAAAGGTCGCCAAAGGGGCCTATCCGGTTCTTACGCCGAAAAAAGGCAAGCCGGATTGCCAGATCATCGCCACCGGGTCGGAGGTGTCGCTCGCCCTTGAGGCGGCCGACCTCCTCATCAAGCGGGGTTACGTCGTCGAGGTCATAAGCGCCCCTTGCCTCGAATTGCTTGAGGAAAATCCCTCGTATATGAACAAGCTCCTCCATTTGCCTTATTCGAAACGCTTCTCACTCGAGATGGCCTCGACCTTCGGCTGGGGGCGCTACGCCAAATACAGCATCGGCGTCGATTCCTTCGGGGCCTCGGGGAAGATGGCCGACGTCTTATCCGAATACGGCTTCACCGCTTCCAAGGTCGCCGACCGCATCGCCTATTGGCTGGGCCGGAAATAGGAAGAGCCGGGAAAGGGAAAAACAATGAAAGACTACGTCACCATCAATAACTACTCCAAATCCGGGACGCTAGGCATTTCCAGGCACGCCATCGCCTCCATCGCCCAAAAGGCGGTTGAGGCCTTCCAGGGCGTCCAGGTGTCGAAGCAGAAGACCCTTTTCTCGGTCGACCGCGGGGTAAAAGCCGTTTTGGCCAAAGACGGGAAGGCGGTCGTCATCAAGATCGACATCGACGTCTCCGGGGACGCCCCGGTTCAAACGCTTTGCCTTTCCATCCAAAAGGAGGTGGCCCAGGCCATCGCCCTTAGCTGCGACACCGTCCCCTGCGACGTCCAAGTCCGGGTCGCCAAGATCATATGAGCGATAAGCCATTCGACAAGCTCCTCATCGCCTATCAGCGGCTCACCCTTTGCCCAATCATCGCCTCATTGCTGGGAGTCATCTCCTCCTTCCTTTTCTATTTCGGGGTCGAAAACGGGGGAGCGCTCGCCCCGGGGCTGTCGCTTTGGGCCGCGGCTGAGTTTGCCTCCCCGCTTACCGGGCTTTTGCTCTCGTTTCTACTAAGCTTCCTTTATATCCCCTTCGCCCTTTTCGCGGCCAAGGGGAAGTTGCCATTTTACCTCGCCTTGCTTTCCTTCCTCACCGTCGACTTGGTTTTTTCCGCCCTCGCCCCAAAAGACGGAGCGGAGGGCTGGATCGCCCTTTGTTTCCATATCGCCGTCTTATTGCTTGGCTTAGCCGGATTGATTATTTATTTCCTCGCCAAAAGGGCTCTAGATAACGAGAAGCGGGGCCAATAGGGGCGAAAGCCTTCCTCCGCGTTTCAATTTCCGTTTTCCTTATGCTAAGATGTAGCGGCTTTGGCTAAGGCCAAACCTGCAAAGGATCGATCTAAGTATGGGCATAAGCGCGGAAAAGGAAATTGGCATCGGCGAGGCCGATAGCCGCAACCAGCTGCAGAAGACGGCGATGGCCGCCATCTACGACATGCTGACCTACGTCTCAATGGGTTCGAAGGTCAATGTCGAGGGCATTGTCTCCGGGCTTTGCGACAAGCCATACGAGGATTGCGATTATTTCGTCAAGGCCTGCTTGATTTACGCGATCAAGGCTCACGATGAGGCGATCGCCTCCTTCAACGCCTTGATGAACCATTGGACATTCGATCGCCTTAACCGCGTTGAGCAGGCCATCCTGCTCCTTTCCTACGTCCATTTCTACCTAGTCGAGCCAGGCGTCGACAAGGGCATCGTCATCGACGTCGCCGTCAAGCTTTCGAAATCCTACCTCAGCGACTCCGACTACAAATTCGTCAACGCCATCCTCGACAAGGTCCTCGTCAAGCCGGAATAGGGCAATGGAAAACGGCCTTTACTCGGTAACCGAGCTTAACCTCGCCATCAAAAGGCTCCTCGAGGGGGAGCCTTCGCTTTCCCGCGTCCAAGTAAGGGGCGAGATAAGCAATTACAAGGTTTACCCAAGCGGCCACGCCTATTTCTCCCTCAAAGACGGGGAATCGGTGATTTCAGCCCTTATGTGGAACAGTTACCGGCAAAACCTTTCCTTTGAGCCGAAAAACGGCGATGAGGTCATCGCGTTCGGCCGGATAACCGCCTACCCAAGCCGCGGCTCCTATCAGCTTAGCTGCCTTAGCCTCTCCCCTTATGGCTTGGGGGCGGAATTGCTTAAGCTAAAGCAATTGCAGGAGAAACTGAAGAAGGAGGGGCTATTCGACGAAAACCGGAAAAGGCCGCTTCCTTCTTTCCCAAAGCGCGTCGGCGTTATCGCCGGGGCCAATTCGGCCGGGATGCGCGACGTCATCCATAACATCGAAATCCGCTTCCCGTTGCTTACCCTTTGCCTATTCCCAAGCTTAGTGCAGGGCAAGGCGGCCCCCGATTCGATTTGTGCCTCCTTAAGCAAAGCCAAAACCGCCAATCTCGACGTGCTCATCGTGGCCCGCGGAGGCGGGGCGAGCGAGGATTTAAGCGCCTTCAACGACGAATCGGTCGTCCGCGCCGTCGCCTCCTTCCCTTGCCCGGTCGTCTCGGCCGTGGGGCACGAAGTCGACGTCACCTTGACCGATTTCGCCGCCGACATGCGGGTTTCGACCCCAACCGCGGCCGCGATCGCCGTCACCCCGGAGAAAGAGGAGATTATGGCCTATATCGACGATAGGTCGTCTCGGATGGATGAGGCCGTCTATAGCCGGATAGAGAGGCTTGGGGAAAGGCTATCGTCATTGTCCAACCGCCCGATATTCGCCTCGCCTGAGGCAATTTACGAGAACAAGCTGACCCTCATCGCCAACATGGCGAAGCGGATGGACCAATCGGTCGCCATCAAAGAGGGGGAGGCCAGAAGGCGATACGAAAGCCTTCTTTCCGGCCTAGAGGCCCTTAATCCCTATTCGGTATTGCGCCGCGGCTATAGCCTTGTAGAAGATGAGCAGGGCAATGTCTTATCCTCGGCCAAGCAGGCGAAGGCCGGGCAGCGGGTTTCCATCGGCCTAAGCGATGGTATAATCGAAGCCGAAGTGAAGAAAATAAAGGAAAAGCAAAGCCGGGGGCAATAGGAGGAAAAGGCGATGGAAAGCGAAAGCAAAGCGAAAATGACCTTCGAGGAGAAGCTTGGAAGGCTAAGCGAGATAGTCGAGCGGCTTGAGGGGAAGGCGATGGGGCTAGAGGAGTCGCTAAAGCTTTACCAAGAGGGAAAAACCCTTTCCGCCGAGCTGGCGAAGGAATTAGAGGAAGCAAAGCTCAAGATTGAGGAACTAAGCGAGTCCAAAGAAAACAACAAAGCAGATAATCAGTAGTTATTCAGTAGTTTTTTGGTATATGAAAAAGAAAGATGCCATCGAAATAAAAGCCGATGATATAGATGTTAGGCACATCGAAGACCCAAACATCGTGAAAAGGCTTTCCTACCCTGAGCTTTCCCGTCTTGCCGAGAAGATAAGGGGCGAGATCATAGACCAAGTCAGCCGTTACGGCGGGCACCTTTCCTCAAACCTCGGCGACGTCGAGCTCACCCTGGCCCTTTACCGGGTCTTCGACTTCGCTAAGGACAAACTCATCTTCGACGTTGGGCACCAATGCTACACCCACAAAATCCTCACCGGGCGCGTGCTCGACCACCTCAACCAGCCCGGCTATTGCAGCGGCTTCCAGAAGCGCGCCGAATCCCCCTATGACGTCTATGAGGCTGGGCATTCCTCAACCTCCCTTTCGGCGGCCGAGGCCTTTGCCTACGCCCGCGACATGAAAGGGGAAAAATACGACGTCGTCGCCTTAATCGGGGACGCCTCGATGGCCAATGGGCTGAGCTTCGAGGCCCTAAACGACCTAGCCATCCGCAACAGCAAGGTCATCATCGTCTTAAACGACAACGAG
This sequence comes from Candidatus Alloenteromonas pullistercoris, assembly GCA_017694295.1. Taxonomy (GTDB): domain Bacteria; phylum Bacillota_I; class Bacilli_A; order RFN20; family CAG-826; genus Alloenteromonas; species Alloenteromonas pullistercoris. The sequence continues at coordinate 30,455 of JADINA010000021.1, read as the reverse complement.
ATGTCGATATCCAAACCGGTCGGGGGCATCGGGAGGTTTTTTCGCAAGATCTCGACCGGGAAGGCCTATAACGACTTCAAAAGGCGTTACCGGAAGATCCTCTCCCATAACCGGCTCGGGGCGAAGGTGTACAACCTCTCCTTCGCCATAAAGAACATCATCAAGCGAAAGCTGGTGCCCCTAACGATGTTCGACAACTTGGGATATAGCTACATGGGCCCATTCGACGGACATGACGTAAAGTTATTGGAAAAGAACCTAAAAAGAGCGAAAAACACCGATAAATCCGTTGTTTTCCACGTTCGGACCATCAAAGGCAAGGGGTATCGCTACGCCGAGAACGACCAAACCGGCTATTGGCATGGGGCGACCCCGTTTGACGTCGCCACCGGGAAGCCGAAGAAGGAGCATCCCGGGCTCATCACCTATAGCCACCTATTCGCCGATTTGACGGAAAAAGCCCTCTCCGAAAGGAAAAACGCCGTCTTGATCGTCCCGGCCATGATGAAGGGCTCGGGTCAGGAGGAAAGCTTCATCAAGCATCCTGATCGCTGTTTCGACGTCGGGATCGCCGAGGAACACGCATTGACCTTCGCCGGGGCCCTTGGGATCAACGGATTCCACCCGATAGTCAACATATACTCGACCTTTTTGCAGCGGGCCTACGACGAGCTTAGCCACGATTGCGCCCGCCTTGACTCCAACATGACTTTGCTCATCGACCGGGCCGGGCTAGTCGGGAGCAACGGCGAAACCCATCAGGGGATTTTCGACCCGGCTTTCCTAAGGGCCATGCCGGGGGTTTGCCTTTCGATGCCATCGAACCCGCAGATCGCGGCAAGGCTAATGGACATGAGCTTTGAAAAAGGCGGGATATTCGCGATCCGCTATTCGCGCAAAGGGCTTATAAAAGACGAATTGCCGACGCCGGATGGGCGGCTAGCGTATTTGGGGATGCGGACGCTCAACCAACCGTCCTCATTGCGGCTTGCCATCGTCGCCGTCGGCCCTCGAAGCGAGGAAATAGCCAAATCGGTAAAAGAATACCGAATCGATGCCGCCGTCTTCGACCCGGTTTTCCTCAATCCTTTGCCTAATGGGATCGTCGAGGCGCTTTCTCGATTCGACGCCGTCTTGATCCATGACCCATACGGGGTTGAGGCCGGGTTCGCCTTGCCTTTGGTCGGCGCCCTCGCCTTATCGGGCTATAAAGGCAAAATCGCCGTCCAAGCCGTCCCCAACGAATTCATCCAAGCCGATTCCATCGACGCCCAAGAGGAAAAATGCGGGGTTTCGCTTTCCGATTGTCTCCGCAAGGCCGCCGAGCTTTTGGGCAAGCAATCCCTTTAACTTAACATAATCTTTTGACGTGCTATAATGGCTTCATGGGCCGGCTAATCATGCACATCGACCTCAACGCCTTCTACGCGACCGCCGAGGAAATCCGCAACCCCGCCCTGCGCGGAAAGCCTATCCTCATAGGCCATGAAGGCCGCTCGGGCATCGTCTCGACGGCTTCCTACACCGCCAGGCGGAAAGGCTGCCATTCGGGGCAGCCGATGTTCCAAGCGCTCCGGCTTTGCCCGGAAGCGGTGGTCATCCAACCCGATTTCCATTATTATGAGGTTCTTTCCCTTTCCTTTTTCGCCTATCTTTCCTCTTATAGCCGGCTTATCGAGAAGGCCTCGATCGACGAGGCTTACGTCGATATGACGAAGCCGCTTCTTAAATCCAAAGACCCGGTGGCCTATCTGCGGGCCATGCAGCTTGATTTAAAGGCGAAAACCGGACTTTCCTGCTCGATTGGGCTGGCGAAAACCAAATGGTTGGCCAAAATGGGCAGCGACCTCCATAAGCCGCTGGGGCTTACCATAATAAGGCAACGCGACATCGAGAAGATCGTCTATCCCCTCCCGATCGAGTCTTTTTGGGGGATTGGGAAAAAGACCGCGCCGGAGCTGCGCGAAAAAGGCTGCAAGACCATCGGCGATTTGGCATCTAGGCTAAAAGAAGGCGACGAGGAGATCTATAGGCTGCTTGGCAAATTCGCCTACACCTGTTTGGATTGGGTGAGGGGGAAAGGCGACGACGAGATCGTCGTTGAGCCGGAGGAAGCCAAATCGATTGGCAACTCGACGACCCTCTCCCGGGATTGCTCCGGGTTCGATGAGGTCTCGCCCGAGGTCAGAAAGCTCTCCGAGGAGGTCGCCCGCCGGGCCAAGGAGGCCAAAAAGTCCGGCCTCACCTTGACTTTGTCTGTCAAAGACACCCAATTCAGGATGCATAGCCGCTCCAAGACATTTGAGGAGCCGCTAAGCGACGCCTCCACTATCTACGCCGAAGCCGAGTCGCTATATAGGAAAAGCTTCGAGGCGATGGACGTGAGGCTTGTCGGCATAAGCCTATCGAAACTCGTCAACCCGCTTAAGCGCACCGTCCAGATGACGATTTGGAACTATGAGGAATACGAAAACGCCGACAAGACGAGGAAGATCATCAACGAGATAAACAGAAAGCTGAGCAAGCCGTTATTGAAACGCGGCTCAGAGGTCGAAAGGAAAGGAGGCAAAGGCGATGGACATTGAAGACGCGATGGACGATTACGCGCGCCACCTGCTGGTTGAAAGGGGGCTTTCGAAGACGACGGTCAAGGATTATTACGACGATTTCGGGATTTTCCGGACGGATTTCCCCTTCGTCAAGAGCACCGATGACCTAACTGAGGACATGATCGGGACCTTCGCCATCGAGGAAGGCGAGAAGGAAAGGAGTCGCAGCTCGATCGCCAGGCGGCTTTCCTTCCTCCGCGGCTTTTTCCTGTATTTGTCGAAGAAAGGGCTAATGGCCTATTCGGGCGGGAAAATCGCCCTCCCCAAGCGGGAAAGGCGGCTCCCGGAGGTATTGACCGAGGAGGAGATCGGCCGCCTATTCGCCGCCATCGACCCCGAAAGCGAATTCGGGGCTCGGGACTACGCGATGCTTCTTACCATGTATATGACCGGCTGCCGGGTTGGCGAGCTCATCGAGCTGCGCCTTTCCGACATCGGATTCGACCGTCGCTTGGTTAGGATAAGGCATGGCAAAGGCGATAAGGAACGGACCGTCCCGATCGGCGAGGAGGCTTTGGCGGCGCTAAAAGATTATGTTAACTTGTACCGCCCAAAGGTCAAAGGCGCCGAGAAATCCCCATATTGCTTTCTCAACAAATTCGGCGACCCGCTCAGCCGGAACTATTTCTTCCTCCAAGTCAAGAAATACGCCGAGATCGCCGGGATAAGGAAAAACGTCTCGCCTCATACCCTCCGCCATAGCTTCGCCACCCATCTTCTAAGCCACGGCGCGAGTTTGCGCTCGGTCAGCGCATTGCTGGGCCATGCCCACCTCGAGACCACCGAGATCTACACCCACGTCAACCCCGAGGGCGCCATAAGCGCCTACCGCAAGGCCTTCGAGGGGAAGTGAGCGTATTAGTTAAGGCCGGGCCATCAAATGGCTATAATAAGGTCGATAAGAGAAACAGGAGGCAAGCGATGCCAAAGTTCAAAAGGATATTCGTCATAGTCGCCGACTCCGCCGGGATCGGCGAGATGGACGACGCCGAGAGCTTCGGCGACGTCGGGGCCAACACCTTCGCCCACGCCGCCGCCTCAATCGGCGGGCTATCCGTCCCCAACATGGAGCGGATGGGGTTAGGCGAACTCGATGAGATCCCCGGGGTAGCCAAAGTCGAGCTCCACCCGAAAGCCTACTCCGCCCGGCTTACGGAGCTAAGCAAGGGCAAAGACACCATGACCGGCCATTGGGAGATGATGGGGGTTGAGACGGTTAAGCCGTTTAAGACCTTCACCGACACCGGCTTCCCCAAGGAATTGATTGAGTTGCTTCAAAAGGAAACCGGACATAAGATCATCGGCAACAAAGCCGCCTCGGGGACCGAGATACTCAAAGAGCTTGGGCCTACTCAGATGGCGGAGAATTCGCTCATTGCTTACACCTCGGCCGACTCAGTGCTGCAGCTTGCCGCCCATGAGGAGGTGACCGGGGTCGAGGAACTCCATCGCTGTTGTGAGATCGCCAGGCGCATTTGCATGCGGCCCGAATGGCTGGTGGGCCGGGTCATCGCCCGCCCCTACACCGGGAATGAGAAAGACGGCTTTGTCCGCGACGGGGCCAACAGAAAGGATTACACCGTTTCCCCGACCGGGACGACCGCGCTCGACGTCTTGAAGAAAAACGGCTTGACGGTATCCGGGATCGGGAAGATAAGCGACATCTTCAACGCCGTCGGCATAACTAGGAGCATCCATACCGCCTCCAACGAGGAGGGGATGGACGAGGCCATCCGCCAGCTCACGCAGGAGGACTACGAGGGGCTTTGCTTCGTCAACCTCGTCGAGTTCGATTCCGAATACGGCCACCGGCGCAACCCCGAGGGCTACGCCCATTGCCTGGAAGCCTTCGATAGGCGTCTAGGCGAATTCATCAGGAAAATGGGCAAAGGCGATTTGCTCATGGTGACTGCCGACCACGGCAACGACCCCATCCACCACGGCACCGACCACACCAGGGAGAAAGTGCCCTTGCTTTGCTACTCCCCAGCCTTCGAAGGGGGGAGGACGCTAGGCGAGATCCATTGCTTTGGGGCCATCGGGGCCACCATCCTCAAGAACTTCGGCCTCCATAAGGAGGAGGGGATGGTCGGCGAGCCGATCCTCGAATTGCTTGCCTAAGCGAGCATAACGCTTAACAAACGGGCTGCGAAGTCCGATAATAACGGCTGTTTGGAAGCCTATCCGTTTCCAATTTGCCTTAAAAGGAGTCACCTAGAAATGAATAAAACGCTCATAATGGCCCTCGCCTCCACCTCGCTCGCCCTCGTTGGCTGCCAAGGGGGCGCGGGAAGCTCATCCTCGGAAAGCTCTTTGCCGGATTCAAGCCCCGATGCTACCGGCTCATCATCCGAAAACAAAGGGGAAATCGACACCTCCGAGGTGACCCTCATCACCCCGACCGGCATCCCGACTTTGGCCTTCTATGACCTCGGGGCCGAGGACAATAGGTGGTTTAGCACCTCGAGCCCTTCCGATTTCATCCCGGCGGCCTTTTCAAGCGGGCAATACGACTTCATCGTCTTCGACGGGATTAACGGGCTCACCAACGTCACCAACAACAAAAGGGACTACGCCCTCGCCCGCTGGATCTCCGGCGGCACCTATTACCTAGTCTCAACCAAATACGATTCCCCGGAAGACCTCGGCATAGACAAAACCATCGATTCGTTCGTCCAAAACGGCGTCGCCAACCAGGCTTTGATGAACCTCGCCGAAGACCATTGGGGAATCGAGGGGCTTTCCGAATCGGGTTTGATCAAATACGAATCCGGCGTCCTGACGGTCGTGCAGAACCTCATAAGCAACCCGGAGGCCTACGATTTCTACCTCGTGGCCCAGCCGGCTTTGACAAACGCCAAGGCCCAGCTGTCCGCCAAGGGAATCGAACTTAACATAATCTATAACCTCCAGGATGAGTGGAAGGAAGCCCACGGCGAAGACTCCACCATCCCGGCGGCCGGCTTGTTCGTGAACAAAACCGCCTATGGCGAAAACAAAGACGTCATGGACGCCTTCATCGCCGAAACCGAGGAAAGGATGGCAAACGCCGTGGAGAACCCGGAATTGGCCGTTGAGGCCCTTACGGCCTACGAGGCCCTCGATCCCAATAGCGATTCGGATTGCAGCGCCCGCTTCGGCTTCACCCCGGCCTTGGTCTCAGCGCTACAAAAAGACGGGGCCAACCAATTCAACATCCAAAGCGAATACGCCGACCCGATGGAGGTGGCCAACGCCTTCCAGCACATCGTCGGCGGCCCCGAATATCCGGAAAGCAGCTTTCTTTCGCGGTAATAGCTTGCTAAACTAAGCCAATGAGAAAAAGAGCCCACACCTTGACCATAACGGGAATCGCGGTGGGGCTCTTTTTGATTGTCCTCGCCTGGTATTTGGCCTCCTATTTGCTTATTTCGAAGGGAAACCACATCCTCCCTTATCCCCATCTTGCCCTCTATCGGGCCTTGAAGCTGCTTTTTTGGGATGGGGCGGCCTACACCTGGACGAGCATCGGCTATACGATCGGCCGGGTCCTTTTAGGCTTTGCCTCCGCCTTTGTCCTTGGCGGCGTATTCGGCGTCCTCGCCGGGCTATTCAAGCTGATAGACGGGCTTTTCCGCCCGGGAAGCCTATTGATGAAGGCCGTCCCGACGGTGGCGGTCGTCATCGTTATGATGGGGGCATTAACGGCCCCGAAGACGTGGTTTTTGCTAAATTACGTCCCGTCTTTCCTAACCTTTATCGTCGCCTTCCCGATAATTTTCGACGCCTGCCGGGCCGGGATCGCCAATGAGGACCAAAGCATCCGCGACTCGCTTAGCCTCGATTGTGGGAGGACGTCTTTGAAAGGGACGATTCGCGTCCTCATCCCCGATGCCTGGCCGTATATTTCCCTTTCCCTCGCCCAAAGCCTTGGCCTATCCTTCAAAACAGCCATCATGGCCGAGGTCTTGGTCAGTTCAAGCTCGTTAAGGCACGGCATCGGGGCGATGATATCCCTTGCCAGGATAAACGGGGAGACCGAGAACATAATCGCCTATGCCTTGATCGCCTTATCCATCGCCTTGCTAGTCGACATCCCGTTCTTTGCCTTGAAATCGGCTTTGGCGAGAAAAGGATACGAGGAAAGCCCAAGGGCGTAAGTTAACATAACCAAGCGAATCCATCAGCGGGCCATTGACGAAATATCGCGTGCCCAATCCCTTAGATATTGTTTGCCTAAAAATCATATATAGTTCGTTTCCGAACTAAAATCACCTTTTGAGCGTATTTTCGATTAACGAAACGGGTAAATGGCTGTAAAAGGGCCTTTGGTAGAAAATTAGTAATTAATCCCAAAATGGGAAACACGTTTTACGAGGTTCTAATATGGGGAATTCCGATTTAATCCTCATTATATAAGGTTAGATAAGATGCGCTTTTATTCTATATAAGTTAACATAATGGACATTATGCGAAGTTATATGTAAATCGGAAAAAGGCCCGATTTTGGCTTCGGGCCCATTTTCTTTGAAGTTGACGTTTTCGGATGCGAATCTAATTTTCCGCGTCCGCTCTACTTTTGGATTCGCCCGCGATTTTGGCAATGAGGTCTTCCAAGGCGAATTCTTTTCTATTGACGCTGGTGAAGAGATGGACGATGACGTCCTCTGACTCCACTATTATCCATCCGGAATCCGAGGTTCCCTCAGCTTTGCCCCTGATTAGGCCCTCTTGCTCAAGCTTGTCCTCAAGCAATTCCGCAATGGCCCCCAACGCCCGATGGTTGGGCGCGGTCGCGATCACGTAATAGGTGGCAAAGGGGGAAATGCCGGAAACGTCGAAGATGGCGATGTCCTCCGCTTTCCGCTCATCGAGGAAATCACATATTTCCTTTGCCTGAGGGCTCATTTCCATTGCCGGGTTAGGCATTTTCGAATTCTCAATCATCGTTTTTCCTCCATTTTTTGGAAATTTTGGGCCTTGCCCTACTTTTCTTGGGCTTTCCCTAAATAAAACTCCACGGCCTGCCTGGTTAGGCGGTTATCGATCGAATATCCCTTTGACCCCAAATAGGCCATGTTCTCGCGCAAAACGAGCTTGAAGCCTTCGTTTAGGTCTTCAAGGCATCTTTCTATCATGTAAGCGGAGTCATAGCCCCGGCCAGGCTCGATTTTGTCGGCGCTATAGACGATTTTGGCGATATCCCCGATATTCGGGGCGGCGCTCGCGTGGAATTCTATGGCCTGCAGTATTTCGCCATCCTCTACGCCGAATTCGCTTTGCGCGATGCTTACGGCGTTGAATTGGTGGTATGTCCATTCGGGCATATCGAGATATTCCGGATGCGACCGCCCCATCTCTTTTTTGGCCTCCGCCTCCCTCATTTCCTTGGCGATGTCGTGGAGCAAGCCGGCGATATAGGCCTTCTCAGGGCTCTTTAGGCCGTTTTGAAGGGCTATGCGCTTAGAAAGATTAGCCACCGAGATGGAATGGGCGAGGCGATGCTCCCCCATCCTTTTGGCGACCTCTCCGACGAAATAAAGGCGATGATCCTCGATGTAGCGGAGCACCGAGTCGGGGATGTCGAGGCTTTGAAGGGCCCTGACCTTGCTTGAGCTGACCTCGCCCGATTCCCCATAGCCAAGCGGGATAAAGCCATAACATGAGGCGACGTTTATGTCGATCTCCTCCCCAGGCCGCGGGCAGTAGACTGGCGTGGCGAGCCTGGTTATCTCCTCTGGCTCCATCCAATCGGGGAATTTGTTGACCTGATCGGCCCCAAGCAGCAAATAGAGCTTGACGCCTGGATGGGACTGCTTTATCCGCCTTAAGGTCAAAACCGTGTAATCCGGGTCCTCGGAAGGCGAATCGATCTCGGTGCGATCGATCAGGAAGCGGACATCTCCCCCGTTTTTGGATTCGTCTTCCCGAATGGTCGCCTCAAGCATGGCAAGCCTATCGCTAGGGAGGGCGCAATGGCTTTTCCACCTCGCCTTTTTCGCCGGGAGGAAGGCGACGTCGGCATGTAAAAACGCACCGGCCGCCCTGGCGATGCGCAGATGGCCGTTATGGATTGGGTCGAAGGACCCGCCGAAGACGACGAGCCCTTTTTGCTCTCTTTGATTCGTCATCTACTCTCGCGGCAGGATTATGCGCTTCTTCGTCTTCGACTCGCGGTAAAGGACGACGACCCGGCCGATCCGGTCGACGATCTCGCAGTTAAGCCGGCTTGCAAGCAATTCGGATAGCTCCTTGGTCGACAAAGCCGAGGTGCGGAGCAATCCGACTTTGATTAATTCGTTGGCCTCAAGCCCCTTATCGAGCTGGTCGATGAATGGTTCGTCTGGCTCGCCTTTACCCAAAAGATAGCGGTGATCGATGGAATTGGCGAGGCTGCGGAGGTAGCGCGCTTGTTTTCCCTTTAACATGTCATTTCCTTTTCTTGGCCTTGTCATCTGGCCTTATCTTCGATCTGGTCGTGTAGACCGCCACCCCTTTGGGGACGAAGATGCGGAACGTCTGTTCCTTGCCCTCGAAGGCGAACCACCCGAGGCCCTCAACCCCGATGTCGCGCCCGCCTTTCTCCTCGACTTGGATGTCGAAGGCGTCGAATCCGGAGGCGTCAAGGGCGCTTGGGACGGTCGGCCAAGAGGATTTGGAGGAAAGGGAGGAGAAGAAAGACTTCATGTTTTTGGCGGAATACCGCTTAAGATCGATGTTTTGGCTGAAGTAGCAATCAAGCGTCTGCTTCTCCCCTTTATGTAGTTCAAGCAGGCAAACCCCGCCAACACCGACCGATTCGCCGCAGGAGAGGGAGACGCTCCTTTTTTTCACCGCCCTATCGGGATAGGCCTTCCGGGCGTCTTCGCTTGAAAGGAAGCCGAGGACGGAGTTGTCGGTCGGGATGCCCGGGGTGTCGAATAGCCCGGTTGAGCCGTCAAGGGGTATTTGCATGACCCGCAGCTTCGTCCCGGGGTAGTTGACGGAGGCGACGTTGCGGTTGGAGAGGTTGCTATAGCCGCGGAGGAAGGAATAGATAAGCTGCGTCTTCCCGGCCCCGACGGCCCCGATGACGTAAACGTCATGGCGCCTTCTCCGCCTCTCTATCTCCTTCGAGATGTCGGAAAGGTCGTAAGTCGAGGTGAGGGAAGTAAGGACGACGTCGCTGCTTTTCACCTGCAATCTGGCCATCCTGAACCGGTGGGCGACGTATTCCTTAAGCCATTCGTCGGAGCTCTCCGCGGGCAGAAGGTCGCGCTTATTGGCGATGACTAAGACGTTAAGCCCTTCGATTTGTCTGGTGACCGAGGGCGAGAAGCTCGATTCGAAGGAGAAGAGGTCGATGACGTAGACGATCAAGGAGTCGCTGGCCTGGGCGTCCTCGAGCATCGAAAGGTAATCCGCGGGGGCGTGCGGCTCCCTTGGGGCGAAGTTGTAGCGCTGCCTGCTCCAGCAATCGGCGCAGAAAAGCACGAGCTCATCGCCGCCATCGAGCAGCTCGGGGGCGATATAGCCCTCCTTGCCCTCGTCTTCGCTTTGGAGGATGGCGCCGCAGTTGTAGCAGCGGCGCACGACTGAGAGTTTGCTCATAATTGGCTCCTTTCCGCTTATTGGATTGGCTTAAGCAAGCCTTTTTTCCTAAGTTTTTTCCTTATCGGCCTATCGAAGAGGCGGTTTATCTTGGTGCAGGTCGGCTCCTCCGGGGAAAGCGGCTCGGTGAGGATGGTCCGGATACCCGCCCCGTTGCCGGCGATGACGTCGGTTGATATTTGATCCCCAACGAGGATGGCTTCGGTTTTTTCGACCCCAAGTTCGCAAAGCGCCTTCTTCAGCTTATGGCTGAACGGCTTAAGCAGGAAGCAATCGGCCTCGACCCCGAGGGAAGAGGCGTAATCCTGGACCCGCTTGGAGTGGTTGTTGGAGGCGATCCGCAGTTTTATCCCAAGCGACTCAAGCCTATCTTTGAGCTCCTTGACCCTAGGCGAGGGGAGCTTAACCGAATAGGGGTCGAGTGTGTTGTCGAGGTCGGATAAGACGACCTTGGCCCCGGAACTCGCCCAAAACGAATCCGGTATCGAGAATATGTCCGGACTATAGGCGAATGGCACTACCCGCTTCCACATGCGCTTATCCTAGCACACACCCCCGCGCATATAAAGGCAAAGAATAGGTAAAATCGAAGGAATCGCTATACTAATTATCTACCAATTAATTACTAATAGTCCAAGTCATTACGTAGTAATGGCCCTAGTCTCAGTCATCGAAATTGAAGTCGGAGAATATCGAGATCTGCTCATACTTCTCGTCGAACCCGGAATCGTCGTTGGTCACCATGTTGGGCTCGCCTTCCCCTTCCTTGGCCGGCTCTTCCGCTGGGGCGCTCTCCTCCGCCTCCTCCGCCTTATCGAAGGATTGGGTGGAGGAATCAATGAGGATGCCGTCGAGGGTATTGGCCCGGGAGACGGTTACCCCTTTGGGGAGTTTGAGCTCGCTTTTCGCGATCTTGTCCATCGGGGTCAAATAAAGGTCGGGGAACTCGATGTCGAGGTAGTCGCCGCTGGAAAGGGTGCATTTGACCGTGAAGGGCGCGGTCGCCTCCTTTTGAAGCTTGATGACGCCGATAAGCGAGTTGACCTGGCTTTTGAACGATTTGAAGATGACGGTCGAGCGGGAAAGCCGCTTGCCGAGGTTGATGTTGGAGCTGCTTAGAATCCTGGTCGCCCCCATATCGGTGATCAGGGCGAATTTGCAGCTCTCCCCGGGGTTAAGCGATTCGACGTCGACCACCTCTTCCCCATGGAAGGAAGCGCTTTTGATCCCGCCGGCCGAGGTCCCGAAGGGCGCGACCTCCTTTTCGGAATAGGCGCAGGCCAAGCCGCCTTTGGAGAATAGGCAAAGGGTCGAATCGCCGCTTGTAAGGGTGGCGTCGACCACCTCATCCCCGCTGAGCAGTTTCATCGCCCTGGCGGGCTTGCCGAGGCGGAGGGAGGCGAAATTATCGAGCCTCACCCGCTTTATCGAGCCAAGCTTCGTGGCCAAGACGATGTAAAGGTCGCTCCTAAAGGTCGCTACGACGAAGGCGGAGACGATTTTCTCCTTCGGGTCGAGGGTGGCGGTGAAGTTGATGTGGATGCCCTCGTCGAGCCATTTGGTCTGCTTGATCATGTGGACGGGCAGGTCGATGAATTGCCCCTTGTCGGTGAACATGAGCAAGTGGTCGGTCGAGATGCATTGCTTGGCCAATAGGAGGGTATCGCCGTTTTTCATCCCCGGGTAGGCGCCGGTATGGCCGCCTGAGCCCTTGTAGGAGGCGATTGAGCTCCGCTTGAGGTAGCCATCGCGGGTGAGGGCGACCATGACGTCGTCTTTGGCGACTAGATCGGATTTATCGATGGCGGCGCTGTTCATCTCCTCCTCCGGTTTGACCTCGGTCCGCCGCTTGTCGGAGTAGGTTTTGGCGATTTCACGGAGGTCGGAGGCGATGATCGAGCTTAGCTTCTCCTCGCTTGAGAGTATCGACTCGGCTTCGGCGATGTCTTCTTTAAGCGCGTCGCGCTCGGCCATGAGCACCTCGATGTCGGTGTGGGAGAGCTTATAAAGGGGCATCATGACGATGGCTTCGCTTTGATCGGGCAAAAAGCCGAAGCGGGACTCGAGGTTGGCCTTGGAGTCGGCTTTGTCCTTCGAGAGGCGGATGACCTTGATGACCTCCTCGATGATGGAGGCGGCCTTGATGAGGCCCTCGACGATGCTTAGCCTCGCCTTGTTTTTGGCTAGGTCGAAGTTGATGCGCCTGGTGTAGACGTCTTTCTGGTGGGCGATGTAGGTGTCGCAATAGCTTAGGAGGTTAAGCGTCTGCGGACGGCCGTTTACGATGGCGATCATGTTGGCCGAATAGGTGGTCCGAAGCTTGGTCTTCGAAAGCAAATAGGCCAAAATGGCTTCCTTTTTGAACCCTTTTTTGATGTCGATGGCGATCCGAAGGCCGGTTTTGTCGGTCTCGTCGCGCACCTCGTCGATGCCGTCTATCTCCTTGTCGCGCCTTATTTTGTCGATGGAGGCGATGATGGCGCTTTTGAAGACGCCATAGGGGATCTCGGTGACGATTATCTGGTCAAGGCCGTCCGGACTTACCTCGTAATGGGTCCTCGAGCACATCGTGACAGTGCCGCGCCCATTTAGGTAGATGTCGTAAAGCCCCTGGGTTTTGTAGATGATGCCGCCGGTTGGGAAGTCAGGCCCCTGGACGAAGCGCATGAGCGATTCGATTGGGCAGGAGGGGCGGTTGATGCGGTAGATGACCGCGTCAATCACCTCTTTCAGGTTATGGGGCGGGATCTCGGTGGCGAGGCCGACGGCGATGCCGCTCGCCCCATTGACCAAGAGGTTCGGGAAATGGGCTGGGAGGACGTTAGGCTCGAATTCGGTGTCGTCGAAAGTAAGCCCCATGTCGACGCCGTTTTTGTTTATGTCGCGGATGAGCTCGTTGGAGATGGCGGAAAGCCGGGCCTCGGTGTAACGGTAGGCGGCCGGGGGGTCGCCGTCGATCGAGCCGTTGTTGCCTTGGAAGTCGACAAGCGGGACGCGCATGATCCAGGGCTGGGAGAGGCGGACGAGGGCGCTATAGATGGAGGAGTCGCCGTGGGGATGGTATTTACCCATGACCTCGCCGACCGTGTGGGCGCATTTCTTCGTCTGTTTCTCGATGGTGTTGCCGGTTTTCCACATGACGTAGACGATGCGGCGCTGAACCGGCTTCAAACCATCCCGGGCATCGGGGATGGCCCGGTCCTGGATGACGTCTTTGGCGTATATGTCGAAACGGTCGCCCATGAGCTCATCGAGGGTGCCGGGCTCGATGTTTTCGACTATCTTGGCCGCTTCCGGCTGCTTTTTCCTGCTCATTTGGCAACCTCCTCGATGAAGGCGTCCTTCTCATCGAACTTGACGTTTTCCTCGATCCAGGTCCGCCTTTGCGACGGGTCTTTGCCCATGAGAATCGAGATGCGCTTCTCCACCACCAACGGGTCGTCGATGCGGACTTGGAGGAGGCGACGAGTCGCCTTGTTCATGGTGGTTGAGGCCAATTGCTCAGCGCTCATCTCGCCAAGGCCTTTGTAGCGCGAGATGGTATAGCCGGGGCCGATTTTCCTCTTGGCCTCGGCAAGTTGCTCGTCGTCCCAGGCGTAAAGGAAGTTTTTGCTGTCGTTTTTCTTGCTGACGCGGTATAGCGGCGGGCAGGCCAAATAGACCATCCCATGGGTTATAAGCGGCTTCATGTAGTTATAGAAGAAGGTAAGGAGCAAAATCTGGATATGGGCCCCGTCGGTGTCGGCGTCGGTCATGATGATGATTTTGCCGTACCTCGAGTCCTCGACGTCGAAATCGGCCCCGACCCCGGCCCCGATGGTGGCGATGATGGTCGAGAACTCGACGTTTTGCAGCATCCTCTCCATGGTGACGGAATCGGTGTTCAGCGGCTTTCCCCGAAGGGGGAGAATCGCCTGATGGAGGCGGTCGCGGCCGTTTTTGGCGGTGCCGCCGGCCGAATCGCCCTCGACGATGAAAAGCTCGTTTTCCTTATAGTCCTTGCTTTGGGCGGCGGCGAGCTTATCCGATATCGGGGTATCGTCCTTTTTGCTCTTCTTCCCAGTGCGGGCCGCCTCCTTGGCTTTCCTGGCGGCTTCGCGGGCCTCTTTGGAGGCTTGGCATTTCTTTATGAGGTCGACGGCGAATTCCTTATGCTCGGCAAGGTAATGGACCAAGGCTTGGTAGGTGAAGTCGTTGACGGCGGAAAGCGCCGACGGGGTGCCGAGTTTGCCTTTCGTCTGCCCCTCGTATTCGAGTATCTTCTCGGGCACCTTGACGGCGATGACGGCCGTCAGCCCCTCGCGGATGTCGTTGCCGTCGAGCTTTTGCGTCTCCTTAATGACTCCGTTTTGGGTGGCCCAGTCGTTGACCGCCTTGGTGATGCCAAGCCGAAGCCCGGTCTCGTGGGTTCCCCCGTCATGGGTCCGGACCGAGTTGGCGTAGGAATAGATGTTCTCGTTGTAGTCCTTGTTGCACCACTGCATGGCCAATTCGATCTTGACCGGGCTCGATTCGTCCTCGAAATAGAGGATCGGCCCAAGCGGCTCCTTGTTCTGGTTGAGGTTGAGGACGTATTCGCTTAGCCCCTTTTCGTAGTAGAACTCGCGGGAAAGGCCGGTCCTTTCGTCTTTTAGGGCGAAATGGACCTTCTTAAGGAGGAAAGCCTCCTCCTGGAGGTGGTTGGAGATCGTGTCCCATTTGAACTCGACGGTCGAGAAGATCCGCTTATCGGGCTTGAAACGGACGACCGTGCCGTGTTTCCTCGTGGTCCCGATGACCTCAAGCGGGGTGACGAGTTTGCCCCCGTCTTCGAAGCGGATGTGGTATATCTTCCCAAGGCGGTAGACGGTGACGTCGAGCCATTCGGAAAGGGCGTTGGTGACGGTCGCGCCGACGCCATGGAGACCAGCTGAGGTCGAATAGTTCTTGTCGGAGAACTTGCCGCCGGAATGCAAGGTCGTGTAGATGAGCTGGATCGCCGGGACGCCAGAAGCGTGCATCTCGGTCGGGATGCCGCGGCCCTCGTCCTCGATTTCGGCCGACCCGTCCTTCTTTATGGTGACGGAAATCTTGTTGCCATAGCCGTTGACGGCTTCGTCGACGCCGTTATCGACTATTTCCCAAATAAGATGGTGCAGGCCCATCGAATTGGTCGACCCGATATACATGCCAGGGCGCTTCCTAACGCCCTCGAGTTCGGATAAAAGCTCGATGGATTGGGCATTATAGCCGCGTTCGGCCTCTTCTATTTTCTTTTCCTCTTCGTCCATTGCGCAAAACCGATAATCAATACTAGGGGCATTATAGCGCGCTTTCGCGTCGAAAATAAGTTGAAAATTTGCGAATAAACCGCATAATGACTAAACAATATGAATTTCAACCTTGCCAATTGCCTAATAGGCCTCAGCTGCATAATCGGCGGCTATCTTTTCGGTTCGATCCCCAATGGGGTGCTCATCGGGAGGATTTTCTTCCATAAGGACCCCCGCGACTACTACTCGCATAATTCCGGTGGGTCCAACGTCGGGCGGGTTTTTGGGAAGAAGATCGGCGTCTTGGTCATTTTCCTCGATGCCGTGAAGACCATGACCCCTCTTTTCTCCGCCTACGCCGCCTTAACCTTCATCCCCGGCGCCGCCGAATACCTCGATTACGGCGGATACGACGCGACCGCCCTTTGGTATTGGACGGCTGGGGTCTCGGCGCTGCTGGGCCATTGTTTCCCGGTTTACCTCGGCTTTAAGGGCGGGAAGGCGGTGTCGAGCTTCGTCGGCCTATTCATCGCCTTCGCCTATATCCCGGTCGCCGTCTTCGCCTCGGTGTTCTTCATAACCCTCTTCAAGAAAAAGATCGTCTCCATCTCCTCCATCCTCGCCTCCGCCTGCGCCTCGATCAGCCTCTTCGTTTTGGTCCTTGGGCTTTATTTGGGCGGAGTCCTTACCGAGGTCGGCCCTTACCTGACCTGGGCGTTTGGCGCCCCCTACCTAAGCTTTGGTTTTGAGGCCGCCGCGGCTTGCCTCCTCTCCGCCGCGATCCTCATCCTCCGCCACCTCCCCAACATAAAAAGGCTCCGGGAGGGAACGGAAAACACCGTTAAGTGGATAAAGTAGTTAATTAGTAGATTTATAGTATATAAAACACCCATTGTGGATATTTTGCCCCCTTTGGCGGAGTTTCCGATTTCTTTCGATGCCAAGCCGTTTATTCGTTGACGAAATTTTTGCAAGACGGTTATTTTCGCCTTTTTTCACCCAATTGGTGGCCTAACATGATTTTTGGGCTATTTCCTCCCTGCCGCCGCCCTGTTTTCGTCTCCTTGTCCGCCCCATTCCCCCGCCGTTTTCGTTGTTTCTAGGACCGCTAAAACATCAAGGGTCAAAGAGGCGTCTATAAACAATCGTGAGCCTCGCCTCCAAGCGTTTAGAGGCATCCACCACTACCTCTTTTGGGCTAAGCGGATATTCCGCTTTATTCCCTTTGACGAATACCCAAACTGGGTAAAAAGAAAAGGCGGGTTCTACCCGCCTATATGGTTTTGCCAAGAATCAGAGATTGGAGTTTTTCTTCATCGAATTCATGACTTGCCGGATTTGGGCTTCGGTTGGCTTCCGCCCCATCGACATGTACATGGCCCGAATCGTCTTCTCGTCGATCGGGGGATGCTTCTTCAGCTGGCTCTTGATAAGGGCCCTAGCCCCGAAAAAGCCGGCCACCGCCCCGAGGATGAGGGCGCCGATCATCAAACCGAACCAGCCGCCGTCCCAGGACATCAAGATGTTAAGCATCGATTAGGCCCTGCCGTCGTATTTGCCGGTCGTGGTGTCGACCGAGACCTTGTCGCCTTGGTTGATGAACAGAGGGACGCGGATCTTCATGCCGGTTTCGAGGACGGCATCCTTCGAGCCGCCGTTGGTGACGGTGTCACCGCGGACGCCCGGCTCGCATTCGACGACGGTGAGGGCGACCTTCGAGGGAAGGTTGACCCCGAGGACCTCGTCTTCGTAGGAGACGATGGTTACCTCGCTATTGGGGGCGAGGAAGGGGATCTCATGCTCGAGGTTGGTCTTGGGAAGCTCGATTTGCTCGTAGGTTTTCCCATCCATGAAGCAAAGGGTCTCGCCGGTGTCGTAGAGGTATTGCATGGTCTTCTTGTCGACGTGGACGTCCTCGACGCCATAGCCGGAGTTGCGGGCCAAATCGGTGATGGCCCCGGTCCGCATGTTCTTGACTTTGAGCTTGGCGACCATCTTCCTCATGGCGGTCTTGTTGAGGAGGATGTCGATGACCTGGTAGAGGTTGCCTTCGTCGATGAAGTAGTTCCCAGGCCGCAATTCGGTAACGTTGATCATTGTGTTGCTCCTTTTTCTTCCCTTTTGGGCCGCAAACCCAAAAGGGTTCGTTTACGCGACGTTGGTATTATATACCAAAGAGCCCTTTGGGCAAAAGCTAATTCAAGAGGCGGAGATACGGGCTGTAGGAGAACTCGTCTTCAAGCGTCCCGCCCTTGCCATGCCCAGGATAAAACCGCGTCTTGCCGGGAAGCGAGGCGATTTTGCGAAGCGAGCTTAGCCGGCTCCCCTCGTCCCCACCTGGCAAATCGCTCCGTCCCACCCCAAGATGGAAAAGCGAATCGCCAGTGAAAAGGCAATCGCCGATGAGGAAGCACATCGACCCCGGGGTGTGGAAGGGGGTTGAAAGGCATTTGACGCGGAAGCCGGGGAGGCTTATCTCGTCCCCGTCCTCAAGCAAATACGGGTTTAGGCCCTCAAAGGAAAGGGGGCCAAGGGAAAGCTCGCGGGAGAGGTTGAGCTTGGGCTCAAGCAGGTAAGGGGCGTCCTCCTGGGCTATGAAAACCTGCGTCGACGGGGATTTTTCCGCCAATAGGCCAAGCGAGGCGATGTGGTCGGCGTGACCATGGGTGAGGAAAACGGCGCGGAGGCCGGGTTGGCGATTCGCCATGGCTTTCGCCCCCAGCCCGAAATCGATGGCGATCGCGTTGTCGCCGTTACTGAGCAGATAGGAGTTGCAATCGGAGGGGGAGAGGCAGAATTTGTTGATCGTGAAGTCCATTTGGCAATAAAAAAATAAGGCCGAAGCCTTATCTTTTGTTTACTTCTTTTCCTTGTGGAGGGTTTCCTTGTTGCACTTGGGGCAGTATTTATTGATCTCCATCTTGTTGGGATGGGTCTTTTTGTTGCGGGTGGTGAAGTAGTTCTCATCACCGCAGACGGTGCACTTGAGGATGACCTGATCGCGTTTCTTTGCCATTGTTTCTTCTCACTCCCTTTTCGGCGCGTGCAGTATGTTACCATATAGGGGAAGCCGTTTCCACAAGAAAAAAGGAAAGGGCGAAAGCGGAAAAGGAGAAGGCAATATGGGCAAAAGGGAGGGAACGCGCCCCGTCTACGTCGGCGGCGTCCAAGTAGGCGGGCAAAGCAAGGTCGTCATCCAGACGATGGCCAACGTTAAAACGGAGAAAACAGACGATGTCGCCGCGCAAATCAAGCGCTGCGCTTCCTCGGGGGCTGAACTCATGAGGCTTTCGGTCCTCGATTTCCATGACGCCGAGGCCATCGCCGAATTGAAGCGGCTTTCCCCCATCCCATTAATCGCCGACATCCACTTTGATTACCGCCTCGCCCTCGCTTGCCTTGATAACGGAATCGACGCCATCAGGATCAACCCGGGCAACATCGGGGACAGGGAACGGATTAAGGAAGTCGTCGACTCCTGTAGGGAGCGGAAGGTCCCGATCCGGATTGGGGTCAATTCCGGCTCAATGGATTCCTCCGTCTACGATTATTCCGGCAAGCTTGAGGCCGCCAAACTCGTCGAGTCGGCGGAAAAACACGTTAAAATCCTCGAAAGCCTCGGCTTTTTTGACATCGTCGTCTCGCTTAAGGGCTCTAGCGCCCTCACGAGCATCGAGGCCTACCGCCTCGGAAGTTCCCGTTTCCCCTACCCCCTCCACCTCGGGGTGACCGAGGCCGGGCCGAAGGATACCGGGCTGCTTCGAAGCGCCGCCTGCCTTAGCCCCTTGCTTTTGGAAGGCATAGGCGACACGATCCGGATCTCGCTTTCAGACGACCCCGAGGAGGAATGCCTCGCCGCGAGGCGGCTGCTCCATGACCTCGGGCTTTATCCATCCCTAGGCACCTTCATATCCTGCCCCACCTGCGGGCGGACCCAGGTCGATTTGATCCCGGCGGCGAAAAAAATACAGCGCTACCTGGAGAAAAGCGGGAAGAAGGCGACCGTCGCCATCATGGGATGCGTCGTCAACGGGCCGGGCGAGGCCAAGCAGGCCGACCTCGGGGCGGCCGGAGGGAAAGGCGTTTGGGCCATCTTCAAAAAAGGGAAGGTCATCCGCCAAGTCAAAGACGAAGACCTAATCGCCGAGATGGAAAGGGAAATAGACTTGCTTTAACGCCAATCGGAGAATTCGCCTTTTCTAAGCATGGCGATCTCCCGCCCATAGGGGGCCTCCCCCTCGAAATAGGGGGTCTCGAGGATGATGGGGATGTCCTTTAGCCGGGGATGGCTCGCAAACCCATGTAGGGTTTCGAACCCGATTGCCCCATAGCCGATGTTCTCGTGACGGTCTTTATGGGAGCCGCGCGGGTTTTTCGAGTCGTTTAGGTGGATGACCGCGACTTTCTCAAGGGGGAAGAAGCGCTCAAGCTCGTCGAGGAAGGCGTCGGGGTCGGAAAGGTCATAGCCGGCGTCGGAAAGGTGGCAGGTGTCGAGGCAGACGCGGAGGTTTTGCCTGGAGATAGAAAGCAAATAGGCGATCTCCTCGAGGCTTCTCCCGATCTCGCTTCCCTTTCCGGCCATCGTCTCCAAGGCGATGGGGATGGGGAGGGAAAGGGAGTCGAGGCTATTGGCGACGCGCCTTGCGGCCTCCTCAAAGCCTTGCCCCAAGCTAGAGCCGGGATGAAGCACGATGCAACGCGCCCCAAGGCGAAACGCCCTATTGGCCTCTTCTTGCAAAAAGGAGATGGCAAACGCCCTTTTGGAAGAGTCGGGGTTGGCGAGGTTGAGGACGTAGGGGGCGTGGCATATCCTTATCAAATCCGAATCGAAGCGATTGGCTTCCTCAATCCGCATTTTCGATAGCTCGACGCGGATCGTGTTTTGCGGGGCGCCGGTATAAAACATCAAACAATCCGCCCCATAGCTTTTCGCCTCCTGCAGCGATCCCAAAAGGAAGTCGGGGGCTTTGAGCGAGACGTGGCTGCCAAGCTTCATTTCCCCTTCTCCTTTTTCGATTTGGAAATAGCCTTGCTTATGGCCTTGCGCCGGTATTTGCCCTTGACCTTCTCGATGGCGAGCTTCCGCTTCCTCTTATACCCGGGCTTGACCTTCCCCGGCCTCGTCTTGGCCTTGGCGATCAATATCTCGCGCCGTTCGTCGTCTGGAAGCGGCTTTTTGGCTCCGCTTAGCTTCCTTTTCGGGGCGAAGCCGACCGGGTCCTCCCAGATGCCGTCTTTCCTTAGCGCCAAAAAATCGGCTTGCAGCCCCTTGGCGAAAAGCTCTTCGGCCCTTGCGGAGTCGCCTTTGTCGTAGAAAACGTAGGAATCGCCTTCTTTACCGAAGCGGCCGCTTCTTCCGGCCCGGTGGTAATAGTAGGAAAGGTCGCTTGGCAAATCGAGGGAGACGACGTCGGTGACGTCGGGCAAGTCGATGCCGCGGGCAAGCAAATCGGAGCAGACGATGACCGGGAACTCCCCGGTTCGCAGCTGCTTAAGCGCCCTTTTCCTCTCCCTGTCGGTCAGCTCCCCGGAGAAAAGGAGGCATTTGACCCCGTTGGCGCGCAGGTATTCGTAGCAGGAGCGGGCCCCCTCTTTCGTCGAGGCGAAGACAAGGCAAAGATAGGGCCTTTTGAGCTCAAGGAAGCGCCGAAGCGCCTCGTTTTTGCCCACATGGCGCATGTCGAGGAAATGGTGGCGGACCCTCGAGGCTGTCTTCACCGACTCCCCGAAATAGGAGAAGCGGGCCCCGATGGCCTTCTCGATATGGGGCACAAGCGGGCCCTCGATGGTGGCGGAGAAGACCATGGTCTGCCTCTTTTCCGGGAAAAGAGCGGTCAATTGGTCGATCAATTCGAAATAGCCGAGCTCAAGCAGCATGTCGGCCTCGTCCAAGACGACCGTCTTGACGTCTTTGAGCTGGTAAAGGTGCTCCTTTCCAAGAAGGTCGAAAAGGCGTCCGGGCGTCCCGATAACGATGTCGGGCGGGACCTCGCTCCCCTCGGCGTTGTCGCTTTTGTCGGCTTCCGAGGTGAAAAGTCGGGCCTTGAAACCCGGGAAGAAGGCGAGCAACTCCCTGGCGAATTCGTAAACCTGGCGGGAAAGCTCGCGGCTTGGGCAGATGATGACGGATTGTGGCCCCGAGGCTCCATGTTTCAGCGTTTCGACTATGGGGATGAGGTAGGCATGGGTTTTGCCTGAGCCCGTCTCGCTTTGGCAGACGAGCGATTCCCCCTGCAACGCCGCCGGGATGACCCGAAGCTGGACCGGGGAGGGGTTAAGGTAGCCAAGCTCCTTGAGGGCTTGGACGGTTTTTTCGCTTATGGCGAAGGAAGAGAAGCTATGCATACCACCGAAGTATAGCCGAAGCGGCCTTGCTTAAACAAACTTCTTGTTCAACAAAGCCGCGAATTGGGGGAAAATGGCTTGCATGGAAGTGACCCTGGTCGAGCCATATGGGTATTGCTATGGCGTCCTTAAGGCCATCGAGGCGGCCGAAAGGGCCAGGCAGGAGGACCCCGAAAAGCCCATTTATTGCCTAGGCCGGCTCGTCCATAACGAGAAGGCGGTGTCCGAATTGGCGGAAAAAGGCGTTTTCACCCTCGTCGAATCCTCCCCCGACCTTGGCCCGCTTCTAAATGACGCTCCCAAAGGGTCGACGATACTTTTTTCCGCCCATGGCCATGAAAGCCGCCTCGAATCGCTTTGCCTTCCGCTAGGCCTTTCCTATATCGACGCCGCCTGCCCCTACGTCAAGGCCAATGCCGCCCTCGGAAAAGCCAAGCTCGGGCAGGTCGCCTATATCGGGGCAAAAGGCCACGCCGAATGCTTCGCCTTCCTCAAAAACGTCTGCCCCATCGCCTTTTTTGACGTCAAGGAAGGGAAACTGACGGCCTATAAGGAGGGAAAGCCGCTAGGGGCTATCGCCCAAACCACCCTTTCCGAATCGGAGATCGAAGCCGGCTTATCGGTCCTAAGGTCCCGTTATGGGGAGATGAGGCTGCTTGCCGGGCGCTGCCCGGAGACCATAAGGCGGCAAAAAGAGGTGAAGCAGGCCCTTAAGAAGGCCGATTGCCTCCTCGTCCTCGGTTCAAACACGAGCTCCAACTCAAGGAAACTTCTTGAACTTGCCCTTTCAAGCGGGACCCCGGCCTATTTGGCTTTAGGCCTTGAGGAGGTCAAGCGACTTGACCTCTCCCCCTATAGGCGCCTCGCCCTTTGCTCCGGCGCCTCGACCTCGAAGCAGGAGGTGCTCCGCTGCCGCGATTACCTGCTTTCGCTTTGAATCTCCTCCTTTATGAGGCGGTAAAGGGAAAGGCAGGCTTGCCGCTTCTGCTCGGATAACCCTTTGTCCAGGAGCTCCCCGACCTTCTTTTTCTGCCCCTGAAGCCACTCCAAATACCCCTCGGGGCGACTTTTGCGGAGCACGGGGCCGAAAAGCAAATCGGCTTGCCCGTATTGGGGCGCCTGCCCCCGGCGGAATTTGACGATCGTGTAGTGCACCTTGTCCTCGTAGACAAGCCGCTCATCCTCGATGAAATAGCCTAGCAAAGCGACTTTTTGCCTAAGAAATGGGAGGTCGCGGTGGGCGTCGATTATGATCGAGGACACCCTTTCGAGCTTGCCCTTCCCCTTTTCGAGTATCGAATAGGCAAGCCGCCCGCCCATCCCGGCGATGACGACGCATTCGGCGTCCGGGGAGAGGGCGGAAAGCCCATCGGAAAGCGAGCAGGCTATCCGATACCCCTCCGGGCTCGCGGCCACGTTGGATTTCATGTTGATGAAGGGCCCGCCTTTGTTCTCGATGGCCTGGGCATAGGGTATTTTCCCCTTTTCGACGAGCTCAAGGACCAAATGGGCGTGGTCGGAGCCGACGTCGGCGACGAAAACCCCGTCGTCGACCATCGAGTAGATGGCCTGGAGGCGCTTGGAAAGCCGCCTACTCATTGCCTCCGCGCTCCTTCCAGTGCTTTTTTATCTTGAACATGGCGGCTTGGAAGCGTTGCCTCATCCGCTCGCGCGACACCGAATACGACCTCGCGATCTGGGCAAGGCTTTCCGCCTCGTGGCCATTAAGGCCATAATGCCTGACGACGATTTCCCTCTCCGTCCCGGATAGGACGCTTAGGCTTTCCCGGACCATCGCCATCCTTTCCTCCTGGTCCAACCCCTCGTCGACCCCGGGGGACTCACTTACGTAGCGGTCAACCATCGGCTCGTCGTGGTTTTCCCCGGTCAGCTCGTCGAGGAAGAGGTTGGTGCTGTTCATCATGGCCCGAAGGCGGAGTATCTCCTCCTCCGATTTGCCTAGATCCTTGCCGATTTCCTCGTCGCTAGGCATCCTTCCGAGCTTCTCGGAAAGCTCCTCCTCCTTCTTCTGCAGCTCATAGATCGAGGTCCGCGTCTCCTTGGGGAGATGGATTTCCCTGGCCTGCTCAATGGAGCGCTTGACCTCGGTTTTTATCCAATAGGAGGCGTAGGTCGCAAACCCGGCCGGCTGATCGGGGTCGAAAAGCTCGGCCGCCCGCATCAGCCCTTTGTTGCCGTCTTGGATGACGTCCATGTTCAAATCCTTCCCCCGCATGTCCGAGGGCAATTCCTGCTTGACGATGCTTAAGACGAGGCGGAGGTTGGCGTTGACGAGCTTTTCCTTCGCCGCGGTCGCCTTTTTCCTATCCTCCTCGCTCGCGCCTTCCTCCCGGCCCTTTTTGATCAATAGGCCAAGCTCGCGCTCCTCCTCCTTGCTTAGCCGCCCGTATTGGCGGACGTCATGCATGTAGGCGTCAAAGCTGTCTTCCGGCATATCGATTCCCTCCAAAGCGAAAAGGCGCCTTATAGGCTTTATTAGCTTTCGCCTTCCCCATAACGCGCCTCCTTTCCGAAAATAGCCAAATGTTAGTGGCGGTCGCCGCTATCCTGGTAGTCGCCAAGCTTCTTGGCCCTGACCGGATGGCGGAGCTGCTTGATGGCCTTGACCTCGATTTGCCTGATGCGCTCGCGGGTCAGGTTGAACACCTTCCCGACCTCCTCGAGGGTTCTGGGCCGGTTGTCCTCTAGGCCGTAACGGAGCTTAAGCACCTCACGGTCGCGCGGCTTGAGGTCCTCCATGATCTCGTAAAGCTCGTCCTTAAGCAGGCTTTTGGTCGTGTATTCCTGGGGCGATTCGTCGTCTTTGTCCTCGACGAAGTCGCCAAGGCGGGAATCCTCCTCCTCGCCAATCGGGGTCTCAAGCGACACCGGCTCGATGGCGATGCGCTGGATTTCCCTGATCTTCTCCGGGGAGAGGACGCCTTCCATCTTCTCCGATATCTCGTCCGGGGTCGGGTCGCGGCCAAGCTCCTGGACGAGGGCCCTTTGGACCCTGGTCATCTTGTTGATGGTCTCGACCATGTGGACCGGGATGCGGATGGTCCTGGCCTGGTCGGCGATGGCCCGGGTGATGGCCTGCCTGATCCACCAGGTGGCGTAGGTCGAGAACTTGAAGCCCTTGGTGTAGTCGAATTTGTCGACCGCCTTCATCAGCCCGATGTTGCCTTCCTGGATAAGGTCGAGGAACTGCATCCCGCGGCCGACGTAATGCTTGGCGATGGAGACGACGAGGCGGAGGTTGGCGGTCGTAAGCTGGTCTTTGGCCTCCTTCCCCTCCATCTTCTCCCAGTCGGTGGCGTTGGGCGCCCTTCCGGCGACGATCCGCTTGGCAAGCTCCTTCTCCTCGTTTTCCTTTAGAAGGCGGGTTTTGCCGATTTCCTTCAAATACATCTTGACCGAGTCGTTGACCTTGACGTCGCCCATGTTGATCGACGCCATGTCGGCCGCGGCGATATCCTCCTTGTCCTCCTCGGAGACGGATTCGTCGTCTTCGTCGATGACGTCTTCCTGCATCTCGGCCTCGATGTCCTCGCCCTCCCCCGGGCCGTCGATGGCCTCGAGGTCCTCAGGCTCGTCGTCGGCCTCGACGGCGATTCCCTGCTCGTGGAAATAGTTGATCAGGGCTTGGAAATCGTCCTCGGTCAAATCGAGGTGGGCGGTGGCGTCCAAAACGTCGGCGGCGTTGATCCCGCCGGATTTCCTACCGATGTCGACGAAGCGCTTTTTGATGGCCTCAAGGGTGACGACTTCGTCATCCTCGTCGGCCATCGGGACCGCGTCGAGGTCCTCGAGGGCGATGTCTTCGTCTTTTGTTTTGGTCGCTTTCTTCTTGCTTGGCATGTTGGTGGTTCCTTTCTTTCGCGAATCGGGCCTTTAGGGCTTTTTGGCGTTGATCTGGCTGTCCCAGAGCCTTTTTCTTTCCAAGGCCAGCTGCTTGGCTTTCTCGGCTTGGGTGGCCCGATCGTCTTGGCGGAGCGATTTCTCGGCTTCGCTTAGGCTGTAGAGCTTGGCTTTCTCCTCGTCGATGACGCGGGCGCATTCGTCGAAGTTGTCGGGCGTGTAGGAGTCGATGGCGTCCTCGAACGCCAGCTCGCCTATTTGGCTGCTGGCCTCCTTATCGAAGTCCTCTTCCCCCTCGATGGGGGCTTGGGATTTGATGAAGTCGAGGATGCTCGAGGCGTCGGCTTTCTCGAGTCCGGGGTGGGCTTCCCGATAATCGAGGATGTAATTGGCGACCCGGTCGTTGACCTCGTCGTAGAGGTTGCCGATCTTCGAATCGTAGCTATCGGCCGCCTGGGAGCTTTCCATTAGGTAACAAAGCACCTTTCTCTCGGCGGTTATGAGCCGCTCGATGTGCTGGGGGGCGGCCTTTAGGTTTCTCCTGAGCGACCCTTTGACAAGCTTGGCCTCCTCAAGCGAGAGGCCGTCGCCGCGGGTAAGCCGGGTGAGGTTGCGGATGGCCGATGGGTCATAGCCGGTCACTTTGGAAAGCCGCACCAAGGCGTTTTCGAATTCGATTCCGGGCGGAAGCGAGTTCAGATAGGGGACGAAGGCCTCGACGACCCGGGTTTTGTCTTGCGATGTCTCAAGGCTATGGGTGTTGGCGTAGAAGCCGAGGGCGAAGTCGAAGTTGTCGACCAGTTTCGCCATCCTTCTTTTCACCGCCTCCGCCCCTTCTTGGCGGAAGAGGTCGTCGGGGTCGCGCTTATCGTCCCCGGAATCGACTAGGCGGAAGGCGATCTTGGCCTTCGACAGGGCCGAAGCTATTTTCATCATGGCCTGCTGCCCCGGGGCATCGCCGTCGAGGGCGACGCGGACCTCGCACCCAAGCCGCCTGAGCATTTGGATATGTTCCGCGGTGAGGCTCGTCCCCATCAAGGCGACGGCGGGCTCGATCCCAGAGCGGTTGAGGGCGATGACGTCCATGAACCCCTCGAGGAGGTAAACATATCCCTCCCGCTTCGCGGGGATGGCAGCCTTGTCGTAGTTGTAGAGGATGCGGGATTTGACGAATAGCCTGGTCTCGGGGGAGTTTTTGTATTTGGCCGAGCCGTCGTCCTCTATCCGGCGGGCCGAGAAGCCAACGACCTGTCCATCGGCGTCTTTGATGGGGAAGATGACCCGCCCGGCGTTGGAGTCGGAGATGGAGTTGTTGCGCATAAGCGCGACCCCGATTCCCTCGATGTCATGCGGGCTATGGTCTTTGGCCAATAGCCAATCGGCCGTCATTTTCCCGTCTTTTGGCGAGTAGCCGATGCCGTAGCGCTCAATGCAGATCGAGTCGATTTGGCGGGAGGCGAGGTAATCAATGGCCGCCTTGCCCTCCTGCGTGCGGAGCATGGTGGCGTAATACTTCTGCAAATCGTCGATGCAGGAGAGCAACCGCCTTTTCTCCTCGTCGACCCTCGGGGCGGCGATCCGCTCATCGAGCTCCGGGGAGCTATAGCCGATGATCTTGGCGACCTTGCGGACGGCGGCCTCGAAGCCGATCTTCTCGTATTGCTGGACGAAGCCGAAGACGTTCCCGGCCGTCCCGCAGGCGAAGCATTTGAATATCTGCATCCGCACCGAGATGCTCATCGAGGGGTGGGTATCCTGATGGAACGGGCAGATGGCGACGTAATCCTTGCCTTTCTTGACGACGTCGATCCCATAAGAGGAGATGACTTGCACGATATCGGCTTTCGACCGGATGTCTTCGATTAGCTCTTGTCTAAGCATTATCCCCCCTTCTACCTACAAAGTAGGTACATTTATCGAATAACTACTAAATATCAACTGAATATTCACTTTGTCGTCTTCTCGGCCAAATATTGGCCAAGCTCATCGATCCCGATGCGAACCTGGGTCATGGTGTCGCGGTCGCGGACCGTGACCTTGCCATCGTTTTCGGTGTCGAAGTCGACGGTGACGCAATAAGGCGTCCCGATTTCGTCCTGACGGCGGTAGCGCTTGCCGATGGACCCGGTTTCGTCGTAGGTGACCGAGAAGCGGGAACTCACCGTCTTCATGACCTCAAGGGCCTTTTGCCCCAGTTTCTTCGATAAGGGCAATATGGCGGCCTTATACGGGGCGAGGTTCGGGGCGATGTGCATGACGATGCGGGTGTCGCCCCCTTCAAGCGCCTCTTCGTCGTAGGCGTCCATCACGACCATCAAAAGGAGGCGATCCAGCCCCATCGAGGGCTCAATCGTGTAGGGCACGTAATGGGAATTGTCGTCTTGGTCGAAATAGGTGAGGTCCTGCTTGGAATACTCCATATGGCGCTTAAGATCGTAATCGGTCCTATCGGCCACGCCGAGGATTTCGCCCCACCCGATGCTCGGGAAGTCGTATTCGACGTCGGTGGTCGCCTTCGAATAGAAAGCCAGCTCGGCCGGCTCGTGGTCGCGGAAGCGGAGGTTTTCGAGCTTGACGCCGAGGGAATGGACGAAATCGCGGCAATAATCCTTCCAATAGGCGAACCATTCGAGGTCGGTGCCGGGCTTGCAGAAGAACTCCATCTCAAGCTGCTCGAACTCGCGGGTGCGGAAGATGAAGTTGCCCGGGGTGATCTCGTTGCGGAAGCTTTTGCCGGCTGAGCAGATCCCAAAAGGCAATTTGCGGCGCATCGCGCGCTGGACGTTGCGGAAGTTGACGAAGACGCCTTGGGCGGTCTCCGGGCGCAGGTAGACGGTCGATGAGGCGTCGTCGGTGACCCCGATGTGGGTTTTGAACATCATGTTGAACTTGCGGATTGGGGTGAAATCGTCCTTTCCGCAGACGGGGCAGACGATCTTGTGGGTTTTGATGAACTCGTCCATCTGCTCGAAGGTCATGCCATCAACGTCGGCGTCGGGGTATTCCCCTTTTATGAGCTCATCGGCCCGATGCCGGGCCTTGCACGACTTGCAGTCGACCATCGGGTCGTTGAAAGTCGAGACGTGGCCGGTCGCCTCCCAAACCTTCGGGTTCATCAAGATGGCGGCGTCGATGCCGACGTTGGTCGGGGATTCGCGGACGAACTTTTGCCACCAATAGGCCCGGATGTTGTTTTTCAGCTCAACACCAAGGGGACCATAGTCCCAGGTATTGGAAAGCCCGCCGTAAATCGCGGACCCTTGGAAAACGTAACCGGTGTCGAGCAGATGGGTCACGATCCGCTCGAACGAATGCTTATTCGCCATATTATGTACCTTCAATCGTTAAAACAACGGCAAATTATAGGTAGGTTAACAAATAGTGTCAATGTATTTTAAGGGTAGTGTTTTACAATTTGCCAAGCAAGGCGACGCTTTTGAATTTGAACCCGCCCTGCGAGGCGAGGAAGGAGGCGAGCAAAGAGAACAATTCACGGTCGTGCCCCGCTTTTTCCAAACACTTAGGATCCCTGATGGCTTTCTGGAAATCGGAAAGGAACTCCTTGGGGCGCCTAATGTCCGCTTGGCGGAGGCAATCGCGGCAGACAAAGCCGCCGTCTTCGACGCTTATCGCGCATATGCCCTGCCTTTTGCCGCAACGTACGCAGCTTTCGACCTCCGGGGTCAACCCGGCAAGGGAGAGGAAGGATGAGCAAAGCCCGATGCCGGCCAAATAGGGGTCTAGCCCGCCTTTAAGAGAGCGAAGCGCCTCCAAAATCGCATCGAAGGCAAACGAGCATTCGCTTTCGCTCGAATCCTCGTTCAAAAGCCTTAGCCCCGCCTCTTGGGCGAACATGGCGACGCTTAGGCTATCCAAATCCCCATAAGGGGCGAGGTTTTCGCATACTCTCCCCTCCCGGAGGCTCAATTTCCCCTGGGATGAGCGATGGAAAAGGAAGAGGGAAAGGCAAAGCTCGCTGACCGAGGGGCCGTTTTTCGAACTTAGGCGGTTGACGCCTTTGCCGTAAAAGGAGAAAAGGCGGCTTTGGCTAAGGGCCGTCAAGACGGCGTCTGACTCCTTATAGGCGACGCGGCGCAGCACGATGGCCTTTACCCGCTCCTCGCCTTCGGTAGGTGGATTAAAGAGAATATCCGAGTTCATCGAGCTTTCGCGGGTCGTCGCGCCATCCGGGATCGGCCTCGACCTCCAAGTCGAGGGAGAGGACGCGCTTATGCCAATTGGATTCGATTTCCCGGCGCGAGGCCATCGAGATCTTCTTTATCATCGCCCCGCCTTTGCCGATGACGATGCCCTTGTGGCTTTCCCTTTCGACGATGATCTTGGCCTTTATGACGATCCCGCCCTTTTTGCTTTGCAGCTCCTCGATGAGCACCGCGCTTTGGTGCGGGATCTCGTCGCGGAGGAACTGAAGCAATTTCGAGCGGATGATCTCCTTGGCCTGGTAGGCGGCGTCTTTGTCGGTGTAGACGTCGTCGGGGAAGAAAGGCTCACCCTCGCTAAGCAAGGGCAAAACCGCCTTCGTGACGTCCTTTATGCCGAAATTGGTTTTGAAGGAGGCCTCAATCAGGGGGACGGCGGGGAATAAGGCGGCGATGCTTTCCTTCTTTTTCTCCGCCTGCCCCGCCGTTATCAAATCGATTTTGTTGAGGATCAGGATGCGGGGGGCCTCCGAATGGATGGAGTCGAATATCCGCTTATCCTCCTCGTAGGAGTCGATTGAGGCGTCAAGCAGGTAAAGCAAGACGTCGACGTCGCGGGAGGAGCTGAAGGCCGCCTTGCGCATGGTCGAATCGAGTTT
>JADINA010000020.1 GCA_017694295.1 Candidatus Alloenteromonas pullistercoris | reverse complement strand
GAATACGACGACATCCATGAGGTGGCAGCCAATTTCTCCCGCGGATTGCTTATGGGCGCCAGGGGCAATTCTGGCGTCATCACCTCGCAGATCTTCCGCGGCTTCGCCCAGGGGCTGGAGGGAAAAAAGAGCATCAACGCCGTCGAGTTCGCCAAGGCTTTGTCCTCGGGCCGGGAAGTGGCCTATAAAGCCGTTATGAAGCCGGTCGAGGGGACGATCCTCACCGTCATCCGCGAATCCTCCACCGCCTTGAAGGAATACGTCAAGCCCTCGACCAGCATCGAGGACGCCTTCGACTATTGGCTTTCCGAGGCGAGGAAATCCCTTGAGCACACCCCGGAGCTGCTTCCGGTTTTGAAGGAAGTCGGGGTCGTCGATTCCGGCGGCGCCGGGCTTGTCCGCCTAATCGAGGGGATGGTAAGCGCTGTCCACGGCGATTTTGTTGAGCGCAACGCCGACGTCGCCCCCTCCGCGCCGGAGGAACCGGTTTACGCCGGGGCCAAGCTAAGCGAGGACGAGGAGGGCTATGGCTATTGTACCCAGTTCATCCTCCGCATCGATGATGGATCCGACAAATCCAAAAAGCCATTCAACGAGAAATACTTCATGCGCTTCCTCTCCACCCACGGGAAGTCGCTTGTGACCGTCCGCGACGAGGAGATCGTCAAAGTCCACGTCCACGCCCTCTCCCCGGGCTCGATCCTCAATTACGCCCAGCAATTCGGCGAGTTCGTCACCATCATCATCGAGAACATGTCGGAGGAGCACGCCAACATCGAGAAGGGCTACAAGGCGACCGATTACCTCGCCGGGCTCGAATCGGGGAGGCGGAAGGAGCAGATCCTCGAGGAACCGGAGGAGGAGCTTGAGCCCAATAAGGACATGGGCTTAATCGCCGTTAGCTCAGGAAAGGGGCTAGACGAGATGTTCAAGGAGCTTGGGGCCGATGTTATCGTCAGCGGTGGCCAAACCATGAATCCCTCGACGGAGGATTTCGTCAAGGCCATAAAGAAGAGCCGGGCCCGCAACGTCATCATCTTGCCCAACAACTCCAACATCGTCATGGCCGCCTCCCAGGCCGCCGACGTCATGGAGGGAAGCTCGGTCACCGTCAAGGTCGTCCCGTCCAAAACGATCCCCCAAGGCATATCAAGCGCCATGATGTATCAGCCTGAGGGCGACATCGAATCGGTTTTCTCCGACATGAAGGGGGCCCTTAAATCGGTCCGCTCAGGGTCGGTGACCTATGCCATAAAAGACACCGAGATCGAGGGGGTCCACATCACCAAGGGCTTCTACATGGCCATGAAGGACAAAAACATCGTTAGCTGCGTCAAAGATAAGCTCGAGGCCCTCTTCGATTTGGCCGAGTCGCTGCTTCGACGCAGCGAATCCTGCCTGCTCACCGTCTATGGCGGGGAGGACGTGACCGACGAGGAGCTTTCCAAAGTCGCCGAAAGCCTAAACGAGAAATACGGCGATGAGGTCGACGTCGACGTCAAGCGCGGCGGCCAACCCGTCTATTCCTTCCTAGTCGGCGTCGAATAGGCGCGAAAACGAATTCCCTGGGCCGGGAACCCCCGGCCCTTTTCTTTTGCCGATCTCACTTCCTCGATTTGATGTAGAGGGGGATGGCGATGCAAAGGTAGATAGCCAATAGTCCCCCGCATACACCTGCGACTATCGCGCCTGGAAAAAGCAATTCCTCGCCCCCGGTCAATAGGGCGAGCCCGACGAGGGCGCCGATCACCATCAGCATGACGGCGATCATGATTATCACCTTAACCGCCTCCTCGAATTTCCCAAGCTTCCTCAGGTTTGCGTTTTCCATACTCCCAAGGAAGGGGACGCATAATATCTCAAGCAGGCATTCGAGGAACGGTTCCATCCCTCACATTATAGACGCAAAGGATTTCCCACCAAGGGAAATAGCCTATGAAAGGTGCTAAAATAGCCTCGTGAAATTCACCTCCTCCCCGAAACTCGATTTCCTCTTGCAGGAAATGGGGCTAAACACCATTGAGAAAATAATTGACCACCTTCCGCGGCGTTATGAGTCTTTCGCCTACACCCCAAAGGAGGTTCTCCGCTGCTTGCCATCGAATAGGCGGCTCGTCCTGCTTGGGGAAATCATCACCCCCATCAAGCTGACCCGCTTCGCCAAGGCGAGCCGATGCGCCTTTTACATCCGCGACCAATATGGCGACGATTACCAGATAATCGCCTTCAACCGCCCTTATTTGGGGAAGGTATTCAAAACCGGGGACCAGGTCACCATCGCCGCGACCTACGACGATAAGCGGCATTGCCTTAACGCCATCTCCATAAAGAAAGGGGAGGTGGGGGAAAGCGAGCGCCTCGTCCCGGTCTATTCCCTTTCCGCCGAATACCCGCAGCATTCCTATTCCCAACTCGTCCGGAAATGCCTTGAGCTTTTAAACGGGCGCATCCTCGACCTTGTCCCCAAGCCCTTTAGGGAGAAGTATCGCCTTCTAAGCAAGCAGGAGGCTTATTGGAAATGCCATTTTCCGAAAAGCGAGGAGGACGTTAAGGCGGGGTTAAGGGTCCTCAAATACGAGGAAGCCCTCCGCTTCACCCTCCATAGCCTCCTCGTCAAGCAAGCCAACCAAGGGCTATTAAGGGGGAAGCGCTTCAGCGTGGATCGGGAAAGGCTATCCGCTTTTATCGCCTCGCTGCCCTATAAGCTCACTAGCGATCAGGAGAAGGCGGTTTTGGAATGCCTTACGGACATGGAAAGCCCCCATTTGATGACCCGGTTGCTCCAAGGCGACGTCGGGACGGGGAAGACCTTGGTGGCCGCAACGCTTGCCTATGCCAGCTTCACCCGGGGCGAGCAAACCGCAATTTTGGCCCCGACTGAATCACTATCGAAGCAGCATTTCGCCTATTTTTCGTCGTTATTGGCAGATAAAGGGGTGAATGTCGGCTTGCTAACCGGGCAGGTTAAAGGGGCAACGCGCCGAAGGCTTCTTTCCTCTCTTCGCGACGGGACCATCGACGTCCTCGTCGGGACCCACGCCTTGTTCAGCGGCGACGTCTATTACCCCAACCTCGGCTTGGCCATAATCGACGAGCAGCATAAGTTCGGGGTCAATCAGCGTTCTCGCCTTTTGGGCAAAGGGGAAAACGCCGATTTGCTTTTGATGTCGGCCACCCCGATACCAAGGACTCTTTCCCTAACCCTATATGGGGACCTCGACGTCTCGACCCTTTCGGTCTTCCCCTTCTCCAAGCGCGACGTCGAGACCAAGATCGTGCCCTCCTCCCTCCCCCGGGTGGCGGCCACCATCAAGAAGGCGCTTGGCGAGAATAGGCAATGCTACGTCATCTGCCCCCATATTGAAGGCGAGGGGGTTGAGTCGGCCAAAAGGGTGTTTGAGGAGCTTGACGCCCGAGTTCCCGGCTATTGCGTTTTGCTCCATGGCGGAATGGAAGAGGAGGAGAAGGAGGCGGCGCTTGAATCCTTTAGAAGCGGGCAAAAACCCGTTTTGGTGGCCACTAGCATCGTTGAGGTCGGGATCGACGTAAAAAAGGCCTCTTATATGTTCGTCTTCTCCCCGACCAGCTTCGCCCTTTCCTCGCTTCACCAGCTTCGCGGGAGGATCGGGCGCGATGGGGCGAAGGCCCACTTCTATCTATGCGCCGGCTCTTTGGAGGACGAAGAGAGGGAGAAGCTTGAGGTTTTGGTCAAATCAAACGACGGCTTCGAAATCGCCGAGGCCGATTTGCGCCTACGCGGACCAGGGACCCTTGCCGGGACCAAGCAAAGCGGCTTCCCCGATTTCTCCTTCGCCTCCCCGGTTAACGATTTGCGGATGTTTGAATGCGCTAGGGAAGACGCCCTCTCCATCCTAAGCAAGCAAGATGACCCGGAGTATCGCGATTTCCTCCTTCTTTGCCGCCAGGACATCAATATGCTTTTGGCTTAGCCCTTTTTTATCCTGATAGCCGGTTTTTGCGGGTTTTGATGGCCGATTTGCCGGGTTTATCGTCAAAAACGCGCTTTATTCGCTAAGGGGTATTTTGCGCTCTTTCCCCTGAAAGCGGAAACCGTGATTGCCCGCATCACCCCTCCTTTTTAAAGGAGGCGAATGCATTTTCCTACCTGTTTTAAGTGCTTATGAGCCTGGAAACCGCTATACTACATAGGGAACGTTTTCTTTTAGGAGCGAAAAGGAGGGAAGGCAATTGAGCAGCGAGTACATGAGCCTTTATAGGCGCTTCAACATAAAGCCGAACAACGAAGAGCTCTACCGGCTCGCTTTCACCCATTCCTCCTACAACGGGATGGCCGGCACCCGCCACCAGGATTATGAGAGGCTCGAGTTTTTGGGCGACTCGATCGTCGGCTTCGTAACCAGCGAGCTTTGCTATATCCACCATCCGGAGATGGAGCAAGGCCAGCTAAGCGTCCTTAAAGCCCAGTTCATCCGCTCCTCATCCGAGGCCGCCTATTGCCGCAAGCTCGGCCTTGGCCCGTATATCCGGGTGGGGGCGAGCTTCGTCAAGGAGGCTTCAACCAACGAGTCGCTTCTTGAGGATGTCTTCGAATCATTCATCGGGGCCGTCTACCTCGATCAGGGATTGGACTTTTGCTATAAGCTGGTCAGGCGCGTTTTCGAGGACGACATAAGGAAAGCCACCATCGATGTCGCCATCAACCCCAAAAGCCGGCTGCAGGAATGCATGCAAGCCGATTCAAAGGAATCGGTCACTTACAAGATAGTCGCCGAGAAGGGCTCGGGGGCCGACCATTATTTCGTGGCCGGCGTCTTCTTCGAGGGCAAGGAGATCGGCCGGGGCGAGGGGCATAACAAAAAAGCCGCCGAAACCGCCGCCGCCCAAGACGCATTGGCCAAGATGGCCCTTCCGGAATAGGAGCAACCATGGGTTTATTCTCATTCATCAAAAACATGTTCGGCAACAAGCCGAAGGACGAGTCCACCAAGACCTACGAGCAGGGGCTAAGCAAATCGCGGAAGGCCTTCGCCTCGCGGCTTGACGCCCTTTCGAAACGCTATGGCAAGGTCAACGCCGAGTATTTCGAGGAGCTTGAGGAGATATTGATCGAAGCCGACGTCGGGGTTGAGCTGAGCATCCGGCTTTGCGAGCAGCTTATCGAGAAGTCGCGCAAGGAAGGGCTGACCGATCCCAAGGAAATAAACGACGCCCTCGTCGATTTGATGTTCGTCGACTACGCGACCAAAGGGGCCTCGATCGTCAATTCCATCTCCTTTGCCTCCTCGGGGCCGACGGTCTTGCTCGTGGTCGGGGTAAACGGGGTCGGGAAGACGACCTCGATCGCCAAGTTGGCCTACCGGTATAAAAAGCAGGGCAAGAAGGTGATGCTCGCCGCCGGGGACACCTTCCGGGCCGGGGCGGTGGAGCAGCTTAAGGTATGGGCCTCGCGGCTTGACATCCCCATCGTCTATGGCAAACCCGAATCCGATCCGGCTTCAGTCGCCTTCGACGCGGCCAAAAAGGCCAAGGAGGAGGGAATCGACCTCCTCATCGTCGATACGGCGGGGAGGCAACAAACCAAATCCAACCTAATGCAGGAGCTTGGCAAGATAACCCGGGTTTTGGGGAAGGAGATCGAGGGGGCTCCCCACGAATGCTTCCTCATCATCGACGCCACCACCGGGCAAAACGGCGTATTGCAAGCCCGCAGTTTCAAGGAGGTCGCCCCCGTTTCTGGGATCGTCGTCACCAAGATGGACGGGACCAGCAAAGGCGGGATCATCCTTTCCATCCGCGATGAGCTTGGCGTCCCGGTCCGCTACATCGGCTTAGGCGAAAGGATGGAGGACCTCGAGGAGTTCGACCTCGACAAATACCTTTACGGGCTTTTGCTGGGGGAGGGGGAGAATGGATAGCCTTTCCGGCCCGGATTACCTCATGAGGCTATTCGGGGTTTATGGGGGTTTGCTAACCGCCTCGGAGCGAAATTCCATTTTGATGCACCTAGGCTATGACCTTTCCCTTTCGGAGATCGCCGAGCAGGAGGGCAAAACCCGGGCTGCGGTGGCCGATGGGGTGAAAAAAGGCGAGAAAAAGCTTTTGGAATTTGAAGAGAAAGTCGGGTTTTGCGCCTTTAAATCAGATTTGCGGGAGGCTTTTGCGGCCATTTCCCGCGTTGAGGACGAGTCGACGCGCCTTAAGCTATATGAGGCGCTGGGAAGGAGTTTGGGATAATGGCATTCGAATCGCTTAGCGACCGCTTCCAGGGTCTTTTCAAAAAGCTTCGCGGGCAAACCCGCCTTAGTGAAGCCAACATGGACGACATGCTTAAGGAGATCCGCGTCGCCTTGCTTGAGGCGGACGTGAACTTCAAAGTCGTCAAAAGCTTCGTCGCCGACGTCAAGGAGAAGGCGATAGGCCAAGACGTCTACGCCAAGGTCAACCCATCGCAGATGGTGGTAAAGATCGTCCATGACGAAATCGAGTCCCTCCTTGGCGAGGAGCAATCCGACATCAATTACCAAAAAGGGGGATTGACCGTCGTCATGCTCGTCGGCCTCCAGGGCACGGGCAAAACCACCAGCGCAGGCAAATTGGCCCTCAACATGCAAAAGAAGGGCTTGAAGGTCATGCTCGGCGCCCTCGACGTCTACCGTCCCGCCGCCATTGACCAGCTTAAGACCTTGTCCGAGCAAATCGGGTCTGGCTTCTTTTCTCTTCCCGGTGACCCGGTCGACATCGCCAAAAAAGCCAAGGCAAAGGCGCTTGAGGACCATTATGACGTCCTTATCCTCGATACGGCCGGACGATTGCAGATCGACGAGAAGCTCATGCTTGAGCTGCGCAACATCGAAAGCGAAGTCCATCCAGACGACGTTTTGCTCCTAGTCGATTCGGCCGCCGGCCAAGACGCGGTCAACGTCGCCAATGCTTTCAACCGCGACCTCCGCCTCTCCGGCATCATCCTTTCCAAGCTCGACGGCGACGCCAAAGGCGGCTCGGCCCTCTCGATTAAGTACCTAACCGGGCTCCCCATCAAATTCGCCGGCATGGGGGAGAAGATGGAGGACCTTGAGCCCTTCCACCCCGATCGGATGGCCGATCGGATACTCGGGATGGGCGACATCGTCACCCTTGTTGAAAAAGCCAAGGACGCCATCGACGAGAAGACGGCCGAGAAGGAAGCGAAGAAGATGCTCGAGGGCGATTTCACTCTCGAGGACATGCTTAAGCAGATGAAGATGGTCAGGCGGATCGGCTCGCTTGGGGCCATCGCCAAGCTCATCCCCGGCATGCCCAAGCTCACCGACGAGCAAAAGGAGATGGCCGAGCGGGAGATGAAGGTGTTCGAAACCGTCATCAACTCGATGACCCCCTATGAAAGGCGGCACCCCGATTGCCTCCGTTTCTCCCACAAAAACCGGATCGCCAAAGGATCGGGCCTAACCAACGCCGACGTCAACAAGGTGCTTAGGAAATACGAGCAATCGAAGGCCATGATGAAGCAAATGAAGCAATATCAGAAAACCGGGAAGATGCCCGGGGGCTTCAATAACGGCTTCAGGAGGTGAGCGAAATGGCTGAGGAAGTGCTGTTTAAGCCAAAGGAGCTATTCGAGAAGGAGCTTCGCCGCGCCTACCACGAGGCGGCCGGGGAGCTTTACGATGAGCTGCGGGGCAAGGCGAACATCGACGAGGCGGCCAATAAGGCCCACGTCGCCGATTACAACAAAAAGCAATCCCATTACCAAATGAAGGCCAACGAGCTTTCCTCGACCAAGACGAAAAGAACCGTCTGCCTGGTGTTTTGCATCCTTGCCTTCATCGCCGGGGCTATCGCGATGCTTCTCGCCTTCTTCCCTTCTTTCAATTGGGTCGCCTTGCTTGTCGGGATCGCCCTGCTTGGTCTTGGGATCGGGCTTATTTTCCCGATTCGCCGATTTGGGAAGCTTTCCCTTGAGCAAAGCGCCAAGGTCGTCAAGCTGAAGGCCGAGGCCGATAAGGCGCTGGATGTCTGCAAGTCCGACATGGCCCCGCTTAACGCCCTCTTCGATTGGAACGCCCCCCTCCACGTCATGGAGAAGGCGACCCCGATCATCGATTTGGACCCGGTTTTCACCCCTGAGCGGCTTTCCTTGCTTCGCGACAACTACGGTTTAAACGAAGACTTAGGCGACGACAGTTCCGTCCTTGGGGTCATATCCGGCCGGATAAAGGGCAACCCATTTGTTTTGGTTAGGACCCTTGACCGGGCGATAATCGACAAGACCTACGTCGGGTCGATGGTTATATCCTGGACGACCTATTCCCGCGACTCGAATGGGCGCAGCTACCCGGTGACCCACACCCAAACCCTAACCGCCTCCACCGTCCACCCCGCCCCCAAATTCGGCAAGGTGACGCAGCTTATCTATGGCAACGACGCCGCCCCCCACCTAAGCTTTTCCCGCTCCCCGCAGAAAAGCAGCGGGCTCGACGAGGATGCCAGGCGGAAGGAATGCGACAAGATGGCGAAGAAACTCGGCAAGATGGCCGAGAAGAGCATTGGGACGTCCAAGCCCTTCACCCCGCTTGCCAACGAGGAGTTCGAGACCCTCTTCCACGCCCTTGACCGCGACCACGACGTCGAGTTCCGCGTTCTCTTCACCCCCTTGGCCCAGCAAAACATGATTGAGCTTTTAACCGATCCGCGGCCTTATGGCGATGACTTCTATTTCCTAAAAAGCCATAGAATCAACGTCATCCAGTCCGCCCATTCCCAATCCTTCGACTATTCGGCCGACCCAAGCCTATTCATGGGTTACGACTGCGTCGCCATGCGGAAGGGATTCATCGATTATTGCGATCTTTACATCCAATCGCTTTTCTTCGACCTCGCGCCTTTGCTTTCGATCCCGCTTTACCAGATGCATAAGTCGCGCGATTACATCTACAAAGGCAACTATGGACGCAACGTCACCTCCTTTGAGCAGGAAGCGCTCGCCAACGGCCTTGATTCCGCCTCCTTCATGCCCAAACTCGCTGACCCAAGCGTCCCCCTCATCCTCAAAGTCGATGAGGTGGCGAAGCAGGGCAAGACCGATTTGACCTCAGTCAGGGCGAGCGGCTATCGGACCTTCGCCATGGTCGATTACGTGCCGACCATGGGCGGGGATGGGCGGATGCATAACGTCCCGGTTCCCTGGACCCGTTATGAGGAAGTGACCTCCGAGACCCCGATGCAGGTTCGCCAAGTCTGCCCCGACAAGGGCACCTTCCTCGAATCGCTTAGGAAAAACCAGGGGCTGCAAAACTTCCTCTCCTCGCTCTCTTACCGCTACGAAAGGGGACTATTGGCCCGGGTGGGCGAAGGGGTTTCCCCGTCCCAGGAGAAGGCGCTCGCGGACTTATTCGACGCCAAGGCGAAAAAGCAATAGGTATTCCGCCTACCTTCTTATTGATATAGAATTAACCCATATTGGACAGCACCTTAACAGGAGGAATGTAAATGGCCAATGAACTAGACGAAATGAATTCGACCCCCAACGAGGCGGGACGCGACGTCCACGTCATCGAGAAGCAGATAACGGTCAAAACCGATTGGCGGAGCACACTCTTCCAAATCGCCCTTTGGGTGCTCGGCATCATCCCCGGCATCATCTTCGCCATCATGAAGATCAAAGCCCGCAGCTACCTCCAGCAGCTGCAGCAGAAGATCCAGCACGACGCCTCGACCATCGACAACTACCAGACCCAGCGCGTCGTCATCTTGCAAAACTGCGCCAAACTGCTCGATAAGGCCATCGACCTCGACAAGACCGTCCTCACCGACATCGCCAAATACCGCGGTGGGGCGATGAGCGATTCCGAGAGG
This sequence comes from Candidatus Alloenteromonas pullistercoris, assembly GCA_017694295.1. Classification (GTDB taxonomy): domain Bacteria; phylum Bacillota_I; class Bacilli_A; order RFN20; family CAG-826; genus Alloenteromonas; species Alloenteromonas pullistercoris. The sequence goes on along the minus strand of JADINA010000020.1, from coordinate 2,710 downwards.
AATGAGCTCGCCGGGAAGCTAGACGTCGTCTCGCGCTCGGTCAACGTCGCCTTCGAGGCCTACCCCGACATCAAGGCCCATCAGGAAATCGCTGACGCGATGCAGCAAAACAGCTACCTCCAGCAGGAGATCACCGCCGCCCGCGAGGTGTATAATGACACCGTCATGCGCTGGAACGCCGACATCTTTGCCTGGCCGACCAAGATGATCGTCGCCGCCAAGGCCGGTTACACGACCCGCATCCCCTTCATCGCCTCGGCCGAGATGAAGGCGAAAAGCGAATCCGTCTTCTTCTAATACGGTTAAAAAAGAGGGAAGCCGCGCGGCTTCCCTTTTCTTATTGCCCTTTTTTGAATTTTCGCCCCTTCTCGATGGCCTTTTTCTCCCATTCGGGGTTTTCCCCTTCCTCCAATAGCTTGATATCGGATTTGGACAAGGTCAGCTTATCGAATAGGTCGGGGCGGTGCTGCTTGGTTAATAGCAGCGATTGCTTCCTCCGCCATTTTTCTATGGCTTGGTGGTTCCCCGAATAGAGGATGTCGGGGACTTTCTTCCCTTCGAAATCGTAAGGCTCGGTGTATTGGGGGTATTCGAGGGTGTCCCCGGTGAAGGATTCGTCTTGAAGCGAGCTGGCGGTTATGGCCCCGTCGAGGAGCCTGATGACCGAATCGGCGATGGCCATCGACGGTATTTCCCCGCCGGTGAGGACGTAATCCCCGATGCTGATCAATTCGTCGACGTAATCGTTGACCCGTTCATCGACCCCCTCGAAATGCCCGCAGACGAGCATGAGGTGGTCGAGTTTGCTTAGCCTAACCGCGTCTTCCTGCCGATATGTCTTGCCCCGGGGGGAAAGCAATACCTTGTGCGCCCAATCGCCCCCATTGGCCTTAAGGCAATCGACTATCGGCTGGCATTTTTGGACTAGGCCCGCCCCTCCCCCAATCGGCGGGGTGTCGGTCCGGTTGTATTTGTCGGTTGTGTATTCCCTTATGTCGACGGCTTGGAAATCGACGACTCCCTTGCCGATGGCCCGTTTGATGATCGAGGTGGTCTTGAATCCCTCGAACATCCCCGGGAAGAGGGTGAGGACGGTTATCTTCATAATAGGCCCGGGATGACGCGGATCGTCATCTTCTTGTTATCCACATCGATATCCAAGACGAACTCATCGACGAAGGGGACGAAGAAATCGGCTTTCCCTTCCCTTTCGACGCGAAGCGTCTTCTTCGGGGCGTAGTCGAGGACGTCTTTGACTTTCCCTAGGGATTCGCCAGATTCGGAGAAAACCTCCATGCCGATGAGGTCGCCATAGCGGTAATTTCCCTCGGGAAGCGGGGCCTCCTTTTTATCCATGAATAAGGAAAAGCCGACGTAAGGCTCGACCTCGTTTATCGAGGGCATTTCCTCAAAGCTTATCAAATAGCCCTTCTCGGTGAGGCGGAGGGCTTTCACCGTCGCTTCGACCGCCTCTTTCCCGTTGGAGATGGAGAGTTTTCTCCCCTTGCAGAAGCGGAGCTCCGGGAAGGAGGTGAGCAGGATGAGCCTCACCTCGCCTTTTAATCCGAAGCACTTCCCGAGTTTGCCGATGAGCAGGTCATTCATTAGAAAAAACGGCGGGAATCAGTTCCCGTCGTCCTCCTTCTCTTCCTTCGACTTTTCGTCTTCGAAGGATTCGAATTTCAAATGGATGCGTTGATCGGAGTCATCGGCCTTGCCGGCGATGCCGACGATGGCGCGTAGGGCATTGGCAACGGCGCCTTTTTTGCCGATGAGGCGGGCGGTGTCGTCGTCTTCGGCGACGATGAGGACGGTGACATCGCGGTCAGTCCCGCCCGGGAGAGCCCGGATCATAAGCGATTCCGGCTTCTCGACGAGGGGATCGATTATCGGATGGAGCAACGCCTCGAAGTCCCGTTCGATCATTACTTTTTGCCTTTCTTCTTCGATTCGGCGTATTTGGCCATGATGCCCTTAAGCGAGAGCATCGAGCGGACCGAGTCCGACGGTTGGGCGCCGTTGCCTAGCCATTTGAGGGCCAAAGCTTCGTCGATTTGGGCGTTTTCCTCGCCTTTGCTCGGGTCATAGACGCCGATTTGCTCGATGATGCGGCCATCGCGGGCATAATGCGAATCGGCGGCGACGATGCGGTAGATCGGCTCGTTGTGCCGGCCAATGCGGGTTAAGCGGATTTTGACTGCCATTTCTCTTCTCCTTTTCTTTCATCCCCTATTGGGATGCCGGGGGTATATTAGAGGAAGCCAATGTCGGTGTCAAGCGAATTTGCTTAGCAGTTTATCCCCTTTTTTCCTTCTTAAAAGAAGGAGGGCGAATGCAATTGGGCAGGGAGCGAAATTGACCGGTTAAATGACAATGTAAACGCTACAGTTTCTTTTTCATAGGCGTTTTGGGGATGTGGATTCAAAGTTGGTCACCATTCTTAACCGGATTTTTTCTTGACATCCCAATTTTTTGTAATGTTTTTTTACCCATTCGCCTGTGGCGGTCACTTCATAATCATCTCTTTGTCAGACGGCAGCGGTTTCAGTGGTGCGGATGGCAGCGTCTGATACCAGTATGCGCAGGAAGTATAGTCATCGTATCGCGGCCCGGTCCATCCCAGATTGTCCAGCGTCATGCGGAATTTGGTCTCAAAATGAATCGGGTCAGCGATGTGGAAGCGGTATAGCAGAAATCTCTGCTGGCCGTT
>JADINA010000019.1 GCA_017694295.1 Candidatus Alloenteromonas pullistercoris | reverse complement strand
GGGTGGAGACGTCGCGGTCCTCCATCTCGTCGAGGTCGACGATCTCAAGGGCCTTGGACACCTTTTTGTCGATCTCGGCCGGGGTGAGGTGCTTGTATTTGACCTTGACGTTGCCCTTTTTGTCTTTGACCTCAACCGGGATCTTCTTCATCTTCAACCCAAAGGCGACGTTGTCATAGACGTCGAGGTGGGCGAAGAGGGCGTAATGCTGGAAGACGGTGTTGACCGGCCTTTTATAAGGCGGGAGATAGGAAATGTCCTCGCCGTTGAGGAGGATGCGGCCTTCGCTTGGAAGCTCAAAGCCGGCGATCATCCGCAAAGTCGTGGTCTTCCCGCATCCGGACGGCCCTAAGATGGTAATAAACTCGCCGGGCTTGACATCGAGGTTAAAGTCGTCGACGACTTTGGTCCCGTCGAATTCCTTCCCCACGTGGGTAAGGGAGATGATGGCGTCGGTTTTGTCCATATGGCATACCCTCCTAAGATAAACGCATCGAATAAAACGACTATGTGCGTTGATTAAGGTTTGGGGCTCGCTTACGGATGCCCCCCTCAATCAACGAGGGGAATAATAAGGAAGAGGGGGGTAAAAATAAACAAAAATTTCAACAAATTTTCCGCTATTGTTTCGCACTCAAAAAATTGTGCCCACAAAATGGGCGTTTTGCTTCGATGAGACCTAGGAAAATCGCAACTTTTCTTTTTGCGATTTCCCCTATAGTTTCCCGCTATTGTTTCCTAGCGCTTTTCCCCTTCCTTTTTCGACTAAAAAACCGCAGGCGAATTCTTAGTCAAAGACTAAGGGGTTTCCGCCCCTTCCTTTGCCTAAAAGCGAAGAGGGTGCTAACATTGCGCCGATGAAGAAAACCCTCTTGTCCCTCTCATTCGCCCTATTGCCCCTAGCAGCCTGCAACCAAAGCATCGACAACCTTGAGAAAGTCGACTTGCTTTACGGCACCCTCGTCGGGATGGACGAGGAAATTTCTGGCACCTCCCACATGCAAGAAATAACCTATCCGGAGCTTTCCTCATTTATCGCCGAGGAGCGCTCCTTCGTCCTCGTCGTCCATTCAAAGCTAAGCTTCTGCTCCTGCTACGCCGATTGGCATGACGACGTCTTGGCCCCCTATATAAAAAGCCATAGCCTCCTCGTCTATTGGATCGACTACGCCGAGTTCGATGGACAGGATGACCTAGGGCTCAAGCTCATTTCCAACCACGAGACGCTAGGCATATTCGACGAAGGCAAATTGGCCTACCAGAAGGACAACTCCGACCAGGATTCGGATTGGGTGACCTCCCGTTCCGCCTTCGCGGAATGGATGGACGCGCGGATCAACTACCCCAAGATGCTTCACCTAGACAAAGAACTATTGGACTATCAGCTCTCCTCGGGAAGCGAATTCACCCTCCTTTACACCCTCTCGGGCTGCCCCGATTGCACCTACCTTGAGACCCACGCCCTAAAGGAATGGTTCCTCGATAACCCCGACGCCTCCCCCCTTTACGTCGTCGACACCGCCCAAAAGGGCATTAGGCTTTACGAAAACGAGGATGGGGAACTAATCGCCGGAAGCGACGAGGATGATGCAAGCGAGGACGAGAAAAAGGCCTATGAGCAATGGATCGCCTTCAAGGCGGATTATGGCCTTTCCGCCTCCTCGATAGAGCAGCCCGGCTATGGCGAAGGCTTCGTCCCGACCATCTTCCATTACGACACCACCGGGGGGATCGACGCCGCCGGCGTGTTCTATAACGATGCGATCGACGAGGAAAGCTGGACGCTACAAGACACCTACTGGACCAACGATAGGCTAAGCCAGGACTATATGACCTACCTCCTCGATTCCGGGATTGAGGAACTAATGGACGACGTTACTTTCCAAGCCCCGGAAAGCCCGTTAAACGGGGCGGCGGCGATTCGCGAATACAAGCACGCCCTCCTTTCCCCCTACCACGACCTTTACGCGAAAACCCTGCTGGATTATTGCCTTTCAAATTCGGGTGGGCCAAGCAACTGAAAAGAGCGCAAAAAGAGGATAACCACGTAGCAAATGCTAGGCGGTTTTGTTTTTTTACGCAAAAAGGCTCTTTCCCATCAAAAACCGAAGTCTTCCATGACTAGGAAATCCCTTAGGCGGATATGCTTAACGGAAGCAGTCGAATAGTCGTTCTCGTCATTGCTTATGATGATCATTTTGCTTAGCGAACTTAGGCCTTCAAAGGCGGAAAACTCCCTCTCGTAGGCTTTTTGATCAACTAGGCTGTAGGCCACTTGGATGAAGTATTCCTTTCCGTCTTTGACGGCCCGAAAGTCGATTTCCTTTCCGTTATTGTCATATACGCGAAGCTTATATCCGCGATAAAGGAGTTCGTTGTAAACGATGTTCTCCAGGTTATGATCCAAATCAAAGCGATTGTCGTCTTTGGATAGCGAATTGAAGCAAACGTCGGCATCGTAAAGCTTCTGATAATAAGCCAGTTCCCTTTTTGACTTCGTCGAGTATTGGGGGACGTCATCGATGATATAGGCTTCTTTGAGATATTCGATGAATTTCATGACGGTGTTAAGCGATATCGGCCCGCATTCGGCGTTTACATAACGGGCGATGCTCCTAGAAGAAAGGATGCGCGAGTTATTGCAAAGCACAAAATTAACTATCTTCTTGAAAATGGCATCTTTCCTAATTCGATAACGTTTGACGAGGTCTTTGTAGATTATCGTTTCTTCCAAATCGGATAAGTAGGCCTTTTGGGCCTCGATGTTATCCAATGCGAAACGTCCGGGGAATCCACCCCAGATGAGGTAGTCATTGATTGAAGCCTCGCGCCCATATTCCTTAAGGCATTCCGCAATCTCCGAATAAATAAAAGGCCGGACTTGAAATTTCACATAACGGCCGCTTAGACGGGTGGTTATGTCGTGAGACAATAACTTCGAATTGCTTCCGGTTATGAAAACGGAATTATTGCCAAGCCGAAAATCCTTTATTGCCATCTCCCAACCGCTTAGTTCCTGAATCTCATCGAAGAAAAGATAACACTTGCCGGTTTTCCGATGTTCGCCTACATAAGCAACCAATTGTTCAGCGTTGCTAGCCTTCATCCAATCGGCAGTCTTCTCAAAATTCAAATATATGATGTTATCGGTCTTCTTGGATATCTCATCCATTATTTGATTAAGGATAACGGATTTTCCGCATCGTCTAATGCCCACGATGACTTTAACCAAATCCGACTCGTAGAAAGGCCTGATTTTATCTATGTAGCGTTCTCTGATAATCATATTCCCAATCAAATTATACTGAACGATTTTCTTTAAAACAATCATATTGTTCACTACTACTGAACACTTTGACGAAATTAGGAATATTGTTCAATAGTAATGAACACTTTAACGAAATTAAGAATATTGTTCACTAATATTCAACAAGGAGACAAAATAAAACTTATCAGGGACTCCAAAATTAAGGGCAAAGCTAGAATGCACTCAAATCAAAAAAGCCAACCGGAAGGCTGGCTTTCGCCTAGTTCCGACTAAGGGATCGGATTAGGCTATTGAGGAAAGAGTGTTAGGCCTCTTTTCTCCGTCTTAGGAAGAAGAAGGCGGCGGCCGAGGCGATGCCGGCGGCGGAGATCCCGGCGATTACCCAGGCGGCGGTTTGGTCGTTCACGTCGACGGACCTGGCCTCGGCGATCCTCGCCGGGGTGCGGTCCATGAAGTCGGGGTATTGCTCAACCCCGTATTTCCCGACGATGTAGTCGTAGCGGGCCACAGCCTGCTCGACCAAGGACTCGGAATGCTCGTTGGGAGTGGCCTCCTTGAGGATCCTCTTGTCGGAATCGGAGAGGCCGGCATATAGGTCGGACAAAACCTCCCAGGTGCCTTCCTCGGCGGTTATAGCGCCTATTTCCCCGTCGCAGGTCATAAACTCAATGAACATCTCGGCGTAGGACTCGGCTTCGCTGGGCTCAACCGAGGCATATTCGATGTAGACATATTCCCAGCCAACTTGATTGGAACTGTTGCTCCAATCAACCTTCGCGGTAGAGAAAGGGGAATCGGAAACATAGGAAACGGAGGAGACGCCGTCAAGGAAAGCAGCACGATCGACTGCCGTGGAACCGCCGTCGATATATAAGGAGGCGGTGTTTTCCCTTGTGTTCCACTGCTTAAAGCCGAATTCAATCTTCGACATCGGCTTCTCGGAAGTCAAAGTTGCTTCGTTACCCTTTGAAACCGGCATATCGGTAATGATTTGACTTTGCTTATTCGCAGATGCGAAAGTTATCGAAAACTCGCCCGGATAAGCCATTGTTCTAGCCTCGTAACCAGAATCCCATTTCTGACTGTCGCTAAAATCAGGATGCTCGCCAAAGTAATAATATTGGCCATCGGGAACCTCGACGACGTTAATAGTCAATGCATTGGAATCGATGTTGACATTTCCATCGTTGTAAGTGGCACTTATCTCGGCCTCGCCTAATTCGCTCGTGTCATAATTCCACGTCAAATTCTCATCATTAGGCAAAATGGCCAATTCGGAAGAGAATTCTGGAGTCGAGGGCGAAGTATAGGTTCCGGTCAATAAATATCCGGAGACATCGACGTCGGCGTTTTGGTAAACCTCGGTTGGGGCGGTTCCCTGCTCAAGGGTAAGCGAGGACAAAACCGCATCGGATGGCGTATCCACCAATGGTTCGTAGGTGACGCTTAAGTAATTAACGTTTAAACGAGAATTTTTGTCCTTCCCGTTACAAATTACCGTGACCGAAGATATGTCGACGCCCAAATGGTTGGCAGAATCCACGGTATATTTGCCGCCGTTAGAAATCGAAATGTTACTTTGGCCATTCACGCCATTGACCAAATAACGGATGGTGGTGCTCTGGCCACTTCCAATTGTCAAAGACGTGATTTTGTATCCATCGGCGACCTTGATGGTGATTTGTCCGCCATCGCCGCCGATGTCCTCGTTATTTTGGTATAAGCGAATTTGATCGCTATAAACACCAGGGTTGCTTGTTCCCCCGCCTTTAGCACATTCATAGCTGACGTTGGTGTCGCCGCCGATGTTGTTTGAGCGTATAGCCGTAAAAATGGATTGCTCGGCGGTGACGGAGGAAGCCCTAGTTTCAATGGCTTTCCTTAAACTAGGCGATGGAGATGCGATCTCCGGGGACTCTCCATAATCCAAAGAAGTCCCGATCCCAACCGCGAACGCCGCTCCTAACACGGCGCACGCGATCTTCGCGTGGATGTGTTTCATTTTCCCTTCTTTCCGCGCTTCCTATATGAGGCGCTTTATGGTTGGACGTTAGGCTAAGGAAAGAAAAAAGAGGCTAAAAGCCTCCCGCGCTTACTTGGTTACCAATGTATTGACGTTTAATCTTCCCCATGGCTTCCGTCCTTTAGTCATCTTAGAGAGAGAGAGAGAGAATCAAGCCAAAAAAGGTTTTTCACATTCTTTTTACGTTGTCGATGAACAAGGAAAAAGAAAAGACGAATCAAAACAAAAAGGAATTGGCCGTAGACAAAATCATTAAGCAAAAAGGACCCTTTTTAGCGGCTTTCGCCCACCTAGAAGGGGCAAGGATGGTTATTTCAAAATGAGCGTTAAGCTTTTATCCGTCTTATGAAAGTGAATGGGAATCGGGTTCGATTTGGTGCCATAGTTTTCTGGCGAAGGCGAAAATCCACTCCGGAAAATAGAGACAAGACATTGGCGTCAATTAGAACCATCAATCCTTTTCGTCTCTCAATTCCCTTACAAGCGCAGCGACATCATCATCCGAAGATAAGCCGGCGCGTTCGGCTTCCCCGATCATTTCCTTCTGAAGCAACTGCATCGCATATACAGCGGAATTGACCATTCGGACAGTATTGCCATCAACGATGAAAGTAACCCGATCGCCGTTTGACACCCCTAGCGCTAAGCGGACATCCTTTGGGATCGTGACTTGCCCTTTCGCCATGACTTTGGCACTATCAACAAACGATTTTGCCGACATAACCTCTCGCCTATCAAAAATACGGAAATTAGGAATTTCCCTACCAAAACAATACTTGATGCTGCAAAGAAAAGCAAAGAAAGGCCCGAAAAGCCTTTTCATGACCGGTTAACCCACAGCACCGAGGATCGCTATTTTGAGAAATCAGCTTGGAAAGTTCGAAGAGCGGATAGGCAAATTTCACAGAAAAAGCCACCGTTTCCAGTGGCTTTCGCCCGCCTAGAAGGGACCAAGAGGGCTATTGAGGAAAGAGTGTTAGGCCTCTTTTCTCCGTCTTAGGAAGAAGAAGGCAGCGGCCGAAGCGATGCCGGCTATGCCGATGACCGAGATGGCGATGACGGTCTTATCGTCGGTCCCGTTATTGGACCTCAAGGCCGCGGCGGCGCTGCCCATGTCGTAGGGGTTTTGATCCCCGTTGGCGCTCGCCCAGGCGAGGTAACGCTCATGGGCGGCGGAGAAGTCGGATTCGGTTTGGAATAGCTCGATTTGGGCTTCGGTCAGTTTGGTTAACGCGGCTTTGGCAACGGCGTAATACCCGTCTTCGCCAAGGCAAAGCCCAGTCCCCTCGCCGGAGTAGTCGTCCATGTGCATGTTGGCATCAACGAACTCGGAAACGGCGATGTAGTCGTTGGAATAGTATTTGTAGACGTCAACGTCAGTCATGCCCTCGGAAGAGGCCCTATAACAGGAGAATCTGGAATTCGTCCCATTATTCCAATTGAACTTCATGATGTTGCGGGGGTTGGAAATCGCATCATCGACGTCGGCTTTGACCGAGAAAGCATCATTTTCTTTGGAAATGACCCAGCTCGATTCGTCGTTTAACGTTTCTTCGGTGGTGAGGTCGTTCCCGGTAACCCCGGCGGTCAGATAACCGCCAGCAACCGAGAATCCGAATGTTCCGGCGTTGACGCCTTCGACAAGCTCGATGACCTGGGCATCCCCGCCTTTGACAAGCGAAATGGCATTCCCATCGGCATTGACTTCGGTTATTCCGCGGTAATTCCCTGCATCATCGGTGCTTAAGGCGTATGTGGTGCCTTCGTATTCAGCGGCGATGATAATGTAATCGCCAACGGCGAGTTCGGAAACATTCTCGACAAGAACGAATTTGCCCTCGCTCACATCAAGGACGTCGCGGACCGTGATTTGGTATTTTTTGGCGCTTTCGCCTTCGTAGGTGATCAAGACGTAGGCTTGGTTGTCGGTTTCATAATTAAGGACATAGGAGGAATCGATGGCGCGGCCTTCGCCCGGTTTCCCTTCCTTGGTCGTAAGTTCGACGGTGACGCCTTCGCTATCCAAGGTCAAAGGGGTTTCGGTCCCGTCATTCCAAATGGCGGTGAGCTCGGCCCCATCGCCCAAGGTAAAGGTATCGCCATTATCGAAGGCATCCCTCTTGCCGGTGAGGGAGAGGGAACTGACCGCTTTTTCGAGGACCTCAACCGTCAAAGTCGCGGTCTTCTGACTCGGGGTGTGGGTGACGGTGACGGTGACCGCTTCCCCCGCCTGTTCGAAAAACGAAGGCGAGAAGGTGCATTCGCTGGTGACGTCAGCCGGATCGCCATTGTCATAAACGGCCGTGACAACCATCCCGGTCGGGTCGAATTCTTGCCCAACGACATAGGATGTCTTGGTCGGGTTGGTGGTTATTTCGATAGATTGGACGGTCCGCTCGGTAACGGTGATTGGCTGAGTCGTGGTAACGGTTTTCTCATCATACGTATAGGAAATCTCGATGGATTCGACATCGGCGGTCAATGGGGTCGGGGTGTCGGGGTTAAGCGTGTAATCGGTCACGACCTGCGAGGACCCGTCATCGAAGGTCGCGGTGACGACCATGCCAGTCGGATCGAAGGTCTCGCCGACCATGTATTCGGTTTTGGTTGGCGCGGTAGTAACCTCAATCGAGGTGACATCGGCGCTAGGGACGATATAGAAATGGGCAAAATCCCTCAATCCGGAATTGCTGGCATACCAACGAAGCCCATCGCTGCTGGAATTATATCTTAGGCTTCTTGAGTCAGACGCTGTGGAAGCGCAAATTTGCCCATTCGGGTCTCCGGTCGCCGAGAATGCGCCATCCCTGATGTATAGCGTAACCGGAGATGAGGAAACATTAAAGTCTCCGCCGGTAGCGAGATAACTCCCGCCGTCATAAGAGGCAACAAGGGAACTGGAGTCGGGGTTAACCGATTCAACGGTGAAAACGATCCAATTGTCGGTTCCAATTCTTCCCCATTTGCTCTCGATGGTATTCAAAGCTTCGAAAGGATCCTTATCAACGCCTAAAATCAACTGACTGCCGACATCGATGGCATCCATATTAGTTTGGGTGAGCATCGTATATCCGTTAGGAGCCGCGGCATCGACTTCGGTGACATCCCCCGTGGCGCTATAAGCGCCCTTCGCCGCCAAAACAAGCCCAAGGGACAATAGGGTCCCCAAGGATGATAGCAGCAATCCTTTTCCCTTCATGTGGTTTTTCCTTTCACCTTCTATATAAGGTTCGATACGGATTCAAAACGACGGAAAAAGTGGCTAAAACCCCCAACCCGGCATGCAGATGATTGACGAGTCGATCCGTTCATTCGCTCTCCGTTCAAGAGCATCATAGAGAGAGAGAGAGAGAGAATCAAGTTCGAAAGCGCTTCCCCGTCAAGGGAAAGGGAAAAGGAAAAGCCCGAAGGCAAGGCGCCATCGGGCCAAAGCGGGAAGTGTTAAATGAATATTTTACTTAGCCATCATCTCGGCGATCTTCTCTTTTAGGGCCTTCCCCGAGTCAACGATGGCGAGTTGCTCCTTCTTCGAATATGAGGGATGGAGGATGCGGCTCACCCCATTGCTGCCAACTACGCATGGAAGGGAAAGGTAGACGTCAGCAAGCGCGCCCCCGAACTCGGACTTGATGTAAGTCGAGACGGTGAGGACACTTTTCTCGTCGTTTAAGACGGCCGAAACGATCTTCGAAACGGCAAGCGCGACGGCATAGTTGGTCGCCCCCTTCTTCTCAATAATCTCGTAGGCGGCGTTCCTGACCTTGTCGTGAAGCTCATCGAGGTGGGAGAGGTTGCAATCGGGGCATTGCATGGAATAGTCGAGGAGGGAAAGCCCGCCGATGGAGGTGGCGCTCCAAAGGGCGACCTCCGAATCCCCGTGCTCCCCCACCACGAAGGTGTGGACGTTTCGCGGATCGATGCCGGTGTCGCTAGAGATGGCGGATTTTAGCCTTGAGGTGTCTAAGACCGTCCCTGAGCCGAAAACCTGTTTTGACGGGAGGCCAAGCAAGGTATAGGCCAGATAAGTCAAAACATCGCAGGGGTTGGAGACGATAATGACGATGGCATGCGGGTCAAGATGGGGCTTCATCTGAGTGCAGACGCTTTCCATGATGGCGGCGTTTTTATGCAGCAGATCAAGCCTCGTCTCGCCTTTTTTCTGGGCGGCCCCGGCGGTGACGATGATGATGTGGGCGTCCTCGATGTCCTCATATCCCCCGGCCTTAATGGTCTTGGGGACGGAAAGGAAGCTCATCCCGTCGGCCATGTCGAGGACGTCGCCCTCGGCCTTCTCCCTATTGACGTCGACGACGACGATCTCGTTGACCGCATGGCCAAGGAGCAAACTGAAGCTTATCGAGGAGCCGACCGCCCCATCACCGATTACGACCACTTTGCGCGGATTAATCATATTGAAACTACCTCCATTGCATTAGGAAGGAAATAGGCCCGGGCAGACCGGGCCTATCCTTATTTGGCTATGACGTCGTTGCCGTCCTCATCGACGGGGACGAGCATATCCGGGCCAGCGCCGCAGATCGGGCAGGTCCCGTCCGGGTTGGGGACGACGATCTCCCCGCAGAGTAGGCAACGGTATTTCTGAACGGCCATCTTCTTTTCCTTCCTTTCGAGTTAACTATAGACAAGAAACGGGAATATGCAAAAGGAAATGCTCATTCGACGGATTTGAGGCTTTCGACCATCTTGACCTTCTTGGCGAGAAAGGAGGTGTAAAGCGAGATGAGGAAGGAGACGACGAAAGTGAGCAAGAAGGCGTAGAGGTAGGAGGTCCAATGGATCGAGTAGAGGAACTGGACGAGGCTCACCTCGTTGACCTTGAGCACGGCGTACATAAAGGGGAAGCCGAATAGGCAGCCTAAGGCAAACCCGACGGCGGAAAGCGTCAACGCCTCCAAGACGAGGGAGAAGCCGATCTCCTTAATCGAGAATCCAAGCACCTTCATGGTGGCGATCTCCCGGAACCTGGTCCTAAAGCTTAGCAAAGCCAGGTTATACAAGACGACGAGGGCCAGCAAGATGGCGAACACCTTGACGGCGTTGGTCATCACCTTGATGCCGGAGACGATCGATTCGACTTGCTCACCCATCTCCTTTGAAGTCGCGATCGAGGCTATTGAAGAGGAAGAAGAATCAAGAATCTGCTGCTTAAGCGAAGCGGGGTCGACCCCATCTTTCGCCTCCACATAGGCCCCGGTGTAATAGGGAACGTCAAGGAAATCGGAAAGCAAGGCGCATACCCCAAGGATGGAAAAAGACTCATAGCTTCCCCCAAGGGCAGAGGTATACGTTTGGCCGTTTAAGGTGAACTCGATGACGTCCCCGACCTCCGCCCCAAGGCTTTCAAGCGTCTTTTCCGAAACCATGACAAAGCCTTTTGGGATATCCAAATCGAATAGGGGATGTTCATCCTCGAATAGCCTGACCTCGGACAAGACCTCGTTAGGCCCAAAGCAGATGCTAGAGGCCTCCGAGGCGAATTGGTCGATTTCCGCGATTCCTTCCGCCTCGGCATAGGATGGGTAGGCCTCGTAGCTCTTAGCGGAATAGGAGATGGTGAGGCTATTGCCATAGGCAATGGAGGTATCGACCTCTAGCCCCCGGTCGATCGTGTCCTCGATGCCGAATCCGCAAAGCAGCAATGCCGTGCACCCGGCCACCCCGACCACGACCATCGCCGATTTAAAGGGCCCACAGAGGATCGAGCGAATGGCCGTTTTGCCAGCTAAGGCAAAGGGGGAGGGGGTTTTCCCGATTTTTGGTTTTTTCGTTTTCCCCTTTAGCTTATTAATCTCGGGGCGCATGCATTCGGCGGGGAGGAGGCGAAGCTGCCGCCTGGTGGCCAAATAGGCGCATAGCGAACCGGAAAGCAAAAAGAAGAGGAAGGAAAGTATGGCTGGGAGGAATGGGAAGACGAAGGGGGAGGCGGCGGGAAGGGAATAGAGGATCCCATACTTTTGCCCCATTATAAGGGGGATCGACAAGGGCCCGGCGATGAAGCCGATAAACGAGGAAAGGGAAAGGAGGGCGCAGACCAATGAGACGTAATGGAAGGCGATCTCGCGCCGCTTCACCCCGATCGCCAGCATCGTCCCGATCTCGATCCTCTCCTTGATGATGAGCTCGGCGAAAGTCGTCAAGATGACAAGCAGGGCCACCAAAAAGAAGACGAAGGGGAAAAGATAGGTCAGGCTTGTGGCCTCGGTTAGCTCAATTTGGATCGCGCTTGCCCAAGGGGCCTTTGTCCCCTCTAGGCAATAAAGGAAGGCGGGGTCGGAAGCAAAGACGGATTCGATCGATTCCTTCGTCTCCGCTATTTCATCGGTTTGGATTAGCAACAGGTTATCGGTCAAAAAGCCCTGCAAAAAGGCCATCATCGGGGTAATGGCCTCCTCTATGTAATTAAGGCGCAAAACCTCCTCAATTCCTAAAAGGAAGTAGGATTTGCTTAGCATCACGGTCGAGGTCGAGTATTGGGCGGTCGAGATGTTCTCCGGGTGGGCCATATAGCCGGTTATCGAAAGCGAGAGGTCAAGCGAATCGCGGGCTAAGACGTTCTCCCCGCCTTCTTTCACCATCCCCTCAAGCAAAGGCAAATAGCCCTCCAAGGCGGAGGAAAAGGAGGATAGGGGGAAGGAAAGCTCCTTAGGCGAATCCAAGCTGAAATCGCCTGAAAGGGAACCTTCCTCGGCCAGGGTCTCGTCGATAAGCAAATAGTCCTCGTTAAGTTGCGAAGACACCCAATAAGGGTGGGACAACGATGGATAGGAATCGGAGATCGCGAAATAAACCGGCTTACCTGAAAGCGAGCCGCTTAGCTCTAAGCGCGAATCAAGCTTATCCGTCTCCCCAAGTAGCGGCCTTGCCTTGGCCTCGTAACTAGATGAGGGGGAGGAAAAGAAGACGTAAAGCGATGGGTAATCCCCTTCCGCGTAAGCCTCGTCGACCCTATCTTGAAGCGAATAGGCGTTGGCGAAAAGCCCGACGAAAAGCGTCATGGCGATGCCCCCCATCAGCAAGATGGAAAGGAACTGCTTCCAATTGCCTAGAAGGTTCCGCCGCCTTTTCCTCACCAATAGGCGGAAGGGGGAAATGCACATTTTTAGTCGGCTAGCGTCCCCATCGGGTCCCAAGGCGGGAGGTGGGTCGGCTCTTTGCTTGCGGCCTCTTTTTCCTCTTCGTTTAGATACGCTCCGGGGACGACGGCTTGGTAGACGAAGCGGTCGAACCACTCCGCGTCCATCGTGTAATAGCCGTCTTTGACCCCGTTGTCCTTGCCCCAGGAGTTCTCGATTTTCCATTTAGCCGGCTTGCCGTCGACTAAATCGACCCCGGTTATGAGCATCGCGTGGTTCATGGCCGAGGCCTTGAAGTCGAGCATCGCGGCCTTATCGAAATCGGGCTTGAAGCCAAAGGCCGTCTCATAGTCGAAGGCCCCGTATTTCCAATAGCCGAGGTCTTTGCCCCGGTAAAAGGAGACATCAGAGCCGAACCAGACGGGGAGGCCGTCTTTTAAGCAAGCGACGATAACCTCCTTGATGCGCTCCATCGGGAGATTGAGGTGGTTGATGGGCCGACCTTCCTTCACGTTGCCAAGGTAATCGATGGTGAAGTTATGCATATAGGGCTTATCGAGGGTCGGGGAGTGGATGAGGCTTTGGAAGGAAAGCAAATAATCGCGCCCGACGTATTTCTCGAAAAAGGCAAGCGGCGTTAGCCCCGATTCGCGATGATACACCCCGTCTTTGTCCTCATAGGCGAAATCGAAGGACTCGGGCGGGAAGCCAAAGCAGGCAAAGAGCATGTCGGAGATCTTGTCGCGGGTTTCCAAATAAAGCGGGGTCGGGTCCTTGCCTTGGCATAGAAGCGAATGCGCCTTGAAGGCGAATTCCCTGATGGCCTGGTTAAGCAAAAAGTTGCTTGGGGCGGTTTCGTTGCTTTGGGCGGTTTCGTAATAGGCCATGCTGGGCAGAAGGCCGTATTTGCAAACCAAATTGACGAACATGTCCCATTGCCCCCCATCGCCAACCGGCTCGGCTAGGACGTGGCTTAATAGCCGTTCAGAGGGCTTCTCGCCCTTCTTAAGCAGCTCAAAGACGGAATTTAGGGCGAAGTTGGCCTTCTCGATTTTGTCGAAGGTCGAAAGGTAGTTTTGGGATAGCTCGAGGTTTTTGCACCCGATCTTCGCCCCGATGATCTCGCGAAGCAAGTTGAGCCCGGCGAATATCCAGCACCGGCCAGACCGCCTTTGGTTGCATACCGGCATCGTCTGGAGCTCGATTGAAAAATGCGTCAGATCCTCCCGGGTGCTTGAATCAAATAAGGCGTCGTTTAGGGAAGTCGAGGAAAGGGCGTGGGCCAATATCCTCCCCTGCGGGGTAGAAGATTTTACCTTCCTTTTACTTAACCAATCCTTAGTCAGCGTCATATCTTTATCCATGGTTGTCTCCTTTTTTGCTTGAATATTGTACACTCGCTTAAACCGCAGGCAACCGAAAAGCCCCCTAAACCATCGCCTATTGATGGAAAGGGGCGAAAGAGTAGAATACAACTCCGATTACAGGATTTAGGAAAATGGACAAAAACCTCGCCCGATTCATCGAATACGTCAAAATCGACACCCAAAGCGACCCCGCTTCCGCCACCACCCCCTCGACTTCCAAGCAGCTTAACCTCTCCAGGTTGCTATTAAAGCAGCTTCAAGAGCTTGGCCTAGAGGCCTATATCGACGAATATGGCATCGTCTATGGGAAGCTTGAGGGCGAGGGCGATCCAATCGGACTAAACTCCCATGTCGACACCGCCACCGAGCTTTCCGGAAAAAACGTCAACCCACGGATAATCGAAAACTATGATGGGAAGACGATAGAGCTAGGCGAGGGCTATTCGATGTCGCCGAAGGAATTCCCGGTTTTGCTTAGCCACGTCGGCGACACCTTGGTCGTGACCGACGGCAAAACCTTGCTCGGGGCCGATGACAAAGCCGGGCTCGCCATCATCATGGCCGTGTTGGACTTCTATTGCTCCCATAAGGAGATAAAGCACCACCCCATCTGCGTCTGCTTCACCCCCGACGAGGAGATCGGGCGCGGGCCCGACCACTTCGACGCGAGGAAGTTCGGGGCCAAGTTCGCCTACACCGTCGATGGCGGGGATCCGCTTGAGATCGCCTATGAGACCTTCAACGCCGCCTCGGCCGAGGTCCTCATAAAGGGGAAGGCCATCCACCCAGGCGAAGCGAAGAACAAGATGGTCAACGCCTGCACCTGCGCCTTCAAGTTCGACCGCCTTTTGCCGACGACCAAGCGCCCCGAATACACCGAGGGCAGGGAAGGCTTCAACCACCTAAACGCCATCGAGGGCAACGTCGCCGAAGCTAGGCTCCATTACATAATCCGCAACCACGATAGGAAGAAGCTCGAGGAGCAGAAAAAGGAATTCATGGCCGCCGCGAAGGAATGCATGGAGCGCTTCCCCGGCTGCGAGGTAAGCGTCTCCATAAAAGACGAGTATCGGAACATGAAGGAGGTGCTTGACGAGCACCCCGAGGCCATCGAGAAAGCTACCAAAGCCTTCAAGAAGCTTGGCCTAACCCCGAGTTATCCGCCGATTAGGGGCGGAACCGACGGGGCGACCTTCTCCTTCAAGGGCTGCCCCACGCCCAACCTCGGGACCGGCAGCTACAACCACCATGGGCGTTATGAGTTCCTAAGCGTCTCCGAGTTCAACCTGATGATTGAGATCGTCAAGGAGATATTGAAAGCCGAGTAAGGAAAATAGGGGCGGAAAAGGGGGATCCGCTCCTTTTTTGGTTGCCCCGCCTATTCCCTTAAGCAGCCAAGCGGGATGACGTAAACCCCGTTTTCGTCGACGTAAGCGGTCCGCGTCGCCGTCACGATGGCTAGGAAAGCCCTCTTTTCGCCGATGTCGATGTCGTCGGCGAGCTTTTTGAGTTTGGCCGATGATTCCGCGATTTCATCCATGTCTGCCAGTTTGACTTCGATTAAAGCCCATGACCCGTCCTCAAAGCAAATGACGGCGTCCGCCTCACGACCCCGCTTATCCCGGTAATGGTAGACTTCGGCGTCGTTGGCCTCGGCATATATGCGCAAATCGCGCAACGCCATGGATTCAAATAGCAAACCGAAGGTCCTCATGTCGAAGAATAGCTGCTCCGGGGATATCCGCAAAGCCGCCGCCGCGATTGAAGGGTCAACGAAGTGGCGGGTATTTTTCGTCCTTATGGCAGTTTTACTGCGCAAATTGACATTCCATGCCTCAAGCTCATCGGTCACGAAAAGGCGATTGAGAGCGAGAAGGTATTTGGAAAGGGAGTTTTTATCGACATCATCGCCCGATTCCGTTAAATCAGCTTGGATTGCCCCGGTCGATGCCTCCGAGGATATGAAACGGGAATAAGAGCGCATGATTTTGTTCGCCCTTGCCTCGTTTTTCCTAAGCGGAACGTCCTTTAGCGAAAAGAAATCCTCGCTTATGAGCCCGTTATAGAATGTTTTCGCCTGCTGCAGCGCGACGCTTCGTTCCTCCCCAATCGATAGCGGCCAACCACCGCGGCAAAGGAAAAAGGCGTAATCGGATAAGTCGCGGGCGCAAATGCACGGGGAAAACATCCCGTTCTTCAAACCGGCTAAACTAACGCTGCCGCTGCTATCGCCCGATTCGAAAAGCGAGAGGGTTCGCATCTTCTTTTTTATTATCCTGCCGGTGCCGGTATGCTTTTCCTTCTCTTCGCCGTAAAGCGAACCCGGCAAGGTGGCATCGGTGACGCTTCCGGTTAAGATGAACTGACCAAACGATCCGCTTTCGTCGATTTTCCTTTTTAAAGAATTCCAAATGAAAGGGATAACCTGCCATTCGTCGATGAGCAAGGGCCTCTCCCCGTAATCCAAAAGCACTTCCGGGGCTTGCTTTGCCAAGGGGATGAACTGATCCCTGTCCGATTGCCTCATCAAGTCGATGACCGTTTTGGCGTGTCGCTTTGCAGTCCGGGATTTTCCACACCATTTGGGTCCGACAATCTGAATCGCCCCAACGCTTTTAAGATAAAAATCGAGTTTTTCGTCAAATAGGCGGTTTATGTATTCCTTTTCCATTTCCAATCGAATCCCTTCATTCGCCTCCATTATACCAATTCCATTGAAAATAGGAAGTTTGGCAAGAAAATAATAGGCAAAATGGCACAACGGAAATAGACGGATTGGACAATGTTGGCCAGATTAATCGATCATGGTACCTTAAGGGCGCAAACGAAGTGGAAAACAACGGCCAAGCGAAAACCGGCAAACAGGATTTTGCTATTGGGAACGACTGAAAATATAGGAAGCCAAGTAATAGGGGGCGGTGATCGCCCTATCCGATACGCCGATATTCCGGCCGCTTAGCTTTAATATCCCATCTGCATGGTATTTTGGGTTGGCCAAGACCGCCTTTGCCGCCTTCGCGTTCCCGTCTTGGGCTTTGACTTCAATCAAATAAAGCTTATTGCCGAAGGAGGATAGGAAATCGATCTCGAGGGAATCGCCTTTGGCAAAGTAATGAAGCCCGCGGCCGGATTTAAGCAGCGCATCGGCCACCAGGCTTTCGTAAACCGCCCCTTTCGCTATGCTTAAGTCGCCAGTCAAAATCGGGGTATAGGCCTCTTCGCCCAACATGTAAGTGAAAATCCCGATGTCGGCGAAGTAAACCTTGAATTGGCTTTTCTCCTCAAACAAGAGGAGGGGAAGGTCAACGTTGGTGACGTTATGGCATAGATCGATCAAGCCGTATCCTTTAAGCCAATCGATCGCGCCTCCATATCTCTCAGCCCCGCCCTTCTTCCCCTCGATGAGGCGGTACATGAACTTCTTGTTCTCCTTGCTAAGCTGAAGGGGGATGGAATCGAAAACGCTCATGAGCTTTCCCTTCTCCAAGTCGTCATAGACGATTTGGCTTTGCCGGTTCAAATGAATGCCGAAGTCGGCTTTAAAGCCATCGACTAGCTTCTTCTGCGTCATTCGAGCCGCCTGCATGTCCTTGTTTCCCTTCAAATAGGCATCGACGGCTTCGGGCATCCCGCCGACGCATATGTATTCGCGAAGGAGCTTAACTAACGCGTCGTGGGCAAAAGGATGGACTGGCTTCTTCTCATCCCAGGCTTTCTTGGCCAATGCAAGCAGATCGCCGGATGAAGAACAAGCCCATGCGAACTCCTCGAAGTCCATCGCGTGCATGGTGAGATGGGTCTCAAAGCCAACTCCGATGCCCCGCGGAAAAGAGGAATCGAGCCGGTAGCCGCTTATGCCTAGCAATGACCCGGTGCAAATGACGTCATAACGTCCATCGAGTTTGAAATACTTAAGGGATGACCTGGCGTTCGGGCAGTCTTGAACCTCGTCGAAAATGAAAACGGTATCGTTAGGCACGAGTTTCGAATCGGGGATAAGCCGGTATTGCTTTGGCAAAGAAGAAATGAATCCGGCAATCATGTCAACGTCGAAGTCGCCTTCAAAGAAAGTTGCCAAACGCGGGTCTTTGCGAAAATCGAGGATAAAGGCGTTGCCATAATGGGTCTTAGCGAACTCGCAGGCAATCGACGTTTTCCCGATCTGCCTTAATCCTTTGATCAAAAGCGGCGAATGGCCGGCAGTGGCCTTCCATTGCTCCAGCGCGAGCATAATCTTCCTTTTAAACATTGTGGCCTCCTTAACGGAAAAAAGGTTTTCCTAATTGGTATTTTGCATCATCATCGTCCTTTTTTCCACGAGTTTTTGTGCCATCACCGTCTTTTTACCTACGAGTTTTTGCGTCATCGGCGGCCTTTTGCCTACGAGTTTTAGCAACAAAATCGGTCTTTTGCCTAGGAGTTTTGTTATGGTAATCGGTTCCCCTTTAGGAATCCGCGGCTTTTCCAGGCGATTTGCCGTTATCGAAAGATCGCCGGCATCGCCCAAAAAAGAGGGGGTCTTTGGCCGGAAAGGAGCAAAATCAACGGACTCCAACGTACGTTGAGGCGGATTACTTCAAAGATTTTGAAGTGACTTTGAAGTTTCTTCATTGTCGCTTCATTGTCACTTTGAAGTTAAGTCATCTTTTGGCTAAAAAATGGGAGGAGGTAAAAAAATGCCGATTTCTCGGCAAATGATTCAAATTGGCTGGGGTGGCTGGGATCGGACCAGCGCATCTCGGATTCAGAGTCCGATGCCTTACCACTTGGCTACACCCCAAGGCGCACCGCACATTATACACGCCTTATCCACCAAGGCAACCAAATTCGCTTCCAAGCGGGTGAAAGCGCCTTTTAAAAGGCGAAAACCCACCCAAAAGCGCCTTTAACAAAAAGGCTTTGGAAAGTAGAATATGGGGATGGAGGAAAACAGCATGACCCATCTTGTCGCCATCGTCGGCGGATCCGGTTCGGGGAAGACCTTCATTTCCCGCGCCCTCCGCGACAATTTGCCCTACGACTCGGCCTCTTTGGCCTACGATTGCTATTACAAGGACCAAAGCCACCTTCTCCCCGAGCAAAGGGAGCAGCTTAACTACGACTCCCCCTCGATGCTCGACGAATCGCTTTTCCTTTCCCACCTCCAGGCCCTGAAACGCGGCGAATCCATCGCCCTCCCCCAATACGATTTCGCCACCCACACCCGAAGCCACCTCACCCGGCCCTTCGCCCCCAAGGAGGTGGTCATCGTCGAGGGGATAATGGTCATGCAGCTGCCCAAAGAGGTTTACGACTACGTCATCTACGTCGACGCCGAACCCGACGTGAGGCTGGCTAGGCGGCTGCTTCGCGACTTGCAAACAAGGGGCAGGACCCCCGAAAGCGTCGTCAAGCAATACCTAAGCTCGGTCAAGCCCATGCACGCGAGATACGTGGAAAAGGCCAAGGAGAAGGCCGATTACGTCTTCTACAACGACGAGAACAACGGGGTCGACATGAAGCAGATGGCCGAGGTCGTCTCCGCCATAAAGGGGATAGTGGAAAAGGATAGGCAATGAAGATAATCGACGCCCACGCCCATATCGCCTCCTGGCCGAGTCTCAAGGAAGCGGAACATCTCATATTGCTTAGCGAGGAAAAATACGGGATCGCCTATTCGCTCGTCTCCAATTGCGACGGGGCCGAGTTCCCTAGCGTCGGCGACCCAACCCCAAAGGGCAAATCGACCCTTGCTTGCATAAAGGAGACCCTTGCCTTCCAATCCCGCAACAAAGAGAGGATCGGGGCCTTGATGTGGATTAGGCCATATGAGGAGAAGCCAAGCGAGGAACTAGTCGAGTATATAAAGAAAAACCGGAAGAGGATACTCGCCATAAAGTTCCACCCCTACGAAGAGCATCTTTCCATCCTTTCCCCAAAGCTTGTCCCTTGGATTAAGCTCGCCAGGCAATTTTCCTTTCCCCTACTCGTCCATTGCGCCGCCGACCGCTACTCGTCGGTGCTGCATTTGGAAAAGGCGTGCCGCAAATACGCCGACCTTACCTTCGTCGCCGCCCATTTGGAGCTATGCACCGACAATTCCCGCTGCATAGAGATCATGAAGAGGACCTCAAACCTCTACGCCGATTCGGCTTGGGTGAAGCTAGATAACGTCAAGCGGGTTCTTCGCGAAGTCGGGATAGATAGAATCATGTTCGGCACCGACAACCCAATAGACGGCCTCGACACCTTGGATAACCCGATATACCGGGAGTATTTCTCCCCTTATTGCGGATTAAGCGAAGAGGAGAAGGAGCATTTCTTCCACCTAAACGCCGAAAGGGTATATGGCCTATAGGCAAGGGGAAAATTCCCTTCTATACAAAAAAGCGTTTCGCGCCTAATATAAAAGTCGATTAAAGCCCTACACGGGCAAATAGGCCAATCGGCCAAGGAGGCATGACGTTGAAGATACTCTACGTTGGGTTTACCCCTTTCGCGGCCCATCCGCGCAACCCAAGCGAGCAGATTTGCTCGATGCTCCGGGGAAAAGGCAAAGATGCCAAGGTCTATGACGTCGCCTATGGCGAAGCAAGCGACGCCTTGCTTAAAGACCTAAAAGGCTATGACGCGGCCATCATCCTCGCCCTCTCCCCCTTCGCCAAGGAGCCGACTCTGGAACGCTACGCTTACAATGAGCGCGACTCCGTCCAAGCCGACAACAAAGGCTATGTCAAAACCCATGAGGTAATTGAGCCCAAAGGCCCGGCCTCAAGGGCGACCGACATCGATTTGGCCTCGCTTTGCCAATCGCTTATCGCCAATGGCTACGGGGCGGCAATGGGCCTTGACCCAGGCAGGTTCGTGGCCAACGAATGCTACTACCGGGCCTTAAAGGCGAAAAAGGCCTTATTGATCCACGTTCCGCTTAACGAGGACTACCCGGAATCCGAAAGCGCCGACGTCGCCATGCTGGTCGAGCACTACCTAAAAGGCGAATAGGCTAAGCGCCGTCGATGTCGTCTTTATAGGCGTCTGATAGGCATTTCAAAGGCTCCCTTTTCCCATCGGGGGCCTTTTTCTTCCCTTTATGACGGTATCCCTTCTTCGAGCTTGCGAATTTAGGGTGACGGTAGGTGGCCATTGCCCTATCATTATAATCGAAAAGAGGGATGACCATGAAGAAAGCCGCTTACCTGCTCCACGACGGATTCGAGCTCACCGAGGCCTTGGGGAGCCTTGACATATTGTCGCGATCGCGCCAAATCGCCCCATTTCTTCTTTCCGACATGGAAGGGCTAATAGTCAAAAGCCCATGCGGGGTGGAGGTTAAAGCCGATGCTTTGATAAAAGACTCCCGGATCGAGGATTTCGATTTCCTAATCCTGCCTGGAGGAAAGCAAGGGGTCGAGGGGCTATTCGCTAGCGATGTCGCCATCGCCTTCATAAAGGAGGCCAAGGAAAAAGGCAAGCACGTCCACGCCATCTGCGCCGCCCCCTCTATCCTTGGCCGGCTTGGCTATCTAAAAGGCGTAAGGGCGACTTGCTTCCCTGGCTTTGAGCTAGGGGAGGCCAACTGGGAAAAAGACGCGACGGTCATAACCGATAAAGGCACCGTCACGGCCCGCTCAATGGGCTATTCGCTCTCCTTTGGGCACGCGATAGTCAAACTCGAAGCCGGCGAGGAAGCGGATAGGCAAATTGCCAAAGGCGAACTGGGCCTAACAATCTAAAAGGGCAAAGCCAAAAAGCAATAGCCAAAGGCAATTGAGGAGGCTAAGCAGATGGCCAAGACCAAAAAGGCCTTCTTTTTGCTCGCCCCTTTTTTAAATAGCATGATCATCCCTAGCCCCGCGTTCATCAATAGCCCCGAGAGCAACCCAGCGAAGCTAAGCGACCCCGAGACGAAGAGGGTGCTAAGCAAGACGGAGGAGGCGCAGTTGGGGATAAGCCCCACTATGGTTCCCAAAATGGGCGCGAGGTAGAAGTTCTTGGTCAAAAACGCGCCAATCGCGTCCTCCCCGACGTAAAAGACCATCGTGGCGAATAGGAAGGTGACGATGAAGACGTAAACGAAGATCTTTAGCGAATGGATAAGGGGGTGGAGCAAATGCTCCTTCCATTTATCCCCCTGCCCCTCTATTTGGTGATGGCAGCAGCCGAAATGCTCTTGCTTCTCCCCTTCGCAGGCGTCTAAATGCTCTCTTACCTCCTCTTTTCCCTTTTTATAAAGCAAATCGACGAATAGCCCGACCACGGTCCCGATGACCAATTTGCACCCAATGACGAGAAAGCCGCTCCAATATCGCCCCGAGACGTCGGAGAAAAGGATGGGCAAGGCCTCGTCGGAGCAGGAGAGGAAGACGGCCACAACCGTCCCTAGGCTTATGTGGCCTTTTAAAAACAAATCGGCCGCGACCACCGAGGTCCCGCATTCGGGGATGAGCCCGAAAGTCGCACCTAAAGCCGGGGCCGCCTTCCTTTTCGATTCAAGGAAGCGCGTCACCTTGCCCTCAAAGAAGGAAAGCAAAACGTGGAAGGCAAGCACGAAGAGGAGGACGGTAAGGGAATCAAGCAATGAATGAATGAAGACGTCAAGCATAACGGGCATATCATACTACGGCTGTCAAGACCCCCTCATCGCCCCACTTGCCCAAAGGGGCAAGGCGGGTGATAATAGGCGGGTATGAAAGCCAAAGAACTCATAACCCCCAAGTCGAAGATCACCTACCTTTACGCGGATATGACCGTCGAGGACGCGATATCGCGGTTTGCCAAATCGTCATTTTCCATGATCCCGGTTTTAGAACGCGAGTCGGGCCGCTACCTATACTCGGTGACGGCCAATGACGTCTTGAACTTCATCACCTCGGATAAGGCGGGGGACTTCCACTGCGCCCCGCTCTCCTCGCTAAGCCTCACTAGGATGATCGCCCCCTGCCTCGAAAGCGTCGAGATAAAGGCCATCTCCGATTTGATCGCCAATCAAAACTACGTGCCCTTAGTCGACGCGTCTGGCGTCTTCAAGGGGCTCGTCACCAGGCGGGTGCTCATCTTCCACCTGCTTGGGGAGATGGAAAGGAAGGAGGGACGCTAAAGATGGCAGAATGCAACCACGACTGCGCCTCCTGCGCCGAAAATTGCCCTTCCCGCGACCCGAGTTCCTTTTTAGCCCATTCCCACCCCTTATCGTCAGTTAAGAAGATGATCGCGGTGGTCTCGGGCAAAGGCGGGGTCGGGAAGTCGCTTACCACGTCGCTACTAGCCGTAAACGCCATTAGGGATGGCAAGAAGGCGGCCATAATCGACGCCGACGTCACCGGGCCCTCGATCCCGAAGATATTCGGGCTGAAGGATTACGTAAAAGGAAGCGAGGACGGGATGTACCCGGTCAAAAGCCAAACCGGGATCGAGGTCATGTCGCTTAACCTCGTCGTCGACGACCCAAGCGAGCCCGTCGCCTGGCGCGGGCCGGTTTTAAGCGGGGCCGTCAAGCAGTTTTGGACCGACACGATATACGGGGACGTCGATGAGCTTTACGTCGACATGCCCCCGGGAACCGGGGATGTCCCTCTGACGGTGTTCCAGTCATTGCCAATCGACGGCATCGTCATCGTCACCAGCCCTAGCGACCTGGTCTCGCTTATCGTCGAGAAGGCGATAAAGCTCGCCGAAAGCATGAACGTCAAGGTGCTTGGGATCGTCAACAACATGGCTTACCTCGATTGCCCTTGCTGCGGGCAAAGGATCTACCCCTTCGGGAAATTGGAGCATTCCCTTCTTGCGGAAAAGCACCATATCGAGGTATTCGACGAGCTTCCGATCGACCCCTCGCTTGGCAAGCTTTGCGACAAGGGGGAAATCGAGCAATACAAGGGAAGGCTATTAGACAAAATAAGCCAAGCCATCCACTCGCTTCCCGATAAATTGAAGAAGTAAAGGAAAAGGCGCCTAGGCAAGGGTCAGGCGCCTTTTTCGTTTACTTGGAGTAAATCCAGCGTTCCGCCTTGGGAAGAGGCCATTTGCCGGTTGCTAGCCTACCGAATTCCTCAAGGAGGTGAAGCATCTTGATCGAGGCCCCGTTTTCCGGGAAGAGGTCATAGTATTCGCCGTTATGGTAGAAGGCGAGGTAGGATGTGTCGACCGGCATGCCGAAGGTCGGAATCTCGTTGTAGGTTAGGAACATCGTGACCGGTTCCCCCATTAACGTCCCCTCGTAGGTGAAGCCATGCTTGTTGATGATGGCGACCCCCTCGCCGGCTGGTTCGCTCGTCTTCATGTTCTTGACGTAATGGAAGGGCGGGAGGCGGCCGATTTTGCATTTGAACTCGTATATCCTCTCCGGGTCCTCTTTTATCTGCTGATAGGTATGTCCCCTTTCCTCATCGAACCAGCGGCTTATCGACTCGGGGCAGGAATAGCCTTCCGCGGGATGTAGCTTATAGGTGTCGTCGAGGGTGGCGGAGAAGCCGCAGTCGCGGCAATGGATGTGGGTGTCGTCGCTTTCCATGCATAGCTCGTGGCCGCAATTTGGGCAACGGTAAAGCAAATAATGGAGGTCATGGGTTGGGCGGCCCTTCATGTCGAAATGGATTTGCTTCTTTGCATTCCATTCGAAGTCGTCGTGGTAAAGGGCGTCGTTGAGCTTTTCCTCGATTTCCTCCGGCTCGGCGGAAGATAGGTATTCGGGGGAGAAAAGCAATTTGAGGTTGACGTCGATCCGCCCCTTCCTTTCGTCTAGGCAATACTTGGTGTTGGTCAAATAGGCCCCAGCCATCTCGACCTGGTAGACGGGGATGCCATAGTGCTTTAAAAAGTTCCCGGTTCCGCTTACGGCGGGCTGGTTGTGGCCGGATATCGAGCTCATCCCCTCGGGGGAGAAGCAGACGCATCCACCTTGCCTTATTATGCTCGCTATCCCCTTCATGGCCGGGACGTCGAGGGTGAAGTTCTTCTTGGGGATGACGTTGGCGATGCGAAGGATAAAAGCCAAGTGGCTGCGGAAGAACTCGTTATAGCCGACAAGGAAATTGAGCCGCTTCGGGTAGGTGGCGCCCATAAGCCAGACGTAATCGATGCGGGATTGGTGGTTATAGACGAGGAAGCAGGGGCCCTTGCAGTCGTTGATGTCGACTTCCCTGGTGTAATGGACGTTGTATTTGGGCTCAAGCATGTGCTTGACGACCAGCTTATACAAGGTCTTATACAGGATTACGTTCGGCCGGTGGAATTTCTTCTCGGCGAGTTTCTGCTGCAGTGTCTTTTTCATAATGGGTTTATGTTGACTCGCCATAGCCAAGGGATGTTTTGCTTGGCTATCATCGCTTCATCAACCGGCGTAACGCTACACCAAAACCGAAGAGAAAGGCAAGAAATAAGAGATAACAGAGGGATTATGGAAAGGCCTATAGGCTTCTTTGAATCGACTATCAGTAGGTATTTAGGCGGTAGATGTACCAAACGAGGCCGAAGATGCCAACTATGAGTGCGGCTAAGCCGCCTAGCAAGGCAAACCAAAATAAGGCCGCGGGCACTTTCGGACCAACGAAAGCCAAGACAATGAACACAATGGCCGCAATAATCCCAACTATGCTGCCGATAAGCCCAATAATGCATTTGATATTGAGATCTCGTTCAATGGTCTTCGATGCCCTACTGTCATATATATGGTAAGTGGGCTTCGGGGATGGTTTGGAGTAATTGACCGTCCTGAATTGGTAACCGCAATGGGGGCAAGTCGCCGCCGTATTGCTCACCGCATTATTGCATTCCGGGCACTTTTTCAAAGGCATATTCAAGCCAGCCCTCCTTGATGCGCTAAATAGTAACCCCCCCCCTGAAGCGTCAATCGAAAATTAACGGATTGGCCGCTTTTGATTTTAATGTTTGATCTTCTTCGGCGCTGCGGCTAAACCCCAAAAGCGCGACGATGCAAATTGAAACGAAGGCTCGCCGAAGCCAAACCTTCTCAAGCAAAACGGGAAAAGCTATTATTTCTCGCCATATTGCCTTTTGAAAACCAAAAGGCATTTTGTGGAAAGGTCGTAGCACTGAAAGTTCACCAGCTCCCATCCAAACTTGCCTTGTTCGTCACATGCTTCCTGAACTTTTTCCGCCACCCCGCTGCCGGTGTTAAAGAAAATATATAGATTAATGGTTTTATATTCCCAGTACATAGGTGTTCCTTTCGACTTTTGATGCGCGAAGTAACGGCCGCAGGCAATAGGTGCGAAACCTCTGCAGTCTTTAATGACGCCGCTATATTAAACTCCAACCACGCCTCCAGTTCCAATAAATCAAACCGTATATGTCTTATGTCAATTAAATAGGGAATTTTGTCATTCCCCCACCTCGGATTTCGCGCTTCCATTAAGTGAAGCAATGCCGTATTTGCGCATTTCGATAAATTATGGCGCCTTGTTCATGACATTGAAACATTGACGGCTTCGACATAAAAACGCGCTGAATTACCCAATGAACCGAAACAAGGGTTTCATCGACATTTTACAAAGGGAGTTATTATGCGAATATAATTAACGTATGTTGACAGCGAATGAAAGGATAAAGCGGAAATGAATAAGAGGTTGTTTTCCTTAGCAAGCGCATTTTTGGCAATAGGCATAACGGGCTGCGCTTCCGATGAGCCGGAGATAATCAATTACGGATTGGACGATGAAGGGAACCTCGTTGTGTATTACGAGGACGGAACCGAGCAAATCGTCGGCGATTTCGAAGAGGAAATAGTAAACGGGGTCAATTCAGTGGAAATCAACGACGCTGGTTATTTTGTCATAAACGGGCTTACGACGGACATTGGCTTTGATTTATTGTCGGAAATATCGGAAATAACCGTCTCTAAGGATGGCTATTACGTCATAAACGGAAAAACAACCACCATAAAGGCGACTGAGATCTGGACTGTGTCATTTAACACGGGATACGACAAAGAGTTCCAGCCTCAAAAAATAAAAGACGGCGACAAGGTTATGCGGCCTACCGTCTATCGGGAGGGATACACGCTCATCGGCTGGTTTTGCAATGGCGAGGAATGGGATTTCAATTCTCATGTCGTTTTGAACAGCATGACCTTGAAAGCCCAGTGGAAGCCCAACGAATACACAATAACATTCGAATCGAACAATTCATTGCCAAACCCGGATCCGCTTCAGGCGACATATGATAGGGTCTACCAGTTGCCGATATTGGAAATGCCTGGCTTCACATTCGGCGGATGGGAATACAAAGGCAAAATACTCAAAAACAGCGGGTTTTGGAACATCGCAGACGATGTGATGCTGGAAGCAGTGTGGACGGCAAACAAGTATACGATCACGCTCGACCCGAACGGAGGCACGTTGGAAACCGCTTCCGTCGCCGTCACATTCGGAGAGGATTATTCATTGCCCGTTCCCGAAAACGATTTCGGCGTTTTCACTGGGTGGTATTGCGAAGGGAGGAGGCTGACAGACGAAAACGGGAACTCTTTGGAGCCTTGGTCATTCACCGAAAGCAAAACCTTTACGACACCTTGGATTGCCGAAATTTCGACAATCGAGGATTTGAAAAGCGTCGATAGTGGGCTTAACGGGCATTATATATTGGTCAACGACATCGATTTGACTGGAGTCGAATGGGAACCGTTGGCCGCGGAAGAGTGCTTTACCGGCATATTCGACGGCAACGGCTACTCGATAAAGAATCTATCGATAACCAAAGGGCAACCATTGGTCGGTTTATTCGGACAATCCTCGGGAACCATAAAAAACCTTAAGCTCGAAAACGTCGACATAAACATCGCCAATATCGACTCCGACGTCTACATCGGTTCTTTGTGTGGGAAAAACGAAGGCCTCATTGAGTGCGTCGAGGCATCCGGCATAGTCAAATTGGCAGACCATAGCGCGTCCTTCAACTCATATGTCGGCGGAATCGTCGGCAGTACGAACTCAACCATCGACAAAGCCATAAACAATTGCGACGTCTACGGACATAGAATAGTAGGCGGGGTCATTGGCGTAACCGAAGGCGAAGAGCTATCGCTATCGCATTTGAAGAACTCCGGCAACGTCAGTTCCAACTACGTCGCCGGAGGAATTGTCGCTTACGCTCCGTTGGATTTGTCCATCGATAACTCGGTCAATTTCGGAGATGTCAGCTCCGTTTACTATTGCGGCGGTATAGTTGGGACAACGCTTTTAAATACGACAGAAGTAAGTCTTTCTGATATCGTGATTTTCGAATTATGTGGCAACGAAGGCAATGTCACTTCGAGCGTAAACGTCAAGATGATAGGGGCCGGAGGATTGATTGGAGCAGCTTGGAGCATCTCCTGCACCGACGTTTACAACAACGCGAACATCTCTGGGGAAAACGCCGGCGGGCTTGCCGGAACCGTATATAATTCTTTCGAAACTTTAAGAGCCTATTCAAACGGCGTAATTGAGGGAACAACTATTGCAGGAGGGTTAATTGGCTACTCTTTATATTGTTCTATATCTGACTCAGCGGTCTTTGGAGAAATAACCGGATTGGCATCAAATTCCATTGTGGGAACATCGTATATCCACACGCCGACGATATTGAACTCCTTTTACAATTGCATCGCCGAAACCTATGTAGGGGAAGCGACGGAATTGACCTATGAAGAAGAGCTCTACGTGGCAACGCTATTCTGGGGCGAGGACAATTGGTCCTTCTTCAAAGACGCATTCCCAACTTTAAAGATCGATTTCGACTTCTGATTCTAAAATTTGGCAAAATCCAGAACAATCGGTTTACGCAAGTGCGTATTGCCACTTGCTTGACAAAGAAAACCTCAAATTGAGGCAAGAAGGCTTTAATCTTGGTCAATCGTGAGCATTTTCTTGATATGCTCGCTTAAAGATTTGTCCTCGCAATAGATATAGCAGCCCTTTTGTCCGCGGCTAAGCAAGGTCCGATAGGTGTTCTTTATGATTATCTCGCAGTCTTTTTTGTGGTTAGGATCGTTTTTGAAGCCCGAAAGCGATTTATCGGTCTTCCTTGCCCTACCATTGGGATCGGCGACGACCTGGCCATTTTTGTAAATCAGATCTTTGCCGATGATCACCCCGACGTAATCGAATTCAAGCCCTTGGCAAGTATGGATGCAGCCAACTTGGTCAAATGATTCCTCATCGATTGCCCAAGTCGACGTATTGGCGAAGTTCCACTGGGCCTTGAAGCCGCCTTCGAGCTGGATGTCGAAGGCCGATGGGTCCTTCTTGCTTATCCAGTCATAGCAATATCCGGCGAGCATCCTCGACTTGTTGTTGACCTTGTTCTTGACCCTAAGGGCCTCCATCATTTCCGTTGGATCATTGAAAACCTTGATGTCGTAATCCTTTATGTCGAAGGTCCTATTGGCCGTTGGGCGGATTTGAAGAAGGTTATCCAAAAAGGCCAGATAGGCATCGCTGCCATTGCAGCGAAATTGGGAGGATAGCTTAAGGTTATCGCCGATATGGATGGTCGAATTAAGCTGCTTGGCCCACTTCTCTATTTCCTCAATCGAGCCGATGTCCTTGGAGGTGACCCGCTGATCCTCGTCGATAAAGAACACGCTTATCTTGGCGGCGTTTATTATTTCCTTTATCTGGTTTTCGCCAAGATTCCCATACATGCCGGAATGGGCCATAAGACGATGGGCCTCATCGGCCAAGATGCAATCGAAGTCGTTGCTATTCGATTCGATGAACGTGCCGCTTCCCTTGAATAGGTTCTTCAAATAGCTTTTCCGGAAATCGCTATTGGTAAGCTTGCGGAAATACACTTCCCTGGGCGCTTGGTTCTTTGAGGCGTAGATGGCGTTGAACCCTTGGCGGATCAATGAGGATAGAAGTTTGATGGCGATGACCGATTTCCCGGTCCCGGGGCCGCCTTGGATGATTAGGGTATGCTTTGAGCCGTCGCGGATATGCTCGCCTATCACTTCCAATATCGTTTCGTAGGCGACTTTCTGCTCATCGAGCAAATTGAAGGCGTCGTTGCCCTTCATCATCCGCTCAAGCTCATCTTGCAAGGAAAGCGATGGCCTGATCTTGCCGTTTTCTATCTCGTAAAGGATCTTCCCGCCGTCGGGCTTAACGACATACTTCTTGATGAAATTGGCCAATTTCTGGCGGTCGCGCTGCAAAAACACGGGCGCTTCCTTGATGATATCGCTATAACGGGCATCTTCGATTTTGCCGCGATTGCTTTCCTTGAAATTGTGCAAGAAGGCGCATGGCACCATCTTGATGTGTTCGCTTTGGACCGCTTCGTTGAAATTCTCTATCGTCCTGGCATAGCTATAGGCTTGATAAGAAGGGTGCGTTTCCTCCCGATACGCCCTAGCGACATAGGTGATGACGATGTCCTTCTTTTTGCTTAACTCGATGTCCTCCCACTGCTTCAATTCGATGATCACGGCGTTTTTCCGGTCGTTTTCGTCTTTGCCGCATATGATGAAATCGATTCTTTTCGCGGTAGAGGGGATTTGGAATTCGATGGCGATGGTCAAATCCTGGTTAATGCCAAACGATTGATCGAAAATGCTGTCTAGCTGAGGCAACGAGTTTTCAAAAGCCCGGTGCTCGCCGGGGTTATTATGCTCAAACCCATGCGCGCGGAACCCTTCCTCCACGCGGTCGGCGATGACCCCGTTGATGACGTCTTTATGGAAATCGCGTATCAATCCCTCGTAGACAATCATAGTTTATTGTATTTGGTGGCGATGGATTTGCATTTCTCGACCGGATACTTCTTCTTGGTTTTCTCAAGTTTATCCAGAACGATATCGTATAAATCCAGATTTAGGACTTGCCCCATTTGAATGCAATAATTGATGACATCGGCCAGCTCATCCTTAACATCATCCAAATCGTAATGATCCTCGTCCCATTGGAAGCATTCGAGCAATTCGTTGGCTTCGATGGAAATTGATTTCGCAAGATTGGCGGGACTATGGAACTTATTCCAATCCCGTTCGTCAACGAAGGCTTTTATTTCTTGATTGAGGTTATCGAGCTTATCCATAACAGAACTTGATTACTTTACCACAAAATCTCCATTCCTTTGGAAAGAGATATTAGACTGAGAATTCCAAAACTTAAGTCAACTTCCCAACAGGAAACTGCAATAAGTCCTGGAATATCTCGAACATGAAGTAAAACGCCTCCGTTTCCCAAGCAAAGAAATGGAGGACATACAATATGGTAGCGCACTGGAAACGCATCGGCGAAAACCCAAAGGAACACGATCTCGCGGATGCTCTCCCACGGCAACAGGCTCAAGGAGATCGCCAAGGCCCTCGGGCTGCACCCGACCGCCCTCTCCAGGGAGATCAGGAGGAACCGGTCCAAGACGAAGCTGGGCGATGGGGAATGCCCTATTGACGCCCGACGTTTTGCCTTCGCTCGCAAGCTAAAAAACCAATTGACTTTAATACCAAAAAGGCAAAAAGCGTGGGAGTAACCGAAATCTTGTGTAAATGACGACGGAGGAGTCATTCCCTCCTCAGACCCCTAGGGGTCGGCGACGGCCTACGAAAAAGGCAGGATTCCTAGTAAGATTTGTTTGCCACAATCGAAAGGAGTCCTGCGTGGATAATTTTAGCGAATTAATCAAGGAAGCGATAGCAAAAGGCGAAAGCCTCGAGGCGGCGATGAGGAAGGCCGTGCTCATCGTGGCGAAGCAGACGGTCGAATCGCTGCTGAGGTCTGAGATAGGGGCGACCCTCGGCTACGGCAAATACGACCCCTCCGGGAAGAACTCCGGAGACTCGAGGAACGGGACGTACGAGAGGACCCTGCAGACGTCGTTCGGGCCGATCTCGGTGGAGGTGCCAAGGGACAGGAACGGCGAATACAAGCCCATCGCCATCCCAAGGTACCAACGGAGGACCGACCTGATAACGTCGACGGTCCTTAAGCTCTACTCCTCCGGCATGACCGACGAGGAGATGAGGCTCGCCATAGGCTCGATATACGAGGCCCATTGCTCCAAATCGACCATTTCGTCGATCACCGACGCGGTCATGGAGGACGTCAGGGGCTTCTCGAAGAGGCCCCTCCCAAGGCGGCTGTTCGCCATGTTCCTGGATTCCACCTACGTGCCCCTTAGGCGCGACACGGTCGCGAAGGAGGCCGTGAACATAGCCCTCGGCGTAACCGACGTCGGCGAGCCGATCGTGGTGGGCTATTCCATAACGCCGCAGGAATCGGCCGAGGCCTACGGCGAGCTGCTCGCCGACTTCAAATCGAGGGGGCTCGAGGAGGTGGAGGTGGCCGTTACGGACGGCCTCCAGGGCATCGACGAGGCGATATCCTCGTCGTATCCGAAGGCGAAAAGGCAGAGGTGCTTCGTCCACCTCCTCCGGAACGCATGCTCCAAGGTCAGGGTTGCCGACAGGCGGGAGGTCGCCGACGCCTTCATGTCGATAGCCAGGCAAGAGGACGCCGAATCGGGGAAGAAGGCCCTGGACGACTTCGTCGCCGCATGGAAGGGGAAATACCCCAAGCTCGAGATATGGTCGGAGAGGACGGAGCACATGCTCACCTTCTATGAGTTCCCTAGGGAACTGCGCGCGCTCGTCTACACGAACAACCGGATCGAGTCCTTCAACAAGCAGATTAAGAGGATGATCAAGAAGCAGATACAGTTCGTCACCGAGGAGGCGTTGGAGAAGAGGCTGGTCTCGATGTTCCTCCACTACAACGAGGGGATAGGGAAAAGGAAGGTGAGGTGTTGGAGGGAAATTGTTGCCTATTATGAGTCGAAGTGATTAGAATTCGAACGTCTTACGGGAATCGTTTACACAAGATTCCGCACACTCTCAAGATTTTTCTTTAATTCGTCTTCGTAATTTAAATCAACGAAGTAAAAATTAACTATTGGTTTTGAGAAAGGATTAGACCCTACGATGGACTCCCTAATAACTTGAAGGGCAATTCTTGGCGAACCATCTTTACCATCATCAAATTTCCCTTTTCCAGCAAAACCATCTATATAACAAATAGGTGTTTTCAATGTTTTAATCTTTTCAAAATATGGTTTTAAATAGCAACCTAAAAGAGCATCTTTCGTTTCAGACCAAGGTTTCTTGGATTTGAAAAAATCATCATTACGTTTAGTCACTAACCAAACCTCCTTATATATAAATTCTATGTTAGAAACTTATTAACTGCTATCAGTTTTTCTAACCTATGCATCAATTGGTAAAGGGTTCCGTCTTCATCATTTTTTGTTAAATCACTGAGTGCAACTCTTACTATTTCTCTTTTAGATGGATTAGCGTTATTCGGCACTTCTTCACCTATCGTCACATCAAAAATTGATAGAGTCCTTTTTCGTTTGTAGAAGACTTGTAAGTATGACCAGTTAAACTACTCGTGAAGTCAATATTCTTAAAATGATGCCTATTTGTTGCCAGGATTCTGTTTTCTTCGGCAGTTTCTTCCTCTTCCATTTCTTTTTCAGAAGGTTTAACCAAATGCAGATTCTCTTCTAATCCATTGATTTGAGCGATAGTTTCTCAAATAGAATATGCATCAGCTGCAGACATGTTGTAAAACTCTCTTCTTCTAGTCTTGCCATCAAACTCCTCAATGGATCTTAAGTTAGGATTAAGTCTATCAATCATTTGATGAAGTTTCATATCAGTTAGTCTTCTAGGAACTTCATAGTAAGCGTAAAGTCTAAAGGCAAATGGAATACACTCGCTTCTATTATGCTCTTTTAAACGTTTTTGAACATCATCCGCATATCCGATTTTTACGTAATCAGGAAAGGATGGGTTGGTAAGAATGTAGATTACGCCTTGTGACTTAGTTCCCATAGTTATTTGTCCTTACACTTTTTTGATATTTTTTATGTAGTTGTTTTCTTTGATTTTAGCTTCAATTTTTGTGACACAAATATCTATAACGCTTTTCAAATCGTTTACATTCATCTCTAGGTGTTTAGATTCGTAGTGAGCATAATCGTTTCCCAACCACGCTGCCCTTTTGGCGATATCTTTAATATCAACATCTAAATATTCATTGATACATTGCGACAAACTTTTCTTTAAAATTTCATCTTTTTTGTCATCATTGTTTTTAATGCAATAATCTTTAATCAGGTATTCAAACGCTAGTCTATAGCTAATTCCAACAATTGCTTGAAGACCATGTTGCTCAGCTTTATAAGCGTCATTGTATAAAGAAACAAAATTAGGGCTAACATCATTAATTTCTTTTGGGAATTCTCTGGTTAAGCCGTGACCGCCTAAAAGTTCGCAATAACCAATGACATTTTCCTCGTATGAATACGTAAATTCATCATATGTAGGAATGCTATATTTAGCAAAAAACACTTGCTCACAAATTGAACATTCAAAACAAACGTAAATAAATGGTTGCTGAAACGACTCAAAACGAATGCACCCAACTACAACAGGAGCCATGCCTTTATCACAGTGAGGGCAAGTGTTTGGCTTATTAATTTCTATTGTTCTTGTTTTGTCGAGACGAATCGTATCTATCATAGTTAGCCTCCATTAATAAAATTCTGAATGACCTGGACAGTTTTGCCGACGAGTAAAAAGATAAGTCTCTATCTAATTCTTCTTCAATGGCAATTCTGACACTTATCATAGGTTGCTCGTCCTTGTACCAGTCCATCGCCAATAGTCTCTCATTGTTTTCCTTAATTTTTAAGTAGAGATTTTCGCGGCTAATTTAATCGTTTTCTCTTCCTCGTTGGTTAATTTCTTATCGGATTTTAAAAGATCATAGATTCCCAATTTGGACTCGACCAAGTTTTCTTTATCAACTGAGAATTCCAGAACTTAAGTCAACTTCCTCGCCGAAAACTGCAATAAGTCCTGGAATAACCCGACCGTAAAGCAAAACGTCTCCGTTTCCCTACTAAAGAAATGGATGACATTCAATATGGGCGCGCTCTGGAAACACATCGCCGGAAGCCAAAGGGAGACGATCTCGCGAAGATTTACCTCAAAAGAGGGGTGCCTACATTTTCGACCGACCCTTTCCTAGAAAACCCTTACGAACCCCACAAACGGGATCGGGAAGGCCTACGCGAAGGCCGGGCCGGCATACCTCAGGCACGCGAACTTGGGCAGCGCGAGCCCATTGAAGGCGAACCCCGAGACCAAGGAGAGGCGGAAGTGCGCCCCGCGGCCAAATCACAATTGGGGGCAGTACGCGGTTAAGATAAAGCCAAATGGGAAAAATAATGTGATAATGGCAGAACTCGATGGCTGATTGGGGCGGGTCAAATCAAGGTCGAGAGGTACCTGACGGCATTCAGGTCGTCCAAATTGGCGTTCTCCGGTCCGCGCTCGCCATTCCTGAAGAGGAGGAAGCCCTCTTCGCCAAGCAAAAGCCAATACCACACCTCACGCAGCCGAATGGATATCGCTTGGCCATCGCTTTCCCCGATTATGGCCTCGATTCCCTTTCTGTCTCCGAGGACGAGGGCGACGAAGGCGGGTTGGTCGCCTGCGTCGTTTTGGAAAAGCGCCACGATCCCTCCTTTTTCCCTGGCCTTGGTTTCCGCTTCGCTTAGCTGCTCTTCGAATGTTTTGTTCATGTTTGTTCTCCTTTCAGCTCGGCCATAAGGAGAGAAGAAAGGCTCCCATCGCGACGAAGGGAGCCGAATTGTCGTTTTTCTCCCATCGTTCAAGCTTTGGCACCTTGCCCCATGTTTGGGGTAGGTTGCCGGCAGGTCAATGGGCTTGTCCCTCGCTGCTCTCTCTATGGATACGAGGGTATTATCGATGGCTCAATAGGCGTTATCAAGGGTTTTCGGACACGCTTAAGGGCAAATAAACCATATATCTTCGATATAAAAATGCGGTGGACAGGAACGCTTTTCGCTACCGCGGAGTTATGTCGTACAAACGATAAGCCCATCCGCCAAATCGCCAACATAAGGAAGATTGCTGTAAGATATAAGCGAAATGGAAACGCTTCATGAATACATCAAAAGGCACCAGGGCAATAAGGAGAAATCCTCGTCTTTCGCCGAATACCTTTATTGGCTGATGGACAAACGCGGCATTGAAAACCCCGCCGAGGTCTACGGCAAAGCCAACATATCAAGGCAACTGTGGTCCTCAATCGTCTCAGGGAAGTCCCATCCATCCCTAAACGCCTGCTTGAAGATCGCGTTGTCGCTAAAAACGAGCAACCGCGAATGCAAATACCTTCTAAAAAAGGCCGGATACACCCTCACTTCGTCAAATAGGTTCGCTTTGATAATCCGCTACGCCATCGAAAACAAAATATATGCCTTATCCGAGGTAAACGCGCTTCTGGAGGCAAACGGATACGGCGATTCATTGCTTATTTAGCCAATTGTCAAATCGCGTTTGACCTTTTCCCCATTTTTAACCACTAGAATACCGAAGGAAAAGGAAGGTAAAAGCATGAACGCCAAACTGAAGCAGATCCACGATTACATGATGGCCGAAATGGGAATGGGGGAAAAAGAGGTGGATGAGCTTGACCGCCATTCCGTCTACCTCGCGATGGAAATATGCTCTTACGCCCACCGCGGCCAAAAAAGGGAAAACGGGGAGAATTACTCCAACCACCCGTTTAGGGTGCTTGAAAACTACCGGAGGCTGGTCGGCATAAAACCAGATGACCCCTTTTGCCTGGATAAAGAGCTTTTGGAAACCCATCATATCCCCTTTGAGGGAGTGCAGGAGGTATGCCTGCTCCACGACGTCATCGAGGATAGCGAATTGACCATCGACGACATAAAGGACATATACGGCGAATGCGGTTTCGGGGTTCACTTTCGCCTGTATATGCAAGACGCGTTGCGGCGCATCACCCACGATAAGGCGGTCAGTTACCAAGCATACATCGCGATTTGCTTAGGCAACCCCACCTCTGCTTTGGTGAAGCTGCTCGATTTGGAAGACAACCTCC
This sequence comes from Candidatus Alloenteromonas pullistercoris, assembly GCA_017694295.1. Classification (GTDB taxonomy): domain Bacteria; phylum Bacillota_I; class Bacilli_A; order RFN20; family CAG-826; genus Alloenteromonas; species Alloenteromonas pullistercoris. The sequence continues at coordinate 114,311 of JADINA010000019.1, read as the reverse complement.
GCGTCGCCGAGATGGCCGAATACGGGGAAAGCCGCTACCGCCGCGCCAAAAGCTACCTCGATTACACCTACATAATCAACGACGCATTCCACTTTGTGGAAAACGCCGCGGCCTACAGGAAGGCGTTTAAAGAAGGGGATGGCGCTTAAAGGATATCGGCGGTCACATCGCTTGCCCGGTATAAACCCGGATAAGCGTCTTGTCGTAGGTGAATTCGTGGTCGGTCCCTTTGTTAACGTAATACCAGTCGCTTGGCCAGGAAGCGGGGGCTTCGCTTTCTTCTAGATAAATATTGACATAGACGTTTTGGTCCATGACCTCGTCTTGGACGATGTCTAAGTAGATCGCCTGGCTTTCTAGCGTTTCCACGCCAGAGGGGATGTAGATGTTTATTTCGGGGATGAAGGGATCTTGGTATTTGGGCGGGAAACCGATTTTCACTGCCTCGGCCTTAACTAGCTTGGCCTTGTCGGGGAAATGTATCTCATAGGATTCCTGATTCGGGTTTTGGAATAGGCTTATCTTGTTCCAATACTGGGCCAACCCGCTTACCTCCTCAAGCTCAGCCCCCTCCTCGTAGTCGAGGACGTAGTTCTCGTCGAGGAAGTAGTTTTCCATCGTCTTGACGTTTTTCCCGATGTGGATCGTAAGCGGCGAGGAGACGAAGTAATCGTCTTTGTAGGCATTGAAGGAATCGTAGAACCAGTCATGGACCAATTCGAGGTCAACGGTGGGCGAATCGATGTAAAGGTGCTTAAGGTCCTTTAAGCCAGAAAGCAGGTTGTCGTGCTCAACCGAGCAATCGAAGCTCGAAGGGAAGGAAATGGATTCAAGAGCGCTGCAGCCATAGAAGGGGGAGTAATCGCCGCTGAAAGGAGAGGCGGAGGTTAGGCCCTCAGGCAAGGTTATCTCCTTTAAGGAGGTGCAATAGGCGAAGCAGCGGTCGGAAAGCTTTTTTATGCCGTTCCCCTTGAACGCGACATTGGCTAGCTTCTCGCAGCCATAGAAGGCGTCTTCGCCGATTGTGGTGACGCTTGCGGGGATCTCGATGCTAGTCAACGCCGTGTCTTTGAAGGCGGATTCGCCGATGTACTTTAGCTTATCGGCATATCTTAGGTCGATGCTTTTTAAGTTGGGGCAGCCCTCAAAGGTATCGCAGAGGGCCCCGCCGATGTTGACGACGTTTCCGCCGAAGCTGACTTCCTCTAGGCTTACCATCCCGGCGGTGCCGTCGAATGTCTGCATGCCATCCGGGAAGACGATCCTCTTGGTTTTGGCCTTGTCGGCGTTAGTGAAGATGGCCTTTTTAACCCAGCCTTCGTATTTGCCCATGTAGCAATGGTAAGGGAGGATGAGCTCCTCTTCCTGGAAAAGGGACAAATCGATGTTGGCATAGGCCGTCCCCTCGGCATAGACGGTGAAGTCGATGCCTTCGATGTCCTCTATGGCGGTGGCTTCTATCGAATAGCCGCATTCGGAGCAGGTGTTGCCGGTATTGAAGACATGGTGTCCGGATATCTCCTCGCCGCAGGTGGAGCAGGCGCCACCGTGGGTATAGTAATCGATGGTCGGGTTTTCGATCGCATGGGCCCCTTTGGCGATGAATAGCCTTTCGTCCTCGGGCCCTTCGATTTGCTCCTTCCCTTCTTCGTCAAGGAAATAAAGCTCGCAGCGACCGCATTGGTAATAGTCGCGCTTCCCGTCGGCTAAGCAAGTGGCCGGGGTGCCTTTGAATAGGGCCATCTCGTGGCCAAGCGCGGGGATAGCTTCCTCTTGTTTGTCGCCGCAGGGGCAAACCCTTTCCTTTAGCCCTTCCTCTAGGCAAGTCGCTTCCTCCACTACTTCCCATTCTCCATATTCATGGATATGCTCGCCGCTAGGCAAAGAGGAAGAGGAACTGCCCCCATCCTTGGAGGAATCGGGTGCGGAGGAGGACACTTGGCTTCCCCCGCCCCCATCGCAGCCAGCTAACGGCAAAAGCAAAACCGCGGCCAAAAGCGCTATCTTCGTTTTTCCCATTTCAAATCCTCCTTTTCATCCATAGAGATTGACGTCGACCATTATCTTAGAGCCAAATTCAATGGATTGGTAGGTGCCCTGATAGGGTTTAGGGGGGCCGCAACATAGTTGCGAGATTCCGATTTTTTCTATTTTCGTTTCAAAACCCCATGACTTTTGCTCAAAGAAGAGGGTTCCACCGCCGTAAGGGATATGTGTTATTTTCTTCAAATAATTTTGAGTTTATAACGCATAAACATGCTGATGTCGTCTCTTTTGGACAACGTTTTTTCTTACTGCCGGAAGGGATTGAGAGTGGCGGTTTATTCAAACATAGGGAGCTCTGCGAATATCGCATTCATAACGGCCTATCCCCAAAAGTCAAAAATTATTAAAGTTTTGGGAACGAGTTTAAATCATGTTCACTTTCAAAAGCGGACCATGTTCACTAAGTGTTCACTCGGCAAGTGAACACATCGCCCGCAATAGGCGGAAGAAAGCTGAAAGCAAATAAGATTTGCTGCGGCAATGAAGATGGAGCCGGCGCCACAAAAACCCCGATCATTTTAAAATGCTCCTCGCGATGATGCAAAAGGTCCGCCATGAATGGCTCAAAGACATTGTCAAACGAAGATAGCCTGTTATGGGGTTTTGATGAATTCGGCCAAATAGTTCCCTTAACCTGTTGTTTTCGCTTCGCCCTCGCCTTAAATCATTTGATGTAGCGGAGCAGGAAATCGGATACCCCGATGATGGTGTATCCGTTCTTGTCGCGGCATTCCCCCATCGCCTCGGGGATGACCAATATCTTGGTTATCTGGTCATTTAAGGCGATGTAGGGTTTATCTCCCGAAGCATCGCCTGTTGGCTTCCCGCATCCGCGCATACCTAAACGTAATATTGCCTGATGCCCTTTTCGGCGAAGAAGTCGACTTCGAGCTTTCAGCGGACGTTTCGTCCGTATTTGCCCCTTGCGATCATGCTAATCGGTTTTTCCGTGTCTAGACACGCTTTTTCCGAATAACGGACATATAAAAGATATAATGTTTAAAACCTCTATGTCAAAATGTCGCCCCGCATGGCATTATCTCGCCTATCGCCTGAGGAACGGCTACTACTAAGGGAAGGCCCTCACCACGGCCTCGCCGTTGTCGAGAACACCGAAATAAAGCTCGCCAAAACCCGCTTGTTCGACATGGCCGCAATCGACTCAGGGGCTTCGGGCAATTCGCCCGTGCTCGCCTTGAATTCGGCGTTCTCCGATTCCTTCCTAGATTGACGATCATTGGTAGCCCCTGGCAAATAGCAAATATGGCACTGCAGATGTCACTCCTAATGGCATTGCGTGTGTCACCGCAAATCTAATATAGAGCAGCCTTAATTCAGCTTGCTTGCTTTTGGGGATTGTCTACCAAAACATATGCTAATCCTGAACGCCAAAAATCAGTTGTTTCGCTTTAATTGCGATTCAAAGAAGGACTTAACGGTTTCATAATTATCGACTTGCACCGTAAGAGAAAGGGCATCCGCAATCGCCACATACACGACCGTTGAGAAATATCGGCATAGCACGTAGGAAGCCGACTTGTCCTTGCAATTCACGCGAATATTCAGCTCGTTGATCTTCCCAACGATGAGATTGGGGTGTTCCATGATGTTTCTTTCTTTGAAGTCCCGATAGTTCTTTTCTAGGAAATGCAGCATTATCTCGTCAAAGTGATCGGCGATAAACTTCTTCGCCGAACCGTGATAATGCCCGTTGATTTCTTTTTTGTATTCCCTCAAACGTTGACATCTAAACTCTTTTCGGTCGCGATTGAAATCCGCCAAGACTTCTATGCATGGTGAACTAAGCAAAAGCATTCCGGTGGTCTCATCTTTAAACAAGGAGGACATTCTCAAGACATCATCGCAATCGTTATGGTCGACGTCGTAAATAAGAAATATCTTGGAGAAATAGCCAAATTGAAAACCAAGCGATTTTTCGATGCTCATGTTCTTGTCGTCCACGAATTTCAAGAAACCATGAATTCTGTTCCTCGGTCCTTGGATTATAAAAATCGTTGTGTTTCCACCGGAATAGCTAGATTCGACAAACTTAACTGCGTCAATTTCAATGATTCGTTCAGATGAAGCAATAGCATCGATGCCGTATTTATTGAACGCGGAAAAGAACACGTCTTGCTCATCGACACTCCCTTCGGTCAAAATCAAAATCCTATTCGCCATGTCACTCCATGGCCCCATCGAACAACGTAGACAAATACATCTTCTCTATATTGTTAACCTCCCTGATATTTGGGTAGATCTTCGATAGGCGATGATACGTTGAAAAACCTTTTGACCACTTGGCGAAATAGATTTGATCGGGTCTTAGGTATTGCATCGCATTCGTATTGTGAAGGGTCACGACAACTTGGACTTTTCTCTTTTTAATTACTTCGATAAACGACTGCAAAGCGGACGGATGTAAAGCGATATCAAGTTCATCTATGAACAAAACGCTGTTTTTAGGCATCGACAGAACTAGCGAAAGCAGAACGCTTTGGTTTTGCATGCCTGTCGAAATCATTTGGAATGGCAATTTGCCTTTGAAGCCGTCGTCTTCCAAAACCACGTTGTACTGAGGCTGAACGAAGCCGTTCGGCAACAACTTGTCGTCTTTGACTATCGAATAAACCGGGAAGTTATCATATTCCTTCAGGACTTCCTTGACCTCATCGGATTTGCCAGTCAGCAAATCGAAGATATTGGTATTGTTGAAAATGCTTGAGGTGACGAACGCCCCTCGATTGATGAACGATACGTTAACGTGGGTAAAAGACCGAAAATATGCAAAGACGGTTTGGACTATAGGATCCACGATCTCCGAGGACCCCAAGATCCTTATGAGGGGGACCATTTTCGAAATCTGGTGATTCTCCGGACGATAGCCCTTCCCTTGGTAACGATATTTCCCGCCTTCGTTCTCAAAATAGATTTCGCCGTCCGCCTTAAGGTATTCCTTGCTGATCCGGTTATCGAATCGGCTGGTTTCCAGGTAATACTCGTAAGACTTATCGCCCAAATCGAAGGAAAGGAGGATATCCCCTTGCAAATACATTTCCTCTTCCACCTTGCGGAATTGCTCGAAAAGGAAGTTGTTGACCGTGAACGGCATAAGCGATTCGGTCGGTAAAACCATAAGGGAGATAAAATGCTGAACCGCATTCAGAAGCGAAGACTTACCTGAGCCGTTATGGCCATAGATGGCAATTGGGTTCACCAGGCTGCCCAGCACATTGTCCTCGGAAAATTTGTAGTTGCCTTTGATGAAATCGATCTCGCAGGTTTTAATCGAATTCACGTTGTTGATGACGATCCTTTTCAGCATTTCATGGCCTCACCGTATTTTTTATACAGCTCAATTATCAATATAGTCCCCGAATTATTCAAGAGTCACTGTATTTTTTATACACTTTGTATTAGATGAAAGCAAAAACTGCCGATAAATTCAAAACTACTCGAAATATAGGCGATGAAAAATGATCTAGGCCTTTAAAGCGGCCACGCATAGCAAGGAATTAGGAATACTTCCTTCTCATCCTTCGCTTAAGGATTTCCTTAAGCCGGGCGTTGGGATCGAAATAGCTTTCGTCCTTCCCGACTTTCTCAAGCAGATTCGCTATGACCCATTCATCGCCTTGGGTGTGGTAGGCGTGATAGCTATCGATCAAAAGCTTCATCGGGAAAGCCTTAAAGACCATAAGCGAGCTGCATCCCCTGGTATAGGCGATATAACGGGTTAGGTAACCGACCCAATAAAGAGCCTCGGCCGGATATTTATCTTTCCCGTAGGAGGATTCCCCGAATTCTTCTATTATCGAGAAAAAGCCTCATCCACGTTAAGGGAAAGCAAGGTGATGTCGCCCCCGTCGAGCTTCTTGGCGAACTCGCTTCGCTAAGGCGGTAGCACTCGCAGACGGCTTCCACGTCGAAATTAACCGAATAGCCTAACTTCGTGGATATATCCCAATGCTTTCAAAATTATAAAAAAGTTACTTCTGTAAATTTACATAAGTAAGTTTTGACTGAGGGAGTATCCAAAACCTTTTGTAAATGACGGCGGAGGACTCATTCTCCCCCAAGACCCTTAGGGGTGGACCTTTATCAAATGATCCAAAAGCGTTCCCCCGCCAGGCGAGCGAGTCGATAAAGGCGACGGTATCCTCTTTTAGGCCATCCTCCGCCACCTCGGGAAGAGAGGTAGGCGATTGCCGTCATTGGTAGAGCAGGCGGCTGATTTGCCCGCAGAAATAGGATTAAAGAAAGGAAATCGCGCATCAAGGGAATCCAGGTCTTTAAAAACCGAAAAGGCTGCAAAACGGCGTTTTGACAAATGAAAACCGAGCAACTTCGGCCATAAATGTTTTCTGATTTCCGAAAGTTTCTTGGTCGTTACCTCAGCAGCTTAAAACAACTGGGCACCTTATTGCCAAAATCCTATTTAACAAAAATTCGGTTTACCGGGTTTTTGTGAATCGGGATTGTCGATGGAGGGTCACCCCATTCCTTCGATCACAAACAGGAGATCGGGATGGCGTAGGCGTTACCGGAAACCGGATAGACGGCATCCGCGTTGCAAAGGACGCTCCCAGGGCCAATCCGGTATTTGGAGCCTTCCAGCTTCTTGAAGCTTTTGACGGCCTTGGCATCGAACCTCGTCCCGGTTTTTATATCAATTGGGTAAAGGGTCCCGTCATGGAGGATCAGGAGGTCGATCTCGTTTTGCTCCTTGTCCCGGTAATAGTAGAAGCCGGCGTTGATTCCGCCATTCTTATATGACTTGATGACCTCATTGACCACGTAGGTCTCGACGAAGCGGCCGGCGAAATAGCTTGCCGACAAAGTCTCCGGGGAATCGATCCGGGCCAAATGGCAGGCCAGCCCCGTATCGCAAAAATACATCTTCGGACGTTTCCTCACCCTTTTGACGACCGAGGTCTCGTTATAGGGGCGCAACAACGTTATCAGATGCCCGGCCTCGAGGATGCTCACCCAGCTCGCGATGGTCTTCTCGTCCACTTCCACCGCCTTCGCCAAAGTATCGTAAACGAGCTCTTGCCCGGTCAAGGAGGCAATGGCCTCCAAGAAACGCCGGAAGGCGGAAACATAGCCGACTTTCAATAAGGAGGAGACGTCCCTTTCCATATAGGTCCTAACGTAAGACTCGTAGAAATCGGATCTGGACAATTTGGGGTTATCGTAAAGCTCAGGGAAGCTGCCGCGAACTATGTTGGAGAATAAGTCGCTTGCCGACAATGGGCATTCGTTGGCCCGCTTCTGCAAGGCGGGGAGGTCATTGGGGGAGAAAGGGATTTCATCGCGCCCGAGGATCTCGCTCCGGCTAAGCGGGGACATCTCGATGATGGAGACGCGTCCGGCCATCGATTCGGTTATCCCCTTCATCATCGAATAGCTTTGCGAACCGGTGAGGATATACATCCCATAATTCCTGACGTTCTCGAGTTTGGCTGAATTGACCGAATGCTCCAAGGCTAGAAATAGACCCGGGGCGTTCTGGACCTCATCGATAATAAGCGGGCAAGGATGCAGCTGCAGGAAAAGCTCAGGGTCTTCTTGGGCCGTGACCATGTCGTTCGTGTTGTCGATTGAGACATACCCGAACCCATTTTCCCTGAAAGCCGTCGCCAAGGTGGTTTTCCCGACTTGGCGGGCCCCCGTTATCAAGGTGACCGGCCGGGAGGCGACGCTGTTTTTGATTCTTCCTTCGATGGTGCGTTTGATCATATGCTAACCGTCCTGGGAAAACATTATCACGGACAAATCCGGAATACAAATCCGCTTTTGTCGGAAATTGTATTTGGAATTGAATCTATAAGCGGCCCAATACGCTGAAAAACGCAATAGAGGAGGCGCGAAACGTTCGTGGCTTTATAGGGATAAACTATCGGGATTGAGGAGGAAGTCGAATATGTTGATGATCAAATAGCCTTTTTCGTTATGCCAGGGGGAGACGTTGTCTTGGACGACGATGATTTTCTTAAACGAATCCCCGATCCGATCGAAGGAGGCCTGCTCCTGCCTCATCTTCTCGCGATCGGGAATCGAGTAGGCCGATTGGATGTAGCAACGTTCGCTTCCCCTATTGCAGACGAAATCGACCTCAAGGTTCGCGACGGTGTTCTGCCCCCTATCGTTTTTGCCGTATTTCTCGACGATTCCGACATCGACGTTGAACCCGCGGATCGCCAATTCGTTATAGAGTATGTTTTCCATCGCGTGGGTCGGTTCTATTTGGCGAAAGCTGAGCCTGGCGTTGCGAACTCCGATGTCCTCAAAGTAATACTTGTAAGGCGAGCCTATGTATCTTTTCCCTTTGATGTCGAATCGCTTGGCCTTCGAGATGATGAAAGCATCGATGAGGTAATCGATGTAGGTGGCGATGGTGTTGACGTTCGTCTTCATCGAATTGGAAGCGAACGTTTTGACGAGCTTCGTCGGGTTGGTGAGGGCCCCGATGTCGGAGGAAAGGACATCGACCAAAGCATCCATAACCACATCGCCCCTTAGGGAATGCCGTTCGATGATGTCTTTTAGGTATACGTGGCTAGAAAGCCTGCTTAGGTAATTTTCTTTCTCGGCTGCATCGCCAAGAGCCAAGACGTAAGGAAGGCCCCCGTAAATGGAATATTCGCGATACCCGGAATAAACATCCCCCGGATAAGCGGACATGAACTCGGCAAAGGAGAGGGGATGGACCCGGATTTCGTCGCTGCGGCCGCGAAACTCGGTCAGGATGTCGGATGAGAGGAAGCGGGAATTGCTGCCGGTGACGTAAACATCGACGTTGCCCTGCTTCATGAGGCTATTCAAAATCCCATAGAGCTTGATCGTCCCTTTGCCGCGCCGCTCAGCCTCGGTGATGGCGAGCTGGGCTTCGTCTAGCAAAATATAGTAAGTCTCCTGATCGTCCCCGATTTTTGATTTCAAATATGCGGATAGCCTCGCGGGATCGAGGAATTCATCGTTTTCGTCATCTTCAAGGGAAAGGGCGATGATATGCTCGGGCTTCACGCCGGCGCTAAGCAGATAGTCACGGAACAATTTGAAAAGGAGGTAGCTCTTCCCGCAACGCCTGATGCCGGTGATGACCTTAACCAGCCCGTTTCCCATCTTCTTCTTCAATTGATTCAGATATAAGTCACGTTGTATTTCCTTCATGCCCTACCTCCTAATTAACAAAAATCCGGTTTACCGCCTTTTTGTGAATTAATAATACCACGTCTAGCGAAAATGCGATGCGTCAAAAGCTTTCTTTAAGCGATTTCTCTGCCGACAACAATCGTATTACCCCAAATTAATTCGATAAAAACATTCAAATCATGCTCTTAATCTTCACCGATCGTTGCTTGATCTGCCAAGTCTTTTCATCCGTGATCCGACATTGACAATGTTACAAAGTGGGGACATCTGTTTAACAAAAATTCGGTTGACCGACATTTTGTGAAATAAGGCGGCTATCCAATCGAATTTGACGTGGAACCGTTGAAGAGGCAAATCCGGGATTGGGATCCGCTATTGCCCCAAATCGCCTTAAGGGGTGCCGTTAACAAGCGGGGAAACGCAAGAACAAACGCAAAGTAGGCCATTTTTGGCATAGCCTTTCAGATGGAATATGCCAAATTGGCAATGATGTATCATCGACATGTGCCAAAACGGCGGTATCCGGATCAATGAATATGCCAACGTGTCGATAACTTGAATCATCGATAAGCCTCAATGGCGATAGTCTATCGAATTAAAATGGACCGCGGATGAATGCTATGCAAAATAAAACGAATATCCTTGGGTTTGGGCTCAATAGCCACAACAATTGCGTTGGTTCGCCAGTGGGACGACGTATACCCCGCTATCTTTTTATAGGCGTAGCGGCTTTAGGCGAAGAGCACATTTTGCCTTCTTTTGTCCAACGGCAACATTTCAATGATGGTTTTGGCGTGTTGGGAACACGTTCTCGTCTTTCCGCACCACTTTGGCCCGACAACCAAAACTGCGCCTTTGCTTTGTAAGGAAAAGTCAAGTACTTCATCAAAAAACGCGGCAAATGCTCTCTTTTTCATGCCGCCATTTCATGTTTAAACGATGAAGTTAACAACCGAAATCGAAGAAATGGCGAGCAGTTAGTCGAAGAAATGGCGAGCAGTTAGTCGAAGAAATGACCCAAACTTTCACTTTTCACCGCTTAAAACAATCTGGATAATCGGGTTATTGAATCAGGCTAACACCCATAGAATCGTATTGAAAGGCTTAAGCCCGCAAAAGCTTTGTATTCTTGATAGAAACGTGCCGAATGCCCTATCAAAGCATGTCCAAAGAAACAAAAAATCCCGAATCATCGGGACTTACCTATGAGCCAGTGTGGGGCGCGATACGGGAGTCGAACCCGTTCATGTCCGGTTCACAGCCGGATGTGTTCACCGTTTCACCAATCGCGCCAGCGGGAATACTATATACTTCGCCCTATCCCCCATCAAGGCCCAATTTGGCGAGGACTTGGCTATTTGCCAAGGTAATGCGGGAGACGGGAAAAGGCGAGGCGGAGGAAGGGCAATTCCCTTCGTTTCACCAGCAGCGACACCCCCTGTTCCGGCATAGCCGCGTAGCCTTCCTCGATTTCCTTTGGGGTGAGCAGGCGGGTTTCCTTTATATAAAGGTCACCTTGGGAGACGAAATGCTTCGAAAGCCCCTCCTTCTTTATCCTAGCGAGGAAGAAGCGGTTTTCGTTTTTCCGCTTTATGAGGTTATAGGCGTCGACGCAGTCGCCAAGGCACTCAAGCAATTGGACCTCGTCGCCAAGCTCCTCCTTGGCCTCCCGTATGGCGGCCATTTGGTAATCCTCGCCTTCATCGACCCCGCCCCCGGGGGTTTCCAAATACGTTTGGCAGCCAAAGGCGTCGTCGCGGCTTACGGTGTGGATGGCGATCCGGCCCAATGAGTCGAAGGCGATGACGCGGGAGACGCGGCGAACCTCGGTTATCCCGGAAAAGGGGTATTGGTCGTCTTTGAGGTTAAGGGAAAGCTTCATGGCCCGATATGTTAACACGAATCGCGGCATCGTGATATATTAGGGCTCGCCATGATCGCCCGTAACCGCCTTATCGCCCTGCTATCGAGGATCGCGATCCTCACCTTGCTGCTCACCGGGCTGATCTTCTACCTCCATTCCTGCTGGCCCTACCACCCCTTTTGCTTCGTAAGCGTCCAAGCCGGGGGCTTCTATTGCCTATGCCTATTCATCGCCATCTTGGCAAATGCCATCGATTTGAAGCGGGGTTTGCGGGGCATTCCGGCCGGGATGAACATGCGCCTTGGCTTGCCCTTGCTTGGGGCTTGCCTATTGGGGGCCCTATATTATTTCTTCTTCCAGATGCGGCTGGACCGGACGGCGGAGGGCTTTTACTTCCACCTCGCCCTCTTGCTTTTGCCCTTCCTCGAATACCTTTTCTTCGAGGAGAAGGGGACGGTCAGGCTTTACATCGCCTTCACCTCCTTCTGCTATCCCCTCATCTACGTCCTCTACATCTACGTAAGGCCCTACGTGTTCCCGGAATCGCTATTCTACGAAGGCTCCCAATACGCCTATTCCTTCTTCGCGACCGGAAGCGACCTCACCTGGGCCGGGGTCTTCCTTTTCCTCCTCTCCTTCCTTTTGACCGACCTAGCCCTAGTGGCCCTAAACAACGTCCTCTCCTTCAGGAAGAGGCGCTTCTTTTACCTGCGCAACGGGCAAATCCACTAAGCCGAAGCGGCCCCAAGGCCTTGCATAGGCTTAGGCAATAACGCCTTGGCTTCCCCTTTGGGGTGAATTCGATCCGCAGCAATCCGATCCCGTCACTGACCTCAAAGGCCTTGGCAAAGCCAATCGGCCCAAGGTGGGTTTTGGGGGAGCTGAGGAATTCGGCGGAGAGCACCGCCTTCTTTATCTTCGCTATCCGCCTTAAATAGCCCTCGGGGTCGCTTCTGGCGAGCTGGTCCAAAAGCTCCCCCTCTATGTAAAGCCCGGAATCCCCACTTAGCCTAAGCCCAAGCTCGGATAGCCGCTTTTTGGTTAGTCTGGTAAGCAGCAAGTCGCCGCTTGCCTTCCCTTTTCCCTCGTCCATCGCTAAAATGCCTCCTGCAATGCAAATAGGGGGAAAAGAAGGGATGGTCACCGACTAAATGCTCAAATACGACAAAAAGGGCCCGACTTCCTTCGCCTTGGGCCTGACCTTGGCCTTTGAGGCCTTGGAGAAGGCGAGTTGCCTCCGCCTTTACCTTTCCCCCGATTTGGCGGAGGGCGAGACGAAATCCCGCCTAATCGCGAAGGCGAGGGAAAAAGGAATAATGGTCATTTCCAACAACAATAAGGTTTTCGCTTCGCTTTCGGGGAAGGAAAACGTCATGGCCATCGCCGAATTCGAAAAGATGGAAAAGGCGCTAAACCCTTATGAGGACCATTGCCTATTGGTCAACCCGATGAACATGGGCAACCTCGGCACCATAATGCGTAGTTGCCTGGCCTTTGGGGTAACTGACCTCGCCTTGGTCGAGCCTTGCGCCGACCCATTCGACCCCAAAGTCATCCGCTCCTCGATGGGGGCTTTCTTCTCCCTCCGGCTGACCCGATACAAGGATTTCGAATCCTACCGCGCCCAATTTGGGGATCGCGCCCTCTACCCTTTCATGCTCCAAGCCAAAACGCATTTAGGCGAAGTGGATTTTCCCCGTCCCTCGACTTTGGTTTTCGGAAACGAGGCCAAAGGGCTTGACCCTTCTTTCCTTGAGGTCGGGACGCCGCTATTAATCAAGATATCCCATAGCCTTGATTCCCTTAACCTCGATAACGCCGCCTCCATCGGGCTTTACGAGCTTTCCAAGCAAAGAGGGTAAACCCAAGATAACGAAAAAGGATGCCCCAAACAAAGGGGGCATTCGCAGATGGATTTAGTTCAATAAAACCGATTAGGCTTTTTTAACGTAGAAAAGGCCAAAGGCATTCGGGCCCCAATGGGCGGCGAGGGTCGCGGTGAGGTCGTCATAGCAATCGGTGACGATGCCCTTTTCCTTAAGCAAGGCCATCACCTTATCGAGGTTCTCCCGCGATTTGGTATAGCTCGCCACGATCGGGTAGGAGGTGTCTATCCCCTCCTCGATGGGCTTTTCCGACAAATACTTGATGCCGTTATGGAGGCCGCGCACCTTGGCGCTGGAAATGACCTCCCCTTCCTTCCCCAAGGAGATGACGGGGAGGATGCGAAGAAGGGTCCCAAGCATCCAGGCCGCCTTCTTCAGCCTACCACCCTTGAGTAGGTAATCGAGGGTCTCGGGCAAGGAGATGAGGGATATCCGCCTCCGCAGTTGCTCAAGGTGGGCGCAAAGGGAATCGAGGTCCATGTCGGCGTGCTTTAAAGCCTCAAGGGCCAATATCCTAATGCCCCCGGCCGCCTGCTTGGTGTCGAACACCTTGACCCCCTTATAGGGAGAAAGAAGGCTGCAAAGGGAGGAATAGGTGCCGGAAAGGGCGCTCGAGATCGGGAGGATGAGCACCTCATCCCCCTTCTCAACATAGCCTTTGACGAGCTCTTCGGCCAAATCAAGGCGCGGCAAGGCGGTTTTGGGGAATTGCTTTGTCTCCTCCATCAGTTTGTAAAGAGAGCTCGAGTCGATGTCGACCCCATCACTATATTCCCTTCCGCCGATGTTGATGCGGATGGGCAAGACGTCCAATCCGAGGGCTTTGGCTTCCTCCGGCTTTATCGAGGAGCCGGAATCGACGATTATGTGACGCATGATAGTTACCTCCTGTAGTTACTACCTAGTATCGAATACCAGATAGAGCATACCACCCCAAGCCGGGGAATTATATATTAAAAGGCACCCCAAAAGTTAATGGACAATTTTTCTTATTATGTAGTCTTTCCTTTTCGTGAACGGTGGGTAGCGGAGTTTTACGTCAACCTTCCCCTTAATTAGAACCGCCTTTGGTCGGGAAAAGCAAAGCAGGCTATAAGGGCCATGGTAGCAGCCAAGCCCGCTTCCGCCCTTCCCCCCGAAGGGAAGGCTATGGGAGGAAAGGTGCATGACGGTGTCGTTTATCACCGCGGCTCCGCAGTCAACCATACTGGCGATGCGCTCCGCTTCCTTCTTCTTTCCAAAGCAATAGAAGGCCAGTGGGGTCGGCAAAGAGGCAATTTTGGATAAGGCGGAATCGAGGTCGTCGTATTCGATGAGGGGCAAAATCGGCCCGAATATCTCCTCCCCCATCGCCTTCGACTCAAAATTTGAAAGTAAAAGGGTCGGGGCGATCCGCCGCCCGTCGTCCTCCCCGCCATAAAGCGGCCTTTCTCCGTCCAAAAGCCCTTTTAAGCGGTCAAAGTGGCGTTTAGAGACGATATGCGGGTAAAAGGGGCAGGATAGGGGAGAAGGCGGGTAAAAGGAGGAGACGGCCTTTTCGAAGGCAATGGTGAATTCCTTTGCCTTCCCTTTAGGCAAAAGCAAATAATCGGGGGCGACGCAGGTTTGCCCAGCGTTAAGGCATTTGCCAAAGGCCAGGCGGCGGGCGAGCAAGTTTAAGTCGGCGCTAGGCAAAGCCAAAACCGGGCTTTTCCCGCCAAGCTCAAGGACGCAGGGGATGAGTTTTTCCGCGCACGAGGAATACACTTCCCGCCCAACCTTGGTCGAGCCGGTGTAGAAAACCATGTCGAAGGGGAGTGACAAAAGGGCTTTGGCCGTCGTCACCCCGCCCTCAAGGCAAATGGCGACGTCTTTATCGAAGGCCGACTCGACGACTTTGCGGATGGCCGATGAGCAAGAGGGGGAAAGCTCGCTTGGCTTAATGGCGACCGAGTTCCCGGCGGCGATGGCCCCGATAAGCGGCTGAAGCGAAAGCAAGACGGGGTAATTCCAAGGGGCGAGGATCAAAACCCTCCCATAGGGATCGTGGATGACTTTCCCTTTGCCTGGGAAATTGGCGAGCCCGACTTTGGCTTTTTCCCCTTTGCAAAACCGGCTAAGACGCCTTAGGCAATAGGAAAGCTCATCGTAAACGAGCCCAAGCTCGGTCATGTAGCCCTCCTCGGGGCTTTTGCCAAGATCTTGGTTAAGGGCGGAAAGCAATTCGCCTTCATGCCGGCATAGCGATTCGCGTAGCGCCCTAAGCCGGGCCTTCCTTACTCTAGCGGGCGGGTTTTCGTGTCCTCGAAGCGAGGCAAAGGCGTCTTTTGGTTCCATAGCGAAGCAAGTCTAGCCAACTTTCCCCTTTTTTAGAAGGGGGAGCGAAGCATATAATCGGAGCCATGGAAAAAAGCGGGAACGACAAAGCCGTGATGGAAAACGGGCTGCGCGGCCGTTTTGGCATCTATTCCTTCTCCGGGGAGAAGATAAGCCGTTACCTAAGCGAGGACGTTTGCCAAAAGCTAAGCAAAACATCCGAAGACGGGGAAAGCCTGCCCGACGAGATCGCCTCAAGTTTGGCGGATGGGATGATGAGGTGGGCCTTAGATAACGGCGCCACCCACTACACCCACTGGTTCCAGCCGCTAAACGGGGCGACGGCCGAAAAGCACGATTCCTTCCTTTCCGGCAAAGACGGGGATGGCCACGCGATCCTCCACTTTTCCGGCAAGGAGCTTATTAAAGGCGAACCAGACGCCTCAAGCTTCCCCAATGGCGGACTCCGCGCAACATTCGAGGCCAGGGGCTACACCGCCTATGACCCGACATCGCCGGCATTCATCATCAAAGAGGGCGAAAGCGCCGTCCTCTATATCCCGACCGCCTTTTGCTCCTACACCAACGAGGCCCTAGACGAGAAAACCCCTTTGCTCCGCTCGATGGATTACGTGTCCAAGCAGGCCATCAGGGTGCTCCGCCTTTTAGGGGACGAAGAATCGAGCCGCGTCATCTCCTATTGCGGCCCCGAGCAGGAGTATTTCCTCCTCGACGAATCCCAATTCGCCAAGCGGAAGGACCTCGCCTACTGCGGCCACACCCTCTTCGGGGCCAAGCCGCCGAAGGGGCAGGAGCTTGAGGACCATTATTTTGGGCCCATCAACAACCGGGTCGCCTCCTTCATGGCCGAGGTCAACGAGGCGCTTTGGTCGCTTGGGGTGCTAAGCAAGACCGAGCATAACGAGGTCGCCCCCTGCCAAGAGGAGCTCGCCACCATCTACGCCCCCTCCAACATATCCGCCGACCAAAACCAGCTGGTGATGATGCTGCTTAAGAAAATTGCCAAAAAGCATGGCTTGGTCTGCCTACTCGACGAAAAGCCCTTCCAGGGGATAAACGGCTCTGGCAAGCACAACAACTTCTCCCTTTCGACCGACAAGGGGGTCAACCTCTTCGCCCGCGATTGCCCCTATTTCCCCGTCTTCCTTTCCGCCATGATTGAGGGGATAGACGAATACGGGGAGGAGCTTTTCGCCTCCTGCTGCTCCTATTCCAACGACCTCCGCCTCGGCGGGGAGGAAGCCCCGCCTTCGATCGTCTCGGCCTTCATCGGGGAGGACAACGAGGCCTTGGTCGAAAGGCTTTTGCAAGGAAAAGAAGGCGAGAAGCGGGAAAGGGGCATCATCGACACCGGGGTCAAGACGCTGCCTTACATATACAAGGACGCCGGCGACCGGAACAGAACGAGCCCATTTGCCTATAACGGCAACAAGTTCGAGTTTAGGATGGTCGGCTCAAGCGCCCCGATCGCCGAATCCTCCACCGCCTTGAACGTGATACTCGGCCGGGCCCTTTCCGATTTCGCTTCCGCCCTAGAAGCCTCATCCAACCCCGACAAGAAGGAAGCCGCCGCCGAATTGCTTGTCGAAAAGCTAAAAAAGCATAAGCGAATCCTCTATTCCGGGGATGGGTATTCCAAGGAATGGGAAAAGGAGGCAGAAAGGCGCGGCTTGCCCCATTTGCATAACGCCGTCGAGGGGATCGCTAGCTTGGAAAGCCAAAAGGCCAAAGACCTATATGGGAAGGCCAACGTCCTGAGCGAAAGGGAGCTCCAATCCCGGGTTGAGGTCAAATACGCCGAATACGGGAACAAGGCGACCTTGGACGCGAAAACGATGGTCCATATGGCGAGCAAGCTTTTCCTGCCCGCCTGCTTGTCCTATTCCAAGCGCCTGCTTGAGCAGCTTAGCCTCCCAAGCGGGCCAAAGCCCTCTTGCCTAGCGGATTTGGCGAAAAAGCTTTCAAGCAAGATCGACGAAGCCTACCAGGCCAATGAAAAACTAAAGCAAAGCCTGAAGGAGGCAAACGCGAAAAAGGGCCGGGACCTCGCCTATTTCGCCGCCTGCAGGCTCCGCCTTGACATGGGGC
Organism: Candidatus Alloenteromonas pullistercoris; assembly: GCA_017694295.1. Lineage (GTDB taxonomy): Bacteria > Bacillota_I > Bacilli_A > RFN20 > CAG-826 > Alloenteromonas > Alloenteromonas pullistercoris. Next base: position 96,953 of record JADINA010000019.1, on the reverse strand, counting down.
GGCTAAGGCAGGCGATCGACGAGCTTGAGCTGCTCGTCGACAAAAGGGAATGGCCGGTGCCAAGCTATGGAGACCTCCTTTTCCACACGGCCTAATAAGTTGGGTTGGGTGGCGGCACTCCTTTCCGCCGCCTATTTGCTTTTCGGCTTGATTGAGTCTTTCACCTTCAACCAGTTCCATGTTTTCTCCAGGCCGCTTGACTTCTCGGCCATGCTTTACATTTGCGAATTGCTTAAGATGGCGGGGTATCTACTCGTCCCGATGGCCGTTTTCCTCAATTCGGCAAAGGCCAAGTCGACATTGAAGATAGTTTATCCCCTGGTGGCCGTGTTCTCGCTTTTAGGGACAGCCGAGTACTGTTCGATGGAAAAGACGATGGAAAACACGCCGAATCGGAACAACCTCGACCCGGTGACGATGGAGATATACGATTCGATCAACCAGCTTATCCCAAAGGGGATGATCTGGGCACTTTACGCTTTGCAATCTTTTGCCCTGCTCCTTCTTTGCGCCCATCTGCTTTTGCGCGATGGCTTAGGCAAAAAGGATTTCCGTTCCCTTCTTTTCCTCCCCCTATTCGTCTTAGTCTGCCTCCCGCTTAACGTGCTTAGCTACCCGCTTTCTCTTTCCCCAAGCTGGCTAAGCGACTTCCTCCGCTTCGAGAACTTCTCCTTCTGGCATTTCCTTTCTTTGGCGTTGGTGCCCATCTTCACCCTGCTTGCCTACCTCATCCTAAAAAGGAAAACGAAGGAAAGGCAGCTATATTGGCTAAGGGTCATGGCCATCGTCCTTCTCATCCATTTCGCCGGGAAGGACTCGATGCTCATAGGGGATGGCTACAACATATACAACATCGCCCTTTCCAGCATCCCCCTATTCATCTGCGACATCGGGAAGATCATCGTCTTCCTCGCCCTCTTCCTAAACAAAAAAAGGCTTTACGACATCGCCTTCTTCGTCCATTCCGCCGGGGCCGTCACCGTCTTCTTCTATTTCGGGCGGATTCAGAACTTCGGGGCGGTCATTGACTATTCCTTTGCCTATTTCACCCTCACCCACCTCCTTCTTTTCCTCCTCTCGGTATTGCCGGTTATGTTGGGATTAAGCGAATTTAAGGTCAAAGACGTCAAAATCCCCTTGGTTTACTACGCCTTCGTCATCTTGGTGGCGACCTTCACCTCGGTTTTGATCACCAATCTCTCCGCGACCTGGGTAACCAACTCCGGGGAGCATCTCAGCGAATTGCTTTACCTCAACTTCGCCTTCACCCAGATTTGCCCATTGCCAATCGATTTGCCGGGGTTTTTGACCGTCAATATCGGGGAATGCGAGGTCGATTTCCTTTACCTCATCCTCCTCTATTTGGCTTACGTCGCCATCTTCTTCACCTTCTTTGGGTTCACCTTGCTCGTTGCCCTATTATCCAAAAGGCTTGCCAAAAGGCAAAAGGCAAATTGAAAGGTTTCTTCCAATATAGAAGGAATCTTGCAATTGTTTGCCCATTGTTTCCTTTTCTATAGTACAATCTAGCGGAAACGAAACGGACAAAGCGCATGGAACTTAAAGTCGAATCCCTAAGCTTCTTAGACGAAGCTACTTATGATCTTGGCGGAATCTCCATATTCCATGGGGAGGGAGGCAAGGAGGCGATTGGGCAACTAGCCAAAGCCTCCCTCGATAGCCTATTTGACGAAGCGGGGAAGCGTCGTATTGCCTCGCTGCAGGCCATTAGGGCCTTGGTCCACTACTACGCCAAGGACAAGGGCGACTTAAAGGCCTTACGGAAGGCAAGCGACTCCTTTCTGCTCCAAGCAAACGGGGAAAAGGATTTTGGTAGGGCGATTAAGGAATCCGAGGTGGGTTTCCTTGACGAGGCTAAGCTCGAGCAGGCCCTCTCCCTTCTTTTTTCTTCCGACATCGAGTCCCTTTGGAGCTTCGACTCGCTTTTCGAGAAAACGCTTAAGTCCTTGCCCAAAGCCAGGCTTGCCTTGACGAAGAATACGCGCATCGCGATTGATATTCGCGGCAAAAAGGCGCTTATCTACCCAAGTCGCGAAGGCGAAAGCGGTTTGGTGGTCGGGAAGGTCATCGATCTTGCCTCCTTTAGGAACGAAGGGGCCGTCTCCCCGGTTGAAGCCTATTTCCAAGCAAAAGAAGGGGAAGGCTATGGCCATTATGGAAGCGAGGATATTGAGCGCGAGTTCAAACTCTCGACCCCTTTTGCCGTCTCAGAATCCGGGGCGGCCTGCCTTAATGACGAGGAATTGCCTTTGGAGGCCCTCTTTGAAGGGGATAAGACCTTCTTCGCCTTGCTTAAGGCCTTCCGCAGCCAAGCAATGGAAAAAGGCGGCTACGTCTATTGCGAATACCCGGAGATTGGCTTAGAAGGCGAGGGGCTGATTCGCCTAGCCGACCTATTGGCAAGCCTCCACCGCCATATCGGCGTCAATTTCCTGCTTATCAGCAGCAACAAAGAGCTCATCGACATCCTGACCCAAGCCGGGGCTAAGGCGATCGAGGTAAAGCGTTAAGGCCAAGTAGGTTTATCCCCGATAACGAAAAACGGACTTCCATTTTTGGTGGAAATCCGTCTTTTGGCTAGTGCAAGCAGCAAGCGTGCGTCCGCAAACTCGCTGCCACTAACGGCCGAGGGTATCGAGGATAATCACGGGTTGAGGCTGCCCTTCGGCAAGTATAGGTTAGCAGGAATAAGGCGCTTGTCAAACACCTATTTTTTCCCACAAAACCCCGATTGGAACTAATCTTACAACTTTACTTTAACGAATGAAATTGGTCGTTGCCCGCTTGGTCTGAGGCACCTTTGAACGCTTCTTTTCCTCGGCTATGGCCCGCATTAGGTAAACCATGTTGTGAGCGAGGTTATCCATGACGGCCATGCCTTCCTTATCCTCCTTCGCCTCGCCCTTTTCCCGCCCGAAGACGTCGTTCCAGTAGTTGCTGGTGGCGATTGGCATCTCGGAAATCGAGTAGAAGCGGTTTATTTGCTCGAAGGTGGAGACGGCCCCGGCCCTCCTGGCGACGGCGACTCCGGCCCCGACCTTGAATTTCTTGCTATAGGGGGTGGAGTAGAATAGCCGTTGCATTAGCGACAAAAGCGACCCGTTGGCCGAAGCAAAATAAACCGGGGAGGCGACTAGCATCCCGTCGGCGTCTTTGAAGTCGTCGGCGATCTGGTTTACCAAGTCGTTGAAGACACAGTATCCGCTTTTGCGGCAGGAAGAGCAGGCGATGCAGCCGTGGATGTCTTTTCCCCCAAGCTCATAAAGTTTGACCTCAACGCCCTCGCGCTCGAATATTTGCCTTGCTTGGCTTAGGGCAATTGAGCAATTCCCGCCGATCCGGGGGCTACCGTTGATCAATATTGCCTTCATGTCCTTAACCTCCTGGGCGGATTGTATTCTTTAAGGTCGCTTCAAGGTCAATCGCCTTTTTCCTCCCTCTTCGCCTCCTCGCATACCATTTTCGCGACCGCCTTATGGACGCCTTCATCAAGGGGGCTAGGCAAAATTCGGTCTATACTCGGCTCCAAATAGGAGGAAAGAGCCAAACAAGCGGCTTTTTGCATCCTTTCGCTTATCCTTTTCGCCCTTGCGTCAAGCGCGCCCCTGAATAGCCCAGGGAAGGCCAAGACGTTGTTTATTTGGTTTGGATAGGCGCTTGAGCCGGTCCCGACGATATAGGCCCCGGATAGCTTAGCTTGCTCAAAGGAAATCTCGGGGACGGGGTTGGCCAGGGGGAAGACGATGCTTTCGCCGTTCATGCTTTTAACCATCTCGGGGGTAACGCAGTTGGGTCCGGAGACGCCGATGAAGACGTCGGAGCCCCGCATTGCCTTGGCCAAATCGCCTTTTCGGCATTCGGGGTTGGTCTTTTGAGCAAGGTTAAGGGCGGATGGGCTGAGCGTTGGATCATCGGGGCTAAGGATGCCGTTTAATCCGCAGACCAGGATATGCCTCGCCCCAAGGGAAAGCAGGAAGATGGCGATCGCGGTCCCGGCCGCCCCGGGGCCGTTAATGACGATTTTAACGTCCTCTAGCCGCTTTTTGGCAAGCTTAAGGGCGTTAAGCAAAGCGGCCCCCACGGCGATGGCCGTGCCGTGCTGGTCGTCATGGAAAACGGGGATGTCAAGCTGCTCCTGAAGGGCCTTTTCGATCTCGAAGCAGCGCGGGGAGGCGATGTCCTCGAGGTTTATGCCCCCAAAGCTCGGGGCGATGGCCTTGATGGATGAGATGATCTGCTCGCTATCCTGGGTGGAAAGGCAGATGGGGATGGCGTCTACTCCCCCAAAGCGCTTAAAAAGAGCGCATTTCCCCTCCATCACCGGCATGGCCGCCAGCGCTCCGATGTTGCCTAGCCCCAATACGGCCGAGCCGTCGGTGATGACGGCGACGCTGTTCCATTTTCTGGTAAGCGAGTAGGCCATCTTCGGGTCGGAGGCGATACAAAGGCAGCTGGAGGCGACCCCGGGCGTGTAGGCGAGGGAAAGCTCTTCCTGGGAATTTAATGGAGAACGGACCTTCGTCTCGATCTTCCCGCCCCACTCCTTATGCCGCTTTAACGATTCTTCGTAGCAATCCATAAACCATCCTCCAAGCGATTATATACGCTTTGCCCCTGCTTCAGAAAACGCTTAAGCAAGAAGGAAAGGAAATAAGGGAAGGTGAAGAAGCGGCCGTTCCAGCCGATGTTCTTGTTTCCAAGCTTGATCCCGTATTCGACGTCTTCGAACAAAGGAGAATCGATTAGCTTATTCAAAGAGGCAGTCGGCCCGTCGTTGGCTTTGACCTCAACCGGAACGAGGGACGAGGCGTCGCGGAGCAGGAAGTCGATTTCCAAAGTGGATTTTTCGTTTCGATAGAAGTATAGCCCATACCCTTGTTTTGAAAGCGCCTCGCCGATGGCGTTTTCGTAAATCGCGCCCTTATACGTATTGAAGTTCCTATTGTTTCGAAGGTCATCCTGGGCTTCGTCGTCAAGCGAGGCGATGAGAAGCCCGGTATCGGCAAAGTACAATTTGAAAACATCGGGTCGGTAATTTCCCTTTAAGGGCAATTTCGGCTCGGAAAGGCAATGACAAACGTTGACGATGCCGGCATCCTTAAGCCAATCAACGACTCCTTCGTATTCGCGAAGGCGGGCGCCGTGGGCGACTTTGGTAATTTGGAATTTTTTATTCTCCTTCCCAAGGAAAACCGGTATCTTCCGGTAGACGCTTAAGATTTTCCCATGGTCAAGACCCAAAGCGTACTTGGTTATATCCTCCTCATAATCAAGAAGCAATTGGCGTTGAATGGCCAACGCGCCGGAAAAGTTCCGCTTTTCGATGAAGGAATCGATGACCGAAGGCATCCCCCCTAGCACCATATATTCCCGGAAGTTTTCCGCCATGACCTCGAGCAAGACCTTTGAAAGCGGCCTTACCTCCACCATGGACGCATACATGTCCTCAATGATCTCATCCTTATAACCCTTTGCCCAAAGGAACTCCTCAAAATCAAGAGATTGCATGAGGTAATCCTGCTTGTAGCCGACGCTATTGGATTCGATTTGGGAGTAGTTCAATCCCATAAGGGAACCGGAGCAGATCACGTCAAATCGGCCATCAAGCTTGAAGGATTTCAAACTCGTCGCGCAATCGGGGCAAGCTTGGATTTCGTCGAAGAAAATCAAGGTTTCACCGGCATCGAAAGAAAGGGTGGGGTCGTGCAAAGTCATGTTGCGCAATATGGAATCGACCTCAAAGCCGTCGTTGAATATGTCGCGAAATTGCCTTTGGAGAATGAAATTCACCTCAATGAACCGTTTATAGGAAGTTTGCCCGAAGCGGCGTATGGAAAACGTTTTGCCGATTTGCCGAGCCCCCTTAACGATCAAAGGCAGTCTTTCTTCCCCTTTTTTCCAGTTAAGCAATACGTCGTCGATTTTCCTTTTCAGCATCGGCAAGCCCTCCAAGTTATGACAATTATCACATTTTTCCAAACAAAATTTAATTAAAAATCACATTTTTCCTACCTAATCATTGGTGATTATCACATTTTTCCTGGGTTAACGCAGGCAATTATCACATTTTTCCATTCAAATAGTCCAAAGGTTTAGACATGGGTTGCCGCCATTCGAAGCCTTGGCGGCCAAGTTTCGCTTAATAGGCATTAGGCATTTGAATCAACGCGAAAGGAAACCATTTGGATATTAACCAAAATCGCTTTGGTGGCCCATTGCCTTTCCTTTTCCATTAAGCTAGGCGCGGCCGTTTGAATACGCAAAAGGCTTTGAGCAGTATTAGGTGCAATTTTCATCCCCTTTGCCAAGATATTAAAAACCGTTCGGATATTGCGCTAATCAAAAAAACAATGCAAACCTAAACAAAAAGCCCGCAAAAGAGGGAAGGATAACCGTCTTTTACGGGCAAAGAGGCTATTTGACGTTGCCTGATCCGATTCCGGCCTTGGCTTGGCCAAGAGGCAGGAAATCGATGAAATTCCTTATCTCGGCGCGCCAAACATCCCATTCGTGGCCCCCGGGCATCGTGTGCCATTTGACATCGATTCCCTTTTGCTTTAAGTAATCGCGGTAAATGACGTTGGCCTCCATCAAATCGTCTTCCTCGCCGCAGGAAAGGTAGACATGGGGATAAAGCGACTTGTCGCCTTTGGCCGATTTAAGCAATTTGTCTAAGCAAACCTTGGGGTTGAGGTCGCTTTTCTCCGCCTTCTTCCTATCGATGTAGGAATCGCTGGCCCCAAATGGGCTTTCCCGGGCAGTCTCAAAGAAATGGAGGGCCCCGGAGAAGGAGCCGATGTAGCTAAACGTCTTAAGATACTTAAAGCCGTTCCTCACCGCTCCATAGCCGCCCATCGATAGCCCGGCGATGAAGGTGTCCTCCCTTTTATGGGACAAGGGGAACATCCGCCGGCTCATCTGCACGAGCTCCTTGCCGATAAATTCCCCATAGTCATGGCCGAACCCGCTTGAATCGACGTAAAAGGCGTTTTCCCCGGAGGGCATGATGACGGCGAGGTCGTGGTCCTCGGCCAGCCGGCGTATCGCCCCGTTATCAAGCCAATCGCGGTGATCCCCCAATAGGCCATGGAGGAGATAGATGGTCTTGAAGGGCTTAACCTTTCCAAGCCCCTCGTCGTAAGAGGAGAACTTGTCCACGGGCAAAATGACCATCATGGTCACCGTCCGTTTTAGACACGAAGAGAAGAAATTAGCCTCGAGCACAGCCATTGCGCGCTTTGCCTCCTTGTTTCGCCCATATTATATGCTTCCTTCGTTTTTATGGGCAAAACAAAACCATGACTTGCATGCTTTGCCCTATTTATCCTGAAAGTAGGTTTTGTCAAGGCAAGAGAAGGCATAACGCCCATCTTCTATCGTCAAAGCGGTTTCGAACACCTCGATCCCCCCGTCATAGCCAACCTCGTGGGAGCATCTTAGCCCGGCGTTGCCGCTAAGTTCGTCGTAGGAGGTGAGCAAAAAGGAAATCGAATGGACGTACTCGTAGCCGGTCGAATCGGTTTGCTTTATCTCGATGGTGCCATAATCGGTAACCTTGGCTTCTTCCCCCTCCTTGGTATGGTAGGTCCCAACGAAGGGGTAGCCGGAAAGGAAATCGTGGTTATATTTGGTGGCCTGCCCATCTATTTCCAAAAAGCTGGAGCCGGAGGAATAGTAGACATAGGCTTCCTTTTCCCCCGAAATGGCAAAATCAAGGCTAAGGGCGTTTTTATCACCTTCGCGGCCCTTGAAGGCGAATTTGGCGTAATCCACCATCTTGTAATCCTCGAAGCGGATTACGTAATACTCGCCATGGGAGTCGCTTAGCCCATACCTTAAGCCTGAGCCGATGAGATAGAAATCCTTCGCGTCGCCATAATGGCCGAGGTATGTGTAGACGTCGACCCTCGAGACGAAACAGGAAAAGGAGGCGTCGGCATATATCGGCGAGCCGTCATAATCCCCATAGTTATATATTTCCATCGACTTGCCGTCATCATCTACCGTATAGGCGGGGAGGGTTTCCCCTTTGGTTAAGGCGTAACGTTGCATGTCGGGGAGGAAGGTGACAATCGCCTTTTCGCTCAAGTCGACCTTCGATAGGGAATAAACCGTCTCCCCTTGGTAACGGGATTCGAGCCTTTGCCCGTCTTGGGAAAGGAAATAGCATTGCCCCACGCCAAGCCGGAGTATGAGGTCGGTCGGGGTTAGCGAATACGAATAGGGCCTTTCATTTTTGAATGAGGAGGTGACGAAGGTCCCGCCCTCGACGTAAAGCCGGATTTCCGAGAAGGGCGAATCGACCGATGAACTCCAATAGCCTTGGAAATAGGCGTTATACGACCCGTTTCCCCCGGCTTTGCCGAATAAGATCTGCCCCTGCTGTATCGGGGTGTCGAGGGTGAAGGGGGTGGCGAACTCGGAATCGAGGTAAAGGTCGCCGAAGGCATAGAGGATATGGTTATAAGTCTCCTCGTCCATATACCCGCCCAAGGCCACGTAGTCGCGGCTTGAGTCGTGCTCGCTCGAATACACCTCGAAAGAAGTCGATCCCGGGGGGACCATAAAGCAATCTAGCGGCGGATCCCCGGCGATCCCGGTGACGGACATTACCCTGGTCGCGGGATCGTAATAGGCGTCTTGGGTCGTGGAGGCGAAGCTTAGATGGAGCCTTCCCCCATCCTCTTCCATCGCCGGGGTCCCGGAAAGGAAGATGTCGTAATAGGAAATGGAGAAGACATTATCGGGATTGACGGTGAAAGCCAAGACGAAGGGCATCCCGTAATCGTGGAAATCCTCTTTCCAGCCCCACTCCCCGGAAAAGGAAACCTCCTCTATGGGCAATCTTGGGGTCAAGACGACCTCGCGGAACTCGGGGTTCGACTTCAGGTAAACCGTCACCTCCCCTTGCTCAAAGGCGGAAAGATCAAGCCCGACTTCGGAGTTTTTCGAGATGGAAGTCGAGCCGTCGTCTCGGGTTTTGGTGATGGTGAAGTCGCTTGGAAGGGGCTTTTCCTCCCCATAATAGGCACCCTTGTCGAAGGAAACGGAGATCAAGGTGACCTCGGATTCGATGACATTGGCCGAATAGGAGGCGGAATGCTCGCCGGAGGATACCTTTATCTCATAGGTACCCGGCACCCCGGCGGAAAACTCCTCATAATCGACCTCAACGTCGCTTTGGCTTACAAGCCGCCCCGAGCCATCCATGTAATCGAGTGTAAGCCCATCGGAAACGAAATAAAGATTCGATTCGTATTCGACCTGGACGTTTTCAAAATCGCCTATCCGTTCCCTTTTCCCGCTTGGTAAAGGGGGAAGCGGGTCGCCGGGGACCTGGGTGTTTTCGTTTTCGGCGTCTTGGTCTTCCTCCCCATCGCTTATCGCCGGAACCGAGGCTTGGCCCTGGTTGGTTCCGCTTGAGGAGTTGCCGGAAAGGGAAATGGGAAGGGCGACCGCCAAGATGATCATGGCGGCAGAGGAGCCCCCCAAGGAGGGGAAAAGCCAAAGCGCCTTCTTGCGCTTAGCAGGTTTAACGACCTCTAGCTGCGAATAGTCGAATTCCGTCTCCCCCATGCCGATTTTCTTTGCATGGAGGGAAAGAAAGCGCTTCTCGTCGTCCTTTTTCCTCATTTCCCTTCCTCCTCGCTATCTTCCCTAATCTTTCTAAGGGCCCGATGATATCTGGTCTTGGCCCCGGATTCGGTTAACCCAAGGCTAGACGCGATCTCGGCAAATCCCTCGCCGAGCTGAAGATGCCTTTCGATGATGGAGAGGTCTTCCTCACCGACGATGGATAGGCAATACTCGCGAAAGGCCAAATACGAATTCGAGGGGCTCTGGTCGATGGCGAGGTCGCCTTCATCCTTCCCCTCTTGCAGCTCGAGATTGCATTCGTATTTGCGCTTCCTCAATAGATCGAGCGCCTTGTTTTTCGCCACCGTGCCAAGGAAGGATTTGACCGACCCCTTGACCTCGAAGGCCTTTTTGTAGAGCTCAAGGAAGGTTTCGTTTAGGCAGTCCTCGATGTCCTCTTTCCTATTTAGCAATCCGGAAAGGACGTAGATGACGAGGTTTTTGTATTCGCCATAGAGCAAAGCGAAAGCCTTATCGACTTTTTCCTTATCGCCCCGAAGAAGGGCGTGACGCAGCTTCTCGAGTTGGCTCATCGACCCACCCTTCGCCTATATTGACGGAACACGGGGCCAAAAGGTCGCGCGAGTTTCATTTTTTCCTTCTTGAGAATAGGCTTATGTCATTGATCTTGAAGTCGAGCCCAAAGAGGTTTTTGACCTCGGTCTTGCCCACTATCTCGGTTGAAAGGGTGATGGTATCGATGTTATCGAAGCCCAGGGAATGGTAAAACCTTATCCCGGCGAGGTTGGACGGGTTGACCTCGATTTGGACCCGGGTTTCGCCTTTCGCGAACAGGATCTTCTTCAGCTCCAAAAGGGCAAATGATCCTAGGCCAAGGCCCCGCTTCTGCTTTTTGACGTAAAGGTATTCGATGTTGTTGAAGTAGCCGTATTTCTCGTTCGCGTATATAAACCCGCACACCTCATCGTCAAGGCAAATGAGGTAGCCCGGGGTTTTGGGGCTAAGCATCTTCCGTATGTCCTCGAGTATGTCCTCGTCGCTAGCCTGCACCAGCTGGGTGGCCCAAAAATCGCGAAGGAGGGTCTGCAGCTGCTCCAAGTCCCCCAAAGCGATCTTCCGCAATTTCTTTTCCATTGCAAAACCTCCTTAATTTTCCAAAATTGTAGCAAAAAAGGCCCCAAGAGCCAAATCGGGGCCAAGGCAAGGCGTTTAGGCGATCGGCGCCCTAACGGTTTCTACGTAGGGGGTTGGGTTGCATTCGTCGGGGTCGCGGCTCGAGATAACGCCTCCGCCGGTTATGTTGCCGAACATCTTCCCCCACCCGCCTTCGTAATTGAGGTATTCCTGGAAGTCGTTGTAGTGGTTGTAGGTGTAGAAGACGTAGCGGTCCTCGTCCTCGACCTCCCTCCTTGAATTCGCATAATAACGCGAATAGACGATCCTGGCCGCCCCGCGAGTTATCTCGTAGCCGTCATTATAAAGGTCGGCGCGGTAATTGGGGTCGCAGTCGGTGCCGGTCGTCCCGATGTCGATTTCGTAATAGACGAGGTTGCCTCCGCATCCGGAGATGTCGGGAAGCTCAGGCTCATAGGGGTAGGAATGGGTGTTGCCGTAAAAGGTCGAGTTGTTGAGCCGGAGGTATTCGCCCCAAGGGGAATCGGTCGGCTCGGCGTCTTTGTCGGGGTCGTAGTTAACGGGTAGCTCCCCGAAGGCGTAAACGTAGGCCGCGACCTCCTCCAACCCGATATAGGCCCCGCCCCAATACACCCGGAAGGCCTCCTCCCCAAAGCAATCGAGGACGACGTAGGTGTCGCCCCCGTCTTCGTAGAGCTTTTCGCTGTTGTGGATCAAAGAGGATCCGCTAGAAGGCTGCTTGGAGGCGATCTCGGGTTCCTGATCCGGGGTCACGATGCCGCCAGACATCAGGTAATGCTCGCTTCGGTATTTGGCGTCTAGTAACGAAGTGGCCTCCGAGTAGTCGGCGTAAAACTCATCTGGGTCGACGTTTTGATAAGGATCACCGGCGACGGTCACCGAAAGCTCATTGGTCCGTTTATCGCCAGAAGTTAGGTAAAAGGAGGCCTGCCCGACGGAAAGCCCGCGGACCCGGTACTGGCCAAAAGGCGTCAAATAGGCGTCGATGATGCCCTCTTCCGAGAAGACCGGCTCGGCAGCGCTTAGGAAAGAGGAATCGGAGGTGGTGAAATCGATGACGAGGCTATCCCCAACCTCCACCGTATAGGAAGGGAGGGACATCCCGAAATCGTAGACCTCGACTTCCAACTCATTGGAGGACGCGCCAAGGTAGGTCGCGCATATCCTAGCCGTCCCGGAAAGGGAAGGAAGGAACACGTTGCCCGATATTGTCCCCTTCGAATCGCCAGAAAGGGAAAAAGCGACCGCGTCTTCATCGAATTCGTCTTCCCCCTGATAATCGAGGAGGAGTTCATATTCCTCCCCCACAACCGCGTATTCGGCTCCGTCTAGGCGAAGCGAGAAAGAAGGCGATTCGGAAGAGGAGGATTCGCTTGATGGGGAAGAGGACGAGGATGGGAGGTCGGAGGATTCCTCATACGAAGATGCCTCGCCGGAGGAATCACTAGGGGAGGAGGCAAGCAAGCCATCGCAGCCGCTAAGGAAAACCGAGATAAAGGCAAGTCCAAGTAAACGCCCGAGTTTTGCTTTCCTTCCCATTTCGCTTCCTCCCTTTGAACACGTAAGAATAAAGCAAAAACGCTTCTTTGTGAAACGCGGAAATCTGATTTCGCTTTTTATTGACGGGTTTTGCGGGCTTTTAAACCGTTAACGGAAAACTTAAGCAAAATCAAAGCAAGATGCAAAAACAAAGGGCTATTCGCCGGTTAAGCTTTCTTCTTCCCGGAGTATCCGCAATATGCCAAATTGGCTAGATGAGGGCTTAAGGTCCTCGTCTTTCTTTTTCCTGACGAGGTAGAAGATCCCAAGTATCGCCGGCATGCCGAGGTTGGTCTCCATAAACGAATTGGCAAGAAGCGCTTGGAAGCCTTCCCGCTGGCATCGGCTCAAAGGAACATGGCCATGTAAACGGGGAGGCAAATGATGTCCCCATCCTTATGGAGATCCTTCGTCGTCAAAAGATAGCGACGGAGGATTTTTTTGGAATAGCGCTTTTGGAACATGTCAAGTGAGCGGTGGCTTCGGTATTCTCCGGACTTGACCTCTATTGGGCAAAGCTTGTCGCCTTTAGGGATAAGGAAGTCGGTCTCGTAGTAACGATGGGCGGTCTCGTCCTTGAAGACGTTGTAGAAAAGCGTATAGCCCGAGGCGGAAAGCATCTGTGCGACTGCATTCTCGAAAAGATAACCCAAATCCGCACTGAGCTTGTCGCTTAGAAGCTTTCGGTAAAGCACGTTCTCCGTGAATTCCTTATCGGCGAAAGCCTCCGCGACAAACAGACCCACGTCACCAAGATAGAGTTTGAACTTGTCGGAGTCCCTATATTTGCTCATACCAGCTTCAGGGTTGTCGCAGTCGTATTTCGGCAGAACGGTTCTAGAATCAATGAGATCCGGAAGAAGTTCTTCCAGAAGTTTCTTTTTGGTGGCCTTCCTTTCTCTATCGACGAAAAAGGTTTTTCCGGAGCTAAGCTGCGCCGGAATCAAATCGTAGAGATAGGACAATCTGCCCCGCGGATCCAGTTTTCGAAAGTCGTCGTGGTAAAGGGAAAGGATGTTGCGTTTCTCCTTGTCAACCGACTGAAAATCGTTCTCTCGGATATAGGCTGAGACTGCCTGTGGCATCCCTCCGACCAAAAGGTATAAACGAAACAGACGCAGGACCTCCCTATTCGCCCTTTCTCCTATCCCTTTCAAAGACTTGAAAGCCTCTTTCAGGAAAGGGATGGTTGAGTGGTCTCCCATGGCCCAGAGGAATTCCTCGAAATCCATCGGGTGCATTCTCAACTTCTCTTCTTCGCTGGGAATGAGGATGCCCTTCACGTTCTGACGGATGGATATCAAAGATCCGGTCTCGATGTAGTCATATCGTCCGTCTGCCACCAAGATTTTTATCGCCTGCCTGGCTTTCGGGCAGAACTGAACCTCATCGAAGACGATCAGGGATTTTCTTTTCTCCAGCTTCACATGGAAGAGCAGCTGGAGCTGAAGAAAGAGATAGTTCAAGTCCAACAGGTTGTCGAAGAGGCTTTTTACCTCCTCTCCGGCTGTGGAGAAGTCGATAAAGATGCAAGAGACATATTCCTTCTCCGCAAAATGTTTGACTATGGTTGTCTTGCCGACGCGTCTGGCACCTTCGATCAACAAGGCCGTCTGTCCCGCAGAGCCTTTTTTCCAGTCGACCAGCCGTTGGTATATCTTTCTCTCGAATTGTTCCACACAGCGATATTACATTTTTCGCAGTCGTGAATCAATCAAATATTGCAGTTTTCGCAGTATAAAAAGTGCTCATGGTCACAGATTTCGCAAAGAAAACCTTGAAGAAAAAGGATACGGCTGGAAGTCCAGTTTCGCCATTGACAGAAGTTTGCTTAAGGCAGCAAATGCCGGGCGCCTCTCAAATCCAGCGAAAAATAGTAGTCGAGTATCTCGGCGACGTCCTCCTCGGTCCTACCCTTGCAATATTGCTTCCTCGACCCGGCGGCGATTTCCTTCGGCAGGAGGCCTTTCTCCTTCGAGGCGGCCCAAGCCGAACCCAAAGGGGAGGCCGAAGTACATCCAGGCCCAAATCATCCCTGGAGACAGTACGCGGTCAAGATCAAATCAGGTGGAAACAAATAACGTGATAATGACAACGCGGAAATCTGATTTTGCTTTTTAATGATGGGTTTTGCGGGCTTTTCAAATCATTAACGAAAAAGCTTAAGCAAAATCAAAGCAAGAGGCAAAAACAAAGGGCTATTCGCCGGTTAAGTTTTCTTCTTCCCGGAGTATCCGCAATATGCCAAATTGGCCAGATGAGGGCTTAAGGTCCTCGTCTTTCTTTTTCCTGACGAGGTAGAAAATCCCAAGTATCGCCGGCATGCCGAGGTTGGTCTCCATAAACGAATTGACAAGAAGCGTTTGGATGGATAGCTCGTTCATCGGCCGGATGCCGTTGATAAGCAAAGCGAACTCCCAGCCGAACTGGACGGAGATGCCGATTAGGTTAAGCAGCAGTATGTTGACGAACTGACGCCTCTTTATAAGCATCAAGGCGATAAGGGCCAAATACGAGACGGCGAGGAACACCCCCATTATCCCGTGGTATTCGTTGGTGGTCCTGGTCGTGAATATGGTGGCCTCCCCGCCAAGCGAGGCGATGCTTGGGGCCACAAGCCACCACCCGACTATCAAGGAAAGCCAAAGGGCCAGGTATTTGTCTTTGGAAAGGCAAAGCCAGATGAAGGCGAAGTTGGTGAAGCCATAGGACATGCTCATCCAAAGAAGCACCCAAAACGTCATAAGCGGATCGGCAAGCTCCCCGGAAAGGTAGATCTCCCTTGAATGGGCGAGCAAATAGAAGCCGCAGTAATCGACGATGGTGTAGAGGATCCCGCCAAAAAGCCCAAATAGGCAAGTTTGGTAACGCCTCTTATATAAAAGCAAGGTGACTAAGACGAGGAGGAAGGCGATGTCGATGAGGACGAAAGTCAGGTTAAAGCTCCGCGAGGGGGTGATTTGGCTAAGCAAGGTGTTCATATATATCTATTCTAGCAAACTCGCCCTTGGAAATGGGAAAGGGGCTTCGCAAACCCATTTCGATTAATCTATCTGCCTTGCGACAAAGGCGAAAAACCTGGGAAGGACGAAAGACAATTGCCCCCGCTTCGAGCCATCGAGCAGGCCGCGTCTAAGCAATCGGTCACGGTAAACGGAAAACTCCTTTTGCCCTAGCCCCGCTTTTTGCCTTAACGAAGCCGTGCCCTCGTTTTCCTTGGAAAAGGCAAAAAGGACCTTCCTTTCGTTTTCCGGAAGGCTTTCCCAAATCTTGTCGTAAACGAATAAGGACATATATTGATCGAATTCCCCGATCATTTTGTTTAAGTCGCGATATTTGGCATAGAGAATGCCAACCACTTGATAGGCGAAGGCATACCCTTTCGTTAAATTAGACAAATCGGCAGCCTCCTGCTCGCCTATGCCGTTGAAGGCTTTTTCGTATTCCTCCTTTATCAGCGTAAGATCAAGCGGTCCCAATTCGATTTTGGGGCAACGATATAAAAAAGTGAGGCTTTTGCTGTTTTTTAAGGAAAAAACGTTTTCGTTTAGCCCCGTCATAAGCAAATAAAGCGGATAGTCGTCGCGCAGAAGGGCTTGGTAATCGTGCAAAAACGACCGTATATGGGGATTATTGGCGGCCTCATCCAGGGTTATGAGCACTTTCAGCCCTTTTTTCACCGCGATATCCAAAAGCTTGGCGACAACCGTCTCGATGTTGGAGGCCTTCTGTTTGCCCTCGATCGTTATCCCAAAGCCCTTGAAGGAAAGGGAAATCGAGGACTTCAGGTAAATTTGCTTGATTCTCTTGCTCTCATATAAACCGGCGGCGACTTGGGAAAGGACCTCCCTATTGGGGTTGACGTCGATGACGATCCACTCTTTCATAGCCGACATCATTTTGGCGACTTTGGTCAAAAGAACGGTCTTTCCAGATCCTCTTACACCGGTTATCACTACCGAATGCGATAAGGGGTAATCGAAAGAAAGCATATCCTTGATTTTTTCGGCGACGTCGCCTCTTTCGATATAATTGGAAGGCATCTTCCCGAAAGTCAAAGTGAACCCTTTGTTATCCATATGCAACCTCCGGACTTTGTTTGTTGGACCTCATTTTTTTGTTAGGTTTGTTAGGTTTGTTAGTATTATCGCATGACTTGGTGAAAAAAGACAACGCTTACTATGTTAGGTTTGTTAGGTTTGTTAGATTTCATTTTTTGTTAGGTTTGTTAGGTTTGTTAGTCTGCTGACTCCAAAAACCGAGTAAAATTCATATTTTACAAGGGCGTGATACACAAATGCCGACCAGATAAAATGATTGGAAGATGCACTAAGGCTTTGTTTGGAAACGCGGGAGACAAATTGCTTTTTGTTTTTCCGCGAAGGAGAAAATTGGCTAGGTCAGGAATAGATAAATGCGATTCGCCCTACCGCGGCTTGCAAAACCCCGTCACCTCAAATCGGCTGGCCAACCGGCCCATGGAAAATGCGATTAGGCCAAACTCAACAACTCGTAAGGCAATATCAGATATGCGGTTATACAAACACGAATTTTCCTGGCTTTTTGAAAAATCACTTTGCGCGATTTGAAGATTTTTGTATTTTTGACTTTGCGCAAATTCAAGATTTCAGCAAAAATCACATTGCGCATTTTTAAGATTTTCTGCAAGGAAAGCAGCCGAAGGAAAGCCAATACCAAAAGGCGATGGCGCGCAGAACGCGACAAAGCCCGTAAAACCATTTTTGTTAGGTTTGTTAGATTTCGTATCATAAAACATAAGCGAAATTCGGCTCTTTCCTTTTCTTGTTCAAAGTGCTCTTTCCAAATATAGACGAAAAGAAAAAAGAAGAAGGCAACCAGGTTTAAACCCTTAAAGTGGAACAAAACTGCAAAAAGGTGCAAACAATTACGGAGATAAGTTGCAAAAAGGTGCAATAAATAATCGGTTCTACGGGGTTTGCTGTTGTCTGTGTGGTCGCTTCGCCTCTCCGTGATAATGCCGTCCTCGCTCCGCTTGATGCACCGGCCCTTGAGCTTCGCGCATTGGCTGGCAATCCCGTCGATGCAAATGAGCACCACGTCCGAGTCGTTATCCTGTCCACGAACGGCGTGAGAGGAAGGGCCAGGTCGTTGATGAGCCCGATGGTGTCGAAATTCTCCAGTTTCTTCTTCTTTCTTTTGAAAATCAAATAGTCTCCTCCTTTTTCTGAACTTTGCACAAAAGAAAAGGACTCGATTAGGAGTCCCAGTTTTGCAGATGCTTTACCTTCAGTTTTTGTTATAGCCAGACTTTGGGTCTCTTGAATTGAAGACTTCCATCCAATGATGCTCGCGTTTGATTACATCTTCATCGCTGACCGACGTCGGCAAGACTTCCAGAATTGAGAAGTAGAAGTTGTCCTTGAAGTAATCGGGATTGTTTTTATGCGCTTCGAAAAGCTTCCTAAGCTCAACGTTGCCGCCATGAATGATATCGAAGTAATCCTCCCATCTTCTTAGCAGGCATCCATTGTCGTTATATGCGGAACCGATGTAAACTTTGCGCTCATCGTGGTTGTTCAAACAATAGACGGCCTTAACCGCCTTCAGCTCTTTTTTCCAGTCCTCGCCTAAATTCGTGTTTTGGATATAGTTCATCAAATCGCGCATCTTCTCATTTAGGTTGTAGTAACCGGGAAACGGCTTGCCGCCAAAGGGCTTATCCAAAACCTCGACGACTTCGCATCTGTCAAGGAAAGTCGATAGCTTGAAGTTATAGCCTTGCGCAGATTTACTAAGCTTGAAAACGACCCTGTTGAACCACTTCCGATATTTGTCTTCCGCAATCCGTTCACAAGGCTTGTCGAAATTGATTTTGGTCACACGGCATACGGAAGCGAGCAGCCATGTATCCCTGCTATACATTTGAACGGCCACTACTACGAGGTCGTTTTCGTGAAGATGTGTTTTCGATCCGGTCGTGTTTTTGGCCCAGAAAGAAAAGTCAGGGCCAATTTGGTTCTCATAGTCCTTCCGATTCAGCCATTGTTCAAGATGGTTGGTGTTTAAGGTGACTCTGCCGTGCCAAAAATCATCGCTGTTTGCATCGATGCGCAGCAAATCGTTCAGTTTTATGGCTTCCATTACTTATAGGAAATACTCATATCAGCAATGTCGTAGCCCGGATACCTTTTTGCAATGTATTGTTCCACTGCTTTTTGAGCTTCATATTCTGTTCTAAAGGACTTCCCAAGGGGCGGAGTGAATGACGTAGTCATTGTGGAACCGCCTTTTCTCAGCTTAACTTTTACGCTACCAACATTGAAATTGCTCATACAATCAACCTCCTTATTCTATGAAATTATTTTACCCACCCCCGAACAAAGTCAATAATTTCGATAAAATGCGCACTATTTTGTCATCGCTTCGTAGTCCAGCTTGTATCTTTGTAAAGTCGCATAGGCGATGATGGTCCCCGACGTTCCCTTGATTCTTTTTAGCCTTGAGTTGAGCTTCGACGGTTGGATGTTCCCGTTCACGTTGACCTTGGCCTGGGTGTTGGCAAGGCACCACTTGACGATGTGGTTGTTGTTGTAATTAAGAGCATGGTTCCTGATATCGACTTCTAGCTGCTTCATCGGTTCGGAAAGCGTGTAGGCGCCTTGCCTTATCTTCTCCATCTCGAAGCCAATGTCCTCCATCTCCTTCACCCAGTACTGCAAGTTTCAAGGATCGTAGCCGACCCATAAAGGACGAAGGTCATGCTTATCGATCATCAACCTAAACCATTGGGTGACCAAACTGAAGTCTTTTTGAGACCCGTCGAGAATGTCCGAAGTCCTCGTAGATCTCAACCTCGGCCCCGTCCTGCCCAAGCTCCTCCATGGAGATGTCGGGATCACTCATGCGTCCCACGGCCTCGCCCCCGACTTCGGTGATGGCGACCTCGCCAACGAAAACCCCCAGGACGATAATCACCACCTCGTCGCGTCTCCCGAAGAGCTTGTCGGTGAGCTTCTTGCTGAGGCGCGCCTTCTTACAACTCACGACCATGTCGCGTGGCGCGCCCTTGAGGACGCCGATCTTCAGCTTGTGTCTCATGCTTCTTCCTCCTTGTCTGAGAAGGGAGAAATGCCCCTCTCGTTATTTGGCGAAAAAGAAGCCCTTTTGACAGGAGTCCGAGGAACCAAAAATGAAAAAAGCCGCCCAGCGGACAAGGACCGGACGGCAAGCGGATTCGATATATGAGAGGCTAGGCAAAGGGGTGTGCAAGGCGGCGTGTAACAATCGTGCGCCGTATAACAATAAGCTCCTTCCGTGCGCGTCAGCCTTGCGAAAAGCGGGCAAAAAGGCCGGACATCCAACCATTGCTATACGCCGCTTATTCAAAAAATGCCGAATCTATCGGCGAAAAAGAAAAATGCCTGACCACCCCAGCCTAGGCACGGAGTGTATCAGACATGGCCTTTCAATATGGTGCCTCAGGGCGGAATCGAACCGCCGACACAGGGATTTTCAGTCCCTTGCTCTACCGACTGAGCTACCGAGGCAAGTGGCGGACCATACGGGATTCGAACCCGTGGTCTCTTCCGTGACAGGGAAGCATGTTAGGCCGCTACACCAATGGTCCACTGCGTCAACGACGCCCGTATATTATTATGAGATGGCGCAGCTATTTCAAGAGGTAATTTCGCCCGAGCCGCCGGAAAGAGGAAAAGGCTTTTACCATAGGCCCCACCTAGCAAATCGCCGGCTGCGCTCACCCCCATCACTTAGGCTTTTTGAAGGTGCAGGTGAAGACGCTTCCCTCGCCTAGGGAAGAGGAAACGCTAACCTCCCCGCCATAGCTAAGCATCGTGTGCTTGACGATGGCAAGTCCAAGCCCGGTCCCGCCAAGATTGCTCGAGCGGCTCTTCTCAACCCGGTAGAAGCGCTCAAACACCCGGTCCCGGTCCTCTTTTGGGATGCCGATCCCATCGTCTTTGACCTGGAAGCCGGATTCGAAAAAGCTTATCTCGACGTGGCCGTCCTTCTTTCCATATCGGATCCCGTTTTCCAATAGGTTCCGAATAAGGGCATAGGCGTCATCGTAGTTTATGGGGTAGAGCAAATCGCCTTTGACGCTCACCTCCACCCCTTTTTCCTTCATAAGAAGGGAAAGCGAATCGCGCGCCTCAAAGGCGGCCTTGGCCAGGCTTATCGGCCCGCTTACCTCGCGGTGCCCGGATTCGATGCGGGAAAGGGAAAGCATGTCCTCGATGAGCCGAAGCATCCTCTTCCCCGAGGACGAGATCGAATCGATGGCTTTGTCGAGTTCCTTTTCATGGGGAAGCAAGGAAAGGATCTCGGCTTGCCCTAGTATCGCCGTCAAGGGGGTCTTCAGCTCGTGACTGGCCGAGGCGAAGAAGCTTTGCCTGACCTTCTCCATGTTGACCTCGAAGTCGATGTCGGCCATGGCGATGACGTATCCGGCCGGGGTGGAGTAGCCGCGGAGGGCGTAATGGCTCTGCTCGAGGGGATAGACGGTCTCAAGGGTTTCCCCGGCTTTTATCTTCTTCTCGATCTCATCGGGGAAGCCGAAGGAGGAAATATCATGGGGCTTGCCCTGATCGAGGTGAAAGGCCTTGGCGGCGGATAGGTTCAAGAAGGTGGCCTTCCCATCCTCTTCCAGCAAAACGATGAGGTCGCTTACCGAATCCAATATCCTCCTCACCCCCGATTCGGAATCCTCCAAGTAGCGGCGTTGCCTAAGCAAGGCAAAGGAGGCTTCGTCGAGCTGCTCGCAAAAAGAGGATAGCTCGGGGTCTTTGCATTTGGGCAACGGGGTAAGGGGCTTTTGGCAGGCGAGTTCGTCGATTCGCCTAGCCGAAGCCGACATGACGGACCCCAAGGAGGAAAGGAAATATCCGGACACCGCGATTTCGATACCCGAAAAGGATAAAACGATAAAAAGGAGGATGATGGCGAAACGGGTGAACGAAGGCCCAAAAAGGCCGGCTTCCGTCTCGGCGTAGACGATGATAGCCTCCTGTTCGCCTTCGGCTTTGACCATCGAGATGGCCCGGTAGGAGGAAAGCCCCCCGCGGCTGCTATGTCCGATCTCCCCTTCGCCCAAGGTCGAACCGGCCAACGCATAAAGTCCATAGGAGGAAGGCAAGCCGTCCCCGTATTCAAGCAGCGGCTCCCCATCGGCGTTTAGGATCGCGTATTCGCCATTGCTAACATTAGGGAGGGCGGAAAGCCCGGATTCGGCATAGGAGGAGGCAAGGCTATAGGCCAAGGAATCGGCTTGCTCGCTTGCCCTATCGAAGATCGAGGAGCCATAAAGGAAAACAGAGGAGCCGTAAACGAAAACGGAACCAAGCGCAAGCAGGCAAGAGACGATTAAAGCTCTTTTCCTTCCCTTCCTCATTCAAGGATATACCCCAATGAGCGGATGGTCTTGATGTCGATGCCAAGGGGGCTGAGCTTGCGGCGGACCATCGAGATGTGGACGTCGACCGTCCTGGTCTCTATGTCAACGGCATCGGGCCAAACGGCTTTGACCAGATCATCTTTCTTCACGAGCTTCCCCCGGAAGGAGAAAAGCAGCTCAAGGATTTGCCTTTCCTTGTTGGTGAGCTTCATGTTCTCCCCGTTGGCGGAAAAGCTTTTCCGCGATGGGTCATAGGATATCCCCTTATAGGAAATCGCGGAAGAAGGGCCGCTTTTGCGCAGATTCGCCTTAATCCTGGCCAAAAGCTCCATCACCTTGAAAGGCTTATCGATGTAATCGGCGGCCCCAAGGTCAAGCCCTTTGACGGTGTCGGTCTCGCCGGATTTGGCGGAGACGACGATGACCGGGATGTCGAGGTAGCGGGCGTCTTGCTTAAGACGGGAAAGCAAATCGAACCCATCTTCCCCGGGAAGCATCAAATCGAGCAAAAGCAAATCGCATTTCCCCTCGGAAAGGGCCGCCCAAAGCTCAGAGCCCGAAGCCAATGTCTTGAAGCGGAACCCCCCAAGTGGGAGGGCGCATTCGTAGACCGAGCGGATGTCGGCGTCGTCATCGACGCAGTAAATGAGTTTCCCCTCTTCCATGGTCAGCTGTTCTGATGGGCCCCGGTTTTGGCGTAATCGACCCACTCGCCGATGTTGACGGCATGGTCGGCGACCCGCTCAAGGTATTTGGCGATAAGCGAGGCCACTATCCCCTCCTCCGGGTCGATCGATTTCTCCCCAAGCCCCTTGGCGATGTCTTGCCTCACTTTGACGAAGAGGCGATCGATCTTGTCGTCGAGCCGCGAAAGGGAACGGGCCTTCTCCAAATCCGAATTCAAGAAGGCGTCGACGGCGACGGAAAGCAAATCGAGGACGTAATCGAAAAGCAGCTCGAGGTCGTCGAGGTGGAGCTTTTGCCCCTCGGGGAGGTAAAACACCTCCTCGGCCACGTCGACCGCGTAATCGCCTATCCGCTCCAAATCGGTGATCATCTTAAGCGAGGAGGAGACAAAGAGGAAGTCGGCGGCGAAGGGCGAATCGAGCAAAAGCACCGAGAAGCATTCCTTCTCCAAGGCCTCCTCCATGGCGTCGATCTCGGCGTCGCCGTCTATGATCTGCCGGCAAAGGGGTTTGTCGAGGGTTTTGAGGGCTTGCTTCGATTTCTTGAGGGCCGAAACCGAGGCAAAGGCCAATTTGGTTAATTGGCCGCGGATGGAGAGCAGGCTTTTTTCGACGCGATTTTCCATATGTTCCTCCTATTTTAGCCGAATCTTCCCGTAATGTAATTAAGCGTTCGCTTGTCTTTGGGCAAGGAGAAGAGGGACTCGGTGTCGTTGCATTCGATGAGCTCGCCCATCAAGAAGAAGGCGGTCCTATCGGCGACCCGGGTCGCCTGCTGCATGTTGTGGGTGACGATGACGATGCTCATCTCCTTCTTTAGGCTCGCGATAAGCTCCTCGATCTTGGCCGTCGAGATGGGGTCGAGGGCCGAGGTCGGCTCATCCATAAGCAGGATCTCGGGGTCGGCGGAGAGGGCCCTTGCGATGCAAAGCCGCTGCTGCTGCCCGCCGGAAAGGGAGAGGGCCGGTTCCTTAAGGCGGTCCTTCACCTCATCCCAAATCGAGGCCTTTTTAAGGCTGTTCTCGACGATTTGGCTTAGCTCCTCCTTTTTCCTCACCCCGAAAAGGCGGGGGGCGAAGGCGATGTTATCGTAAATCGAGCTCGGGAAGGGGTTGGGGCGCTGGAAAACCATGCCGATCCTTTTCCGGAGAAGATTGACGTCGACCTTCTTCCCGGTTATCTCCTGATCGTCGAAGACTATCGACCCGCTTATGCGGCAATCGTCGATGAGGTCGTTCATTCGGTTAAGGGTCCTAAGGAAAGTCGACTTCCCACATCCGGAAGGGCCGATGAGGGCCAACACCTCTTTGTCGAAAACCTCGATGTTGATGTCTTTCAGAGCCTGCTTCTCGCCATAGAACAAGTCGAGGCCCCTTACTTTGATAAGTTCCTTTTTATCGCTCATAGCCTTTTCCTTTCGAAAGAAGTTTCCCAAGAAGCAACGCCAACCCATCGAGCAAAAGTACCAATAGGAGCAAGACGAAGGAGGTGGCGGAGGCTTCCTCGCGGTAGCCGTAGGAGGAGAAGTAATAAATGTCGAGGGCGAGGCTCGTGCCCGAGGAAAGGGGGGTCGATGGGACTTTGTTGACGACCATCCCAACGGTGACGAGCAATACCGCCGATTCGCTTAGCACCCGCCCCACCGAGAGGATGATCGAGGTGATGATGCCAGGGATGGCGCAGGGCAAGACGATCTTAAACGTCGTGTCGGCCTTCCCGGCCCCGAGGGCGAAGCTCGCCTCGCGGATGGAGGAGGGGACGGAGCGGAGGCTTTCCTCGATCCCGCGCACAAGGACGGGAAGTATCATCAAAGCCATGGTGAACGAGCCGCCAAGCAGGCTATACCCCCAGCCAAGGTAATAGACGAAAAGCAAGTAGCCGAAAAGCCCATAGACGATTGAGGGGATGCCCGAAAGCGTCTCGATGGCGATGCGGATGACCTTGACGTAGATCGAATTGCCCTTGGCGTATTCGGAAAGGAAGATGGCCGACATCATCCCGATCGGGGTGGCAACGCCTAAGGAGATGAGAATGAGGTAAAGCGTCCCAAGGAAGGCCGGGCCAAGGGAAGGATGGGCGCTGCTATACTCCCCAAAAAGGAGGGAGAAGCTTAGCTCCGGGGCCCCTTGGATGGCAATGTAAAGGACAAGGCCAAGCAAGGCGGCGAGGGAGATGAATAGGCTTAAATAGCTCCCCGCCCGATACCCATAGTAGGCGATGCGGCGCCTTTTAAACGATTCGACGCTTAGCATTTTTTGTCCCTCCCCTTAATGATGGCGAAAACGAGGTTGACGATGAAGGTAAGGGCGAACAAGACGGCCCCGACGGCGATAAGCGAGGTTTTCGCGTCGTCTGAATACTCCGTCGCCCCGAGGGCGATGGCGCCGGTGAGCGTTAAGGTGCTTTGAAACGGATCAATGGTCAGGTTCGGCCGGTTGCCGATGACCATGATGACGGCCATCGTCTCCCCCATCGCCCTTCCGCTGCTTAACACCAAGGCGGCGAAGATGCCGCTTCTAGCGGCCGGGACCACCACCTTCATAAGGGCCATTTCCCGGCTCGCTCCAAGGGAGAGGGCGCCTTCGTAATAAGAACGGTCGACGGCGTTGAGGGCGTCGAGGGTGAAGCTCACCATCGTCGGCAATATCATTATCGACAAGACGGCAGTCGCGGCGGCGATGCCGTATCCGGAGCCATCCGTCGCCACGTAATCGCGGATGAAGGGGACGATGAAGTCAATGCCGAATAGGCCATAGATAACCGAGGGGATGCCGGAGAGGACGGAGATGGCGAAGGAGCAAGGCTTTTTAAAGGATTTGGGGACGAAGCGGAAGAGGGCGATGGCGGCGAATAGCCCGATCGCCCCGCCTAGCAAAGTCGAGAAAAGGGTGACGAGCATCGTCGAGGTGAATAGCGACAATATCCCATAACGCCCGTTAATCGGCTTCCAGTCGGAGGAGAAGAAAAAGGAGGAGAAGCCGGTTTTGAAGATGAAGGGGGTGCCGGTGGCGAAAAGGAAGATGGCGATCGAGAAAAGGGCTAAAACGCCAAAAAGGGCGCAGATAAGCAGCGCCCATTTGACGAAGGCTTCCTTTCCTTTCGCGTCCTTTACTCGGTAATCAATTCGCTCCATGAAGAGATGGCGGGCGAGGCGTCGACGTCGTAGAGGCGGGAAAGGTCTTCCAAGCTTATGTCCTCAACCGGGTTATCGAGGTTGACGATGATGCCGATGCCGTCTTTGGCGACGGTGGAATAAACGCAGCTTGGGGCTTTTTCCGAGTTGAATTCCTCGCTAATCATGCCAAATGCCGAGACGCCGTTTTCGGCGTTTTCGTATCCGGTCCCCGATCCGCCGCCGGCGACTTCGATCGAGACATTCCCGTTAAGCTGCTCATAGGCCTCGGCAAGCAGGATCATAAGGGGCTGAAGCGAGGTCGAGCCCGAGATCTGGATGGTGCCAGAGAGGGGCGTTTCGGGGGCGGCGTAGGTTATTGCGCCGTCGACGATCGAGACATAGCCTTCCTCGGAGATGATCTGCTGGGCCTGGGAGGAAGAGAGGAAAGATAGGTAATCCGAATAAAGCGGGCTGCCCTCGATGTCCGCGGTTTTGTAGACGACGTTAAGCGGGCGGGAGATGGCGTAATCGCCAGTTTTGATGTTCTCAATGGTCGGCTCAACCCCATCGACCTGCAGCAGCTTGACGTCCTCGGTGACGTAGCCAAGCGAATCGTAGGCGATGGCGTACATGTTGTTCTCGACTTCGGCCAAGACGGCGGCGGTCCCGTTTTGGATGGTCGCCTCTTCCGGGTCGTCTTTCCCCTTAAGCCCCAATAGCTCCATGAAGGCCGATTTGGTGCCGGAGCCGTCTTCGCGGGTGATGATGGAGACGCTGTGGGAGACGTCGAATTCCTTGGGCCCGCAGGAAACGAGGGCGAAGGGCATTAAGGCGATGAATGATCTTTTCAGTAGTTTGTTTGCGTTCATTTGCTATCCCCGGCCATATCCGGGTCGTTTTCTTGCCTTGAGCTCTTTAGGCAACAAAACTTTCTTGCAAAAGGGGGTTAAGTTCAACTAAGGGAGGGTAAAACAATGTAAAAGGTAGGTAAAATGACGTTAAACCTGGGACGATTCGGGCCTAAAAGGCAAAACAGTTGACGCAAAAAAAGAGGGTCGGACTTAGCAAATGTCCATTAAAAGGTTAGAATTGCCCTAGCCATGGAAGAAGACGACAAGAAGACAACCGAGCAACGCAAGAAGCAAATAAGCCAGGAACTCGCCAAACTCGGCGACCCGAAAAGCAAAGCCAGCAAAAGGAACATCATATCCGGCGTCGTTTTGCTTATCGCGATGGCGGCCGTCGTCATCACCGTCATCCTCAACACCAACGAGATCGGCGACATCTCCTCGACCTTCATTGAGATATCGCATGGGAAAAACTACCTTTGGCTCATTTTGGCCATCGCCCTCACCATCCTCTTCTTCCTCATCTACCCGATACCCCTTGTCATCCTCTCGAGGTCATACGACAAAAAAGCCTCGGCGGCCGATGGGTATTTCATAGGCGCGAGCGAGCATTTCTATAATGGAGTCACCCCATTCGCCGCCGGGGGGCAGCCGGTCCAGATATACGAATTCTCCAAAAAGGGGATGGATTCGAGCTTGGCGACGGGCCTCGTGCTAAGCAACTTCATGATCTACCTCATCGTCTTGAACGCCTTTGAGGTTTTGGCCTTCATCTTCGTAAAGGACATCGACGCGGCCATCTACAACTTCGCCGGGGGCAACTACACCAACTACGTCCTCATCTGGTGCTTGGCCGTTTTGGGCTATGTCTTCAACCTGGGCTTTTTGGCGGCCGTCGTCTGCCTTGGGGTATCGAAAAGGATGGCGGATTGGCTCATCCGGGTCGCCAAATGGCTTTGCAAGGCCAAATGGATAAACAAATTCCTCGGGCCCAAGATCCCCCGCTTCGAGAGCTATTGCCATAACGTCCAAGCCACGACCAAGGCCTTGTTCGCCCACAAAAAGGCGGTGGCCGGGGCCTTCTTGGTGAAGATACTCGTCTATGCCCTTTATTTCTCTTTGCCCTACTTCATCCTACGGGCCGTCGGGGAGGATGTGAGCTGGTCGAAGTTCGCCGAGGTCGGGCTCATCGCGGCTTTCGCCTCCGGATCGGTCTGCTGGGTCCCGACCCCGGGTGGGACGGGGGGCATCGAATTCGCATTTGCCATCGCCATCGGGGCCATCGGGGTGCCTTATGCGCAAGCCAACGTCGTCGCCTTGCTTTGGCGGATGCTCACTTTCTATTTCGTCGTAATCCTTTCCTTCGCCTCGGTCGTCGTCTTCGAATCGGGGTTCCAGATAAAGCTTAGGAAAGACAAGAAAACCGCCGAGGCCAGGAAGGCCGAGCTGCTTGAGGAAATGCGGCAAATCGAAAGCATCGACTCGCCAAATGAATCGTCTATAGAAGCACAAAGCGGAAAAGATAACCAGGATTTGCCGCGATAAATGGTCAGCGGTTGCGCTTTATCTGCTTCCAGGCGACTTTCCTTTTCCTCGTCCCCTCGGAGACGGAAGCCCCGTAGCTAAGCATGACAAACGCCCCAAGCCAAATCCCCTTTTTCGCTTGCTTATACCAATCCTTGCCCAGGTATTCGCGATCCAGGTAAACCCCAATCCAGCTTTGATAGGTCCAGACGCAATAATAGAAAAGCAAGAAGGCGGCCGCCGTGGTGGCAACCCCGATCATCGAATTGATGGCCATAGATTGCGAAAGGAAGGAATAGACGTCGATGCCGCCGGCCTCTAATCCAAAGGTAACGAAGAAGAAAACAAGATAGAGGGGAATCGAGATGCCAAGCAACAACGGCAAAGGGACGAAGCTAAGCTGGGCGAACATGTCGAGGTAGGTGAGCTTCCCGGTTTTGAAAAACAGCCCAAGGAGGTTGAAGGCATCCTCTCGATATAGTTTAGCCAAGGCGTTGGCCATCCTGGCGTTGCGGGCGCTGGAATCGGCGTGGCTTGAAGGTTGGTCTTCGTAGACGATGGCGTCGGCGACGTAATTGATGTGGCGGCGTTCCTTGAGGCGGCGGATGGTGAACTCGCTATCGTCGATTCCGCCCATCGCGTCCCAACCGCCGGTTTCCCTTAGCACCTTGGTCGAGACCATCATCCCGGCGCCGGAAAGCATCGAGTTCCAGCCGACCCTTTCGCGGAAATTGCAGGCTAGGCGCGAATCGCGGGCGTAATAGCAGGAAGACACCGAGGTCCAAACGTTTTGCCCCATGTTGGATGGGGCCTCGTGGGCCCTGGCGATCTCCACTCCCTCCCCCAGGGCGTCGTTCATAACGCGCAGATAGGAGGCGCAGGGGATGTTGTCGGCGTCGAACTTGATGACGGCGTCATACCCCTTATCCGATTTCAAGACCTCGTCGATTAATAGCTTTATCGGGTAGGAGGCCTTCCGTTTGCTTGGATCCTCCTCGAAGCGCTTATAGCAGATGGCCCCGGCTTGCTTGGCGAGGTCGAAGGTATCGTCGGTGCAGTTGTCGGCGCAGACGAAGACGTCGTAAAGCTCCCTTGGGTAATCGAGCTTGCTTAGCAGATGCTCAACCGTCCCCTTAATGACCGAGGACTCGTTGTGGGCGGGGATGATGATGGCGAATTTCCTTAGATTGGGGTCGGGTTTGAACTTCCTTGGCTTCAAAGGGGCGAAGGCGATGAAAAGGAACTGGAAAAGCAATAGGAACAAAAGGAAAAGGAGGATGAGGCCCATAAGGGCGGAAAGCACGTAAAACAGGATATCCATAGCCCCATTAGTTTAAGTTAGCCCGAGGCATAAGGCAAACAAAAGAGGCCCCACAAGGGGGCCTCAATGGTCAAGCCGATCAATAATTGACGACGGAGAGCTCGAAATAGGCCTTCGGGTGCTTGCACACCGGGCAAACCTCGGGGGCGTATTTCCCGACGACGATGTGCCCGCAGTTGCGGCATTTCCAGACGGCGAGGTCGGTGCCGACGAAGACGACGCCTTCCTTGACGTTATTAAGCAGCTTCTTGTAACGCTCCTCATGGTGCTTCTCGATCTCGGCGACCATGCGGAACTTGGCGGCGATTTCGAGGAACCCCTCCTCCTCGGCGATTTTGGCGAAGGAGGGATACATCTCGGTCCATTCGTAATTCTCGCCACCGGCGGCGGCTTCGAGGTTTTCGACGGTCGATTTGATCTCGCCACCCTCGAGGTATTTGAACCAAAGCTTGGCGTGTTCCTTTTCGTTGTCGGCGGTTTCCTGGAAGATGGCGGCTATTTGCTCATAGCCATCCTTCTTGGCTTTCGAGGCGAAGTAGGTGTACTTGTTCCGGGCCTGCGATTCCCCGGCGAAGGCCTCTTGGAGGCACTTCTCGGTTTTTGATCCTTTTAGTTCCATTGTCTTTTTCCTTTCTATTTAGGCAACGAAGCCATTATAGCCTTTTGGGAGCAATTAAGGAAGGCGGATGCCCGAGAAGAAAAAAGTAAAAAAGAGGGGGTTATTGCCCGCCCCCCTCTTCCTTCTTCCTGACGTAGGAGATGTATTCGACGTTTTCCGCGCTTCCGGCGACGTCAACCAGATAATCGTATACCTGGGCCCGCAGTTCCTGCTTCCTTTGGGTGAGCGATTTGCTCATGTCGGGGAAAAAGGGCTTGGAGATGTGGACGACCGGCAAGGGGGGCTTATTCTTCCTAAACCGCCTTTCCCGATACGTCGTGCACATGGCCACGACCGGGGCCCCGCATTCGGCGGGATAGACGAAGGAATCGTCCTTGAAGGGCCGGATATGGGTCGAATAGGGCCAAATATGGGCCTCGGGGAAGATGGAGATGCCGCATTTTTGCTTAACGCGGTATTTCAAGCAATCGACGAACTTGGCCCGCTGCTCGGCGTTTTCCGGGATGGGGATGGCCCCAAGCATGGAAACGAGCCAGCGGATGCCCTTTATCGAGGTCGTGTCCTGGTTGGTGATGATGTAGGTCCTTTTGCCCCTTGAGGCCAAAAACTGGGCGATGCCGGCATCCCACATGGTCGTGTGGTTGCCATAGAAGAAAACGGGCTTGTTCATTATCCCCTTTATCCGCTTGTTGCCGACGACTTTGTAATGGAGGAAAAGCCGGTAGATGATGACGGCAATCGGATAGAGGATCAGGTAATAGACAAACCAGGCCGCCGCCCGGTAGAAGATGTTGCGGTGGACGTATTTGTAGTTTTTCGGCAAAGGCCGACGCTCGATCTTGTTGCCGGAGAACTCGTCGTTAAGCGGATCGGTGTAGTAAACCGTCTTAATCGGCTTCATTTAGGCTTTCTTCTCTAATAGGGGCAGGCTCTCGGCTTGCTTGACCCGGTAGTCCTTGATGGTTTGGGCGAACATCCGCTCCATCTTGTCCATCGAGGTTTGGAAATCGAAGTGGCTGGCCAAGCCCGAATAGGTTTTGGCGCATTCCTCCCTTTCCATTGGATGCTCGAACCAATAGTCGATCTTGTCGGCGAGGTCTTTGGCCGAGCGGTGGTTATAGAGGTTCATCTTCCCGGTCGCAAATCCCCCGACGGCGCTGCGCGGGGAATCGGTGAGCACCGGGCAGATGCCGACGGAAATCGCCTCAAGGCAGGAAACGGGCTCGATGTCGACCGTCCCAACGTGGCAATAAAGGTCGGCGATGTTGAGGATCTTGACCATCTCCTCGTGGGGGTGGAAGCCGAATATCGGCTCATTGGCGCACCACTTCCTCGCCTCGCGGCGCAGTTTCCTCTCAAGCGGCCCCGCCCCGGGGAGGATGAGGACGATGTCGTCGCGGTGGCGGGAATACTTCATGGCCTTAAGCAAAACCTTATGGTCCTTCTCGGTCGAGTAACGGGCCGTGTAGACGATGACGAACTTGCCCTTAAGGCTTTCGGGCCGGTTGACCCGGAGCCGGCGGAACTTCTTTTGGATCCCGTTGGAGATGACATATGAGGTCGAATGGAAATGGTTGGTCCTTTCAAAAAGGTCGTGGATGAACTGCGAAGGGTAATGGATGGCGTCGACTTTGCTGAAAAGGGAACGGTAAAGCCAGGTGTACACCGCCTTATTGGCAACGGGGCTGTTCTCAAGCCCGAAATGGTTGGTAAAGTTCTCGGCTTGGGTATGGAGGCTCGCCGTGCAGGGGATGCCCATCTCGCGGGCGAGGTCGACGACCTTGGGAGAAAGCATGCCGCAGAAGTTGAAATGGACGAGGTCGGCCCCGGTTAAGGCCTCTCTTACCTTGCTTAGATCGCGCCCCGAGGCCGGGTTGACGCCGTTTTTCCTAACATACCCGTTGAAGGGCCCAAAGCGCATGGAAGGGACGATGTAGTAGCCGGGCTCGCCTTCCTTATCCTTGTCGGGGCAGACGATCCGGACCTCGTGTCCTTTCTTCCTTAGCGACCTGATGACGTTCATGGTCGCGATTGTCGTCCCGTTGTTCTCTTTTCCCAGGACGTCGCAGACGAAGGTGATTACCATACTCATTTTCTCCGGGTCGCATTGTAGCAAACCAAATCACCTAGTTAAAGGTTTTAGGTGAATGGCAAATGAGTGCAAAATCTAAGCAAAATCAGCCGATTCTCGCTCCTTTTGCGTATGTAGGCGAATTGGTCTCCGACATGGAAAAGAGCCTTTTTGCGGGTTTATCAGCCCAAAAGCCAAACTTGGCAAAACCCAAAAATTCCCCATTTC
This sequence comes from Candidatus Alloenteromonas pullistercoris, assembly GCA_017694295.1. GTDB lineage: Bacteria > Bacillota_I > Bacilli_A > RFN20 > CAG-826 > Alloenteromonas > Alloenteromonas pullistercoris. Next base: position 64,835 of record JADINA010000019.1, on the reverse strand, counting down.
TCCAAAAAAGAGAATCGCTCTTTGAGAAGGCGAAAACTCTATTTCTTCTTTCGCCCCGTCCCTTTCTTGGCCTTATGGCAGGAAGAGGCGAGGGCGCAGCCTTCGCATTCCTTGTTCCGGCAGCCGCCGCGCAAAAGCAAATAAATGGCGGCGCAGGCGAAGAGGACAAGCACGATGCTAAGGATTAGGTAATCAAGCCAAGAGGGAGAAAGGAAGAGGTTGCCAAGCTGATAGATGAGGGTCGCGAGAAGATAGGCGATGAGGGTTTGCAAGAACATATAAAGCACGGCCATCCAAGTCTTCCCCAATTCTTTGCGCATCGCGGCGAAGGTGGCGACGCAGGGCATGTAGAGCAAGACGAAGACCAAGACGGCAAACGCCTGCAGCCCGTTCATGACCGATTGGATGCTTTCTCCGGATAAAAGCAAATCGAGGGTCGAGACGATCGACTCCTTGGCCGTAAGCCCGGTGAGGATGGCGCTGCTTACCCGCCAATCGGTGACCCCAAAGGGGTAGAAAACCGGGGTGAGGAAGCGGCCGATGTAGGAAAGCAGGCTTTGCTCGTTGTCGGTCACGAAGTTAAGGCGATAATCGAAGGACTGGAGGAACCAGACGATGACGGTCGCCACGAAGATGACGGTGAAGGCCTTCTTGATGAAGTCGACGGCCTTATCCCACATTAGGCGCAAAGTCGTTTTCACTCCCGGCAGACGATAAGTCGGCAGCTCCATCATAAAAGGCGATGGCTTGCCCTTGACGAGGGCTTTGGAGGCGGCCGAGGCAAGCACCGCCACCGCTATCCCAAGCAAGTAAAGGCCGATCATGACCAAAGGCGAATAGACGCCGAAAAAGGCGGCGGTAAGAAGCGTGAAAACCGGCAGCTTCGCCGAGCAGGACATAAATGGGATTAGGAAAATGGTTAGCTTCTTGTCGCGGTCGCTAGTCAAGGTGCGGCTGGCCATAACCGCCGGGACCGAGCAGCCGAAGCCGATGAGCATCGGGACGAAGCTCCTCCCCGATAAGCCAAGCTTGCGAAGCGGCTTATCCATGATGAAGGCGATCCGCGCCATATAGCCGGAATCCTCAAGAAGTGAGAGGAAGAAGAAAAGGGTGACGACGGTCGGGAGGAAGGAAAGGACGGAGCCGATGCCGCCCATCACCCCGTCGCAGACAAGCGAGACGACGACCGGGTTTATCGCCGCGCTTTCCATGGCCCCCTCCGTCAATTCGACCAAGGCCGTTATCCCCATGTCGAGCCAGTCGCTCAAATACTTGCCGATAAGGCCGAATGTCAAATAGAAGACGAGCCCCATGATGAGGATGAATATCGGGAAGGCGGCCCATTTGTTGGTCAAGACCTTGTCGATGGCTTGCGATTTCCTTTGGCTTTCGGTCAGCTCGCTAACCCGCTTGACGCAGTCGGCGCACACCTTGTCGATGTATTCGTAGCGCATCGAGATGACGGCCGCTTCGCGGTCGAGCCCGCAATCCTTCTCCATCTCCTTGACGATATGCCCCACCATGTCCTTCTCGTTGTCGCTTAGCTGTGCCTCATCCTCAAGCAAGGCGTCGCCTTCGACGATCCGGGAGGCCAAGTAGCGGATCGGCAGATGATAACGGGAGGAATGGTCGGAAAGCAGGTGCATCATCGCGTGGATGGCCTGGTGGACCGGGGAATCGGTTGGGCAAATGTCCTGCTTTTTCGGCAATTCGCCAGACGTCCCGATCTTCTTTATGTGCTCGATAAGCTCCCCTATCCCCTCGCCTTTGGCGGCCGAGATGGAGCAAAGCTCAATGCCAAGCTCGTCCTCGAGTTTGTTTTGGTCGATGGAGTTGCCGGCTTTCCTGACCTCGTCCATCATGTTAACGGCCAATAGCATCGGCTTGCCAAGCTCCATAAGCTGAAGCGTCAAATACAGGTTCCTTTCGATGTTGGTCGCGTCGATGATGTTCAAAATGAGGTCGACGTCGTTATGCAAAATGAAATCGCGGGTGACGATCTCCTCGTTCGAATATGGGGAAAGGGAATAGATGCCGGGGAGGTCGACGACCTCGATCTTCTCCTTCACTCCCCTGATGGTCCCGATTTTGCTATCCACCGTCACCCCGGGGAAGTTGCCAACCCGCTGGGAGGAGCCGGTGAGGCAATTGAATAGGGTCGTCTTCCCGCAGTTTTGGTTGCCGACAAGCGCGACCCTCATCTTTTCTCCTCCTCTTCGGATAGCTCAATCAATAAGGCATCTTCTTTTCTGATGCTAAGCTCATAACCCCTTATGTGGATTTGGATGGGGTCGCCTAGCGGGGCTTTCTTGGTGACCGAGACCTGCGTTCCGGGGATGATGCCCATCTCCAAGAGGCGGTGGCGGACTACCCCCACCCCTCCGACTTTGGCGATTTTCCTTTTCTCGCCGATCCTAAGCTCGCTGACGTTCATATTCGATCCGAGGCGATTTTAGCACCGGGGGAAAGGGTTGTTTATAGTTATTAACAAAGTTTTATATGAAAGTGAGACCATAGGGTATAAATGGCGGACAGTGGCTTGGTTTATGCAAAAAAGGCGCCTATTCCTAGGCGCCGGATTATCTTGGTTGCGGGAGATGGATTTGAACCACCGACCTCCAGGTTATGGGCCTGGCAAGCTACCGGACTGCTCTATCCCGCGAGATGGCCGAATTGTTTCGGCCCGCATAATATAGGACTATTTGGGGAATGGCGCAAGCCCTTTCGTCAGCTATTGCCGCCTAAGCGCGAAAAACCTCCTCAAAGAAGGCCAAGCGAGGAGGCTAAATCAAAGGCCGCGAGGATGGTGTCGTCCATATCGTAGTAACGGTAATTGGCGAGCCGGCCTAGGAAATAAACGCCCTTCTCCCCTTTTGCAAGCTCCTTATATGATTCGGCGAGTTTGGAATTATTCTCGTCGTTTATCGGGTAATAGGGGATCTTCCCCTCGGCGAAGGAATCGGGGTATTCGTAGGTCACGACCGTGTATGGCAGCCCTTTTAGCGAATCGTCGAACATCTTATGCTCGCAAACCCTCGTATAGGCGACATCGCGGTCGGTGTAATTGACGACCGGATTGCCCTGAAAGGAGGGGATGGGCTTTATCTGTGTCTCAAAACGGAGGCTCCGATACTCAAGATGGCCGAGCCGAAAGCCGAAATACTCGTCGATCCGCCCGGTGTAGACCGTCTCCTCGGCCAAGTTGGAAAGCTCTTGCCTGTTTTTCAAATAATCGACGCCTAGGCGCACTTCCGCCCCCTTAAGCAAATTATCGATCAGCTTAGAATAGCCGCCTTTGGGGAGGCATTGGTAGGGGTCGTTGAAGTAGTTGTTGTCGTAAACAAAGCGCAGGGGGAGCCGCTTGATGATGGAAGGGGGGAGGTCGCGGCAATCGCGGCCCCATTGCTTTTCCGTATAGCCCTTCACCAAGGTCTCGAAGATGGTGCGGCCCACCATCTTTAGGGCCTGCTGCTCGAGGTTGGCGGGCTCATCGATCCCCTCTTTCGCAACCTCCTCCCATATTCTTTCCTTCGCCTCCTCGGGCGTGTTGACGCCCCAAAGCTCATGGAAGGTGTTCATGTTGAAGGGCATGTGGTAATAGGAGCCTTTGTAATAGGCGAGGGGGCAATTGACGAAGGGATAGGTTTCGACGTGGGAGCAAAAGAAATCGTAGGCCCTCTTGCTGTCGGTGTGGAATATATGGGGGCCGTATTCGTGGACCGGTATGCCCATGACGTCCTTGGTGGCGATGTTGCCCCCGATTTCATCGCGCTTCTCGATGACGAGGACCCTCTTTCCCCTATCAAGGGCGAGGCGAGCAAAGGAAGCGCCGGAAAGGCCGCTTCCGACGACGAGGTAATCAAATGGCTTTCTCATAGGCAAAAGTAAAGCGCAAGACGCGGTCTTTGTCCACCCTCTCTTCTTTGCTAAAATTGCCTATATGGTGCAAAAACTCAATTCTTTCTGGCGCATTGAAGGCGAGGGGCGGGAGATAACCCTTCCCGATTGCCCGCTTAGCTTGCCCGCCCACTACTATTCCGAAGGGGATTGCCAAGGATGTTTCGTCTACCGGCTTTGCTTCGATGACCTTTACCCGGAGAAGGAAAGCAAGAAGCTTGTTTTCGAAGGGGCGATGCTCAAGCTCAAGGTCAGCTTAAACGGGAAGCAGCTCGGGGAAAAAATCTCGGGCTTTTTGCCGGTTGAGTATGACGTGACGGGTTTGGTGAAAAGGAAGGGCAATGAGCTTATCGCCGAGGTCGATGGCTTTGAGGACCCCGCCATCCCGCCTTTTGGCAACGTCGTCGACTACCTAACCTACGCCGGGCTTTACCGCGAGGTCAAATTGGTGTCGCATAATAAGCGCCACCTTGAAGACATCTTCGTCCGTGCCTCCGCCTCGGGTAAAATGCAAATCCAAGCCAAAGACGAAAACGGGGATTTGGTTTCGGATTTGCGGGGAACGCTATATCTAGGCGAAAGGGAAATCGGCTCATTTGAGGGAAGCGAGGCGTTTTTTGAAGGCATCTCGCCCTATAGCCACCTCCACCCGACCCTCTACCGTCTTAAGATCGTCTTTAACGATGAGGAATACGATCTTGACGCCGGCTTCCGCGACGTCGAATGGAAGGAGGACGGCTTCTACCTAAACGGGAAGAAGACCAAGCTATTCGGGCTCAACCGCCACCAAAGCTTCCCCTACCTTGGGATGGCGGCGGCCAAGGGGCTCCAGGAAGAGGACGCGAGGAAGATAAAGGAACTTGGCCTAAACGTCGTCAGGACCTCCCATTACCCCCAAAGCGAGCATTTCCTAAACGCCTGCGACCGCCTTGGACTATTCGTCATCGACGAGATCCCGGGGTGGCAGCATATCGGGGATAAGGCATGGCAGGATAAGTCGGCCCAGATGGCTAGGGGGATGATAAAAAAGGAACGCAATCACCCCTGCCTCATCGCCTATGGGCTCCGTATAGACGAATCCCCGGATAACCACGATTACTATTCGCGCCTAGAAAAAATAAAAAACGAACTCGACCCAAGCCGGGCCTCGATTGGGGTGAGGAACTTCAAGGGCTCAGAGCTGCTTGAGGACATATACGGCTACAACGATTTCTCCTGCTCCTCCTTAGCCCATGGCCTCGACGACCCGAAAACCTATGGGGAGAAGGGCCATGCAAGGCTCGTGACCGAGCATAACGGGCATATGTTCCCGACCAAGATGGGCGATCGCGACGAACGGGCGGCTGAGCATGCCCTCCGCCACCTCAAAGTCATCGACGACGCGATTAAATTCGAATCCCTCGCCGGGGAAATCGGCTGGTGCGCCTTCGACTATGGGACGCATCGCGACTTCGGCTCGGGCGACCATATTTGCTATCACGGGGTCTTTAGCCAGTTCCGCGTCAAGAAGGCGGCGGCCTACGCGATAGAAAGCCAATTCGCCTCAGCTGACGTCGCCTACATCCCCTATTCGCTTGAGCTAGGCGACTATAGCGAATCGAAGTTACCTAGCCCGCTACCCATCTTCACCAACGCCGACAGCGTCAGCTTCTACAGGGGCGAAGACCTCATTGGCGAATTCCTCCCAAACCGCAAGCTCTTCCCCCACCTCCCCCATCCGCCCGTTTTCATAGATTCCTACATATCCGAAAGCGCCCTCCCGCCCTTTTTGAAGGGCAGGATGCGGAAATGGGTGGCGAAGGCCTTCAACTACGCCGCCATAAACGGGCTAAACAAGCTTAAGCTCCGCCATAAGCTATTGCTTTTCTACCTCATGAAGAGGCACCGCCTTTCCTATTCGGAGGTCGCCGACATCTTCACTAGGGCCGCCGGGCTATGGGGGGCGGAAAAGAAAGGGTTCCGCTTCGAGTTCTACCGAGGCGGCAACCTGGTCAACGTCCTGACCAGGGGCCCGTTCCATTATCAAAAGCTGGAGGTGTCACAAAGTTCCTCCACCTTGCCTATAGGCGACCAAGCGGCCGTCTACCTAAATAAAACCGATGACCACGGCAACCCCCTTAAATACGATTATTCTGTCGTTGAGGTTAAGGCAATGGGCGACATCGAGCTTTGCTCGCCCGCCATTTTCTCCCTCGAGGCCGGCCAAAGCGCCATCTACGTCAGGGGAAAAGAAGGCAAAGCGGGAAGCGGGTCGCTATTAATCAAATGCGGGCAGATAGAGACCAACGTCTCCTTTAAAATCGAAAAGGCAGAGGATTAAACGGGGTTTTACGCCGTTTCGCTTTGATCTGCAGCCGATTTGCGTTCCTTCAGCTCGCTTTCGATTTTCCTATAGGCGTCCTCGTCTATCTTGAAAAGGAAGCGCATAAGCAAATAGGAGGCGAGTAGGAAGGCCAAAGCCGCCCCGACCATCCAAACGCCCATGACGACCTTCGGGGTCGCGTCGACCCCGGCGATGATGGCGTCGACCCGCGCGGTCGCCTGCTCCTGGTAAAGCGCTTCGTTATCCGGGTCGGAGGCGACTTGTGATGCGAGGTCGTTTTGGACGCCGCTGATCTGCTGCGTGACGTCATAGATGCCGGCGGTGAGGAAGGAAAGGAGGATGAGCCCTTTTTGGAGGGCGGAGGAAAGCTTGGCGGTGAATGGGCGCCAGCTAGAGGCCACCGCCTCCTTCCTTTCCCCGAACTTCCATTCGTTGTACTCGATGCAGTTTTGCAAATCGACCAGCAAGACCATGTAGAAGACGCCTTGGGCGGCGAAGAAGAAGATGGGCGGGATGTAAAGGAGGGAGAGGGTGCCCCCGAACGCCCAAAGAAGGCCGCTTGGGGCGGCGTCGTTATAGGCAAGCGGGGTGTCAGCGAAAAGGGGGAAGCCGACTAGGAAAAGAACCAAATAGGCGATGAGGGCGACGAAGAAGCACCAGGTCAGCAAGGTAGATCGCTTGAAACGGGCGACAAGGGGCTTGAACAGAACCTGGGAGAGTATCGTCCCGATGGCATACATGACGGTGAAGACGAGCATGATGGCCCCGCCCGAATCCCCGCCATAGCCGAAGCAAAGATAGAAGTAGTTGCTCCCAAAGGCCACGACCAACGACGCGGCCGCGTAATAGAGGAATATCGAGATGACGACCACCAATAGCTGCCGGTTTTTCCCAACCATCCTGAACATGTCGGCGATCGTGGTTTTGTCGCTTATCGCCTCCTGGTTTGGGTCAAGCCGCTTCTCCTTGCAAAAGAAGAAGACGGCAAGCTGGGAAAGCAAGAACAGCACCGAGGAGACGATGGCGATGACGCCGTAAACGTAATATGAATTGGCCGCATTCGGGATTATGGAGCAAACCCCATACATGGCAAAGGTCCCAATCGAGATGAAAAGCGACACCAGGAAGGTGATGTTGTTCCTTTCCTTCTCCGCGCTCGTCATCGAGGGGACCATCGCCCAATAGGCGCAGTCGTTCATGGTGAAGACGAAGTCCCAAAGGAAATAGAAGACGGCAAACGTCGCGACATAGGCCCAGCCCGTCGGCTTGCAAAGGAATAAGCAAAGCATGACGATCGAGTTGCCGATGCCGCCTATGAGTATCCAAGGCTTGTATTTGCCGCTTTTGAAGCGGATGCGCTCGATGATGACGCCCATGATCGGGTCGTTTAGGCCATCCCAGATGAGGCAGGCGACGAAGATGATGTTGATGGCGACGATCTGCTGGTTGTAATCGGCCCCGCCGGTGCCTAAGACCCCGGCATACATCATGAAGGTCATCAAAAAGGAGGAGACGAGCTGGTAGGAGCCGTCGCGGAAGGCGGCGGCTATGGAGAAGATCCACTTCGTCTTCTTTGGGATGACGTCCCCATCGTAAGTTTGGGCGAAAAAAGCGACGCCCCGCGTTTTCTTCTCTTGATTCGCTGCCATAATGGTTTCCTCTTTTCGATTATAGAAGGGTTAAGGGGGCTAGACAAAGGCAAAAAACGAGTTTGACCAATTCTTAGTGGCCAAAAGGCAAAGCCAGGTTTCTAGCAGGACAAGCGAAAAAGCACGCAAAAAGCCGACCTCTTGCAAGATAAGAGATCGGCCAAGCAAAGTTTAGAATGGAAGCGAGACCACGGTTTCCCCGATTGAGGAAATCTCAAAGTCGATCGAGTAGTAGCCGTATAGATAGCCTGTCTGGGTGGAGTTGTAGTAGATGGTGGGCTCGGCGACGACTTGGCCGCTGATGACGCCGCTCTCCTCGTCAAGCACCCAGCTCGACACCGGGTTATCCTCGCTTAGGTCGAAGCCAAGCATCCAGGCGAGGACGTTGGTCGCGTTGACGTCCCCGGAATAGGTCCCGTCCCCGTTATCGACGAAGGAGGCGTAGGCGGCGAGATCAAGCGGGCTATTGACGTAGTATTCCCAATAATCCATCCCGACGGCGGAATCGAATACCTCCCCATCGCCATAGGCGGCGTAGGACCCGGAAGGGGTGTTGACGTAATAGTAGCTCACTCCGTTTAGGGTTTGGCGGCAAGCCTCCTCATCGAATAGCACCTCAGCCTCGGTCAATTCGGTTTGCTCTTCCCCCACTAGGTTGACCTCGTAGGTGTCCATATCGACTTCGGCTTCGTAATAAATGAAGCTGATGGTCGCGTTGACCGTGGCGTTAGGCGAGGTGGCGAAGGCGGTGGCGATGTAATCGCCGATCGCGGTTTGGGCGGTTGCCGAATAAAGGTATATCAAGATGGCGGTTTGATCAGTGCTCGATACCCCGATTAGGTAATCGACCCCGTTATGCGAAAGGGCGTATATCGCTTCGCCGTAGTTGTCGCCTTGGTAAGCCCAGCCTAAGCCCTCAAGCAAACCAAGGTAGGCTTCATAGGCCGCTTCCGCCCCTTCGGTATCGTAAAGCGAATAGCCAAGGGTATAGCCGTAATAATCGCTATAGACGCCCCATTCGCCTAAGCCGTCCTCGTTGTAGAAGGGGATGAGGGCGGCATCAAACCCATAGGCGGAGAAGAGCTCAATGGCCATTTCGACGTCCTCCCAGCTTTTCTGCGGGTCATAGGGGGCGATTGCGATATCGCCAATTGGCGAGGGGGTGGCGCCGATGCCGGTGATCACAGTCGTCACCTCGTAATCGACGAGGCCCTCCGAATCAACGGTTTGGCTATAGGTGATGGTCAGCCCATCGTCGGTTATGGCAATCCGGAGCGTCCCCTCGTCGGGCCGAAGGTCGATCATCGCGTTCTCCGGAAGCAGGGAGTAGATGTAATCCAGGGTGCAGTCCCTCACCCCATATGTCCCGTCGCCGTTATCGAGATACATCGCCGGATGGAAGGCGAAATCGGCGATGATGTCGGCTAGGCCCATCCCATCATAGGCCGGGCGGGTGGCTTTATAGCCTCCTTCCCCGTCCTCATCAAAGGGCAATAGCCCATCTTCGGTCAACGTATAGCCGACTTGGGCCGTCTGCTCCCCATACGTCCCTTCGATCCAAACCGTCTCCCCGTCGGAGACGACGGTCCCATCGTATTCGGGGTAATTGGTCGGGTCGGAGGAGAGGCTATAGGTGTAGGCGGTGTAGTTTAGGAGTTGGAGACGCTCAAGCACCGCCATTAGATCGTCGACCTCCCCCACTTCGTAAGGCGAAGGATCCTCGATGCCAAGCGTTTCCTTGTCCGATGGGGTGAGGGTGATCAGGGCGCGGTCGGTTTCGCTTTCCTCAACTAGGGTCATCTCCTTTATCGAGCCATCGGGATTGGCCGTGATCTCAACCCGGTTGGAGGAAAGCCAATCGCCGCTAATCCACATGCCAAGCGAGGGAAGCAATTCGCACTCGGGGTCGATTGAGAATGAATGTGGGTCCTCATCGTCGGCGAGCAGGTCATCTGAGGTAAGAAGGGGGTAGGGGTTGGAGTAAAGCTCGTCGAAGGCGACCGTCTCCCCGGTCCAATAGTCGGTTAACGGGGCCTCCTCAACTTGGTTGGTGTAGGGGTCGACGTAGCGGACAACCGCGTTTCCGCCCTCCCCCTTCCAATGATCGGTGGTCAGCGAATATAAGGCGGCTTCCTCCTCGACGTAGTGGCGGTCTCTAGCGTAGTAAATCCGATACTCGACCTCGGCAAGCGGATCGATGACCCAGGTGGACAAAGCCGAATTGTATGAATATTCGCTATATCGGCCCAAGTAGGTGGCTTCCTCCGCTTGAAGGGAGGAAAGAAGGGCGAGTTTAAGCTCCTCTCCTTGCAAAGAAACTTCCGAAGAGCTTTCCTCGCTTGATGAGGGGCTATTCTCGGTTGACGTCCCTTCGCCTGAATCTAAGCTGGAGGAAGCGTTTCCCTCGCAGCTTGCAAGTCCAAGGGAAAGAAGCGGCAAGAGGAAGGCCAAGACGCGTTTTTCCATAGGGCAAACTCCTTTCATAGTGGCGTCAATGTAAAAGCAAAACGAAAAAAATAAAGCCTTTTTTGCGTTCTCTTTACCTTAACTACGTTAAAAAAAGGAAAACCCCCGGGGTCAACCCGGGGGAGGAAGGGGGAAAGGAGGTTATTCCCCTTCTTTGTTGGAGGCGATGGAGGGATCGGCCATGATGGTGGTGACGGCCCCAAGCAAGGTCGTTTCCTTCGATTCGTGGCCGTATTTGTCGACCGAGGCGGCGTCGCGGACCTCGTGGGTCAAGCAGCAGGGGCCGCCGATGCAACCGCCGGGGCAGGCCATGCCCTCGATGAAGTTGCCGGGGAGTTTTCCGGCTTTGGCTTGATTGAGGGCCAACTTGCATTGGTCGAGGCCCGAGCAGACGACCGGCTTGACCTCAAAGTCGATGTTTTGCTCCTTCAAGGCCTGCTTGACGGCATCGCTAAGCCCGCCGGAACGGGCGAAGATGCGGCCGAAGTAGGAGGCGTTGTCAAGCGGCTTCTCCTCAAGGCTAGGCAAATCGATGCCTCTGGCGTCGATTAGGGCCTGCAGCTCCTCGAAGGTGATGACGCAGTCGACGTAGGGTGCGCTGTCGGGGCGGGTGACCTCCATCTTCTTCGCGATGCAGGGGCCGACGAAGACGGTTTTCGCCCCCGGCTCGATCTTCTTGACGTATTTGGCGATGGCGGCCATCGGGGAGAGGTTGCTAGATACCTTTTCGGCCAATTCGGGGTAGCTGGTTTTGACGTAGCGGACGAAGGCCGGGCAGCAAGAGGAAGTGCAGAAGCCCTCCTCGGAAAGGTCCTTAGCCTCGTTTAAGGCGACCAAATCGGCGCCTAAGGCCGCCTCGATGACGTCGGTGAAGCCAAGCGCCTTGATGCCGGTGACGACCTGGCCGAGCTTGGCGTAATGGAATTGGGAGGAAATCGAGGGGGCGACGATCATGTAAGCCTTGTAGTTTTTCCCGCCTTCGGCGCCTTTTACGATGTCGATGCACTTGGTGATGTAGCTTTTGTCCATGATGGCCCCGAATGGGCAGGCGTAGGAGCATTGCCCGCAGCGGGTGCACTTCTCCTCATCGATCTCGGTGATGCCGTCGGCCCGGGCGTGGATGGCCCCGATCTTGCAGCTGGCCTCGCAGGGCCTTCTCCTATTGATGATGGCCCCGAACTGGCAGGCTTTCATGCAAAGCCCGCAGTTGACGCATTTGTCCTTGTTGATGTGGGCCCTTAGGTCGTCGCCGAAGCTGATGCAGTTGAGCCGGCAGGCCTGGGCGCAGCGATGGGCGAGGCAGCCCCGGCAGTCGCTGGTGACCGTGATGCCGCCGAATGGGCATTCGTCGCAGGCCGCCTCGATGACTTCGAGGAGGTTGGGGTTGTCCTTATCCCCGCCTAGGGCCAATTTGACGCGGTCGCTCGCTATTGCCCTCTCCTTGTAGACGCAGCAGCGCATGCTGGCCTTCGGGCCGGGGGCGATAACCTTGGGGATATCGTTGATCTTCTCCTGCAAGGTGCCGTCCCAATAGTCCTTGGCGACTTCCTTGAGGACGCGGTATTTGAGCTGTTGGACGAGGGTGTCGAATTTCGCGATTGCCATTGGATGTTCTCCTTAGAAGTAAGTGACTTTGATGTGTTTGCCCATGTTGCGGAGCTCTTGGGCGAGGTTGTCGATGATCTGCATCTTCATCTTGAACCCGATGTGGTATTGGGGGTCTTGGTGGGCGGGGTTGACGGCGCAGCCGACGTAGAAGTCGATGTCGGTCGCCTCCTCAAAGAGCATTTTGGCGATTTGGCTCGCCCCATCGCTGCGGAAACTCCAGTCGAAGTAAGCCTTGTTTTGCCCTTGGTAGTCCTTGGATAGGCTTAGGACCTTGTTGAGGGTGATGATGCCCTCGGTCGCGAGGTCGACGCCCCGGATGTAGGAGATGGGCGGGACTTCGGGGTCGAGGTAATCTAGGCTCCCTTCAATTGGCGAATGCAGGTAACGGGCCGCCAAAGAGCAGGTCGTCCCGCCGCAGACGATGTGGGGGCCCTCAAGGGAGAAGAAGCGGCTTAGGACCTTCTCGTCGTCCTCCTTGTTGGTGGGCGGCCCCACCATCAGGTTGCACTTCTTCCTTTCCCTCCGCCTGACCGTGAGGGCGGTCGTGTCGTCCCCCGGGCGACGATTATACAGGAGGTCGCAATGGTCGACTAGGAGGGTTGAGACGTTTTTGGCGCTGACGGAAGGGTCGACGAGCCCCTCGAGGTAGGCGACGATCTCATCGCGCGTCCAGCCGAAGTTGAGCGTCTCCCCAACCCCGGCGTGGACCGCCCCATCGGAGAACATGACGAGCTCGTCGTTGACGTCGAAGTAGCACTCCGCCTTCTTGATGAGCTTCCCCTCAACCTCAAGGGTTCGGTAATCGAGCTCCTTTTGCTTGCCAAGGCGGAGGAAGACGGGGTCGGGGTTATCGAAGTTGTAGACGACGGCCGAGTAGTCCGGCTCGATGCGGCAGACGGTGAAGGTCGAATAGGCGACGTTGCCCCGGTCGCGGGCGATCGGGAGGGTCTTGACGAGGGTCTCGACTCCGTCTTCTATCGAAAGCCCGGCCTCCGCCATGCGCGAGAGCATGGCCGAGGTGAGGGTGGAGAGGATCGAGGCCACGACCCCGGACCCGAGCCCATCGGCCAAAACCAAAGTCGTCGACCCGTCCTCGCCTTTGACGATCTGGACGTGGTCGCCGCAAAGCTCCTCGCCTTTATGGTTGACCGAAAGATAGCCCGATTCGAGCTCGCTTTGGCCCTCTAGGGAGGTTATATCGGCGGCTTGTTCACTTCTTTCCATGGTCGGGATCGATGGTTTTCTGGAGGTTGGTCAAAGCGATTTTGGTGTTGGCGGCGCTTTCGCCGAGCAATTGGGCGATCTCCTGGACGGCCCGCATGTTCTTCTCAATGACGTCTTTGGTGATCTCGGCGGTCGCCTTGGCATCACGGACCTGCTTCTCGTGCTCGAGGTGGGTTTGGGTCCTGTCGCGGATGGTGCCGATGATGATGTGGTAACGCTCATCGTGGACGAGGGAAAGCTCGACGTAAAGGTCGTATTTCTCCAAATGCACGTGCTTGTTGCGGATATTTTCCCCCGCCAGGCAAAGGGCGAAATAGGAGGGGTCGAGGACGGCCTCGACGCTTTGCCCGACCGTTTGCTTGGCGCTCACCTTCAATAACGCGCATAAGGCCGGGTTTATAAGCTGGACGGTGAAGTCGTCCCCGACGACGATGATGCCGTTTGGCGTATTCTCGACTATGTCGTTGCCAAAGCTCGAGGCCTTCTCGCTTAGGTAGGGGAGGCACATCTCTAGGCTCGCCTTGCCTTCCAAAACGGCCTTGGCCTTCTCACGGCACGTCGAATAGCCGCAGGAGGCGCAGTTGAGCTCGTCCTTGGGCTCGTATTTCCCAATGGCGTGGAGCACCTGCTCGATCTGCTCATCCGAGTAGAAGCGTTTCCTCTCCTTGCTGGGGCTGAAGGCCTTCTTAAGGTCGGAGGAGGCTTCGACCTCGAAGTCGAGCTTGCCGGCCGAGTGGCGGGTCTTCAATAGGCTTTCAAGCGGGCTATTGCCCCGCCGCCTTATGGCCGGGCCGTTAAGGCAGGAGCCGCGGCAGGCCGAAAGCTCGATGAAGGCATGGTGGATTTCACCCTTCTCGATCGATTCGACGGCCGATAGGACGTCTTCCATGCCCGAGAAGGACAAATAGTCGTAATCGAGGCAATCGCGCTCCATGGTGCCCAAAACGCCGCCCTCGGTTGGGAAGAGGCGGGCTTTGGAATGGGCGGGCGCGTCGATCTCGCTTTTGCCGACCTCGATGCCCTTTTCGGCGAAAAGGTCGTCGAGCTCGATGAAGGTGAGGGCCAAATCGTCGTATCCGGGGTAGCGGTCGACTTCGTCTTTTTTGGCGATGCAGGGGCCGAGGAAGATGACCGAGCAGCCCGGGCGGGATTGCTTAAGGTATTGGGCGTGGGCTTGCATCGGCGAAAGGACGGGGGCGAGGCAGGGGGCCACGGAAGGATGGTGTTTTTCTATGAGGGCGTTGACCGAGTGGCAGCAGGTGGAGATGATGACGTCCATCTCCCCCTGATGGCAAAGCCGGTCGTATTCCCTTTTGACGATGGTCGCCCCCACCGCCGTCTCCTCGGCTCCGGCAAAGCCAAGCTTGAGCAAGGCCTTGCGCAGCTCCGGGAAGGAGGTTTGGGGGTAGGCCGAAAGGTAGCTCGGGGCCACGGAGGCGTAGCAATTGCCCTTAGCCAAAAGCTCTCTTGCCTTTTCCCGGTCGTCTCGTATCTCCTTGCAGCCTTGGGGGCAGACGACGTAACAAGTCCCGCATAGGACGCATTCGTCCTGGATTATTTGGGCTTGCCCGTCTTTGAAGGAGATGGACTTGGTCGGGCAGTGGCGGATGCATTTATAGCAGCTGCGGCAATCGTTTTCCCTAGTCGATAGGGGCGGTTTCATGGTTTGGCCTCCTTTCGGAAATAGGGGCCTCCCAATCGGGAAGCCCCTTGCGGTTAATCAAAGAAGCGGAATCACCTCGTCATCGAAAACCTTGCTGACGTCCTTGGGATGGACGCCGGGGACGATCTTGTCGTTGATCTTGACCGTCACGCCGTCGTGTCCGCATTGCCCAAGGCAGAAGGCGGCTTTGAGCTCGACTTTGTCTTGGAGGGCGCGCTTGGATATTTCGTTGCGGGCGTTTTCGATGACGTCGCGCGAGCCCTTGAGGTGGCAAGAGCTGCCGACGCAAATCGAAACTGCGATCTTCGCCATGTCGTTAGTTGCCCTTATAGGCATCCTTCATGATCTGGATCATGTCCTCGACGAGCGGCTCGCGGGGGTTGCACGGGGTGCATTGATCCTCGTAGGCCAGGTAAGCGAGCTCCTCAAGGTGGGAGTTGTAGGCTTCCTCGTCGGGGATGATGGAGGCGAAGTTCATGTCGATGCCGACCTCCTTGCCGAGGTTCATGACGGCGTCGGAGAGCACCTTGGTCGCCTCCTCCGGGGTATTGGCGTTCAAGCCGATGACCCGGCAGATGTTGAGGTAGCGCTCATCGCATTCGTACTTCTCATACTTCGGCCAGACCGAGAGCTTGGTCGGCTGGGTGCCGTTGTACTTGATGACATGCGGGAGCAAGATGGCGCAGGTTTGGCCATGGATCGTGTGGAACTCGGCGCCAATCTTGTGGGCCATCGAGTGGGTGATGCCGAGGAAGGCGTTGGCGAAGGCCATGCCGGCGATGGTGGCGGCGTTATGCATCTTCTCGCGGGCGACGAGGTCGTTTTTGCCGTTATGGACGGCGCGCGGGAGATACTCGAAGACGAGCCTGATGGCGTTGAGGGCGAGGCCGTCGGTGTAGTCGCTCGCCATAACCGAGGTGTAGGCCTCGATGGCGTGGGTGAGGACATCCATGCCGGTATAGGCGGTCGAGCGGGCCGGGATGTTGGTGGTGAACTCCGGGTCGACGATGGCGATGCTCGGGGTGAGCGAGTAGTCGGTGAGCGGGTACTTCTTGAGGTTGGCCTTGTCGGAGATGACGGCAAACGGGGTGACCTCCGAGCCGGTGCCCGAGGTGGTCGGGATGCAGATTAGGTGGCTCTTGCGGCCGAGTTCGGGGTACTTGAAGGCCCGTTTGCGGATGTCCATGAACTTCTGCTTGAGGTCGTCGAAGTTGACTTCGGGGTGCTCATAGAAGATCCACATGCCTTTGGCCGCGTCCATCGGGGAGCCGCCGCCGAGGGCGATGATGGTGTCGGGCTGGAATTGCTTCATCAGCTCGACGCCGCGGCGGACGGTGGTGATGTCCGGATCGGGCTCGACCTCGGCGAAGAGCTGGTAGGTGACCTTGTTGCGGCGGGCCATCAATTCGTCGATGATCTTGTTGAGGAAGCCGAGCTCAACCATCGAGTGGTCGGTGACGATGAACACCTTCTCGACGTCTTTAGCCGAGCGGAGGTATTGGATGGAATTGCGTTCGAAATAGATCTTCTGCGGGACTTTGAACCACTGCATGGTATTTCTCCTTTTGCCAACGCGCTTGATGTTGAGCAAATTGATGGCCGAGACGTTGCCGGCGACCGAGTTATGGCCATAGCTGCCGCAGCCGAGGGTGAGGGAGGGGATGAAGGAGTTGTAGACGTTGCCGATGCCGCCGAAGGTCGACGGGGAGTTCCAGACGATGCGGATGGCCTTGACGATGTCGCCGAAGCGGTCGGACATCTCCTGGTCGTGGCAATGGATGGCCGCGGTGTGGCCGAGGCCGCCGAACTCGAGCATCTCCTCGCAAAGCTTCGTGCCTTCCTCGAAGCCCGAGACTTTGTAGACGGCGAGGACGGGGGAGAGCTTTTCGCGGGAAAGCGGCTCGGAAACGCCGACTTCCTGGCACTCGACGGCGATGATCTGGCAGCCGTCGGGGATGGAGAAGCCGGAGTTCTCGGCGATGCGCTTGGCGCTCATGCCGGCGATGTCGGCGTTGAGGCGGGCATCGGCGACGTTCTCGGAGCCCTTGGTGACCCCGAACATGTATTTCTCAAGCTTGCGCTTCTCCTCCTCGGAGGCGAAGTAGACACGGTATTTCTTGAAGGTGTCGACGACTTGGTCGTAGATCACCTCATCGATGAAGACGGCCGATTCGGAGGCGCAGATCATGCCGTTGTCGAAGGATTTGGAAAGGACGACGTCGTTGACGGTCTGGCGGATGTCGCAGGAGCGGTCGATGTAGCAGGGGACGTTGCCGGCGCCGACGCCAAGGGCCGGCTTGCCGCAGGAATAGGCGGCCTTGACCATCGAGTTCCCGCCGGTGGCGAGGATGGTGGCGACGCCCGGGTGGTTCATAAGCGCGGAGGTGGCGTCCATCGAGGGGTGCTCGATCCACTGGATGCAGTTTTCGGGGGCCCCGGCGGCGACGGCAGCGTCGCGCATGACGATGGCGGCGGCCTTCGAGCACTGCTGGGCCTTCGGGTGGAAGCCGAAGATGATCGGGTTCCTAGTCTTAATGGCAATAAGCGACTTGAAGATGACGGTCGAGGTCGGGTTGGTGACCGGGGTGACGCCGCAGATGACGCCGACCGGCTCGGCGATTTCGGTGATGCCGGTGACCGGGTCGTCTTTGATGATGCCGACGGTCTTGAGGTGGCGCATGTTGTTGACGATGTATTCGCAGGCGAACAGGTTCTTGGTGGCCTTGTCCTCGAATACGCCGCGGTGGGTCTCCTCGATGGCCATCTTGGCGAGGTCGCCGTGGTGGTCGAGGCCGGCGACTGACATCTTGGCGACGATGTAATCGATCTTCGCCTGGTCATAGGAAGCGAAATCGTTAAGGGCCTTCAAGCCTTTCTCGACGAGCTCGTTGACTTCCTTTTCGGCCGCGGCCTTCTTCTCCTCGGCGGTGAGGGGGGCGGCGGCTTGCTCGGTTTTCTTAGCGGTTGCCATAAATGATTTACTTTTCCTCCTTGGCAAGCATGACGTTTAGCCGATGCGATAACACGGCTAGGGATGAGGCGAGGTTGACGTCCTCGACGACGATTCCATCGGGGAGGTCAAGGTGGGTAGGGGCGAAGTTCCAGATCGCCTTTGCCCCGCTTTCGACGGCGAGATCGGCCGCTTCTTGGGCGGCGGAGGCCGGGACGGCGAGGATGACGATGTGGGCATTGAGGCGCGGGAGGATCTCCTTGATCATCGAAACGGGGAAAATCTCCTTACCCCCGATGCGCGACCAAAGCAATTTCGGATCCGTGTCGAAACCGGCGAGGATCTCAAGGCCCATCTTGGCGAACTCCGGGAAATTCAAAAGGGCCGCGCCCAAATGCCCCACGCCGATCAAAACGGCCGAGGTGGAATCGCGGTAGCCTAGGAATGTCTCGATGTCGTCGATGAGCTGCTTGACCTCCCGCCCTTTCTTCGGCCTTCCGGCTTCCGAGGAGACGTTTTGAAGGTCCTTGCGAACTTGCTCTTCCGAAAAGCCAAGGCGCTTGGCGATAAGCGGGGAGGAGATAATCTCAACGCCCGAATCGGCATACTCCTTGAACAGTTTAAGGTAGACTGGGTAACGGCCCAACTGGTTGAGCGAGTAGGTCTTCATCTTCCTTGTTCTTCCGGCATCGTCCTACCGATACCGCGCATAGGATAATACAAAAAAAGGAAAAGCGTCAACAAGTAAAAAGTAATTTTTTACCGATACTGATTTACCGATATGTATGCGCTTAGATTTTATCGGCGTTTAGGGCGCATATTTTTGTCAATTATCGGCAAAATATTCTTTTTTCAGGTTATTCCAATAGATTGCGTCTTGCTCGCTGATCTCGCGGATGACCCGACAAGGGTTGCCGGCGGCCACCACCCCGCTTGGGATGTCTTTGACGACGACCGAACCCGAGCCGATCACGACGTTGTCGCCGATGCTGACCCCGGGGTTGATGGTGACGTCGGCCCCGATCCAGACGTCATTGCCGATATGGATGGGCTCGCCGAATTCCAACTGCATGTTCCGCACGTCTTTGTCAATTGGGTGGCCGGCGGCGTAGATGCCGACGCGCGGGGCCAAAAAGACGTTGTTCCCAATATAGACGTCGCATACGTCGAGGATGATCAAATCGTAATTGGCGTAGAAGTTTTCGCCAACGTGGATATGGCAGCCGTAATCGCAATGGAAAGGCGGCTCGATGTAAAGCGAATCGCCGGTTTCGGCGAATAAGGATTTGAGGATGGCGGTCCTTTGCTCGATTTCCTCCTCGGTGGTCGCGTTGAAGGCGCGAAGGAGGCGCTTGCACCGCTTGTTGTCTTCCCTTAGCGCCGGATCGGCTGAAGCGATGTAAAGCTTACCTTCAAGCATTTTCTTTTTGTCGTTCATGAGGATTCCTCCTATGGCCAAAAAAGTATACAAAAAGGCCGATGAGTCGGCCAATGTTGTGTAAAGGGGTTTACTTGGCGCCGTATAGCTTAAGCTTTTTATCAAGAAGCGCCAGGCTCCGATTGAGCTTTTCCTGCATCCCCAAAAGGCGTTCGCGGGATTTTAGCAATATCTCAATCCTCTGAGCCTCATTGCCAGGCCCCTTGTCGACTAGGCGCAAGTAGGCGCGAATATCCTCCAAAGGGATACCCGAATCCTTAAGGCAGATGATGAGATGAAGCCTTTCCTCATCCGCTTGGCCATAACTCCGAACCCCGCTTTCAAGCCTTGCTGGCTTAAGCAAGTGGATCTTTTCATAGAAGCGGAGAGTATCGGCGGACAAACAAACTTTAGCAGCCAATTCGCCAATTTTCATAAGAAAGGGCCTCCTTTTTTAGGTAAGCATGCGTTATTAAAAACCTTAAAGAAGGCTCTAAGTCAAATCGAGAAACGTAAAAACTTGGGTTTTGTAAAACTGAAAATCCGTCAATATTCCCCAACAAGAAGACAAGCTTGGGACCTAAAAACCTAATTCCCACAGCGTTTTTGCCGAATACGCAATAATTGCGTGCTAATTTTGCTTTTCGTTAATTCTTTACTGATTGAAAATTTTCATGAAATAAGAGTAAATACGCAAAAATTGTTCGTGCATAACTTGCATATTATTATCTCGCCATTTCTACAATTAACAATTACTTCGTTCGACTAAATCTTAATAAATCAATTATTAATCTTGCATAGGCAATTATTGCATATTTCAGATACCATTAAAATAATACGTAGAACTTGCAAATAAAAAATACGCATTGTTTGCGTATCGAATTTTGTTGAATTTTTTAGCGTCTGATTTTGAGCTTGTCGGAGGGTTCAAACTTCCCAATTAAGAGAGACCTGTTATCTAGGTGCTTTTTGCATTCTCCCACCACTTTATCCTCATCGAAATTGGCATAACAATAAAGGCACTTGGAAGGGCAGGAGCAATACTCCCCGATGTCAACCGTTTGAACACAATGGCAATAAGGCGATTCGCGGGCAGTCTGTTTCTTAAAAACCGGAAGCGCATCAGGGTTGCTTCGCTTGATTAAGGAAGCCGCCTTCTGTTCGCTAAGGCAAAAATCGATATCGAAACCGTATTCGCTTTGATTACGTTTCTCCGAACAGGTAAAGATCCTCACGCCTTTTGAATGGGCTATGGAGGAGAAATTCAACCCGATTTGCTTATAATCGTCCTCGTTAAATTCGAGAAACCCGATTTTAGAGGCGTTCTTTCTCGTGTTCTTGTACACATCCAAAAAGGAAATGACAACCGCTTCGATATGGTCGCCAACCAAGTCCATCAGCCGCTTAAAAGCCCTAATGTGATAATCGATTGTATAGGTTTGGCTCTTAATTATGGGGTCAAAACGGACGTAAACGCATTCCCTTCCATACCTCTCAGAAAGAGCTTTTATATCCTCAATCACCTCTTTTTTATGGCTTCCGACAACCGGTTCCAAATCGGTTTTATATGGCGTCACGGTGATTTGGAATAATTTGGCCACCTTTGGAAGCTTCTCATCAATCAAAGGTAAATGTTCCAAAAGAGGACGGGGATATTTCGAGCAAAATAGGATCAGTTCAACGTCTTTAAAGTAAATTCTGGACACCAAACTATAGGCATGCGGGTTCCTGGTATCGACGAATCCGGCTTCGACGCGGTTGGCGAACCATTTCGCGTAATATGCTGGGATGTCGGTCCTTCCAGAAACGAAAAGAATCATGCATTAATTTTAGCCAATAAGGGAAAAAGCCGCCATCTCGCGATAGTGGCTTTCACAAGAAATATCCTAGATTCAGGACAAAGTCGGGTAAATGAGGAATTGATATCCGCTGGTGGCTATCCCAACCGCCAATTCGACTCTTAGGCTAGCTGCAGTCCCATCAAGCACAACGCTTTTTTCATAAAGCAATCCGCCGTTTTCCCCAGGCAAGGAGGATAAGACAAACCCAGAAGAAGCCAACTTTTCGCCGTAATCGGCGATTAAGGCCGCTCCCTCGTCCTGGGAATCGATTGCATAGAAGATAACCGGATGGCCGGGGTTATAGGAGGCTTCTAGGCTGAAATAATTGTAATGCCCGCCGATGACGGGGATGGCGGAAAGGATATCGGAAGGGATGACGCGGAGCAATTCCTCGAATTGATCATCGTCATAGCTTAGCAATTCGTTCCAGGTCAATCCGTCGCCACTAGCTTTGATTTCGCCGATTATCCCCTCGACTTGACCGAGGCCAGAATAGGCAAACGTCTCAACGCCGGAATAGCCAAGGTCATTGGCGAAGGTCACTTTATCCTCTTCGATGGTTATCGAAAGCGAGCCGGTCGAGGAAGAGCCGAAAATTGAGTAGACGGAAGGAGAGGCAAAGGCGTTTATATCCTCGCGGAGACGGTAGACGTTTGCAAGCTCGCCTTCGCCTTTTATAAACAAGGCCGGGGAGATGTCAAAACTAGGAAGAATGCTCCCCAAATCGCCCTTAAAGGAGGGTTTGTTAGGGTAATAGGCATCCCCGATTTTAGTGACACCCTGCAAGGAGCCATCGCTAAGTTCGTAATACCCATAATTTCCGACTTCGTCTCCGGAAAGGTCGAATTGGGTATAGGCTATTTTCTGCTTGTCCTCGGCAAAAAGGGCAAAGGAAGAAGAGGGAAGGGTGGCGTCGAGCCGGTAATTGCCTAAGGCAAGCTTGGCCATGGCTTCATCAAATTCGTCGTCTGCGATGTCTTCGACGACTTCAATCGGCTCAACCGGATCGGCCCCAAGGTAGGTAAACTCGCCGCGGATATAGCAATACTCGTCGCCAAATAGGCCGGAAACCGGCTCAAAGCTGGCCGAGAAAGTCGGAAGCTCCTTACTTAGATCCAGCGAAAAGGAGGCAAGATCGTAAGACAAGGCTCCGCCAAGCTGAGCCGAAACGCCGGATAGGTCTTTGCTTCCGTCTACTTTAAGTTCATAAACCCCATTGGATAGCGAAAAGTCGCTTTCCTCCAATATGGAAAGGAAGTTGGCGAAATTCTCCGTCGACCAGGCGATGCCGTTCGTCCCATCCGCGCTTAAAGGGAGGTAGGCTATCTTGTTGTTTAACCCAAGTCGAGCCTCGGCCACCGCTGAATTGAGGGGGTAGCGGACGTAATTCGTCCTCACGCCGCCGGTTTTATCGGGGACGATCGGGTCGCGGGCAGACTCATAGGATATAAAAGAATAGGAGGAAAGATCGCAGGAGGCGTCGACCCAATGGGAGACGAAAGACTGCGATGGGCTCCCCACCCGGACTAGGCTTGAGGCTTTATAGCCTTCCTTGCCAAGAAGCAGGAAATCGCCGATGTCCTTTATCGGCTCAGTTGAGGGCGACTCAGATGACGATTCCTCGCTTGAGCCGATGGAGGATCCGCTTGAGGAATTATTGCCTTCCTCAGCGCAGGAAACTAGCAACAAGGGGGCGATGGCGGCCCCAAACAGCCAATAAACTCTTTTCATATTCCGAATAACCTCTTAATGTCCAACGCGCCAAACTATGCCACTAAGCCAAATAAAGGTCAAAGGAAATAGACATTTGTAGCGCTTAACTTGGTTTTTTAGGCAAAACCGGTTTCTCCATGAGGAAGTTTTGCAGTTTTGCCCCGTTTCTCTCAACGATGTTTTCCCGCACTGGCGAATATCCCCTTTTTGCGAAAAAAGGATAAGCGGTCTTTGAGGCGTAAACTTCGATATCGGCAAGGGCGTTTGCCTCCAAAAGGTCGCAAATTGCGGTTGCGACGCCTTGTTTTTGGAAAGCGGGCGAAACATAAAGCAAATCAAGGTAATGGCCGTCGACGAGGTTTCCAAAGCCGATTACCGTTCCTTTGTTTACGGCCACAAGCGAAAAGGAATTGACCAGGCTAGCGGCCATCCTCTCCCTTGAGGCCCCTTCGGCCCAGGCTATTAGCTCATTGGGGGCATAGTCCTTCCCACAGGTTGCATAAATCGCTTCCTTGAAACAGGAAAAGCAGGCAGTGAAATCCTCTTCCCGATATGCCCTAAGTTCAAAATCCCGCTTAATGCCATTCACGCAACCGACCTCAAAGCAATTTAAACAAAAACACCTCAGCCGGCTGCTCATAGGGGGTCGAATGCAGGAAAAGAGCCCCACAGTCCTTATAGCCTAGCCGGCGATAGAGAAACTGGGCCCTTTCGTCGGATTGGGTCGAAAGCAAAACCATTTTCTCCCCGCTTTGGCGAAGAAGAAGCTCGAACTCTTCAAGCGCAGCGCTTCCCTTTCCCTTCCCCCGGCTTGCTTCCTCAATGATGAAATGGGCGATGAAGGGAATCTTCTCCCAAAGATGGATGGCGAAGATAAAGCCGGTGGGTTGGCCTTCATCCTCTATCACATAGGAAAGGCCTGATGATAAGTAGACCAGGAAATGGGATTTCGATAGCCGTGGCAAAAGGCCTTTGCAAAACTGATAATCGGCTTCTTCAAGCTTCCTTAGCATCATTCCATCCTCATTTATCGCCATAGCATCAACTCGCGGTCGCCGTTAACCCTTGTATGGGAATTGACGTAATCGCGGAGCTTTCCGCTTAAGAATATCCGGTATATCCCAAGCGTGGCAAGCGAGAGCAAAGCCCAGCAAACCCATTTGCCGAGGAAGACGATGGCGTTCCCGTCGTAACGGAGCTTTCTCCCATCGACGTAAAGGTGGTCGCGGAAATAGGCGTTTTCCCAGTCCATGGTCAAAGGCCTAAGGAGGTCAACTGAGGCGATATTGATCACCTTGCAGCCAACTGACACCAGAAAATAGACGATGGCGTTGCCTTGAAAGCCGCTTCCGAGGCAGGCAAGCTCCCCCTCGAAATGGGTATGGGCCCATTGGTAACGAAGCAGCCGCTTGGGGATGAAGAGAAAAAAGATCCCAAAGCTGATGATGGTAAGGAAATACCAAAGCAGCCAAATGGGGTAGAATTCCCGCAATGTCCCATCGAAAATGAGCTTTTTGCCTTCGATTCGATCGTGTTTGGCTTCGTATTTGGCTAGATGGATAAACCCAATGGGGTAAAGCAAGCCAACTGAAAGCAGCGACAGCATCCCAAATAGAAAGCTTAAGGCGAAGGCGATGAACGAGTTGCCGTCATAGCCGCCCCGGTTTAAGGCGCTTTCCCTTGGGAATGCAGTCGACAAAAGCTTTTCATTCGCCAAATCGAATTGGCGGATTATCGCATCGATCGCCCCGTTTTCGTCTTTCCTTCTTATCGCCGATTCAATCTCCATCCTGGCCTTTGAATCGTCCTCAGAAAGCGATTTGGCGATATAAAGGGCCCTTTCCTTAATCCGGTAATAATGGTTTAACGGGAAATAACGCCAAAGCAAGATGGCTAAGCCAAGGAATAGGAAAAGAAAGGAAAGCAAAATAAAGGAGAGGGCAAACCAATTGACGTCGAACGGGGCCATCAGCACCCCTATGGAGAGAAAGAGGGAAAAAATACCTAAGCAATAGGCAAAGCAGGCTATCCGAAAAAGGAAATTGGCCTTTATCCGGGCCTTAACCGCCCAAGCTATCCGTCCCTTATCGTAGTCCACGTGGACATTTTATTGATGGCCTTGCCAAATTGGAAGCGTCCGCCCTTTTAGGCAAAGGAAAAGGGGAGGGCGCCACCTCCCCATATCAAGCCGGATTTTAGCGCTTCATCAGCTTGATCTTCGAATAATCGAGGGCGTAGGCGGGATGGCGCTCGGCGAAGCAGGAATCGTCTTTGTCGCCTTTGATCGTCAAATAGTCGGCGAAGCCCTTGACGTTGGCATAAAGGATGGTCGCGGAGCCGATATGGTCCTCATTGACCGGATGCAGGCGGAAGGTTTTGCCCTTAAGTTCGGCTCTAAGCGCCTTTATTTTTTCCTTCCTCGCCCTTTCTTCCTCCTTCGCCAAAGCCTTCTCCTCTTTTTTCTTCTTGATAAGCGCCTCGGCCTCCTGCTTAGGCAATGACTTCAGCTTCTTGGCTTCCGCCGTTTTGCTTGAAAGCTTGCCAAAGCCAAGCTTGATGAGGTCGGAAAGCTTTCTTTTGCCCCGCGCCTTTTTCTTATTCGACGGGATCTTCAAGAAGGCGTCATAGGGGATCTCAAGGTTATAAAGCCCTGGCTCAAAGTCAGAGGGGGCCAATAGGCTAAATGAGGCAAAGCGCAATATCCGTTTCTCCCCTTTGGCCTTAACCTCGGCCGGGACGATGTTGGTCGTATATTGATGCCTAGCCAATAGGCGAAAGCTATGAGTTTCATCGACCAATGTCGCATCCTCCTTCCGGACGTAAAGCGCGATCTTATCGCCCGCTTTCCCGGGGGAGAGGGGGAACTTGGCCCCTAAATAGCTGTCGCTTCCATCGAGAGAGAAGAAGGCGATCGCCCCGTCTTTCCTTTCCTCGACTTCCTTTAATCTGGCCTCAAAGGCCAAGTCGCCCTCATCGCGGCGACGAAGGTGGAAGGCGTCGCTGCTAATTTCCAAGGCGCAGGTCTTTTTCTCTTTCGCGTATTCGGGGATGAGGCAGGAAAGGGATTCCGAAGGCAATGCGAACTCCATCCCCGCCGCCTTGACCGTTCCCTTGGTTGGATCAAGCTCGCAGCTGATATGGTTTTTGCATAACAGCCCGGCAATGCGCTTCCCCTCCTTCCCAGGGGCGAAAAGATGGACGTGCCCGGCGAGGAAGCGGACGCCGATGCTCTCTCCCTCCTTCACCGATAGGCGGCCATCGCCTTTGACCGTGACGGGGATCTTGCTCCCCTTCAAATAGCAATGGAGGACAAGTTCGGCCCCAAGCTTCTCAATCATATCGATGTTTAACTCGAATTGCCTATTCTCCTCGTCGATGACGATGTCTTCGGGCCGTAGGCCAAGCTGGCAGGCCTTTCCCACCCATTGCTTGCTCTCAAGCAGATGGTAGACCCTCTCCCCAAGCGGGATCCTGTATTCGGCGTCGTCGCTTGTCATAACATACTCAAGATCGGCGCCTTTCCCTTGCAAAACCCCGTCGAAAAGATTCATTTGGGGAGTTCCAAGGAAGGTGGCGACGAAGACGTTGGAGGGATGGTCGTAAAGGTTGGTTGGGGTATCGACTTGCTGGATGACGCCGTCTTTCATGACGACGATCTGCGTCCCCATCGTCATGGCCTCGGTCTGGTCGTGGGTGACGTAGACGAAGGTGATGCCAAGGCGCCGGTGGAGCTTGGATATCTCGCTCCTCATCTGGACCCGGAGCTTGGCGTCGAGGTTGGATAATGGCTCATCGAGCAAAAACACCTTCGGCTCGCGGACGATCGACCTCCCCAAAGCCACCCTTTGCCTTTGCCCGCCGGAAAGGGCCCTTGGCTTCCTGGAAAGATAGGGTTCAAGCCCCAATATCTTGGCGGCGTTTTTGATCCGGGCGTCGATCTCCTCTCTCGGGACCTTGGCCATCCTAAGCCCAAAGGCCATGTTCTCGTAAACCGTCTTATGGGGATAGAGGGCGTAGTTTTGGAAAACCATCGTGATGTCGCGCTTGCTCGGCGGGAGGTCATTGACCCGGGTGCCGTCGATGTAAAGGTTCCCGGCCGAGATGTCCTCAAGCCCGGCAATCATGCGCAGGGTCGTCGACTTGCCGCATCCCGAGGGGCCGACGAAGACGACGAATTCCTTGTCCTTTATCTCGAGGTTTAGGTCGGTGATGGCCCTTACCCCGCCGGGATAGACTTTGTAGACATGTTCGAATTTGACGCTAGCCATGGTTAATTTTCCTTTCTGGGCTCTTCTTCATTGCCAAGCCCGCGCCCCATTTCCTCGGGGGCATAAGTCGAATTTATGTAACGGTCGAAGACATGGAGCCCATAAAGCTCATAGACGAGGGATAGATGGGCCAAGCCGTAAACCGCGATGAGGCCGATTAACACCTCCTGGACGAGCAAATAGGGGATAAGCTCGAGAAGAAGGGGGAAAAGGGCCGCAAGCAGCAGGAACAGGAGGTTCTTCGGGTAGAGGATGAAGGAGAAGAGGAAGGTGTTCTTCATGCTGTCCTTGAAGCGGAACCGGTAGAGGGTGGATGAGGATAGAAGGAAGTAGCCCCACATGTGGAAGAAGGCCATGACCAAGGCGAAGACGATGGCGATGGCTACGCTTCCCCAATCCGGCATCCCCTCCAAAAAAGGGTAGAAACGGGAATTGAGGGTGAATAGGAAGTTCCCAAGCCCAATCAACGCCCCGGCAAGAAGCGAGGACTTGTAGTTTTCCCTAAGCCCCTTCTTGAAATCCTTCCAAAGGAAGACGCTTCCCTCCTGATGGCAAAGCCTAGATGCCACCTCAAACGCCCCACCTAAGCCAAAGCAAGAAAGCAGCTGAAGCGGCCATTCAACCAGCGATCCGGTGACGCGGAGGACGAATTCGCGGTATAGGAGCTCTTCGGCCGTAAGCTCGGCGCTTGGGTCAAGCCCGATGTAGGCGCCCCAGGCGATCCGCCAGAAATAGAAGGGAATGAAGAAGAGGAAGGTGAGCAAGGAAAGGCCAAGGAGGAGGAAGAAGCGGTTGCGCACGATGTCGAAATAGGCTTTGAACCGGTTCTTCGGCAATTTGGCTTCCTCTGGGTGGGATGGCCCATCGGGGCGAAGATAGGAGAATAGGCCCATCAGCTCCGGCTAATATAGCCCTCGACCTCGCTTAGGCGCGGGAAGGAGGACAAAGCCCCTTTCTTCTGGGTGGCCAAGGCCCCGCAGGCGTTGGCCCTTTCGAAAAGATCGAATAGCTCCTCATGCCTAAAGGAGCGCAGTTCCCGCCCATCGAGGGCGAAAAGGACGTAGGATAGGAACGAATCGCCAGCCCCGGTCGTGTCGACTGGGACGAGGGCGCGAAGCGAGGGAACAAAGCCCTCAAGCTCATCGAGGTGGAAGAAGGAGCCTTTGCTCCCGAGGGAGACGCAAAGCAATTGCCCGGTGGAGGAAAGCCTCCTCGCCCCCAAGACGACGTCTACTTCCCCGGTTAGGTAGGCAAGCTCCTCCTCGGTCACCTTGACGATGTCGGCGTGGGCGATGACGTCGAGGAAGAGCCTTTTGCCCTCCTCGCCCTCAGGGAACATCGAGTCGCGGTAATTGACGTCGAAGCTTAGCCTGGTGTTCGGATGGGAGCTTAGATAGCCGTAAACACCATCGACGAATTGCCGCCCCTCGGGGAAGGGAAGGCAAAGCGATCCGAGGTGGATGATGCTTGGCTCCTTGTCCAAAAGAAGGGAAGCCGAGGGGAAGGAAAGAAGATAATCCACCCCGTCGCGGTGGAAACGGAAGCTCCTTTCCCCGTTTTCCGAGATGACCTCGCTATAGGTGGTATGGCGGCCCTTTATGACGTCGATCTGGGTTTTCGAGAAAGGCAATTTGGCGATTTCGGAAAGCATGAATTCCCCGTTCTCGTCATCCCCAACGGCCCCATAGAAACAGGCCTCCCCGCCCAATAGGCTTATCCCGGCGGCGACGTTAAAAGGCGCGCCCCCGGCCGCTTTGACGGTGTTCCCGTTTTCATTGAAGCAATCGACGATCAATTCGCCGGCGCAGACGATCATGCCGTTTCCCCCTTTCGGAATGTAGATGGTATGACGACCTTGTTCGGGCAAGCCTTGCCCCCGATTTTCTTCAAAAGCAAGTCGAGGGCGGTCCGGGCGAGGCGGTCGGTGTCCTGCTTTACGCAGGTGAAGACGGGCTTTTGGATGAAATCGTCCATGCACCCGTCGTAGCTGATGATCCGCAAATCGTTTTGCCCCATCGCCCGGCTCACCCGGTAGAGGGCGAAGCCGAAGGCGTCGGAGGTCGCGAAGACGGCGTCCAAATCCTTGTATTTGGCAAGGAACTGCGCCGATATCTCCATCTCTTGGCCGTGCCGGTAGTCGGCATAGCTTATGAAGCCAGGCAGATTCTTGGCCTTGAGGAGGTCGGAATAGGCGTCATAACGACGCAAAACCTCGCTTCGTTGGCTTGGCCTTCCCCCGATGAAGCCGATTTTGCGGGCCCCAGTGTCGTAAAGATAGGTCAATGCGGCATAGGTCGATTCGTAGTTGTCGCTTGTGACGACCGGGACCTCCTTCCCCATAAGGCGGTCGACGGTCACGATCGGAATGCCGTATTCGCTTGGGTCGAAGTCATCGTGGGTGACGAGGAAGGCCCCGTCTATCAGATGTCGGACCATCAGCCATTTAAGGCGCTTCTGCTCCTCGCCGGAGACGATGATGACCTGGTTGAGGCGGTTATTCCCCTCCCCGGCTTGCTCGAACACCGCCTTTTCAAGCGATTCGGCAAACCGGGAGAAGAAAGGATGAGTGATCATCGGGACGCATATGGCCATGGCGTAGGAGCGGTTTAGCCGAAGGGAGCGCCCGGAAGTCGAGGGGACGTAGCCGCATTGCTTAATCGCCTTCTCGATCTTCTTTTGGTTCTCCTCGGAAACATAGCCGTTTCCGTTGACATAGCGGGAAACGGTGCTCTTCCCGACCCCGGCCAGTTTCGCCACTGTGATTATCGATGCCATATGCTAATCGGACACTATTTGGAAATCCGCCTCTTTCTAAGGAAAAGATACACGGAAACAGAGACCCCGACAATCGCCATAAGGCCAATGAAGGCAACGGCGACTATATAGAGGTGGTCGTTGGAATTGTTGACGGAGAATAGCCCGCTGGTCGCCGCCCGTTGAGCCGCCGCCAGCGATTCAAGAGTCCCCATCGAAACCCCGATGGGGGTTTTGACGATATTATCCTCGTAGACAATCTGATCTTTATGATCAAGATAGCCTTCATAGGAGAAGTCATCGCTCCGATCAACGATGACTTTGGCTTGCTCGGATAATTTTTCGTAGGCGACGACTATTTCGTTAAGCGCATCCTCCTCAAGCTGGCAATAGGTGTAAAGGCCTTCGAAGCTGCGGGCAGTCGAATAATATGAGCTTAGGAAGTCGTAAGCTTCCTTGACGGAGGCTAAATCGCCCTTTGAATCCCCTGATTTGTAGAAATCGGTAAATCCAACATGCTTCGCCTGGCTCCAATCTTTATGCTTTTGCGAAACGATGTCGATTTGGAACTTGAAATCATCGAGGCTAACGTTGGTATTGATGGAATCAAACAGCGCATGCCCCCAAGCTCCTCCAGCCCGGTAGTCCTCCAAGGCGAGAACGACTTTTTGGCCCAAATATGCGCTGGCGTCCAAATACGCGCGGCGCATCGTTACGTTGTTGCCACCGCCAACGATATCGCCTTTGGCGTTTTTGCTGTAGGAAATGTCCATTGCATCGCGCCACCAACCGCCATCGTCGCTGGCCGTATTGATATAAGCAAGCGGCGTTGCGTTGGCATCGACAGTTCCGTCTTCCGAAGCATAAAGGGAAAGGCGGCAGCTGTTTCCGCCCATCTTCGCAGTGATAAGACCCGAACCGCTTAAAGTGAATGGCTTGCTGAGAAGGCGCCAACTCGCGGCCTCATCGGCAGCTCCATCCTCCCCTTTCCATCCATTAAGGAAATATGTTCCGTCTTTGTTGAAAGGGAGCTTTTCAACCCATGAAAGCGTATCCCTATCACTTACGGCTTCATTGCGAAGAAAACCGGTATAATGACTGGTATCATTATCGCTTGTTTGTCCGAAATATGGGTCAAGGGTCCAATCATCGGACAGAACCCCGGATTCGAAATCCTCGTAGATTCCCTCCGAAGTTTGAGAAGAAGTTGCCCTTGCGGCTTTTGCCCCAACCATTTCCGGGCTAAGCGGCTCCATGGCGGCATAACCGCCAAGGAGCAGCCCGGAAAGGAGAGCAGTCAAAATCAAAGTCTTTTTCATGTTGTCTCCTTATGAATTTCTTTAATTGGAAGCGGCCCTCCAGGGAATATCGGTTTGACGCGATTCCTCGGGGTTGACCAAGGCATTGACCTCGGTGACCGTATCCTTCATGGTCGTGTAATCGATGCGGGATTCGTAATAGGTTACGATGTCATCGAAGAAAGCCACGGCCCAACCCTCGCCGGTCGTATCGGCGATTTCGATATAGAGGGTCTCGCCAATGTGATCGGAAAGATCGGCGACATAGGTGATCATGGTGGCGAGGAACGATCCGTTATAGACGCAAGGATAACCGACCCCGCCATCGTTGAAGCCGACGTTGGAATAGCTGGCAATCGCCTCGCCGGAAACCGAATATACCGTCAGCCTCGCGACCTTTCCCCCAAGCTTAAAGCTTATTTGCCCAGACCCGCCCAGCTGGAATTCGCTGGAGCGGAGGGCATAGGTATCGGGCTCACTGGCCGCTTTCCAGCCATCGAAATGGTAAGTGCCTTCTTTGTTGTAGGGGACTTGCTCATTCCACCAAACCTGATCGGAGATGACGGCCGCTCCGACGTTTACCTCGCCTTGGACAACGGTCCAACCGGTCAAATCGCCGGTCTCGAATCCGCCGTTGACGATGGTGTTGGGGATGGTGACGGAGGAATTCACGTAAATGCGGGCCATCGCCGTCGAAGCCTGGCCGAAGGCGTCTTTGGCTTCGATATTGACCAAATACTCCCCTTCCCCAAGCTCGGGGTTGGCGTTGAAGTCGTAATCCTCGCCGTCTTTGGCCACCGACTTGATGCTGACTTCGATCGACGAGGTCGCGGTGTAATCATCGGTAACCTTGACGTTGCGCAAAACGGTCGAGAAATCGTAGTTGCCGGGCTGGCGTTCCTCTTCGTAAACATATTCGCCGTCTAGCTCGAACTTGGGTGCCTCGCCGGGCAAGGGAACCGAGATGCCGCCGTTATAGGCGCTTACATAAGCGGCTTTCGCGGTCTCATCCGGGCAAGTTTCCGCCCATGCGCGATTGGCCTTTAGGTCGGAATCGACTTCCTCGGCCGTCATATTGATTTTGAAATCATCGGCTTGGATGAAGGCGAAGCCGCCGGAAGTCGCGTTATCGACGACGGTGAAGTAAAGGGTATCGCCGATATATTCGCTTAAGTCGAAGTAATAACGGACCATCCCCTGGGCCAAAGCCGGATCGGAGAAGACGACGTTGCTTTGCCTAAGCAATTCGGCGCCGCTGGCCCCATCGTTAACGGCGACATAGCATTGGGAGGTTTTGCCAGCCCCCATAAGGAAGGAAGCATAGCTATGGCCATCGCCTTGATCTTCGACGAGGAACTTTTCGCTCCGGAGGGTCCCGGTGAGCTCCTCGCCGGCGTTAAGCGAGGTGAGCATCTTCTCGCCTTCCCCGAAATAATCGCGGGTCGACCAGTACTTGCCTTGGGCTTCTTCCAAGACGCTATCCTCGTTGCGGAAAACGGTTCCGGAGATGGAAGCCCAATAATCGAGCCCAGATTCGAACCCGCCGTTGCGCAGCTCAGTCACCGGGGGGTTGCTATCGATCGGCTCTTGCGCCAAGGAGGCGAGCTGATCCTCCCTTTCGGTTAGAAGGGAAGTCATGTCGGCGGAATCCTGAACGAGGCGGATATCGTCGAGGTTGGCGAATGAGTAGTCGGCGTAGGTGCTGCCGCGGGCGTTGTCGGTGACGCGGATGACGATGGTTTCGCCGGCATATTGGCGGAGGTCGACGACGTTGCGGATAAGCTGCGAGGCGATGCCAAGGCCGTCGAAGTCGTCGTTGGTGAGCTTGGTGAGCACCTCGTCGCCGTTGTTTTTGGTGAAGCTAAGCGGGGTGGCGAATTCCTTATCTGATGCGAGGAAGAACTCGATGTAGACGTTAGCGGCGTCCTTCATCGCCCCCATCTTGAGGGTCACCATCCCCATTCCGCCAAGGACAAACGGGTCGGAAACCATGGTGCCGATGAAGCTGGGCAAGGTGGCGGATCCGCCGGCGTAATACATCTCCCCCACTTTCTGCGGGGCCGTCAAATCGCCAAAGGAATCGGCATTAGTAACGTCTTCGTCCGAGAAAGCCGTCCCGGTCGTGGTCCAGCCGGTCAGGTCGCCGGTCTCGAAGCCGCCGTTTACGACGTCTAATGCGATTTCCCCTTCGGAGACGTCAGATGAAGAGCCTTCTCCCCTTGAGCCGGTTCCGCTTGGGGAGGAGGATGAGGATGCGCCCTTCCCGCCGCAAGAGGCCAAAGCGAGGGCCCCCAGGGCTAAGGATAAGACGCTGGAAAGTCTTTTTTTCATTTGCTTACCTCCTAAAAAGTGTCTTTCCTGATCGAATCGATTTCCATTTCCCCTTCCAAGGCGAACTCGGCTTTCCCGAGGCTTGGATAGAAAAGGGTGGAGAAGGAATGCCTTCCCCCGTTGATGAGGATGTCGACGGCGGTCCCGTCGAGCAGGATGTCGAAGCTGACTTCCCCTAGCCCCTCCGGCATGTGGATGTAATGGGAGACGGAGGAGGAATGGTCGACGTTGACGATGCTTTCCTTCATCCCAATCCGAGATATGAGCAGGTTATGTTTTTCCTTCTCGAACTCGATGCGGAGTGCGCTTTCGGGATTATCGGAAAGCAAATCGATCCTCGCCCCCTCGCCCGGGCGGGCTTTGAAGCGGAGATGGCAGCAATCGCCATTAAGGGCCGGGATTACCTTCCTTCCGGAAGCGTTGCGGATGCTAGGCAGCGAAAGGGTTTCCTTAGCCTTCGCATCAAGCTCCTGCGGGAAGGATTGGATGAGCTTTTCCCCATCGAGGCGAAGCTCGCGCACGGCGGTGAAATTGCCGCAATACCCATCGACCGAGGATGGGTAGTTGCGGTCCCACATCCCCTCCCAGGCTCCCCCGAGGACGCGCTTGCCGTCGTAGGTGGTCTGCAAAGCATAGAAATCGAAGCCCTGATCGACTTCGTGTATCTCGCTTTCGGGGAGGAAATAGCCTTTTTCCAAATCCAATATGCCCTTAAGGTAGCAGGTTGAATGGACGTTTTGGTAATAACGGGGGTCGTTGGCTTTGTAATACTGCATCGAGAAGATGAGGGCCCCCTCGTTGCCTTGGGAAAAGAAGAAATCGGGGCATTCGATCATCCCGCCCGAGGCGGTCATCATGGTGAAGAGGACCGATTTGAAGCGGAAGGAGGCATAATCGTCCCCTTCGAACAGCAATATCGACGACCCGCCAAGCCGCCTTCTGCAGGAAAGCAAAAGATAGGGCTTACCGTTATGCATCAATACCTTGGGGTCGCGGAAGTCGCTTACCAAATACCCAGAGGGCAGATCCTTCTCCCCGAGTATCGGGTTGCCGGGGTGTTTCGTGAAATGGATTCCGTCATCGGAATAGGCGTAGCATTGCTGCTGCTTGCCCTCGCTTGCGGCCGTGTAATAGACGTGGAGGCGTTTCCCGTCGAAATAAGATGAGCCGGAGAAGCAGCCAAGCGGCTTCTCGAAAGGCTCTTCCGGGGAGATTGCGTCACCGACGTATTCCCAGGAAAAGAGGTCGCTCGAGACATAATGGGCCCAGCGCATAAGGCCAAATCCCAGGGATTCGGGGTTGCTTTGGCCGAAAAGGTGGTATTTCCCGAAGGCGTAGACGAACCCATTGGGGTCGTTCATCCACCCCTTATGGGCGGTTAGGTGCAATTTCGGGCGGTGGTAAACCATAACTACGCGGCGATTTGGCTGCAGGAATAGCTAAGCAGCGTCGCCTTCCCTCCTTCGCTATAGAAGCTGATGTTGCGGGAATCCTCCTGCGTCGGGTAGACGAGTCCGGTCATGGTGAACTC
This sequence comes from Candidatus Alloenteromonas pullistercoris, assembly GCA_017694295.1. Lineage (GTDB taxonomy): Bacteria > Bacillota_I > Bacilli_A > RFN20 > CAG-826 > Alloenteromonas > Alloenteromonas pullistercoris. The sequence goes on along the minus strand of JADINA010000019.1, from coordinate 29,902 downwards.
GCCGCCGTTGACGAAGGCCTCGACCGAGGAGACGTCGAGGAAGACCTCGAGCTCGATGATCCCGTCTTTGGGCTCGACCTTGGCGTAGCGGATCCCATCCTGCGAATCGTCGTCGGCCTCGGTGATGTCGATCCCCGAATCGCGCCGATCGAAAACGAGCATCCCTTTGGCGGCGTCATAATAAATGGCGGTTTTCTCCTTTTCCCCTTTGAACATATAGAAGCCGGCTTTCCCGTCCTCGCCAAGGGAGGAGACGTCGATGCTGGCTTTGAAGGAAAGGCAATCGCCCGGGGTTTGCAGGTCTATTTCCTCGGAGGAGGCGGTTATGTCGGACTTTTGCACGGTGTTTTCGAAAAGCCCGTAAACCGCGTCGATCGGATGCTGGTAAAGCATCCCGTCCCTTAATTCCAGTTTGCGAGGCAAAGTCACCTCCCCGGCCCAGCCATAGGCCGAGGTCGGCATGCTCCGGCTCCAGTGGTTCATCCAGGCGACCATGATGTTGTCTTGGCCGTTATTGACCATTTGGGTCGCGTAGAAATCGAAGCCTTTGTCGGGCTCAAACATGACATCCGCCCCGTAATCGTTTGCAAAGACGCCGCTTCCCAAATCGATTTCCCCGACCTGGTAGGTGACGGAATGGACGTTTTGGAAGCTCGCGATGTCGTCGTCGCGGACACCTTGGGGGGAGGTGAGCAAGACGGCTTTCTCGTCGAAGAAGGCGAGGTTGGGGCATTCGAACATGCCAGATCCGGTCAAGGTTGAGGAATAGGTGACCCCAACCTCGTCCCAGGAAAGGAAATCGAAGGAGCGGTAAAGCAAAAGCTGCCCGCCTTCGCCCTGGTTCTTCCCGCCGACGAGGGCGTAATAATACCCGCCTTCCTCAAAGACGTAGGGATCGCGGAAATCGGTGATGCGCGAGCCCATCGACATGCCCGAGGTTATGACGGGGTTGAGGCTGGATTTGGCGAAGTTGACGCCGTCATAGCTGGTGGCGACGCTTTGGGTTTGGACGTTAGCGTCCCCCACCGAGGTGTAAAGAAGGCGGATCGTCCCGTTTACTATGGCGGCCCCGCCGGAGAAGCAGCCGTTTTTGTCATAGCTTTGGTCCGGGGTTATGGCGATGCCATCGTTCTCCCAGTGCAGCAAATCGGTTGAGGTCGCATGGCCCCAGGACATGTTGCCCCAAACCGAATCATAGGGGTTGGCCTGATAGAAAAGATGGTATTTCTCCCCGTCGTAGATGAAGCCGTTGGGATCGTTCATCCACCCGTAAAAGGGCATTAGATGGTATTTGTGGCGGTACTTGTCGGGGACGGACGGGATGTATTTTTGCTGAAAGGCGTTGGCATCGGTTATGTATTTGCCGTCATCTAGGGGCAAAGTCGAGTTCATCCTGATGTCATCGACCAGCAGATGGTTCCAGCCCGAGGAAGCGGAATCGTCATCGACGACCATCAGGCGGACCTTCTCTCCGAGATAATCGGAAAGGTCGATCTGCTGCCGGTAAAGCCGGTTGAGGGGATAGGGCTCGCAAAAGAGATCGTTGGCTTTTCGGGCTATTTCCTCGCCGTTAAGCAAAATGGAGACATAGCAAAGATCGCTGTTGGCCCCGCCGCCTAGTTTAAGCGAGAGCATCCCGTTTCCCTTAACCTCGAATTCGGGGGAAAGCAAAGACCCGGTCGCCCCATCGCCGTCATTGGCATACCCATCGAGGTAGAAGTCGCCCTCAATGTGGCGGATGGACTTCTCCTTGTCCGAATCGGTTTTGACCGAGGTTAGGGAAAAGGCGTCTCCGGAGCTTTCCCAGTTGGCCAAGGTCCCGGATTCGAAGTCGGAATTGGCGAAGGCCAAGGCGTTCGCCTCGTCTTCCTGTTCGCTACTGGATGGGCTGCTGAAAGAGGGGGATTGGCTTTGGCTTGGGGCGCAGGAGAGAAGAAGCAGCCCCAAGGATGCGATGGGAAGGGTCTTATTCATCAAACTACCTCCTTCATGCCTGAGGAAATGGCGGTGATCTTGATGTGGTCGATGGTTTGCTCGGGGTTGGAGGCGATCTTTATGCCGTTGGCGTATAAATCGGTGGTGTAGCTGCGGCAGCTGATGGTTTTCTGCTCGTTGAAGAGGGCCTCGACCATCGAGCGGTCCACGTAAAGGGTCAGGGTCGTCTTGCCCTCGGCGGTCAATTCGCCGGAAGAGTTCCCGGCGGCCGAGGTATTCGCGTTGCCTTTGTTGAGGTTGGTGTCGATGGAGCAGTTGGAGCCTCCGGAGGAGATGGAAAGGACGGTCGCCTCATCCCCTTGCTCGGAACGCCGGAAATGGAGGGCGAAATCCTCGTTTAAGCCGGAGATCTCGAGCTCGAGGCTGTACATATCGGAAGAGAAGGCGGCGAGATCGGAATTGACTTGGCTGGCCTTGACCTGGCTCTTCTCATAAAGAACCTCCCCTTCCAAGGAAGACCAATCGCCGGCGAAGCGGATGCCGAGGTCCTGCCTAGAGGAATCGTAATAGAGCTCGCGGACCAAGCCGACGTTATGGGCCCAGCCCGAGGAGGCCATCGGGGCCGCCTCCCTTTGCGACTGCATGATGGAGAAGATAAGCGAGGCGCCCGAACTGGGATCGACCATCATCGAGGGGCCGGTGAAGACGTTGCGGCCGTAATCCATCCGCCGCGGATCGGGGAAATCGGGGGTGAAGCGGCAGCTCTTTTTATCGAAGCTGCCGATCCAATAGATGATGTTGTTGTCGGCGGTCGAGGCCGGGGCCGGGGAGATGACGAGGATGAACTTGTCGGTCTTTTCCCCGGATTCGTCTAAAAGGGGCTGGAGGCAGGGAAGCTCCCAGGAGGTGCCGTATTTGGCGTCGGAGTTGTAATAATCGAAGACGTGGCCTTTGTATTCCCAATTGTAAAGGTAGTCTTCCTTGTTGGCGTTGGTGTGGTAGATGAGGGCGGTCCCCCGGCTGCTAGTTTCGTCGCCAGAGCAAATAAGCAAATAGTAATCGTCGCCGTCTTGGTAGACGTTGGCGTCCCTGAACTCATTGGCCCTTCCCTGCCCGGCGACCTGCTCAATGGCCAGGCGGTCGGAAATCTCCCATTCGCGTAGATACGGGTCATTTAGGTCCTTGGGGAAGGCGAGGGCGACGTTTTGGTTGGAAACCATCCCGGGGTGGTCATAGTCCCCGGCGGTCACAAGCAACACCGGGGTCCCGTCTTTGGCGATGAGGGAGCCGCCGCTCCAAAGGCCGTCGGGGGCGACGGTCCCCTTGGTCGGCTGGAGTATTTCCTTGTGGTTGGTCCAGTTGACGAGGTCGGGGGAGGTCAGGTGTCCCCAGTTGATGCCGGCGGCGCCGTTGAAATAGGGCCCATTGGGGTTGGATTGGTAGAAGAGGTGGTAAAGCCCGTTGTAATAAAAGGGGGCATGGGGTTCGTTCATCCAGTGCTCCAGCGGCCCGGCGTGGTATTGGGGCTTATAGAGGTCGTCGGTGAGGGAGTTTTGCAAATAGACGTCTTGCAGCGGAAGTTCCTTCCTCTCCCCGTTAACCAGGCCAGCTTGGTAGATGGCGCGGACTTCGGAGGGGGAAAGGACGTCGCTAGTCAGGTAGAGCTCATCTAGAAGTCCGCTATGGACGCCTTTTGAGCAGCCCCCGTCGGAGGCGACTACCGAGTTGCGGCCGATGTAGAAATCCGAATCGGCGGTCACGGCGATCTCGCTCCCCTCTGGCAGGGAAACCGAGCCGACAGGCAGGCCGTTAAGGTAAATCGAGGCCTTCCCGGAAGCCCCGTCGAAGGAGGCGGCCACATGGTTCCATTCGTATTGGATGAGGGGGTCGAACTCGTCCCAAGTCTCATACCAGCCGTTATCCGTCCCAACCCCAAAGGCCAATTTGCCTTCCCTGGCATAGCCCAAAGTGAAGCCAAAGGCCAAGGAGCCGGATTTGAAATATTGGCTGACGATCCCTTGGATCGAATTGATGTCGTTGACGTCGGGATCGGAGTAGTTATAGCTCCTCGGGGCGACCCAGGCGGAGATCGAAAGGGCGTTCCCGCCGGGGGCGAATTCGTAGCCGGATACGCTTCCATAGGTCGAATAGCCGTCGAAAAGCATGGCATCCCCCACTATCCCGGGCTTAAAGGGAATATGGTCTTTGCCCTCCTTGGTCGGGGAGGTCTCCAAGACGTAGGAGGGATGGATCGAGGGCAGGTTGCCGGTGAAGTCTAGTATGTCGCCCGCCTCGTTCTCGTCGAAGGCGAAATGGGCGTAGACGTTATCCAGGGCGAACCCGGGGTCGGATTCGCTCGAATCCTCGCTCCCTTGGGTGATGCTTTCCGATAATGAGCTTTCCCCGCCGCCTTGGCACGAAGCCAAAAGGAAGAGGCAGGAAAACAGTGCAAAAGCTTTTTCTTTCATATTTATTTGAGCCCGGTGAAGCTCACTCCTTCCACAATGTATTTTTGGCAGAATATGTAGACGATGGCGATGGGGATCGTCGAGAAGGTGAGGGCGGCCATGATCATGCCGAGGTCGCGGGGATTGGAGTTATTGACGATCTGCAAATAGTATTGAAGGGGGTAGTACTGCTCGTTTTGCATGATGAGTTGGGCGCTTAGGTATTCGTTCCATTGGCCCATGAAGGTGAAGATGCCAACTGTCGCGAATATGGGGGCGCTAAGGGGGACGATCATCTTGAAGAAGACGCCAACCCTAGAACAGCCGTCGATGCGGGCCGCCTCCTCGATCTCCACCGGCATCGAGAGGAAGAACTGCCGGAACATGTAGGTGTACATAAGCGAGGCGAATCCCGGGAGGAGATACCCGATGACGTTAAGCGGCTCGGTGAGGAGCCCGAGGTAATAGAGGATGAGGTAGGTCGGGACGACCGAGGTCTCGACCGGCACCATCATCATGATGAGGATGATGGTCGTCATCGCCTTCCCGCCGGGGAAATGCATCCTGGCAAGGGCGTAGCCGGCAAGCGAATTGATCAGGAGCACCATCGTTATCGTGATGGCGCAGTAGACGACGGAGTTGAGGATCGAGCGGCCGAAGTTCTCGAACTCGGAGAACAGCTTCGTATAGGAGACGAACCACTCGCCGATGTTCCAGCTTGGTGGGAAGAAGGTCATGATCGAGCCCATCTGGGCGAAGACGGTGTCGTTGTCCTTGAAGGAATTCGACACCATCCAGACGATCGGGAAGAGGAAAAGGAAGGCGAGGATGGCGCAGCCTAGGGCCATCAAGGCCTTCTTGGCGATGGAGGATGCGGAGAGCCGCTTCCTTTCCCGCCTAAGCGGCTCCATTTTGTTCCACTCGGTTTTCTCCATTGTCCTCACTCCTGGTTGTCCCCGCCCAAAACCTTCCTAAGAAGCAAGCTCACGGCGGCGATGAGGAAGGTATAGACGAGGGCGACGGCCGATGAATAGCCGAAGTTGCCGTATTCCTGGGCTTGGTTGTAGATGAAATAGCTCATCGTCATGGTCGCCCCATTGAGTCCGCCCGGGGTCATGAGCATCGGCTGGACGCAGATGCGGAAGGCCCCGATGAGCATGGTGATGAAGACGAAGACCATCGTCGGCTTGATGCCGGGGAGGGTGACGTTGAGGAACTGCTGCCATTTCGAGGCTTTGTCGATCTCGGCCGCCTCGTATTGCTCGCGGGGGATGTTTTGCAAAGCCGAGAGGAGGATGAGCATTTGGTAGCCAGCCCCCTGCCAAGCCGAGATGAAGATGATGCAGGGCATAGCGGTCTTGGGGTTTTCCAAAAAGGCGATCGGATTGGCCCCAAGGGTGAGGAGCAAGGTGTTGATGAGGCCGTCTTCCTTGTTGAGCAAGTTCATCCAAAGCATCGAGGTGACGGCGAGGGAGAGCATGACCGGGCAGAAGAAAGCCCAGCGGAGGAACTTGTTGCCATGGCTCACATGCTTGAGGATTAGGGCTAAGCCAAGGGCGGTTAGAAACTGCAGCGGCATGACGCCGGCGACGAAATAAAGGGTGTTGGTAAGCGCCTCTTCCACCCGGTGGTCGGAGAAGACGCGGGCAATTGTGTCGAAGCCGACCCAGTCGAAGTTGTCGATCGTCATCATGTTGGCGTTGGTGAAGGCAAAGGCCAAGGAGATGGCGATGGGCAAAAAGACGAAGATGATGGAGAGGATGACGGCCGGGGCCATGAACCCGAAAGCCGTCAGCGACTCGCGGATGTTGTATTCCTGCCCAAAGAGGCGGAAATGGCCTTTGCGCCTACGATCGACGATGTTTTCGATCTGCATCGGCGTCTCCTCAGCCCGCGATTTGGTCGGCGTCGACGTCGGAGGCCTGCTCGGCGACGTATTCGGCGAGGTTGTAGTCAGATCCGTAGTATTCCTGGTTGCGCATATAGGTCAATATGTTGGAGAAAGCCTGGCGCAGCTGCGGGTATTTGACCTGCTTGGGGCGGGTGTATTCGTTGGCGTTAAGCGAATCGACGAGGACCTTGGAGGGGCCGCTGCTAAGCTCGGCGATGCTCGCAAGCGATTCCTTATTGGTCGGGAAGGTGCCGATGCCGTAATACATCTCCTCCGAGGATTCCTTGCCGGTTAGATAAAGAAGCGCCTCGACGGCCGCGTCCATCTTCTCGTCGCGGCAATCGCGGGTTATGCCAAAGCCAAAGGATCCGCAGGGGATGGCGACTTTGTCGCTCTTGTTGCCGTTATCGTCCTCATAGACCGGATAGGGCATGATGCCGTATTCGGATTCGAAGGCCGGATAGGAGTTTTTGATGGTTCTGATGTCCCAAGGGCCATAGATCGAGAAGGGGATGAGCCCCTGGACGAAGGCGAGGTCGTTGCTGCCGGTGTAGATCCAGCGCTCATTCGAGCCTAGGCCTTCGGTGCCATAAAATTGCTCCAGCTGTTCTAGCCCAGCCATCGATTCGGGGCTGGTCAAAGCTTCCTCGACGTGGTCATCGGTGCCGAATGACCCGCCTGCGCTATAGATAAGGGGCGAGTAGAAATACATGTCCCCATCGGTGCCGAACCCGTTATGGAGGTTGATTTGATAAGCTTTCCCGGCGGCATAGAGCTTTTCCTGGGCCTCGTGGACGTCGTTCCAGCTCCAGGGGTTATCGACGGTGCCGAAATCGCCTTCGTCGTAACCGACGGATTTGAGCATTGTCTTGTTGTAATAAAGCCCGCCGGGGGCTTCCATGGCCGAAAGGGTGTAAAGCTCGCCATCGATCGTCCCCTGGTTGACGACCGAGTCGACGTATTGGTCGACCCGCTCCTCACTCACATAGTCCCCGATGCCCTGAATGATCCCGTAATGGACGCGGGAGGCGACTTCCGAAGAGTCGACGGCGATGATGTCGGGGAGGTCACGGGTGACCAAAGCCGCGGAGATGCGGGTGTCGAAGTTGGCCCCTAAGAACTCGATGGTCATCTGGACCCGGGCGCCGGACGCGGTCTTGATGTTGGCTTGGTTGAAGTTGTCGACGATGGCTTGGTACACCTTGCCCTCGTCCTCCGATTTGTCTTTGTGGACCCAGACGCTGACGATCTTGGTCGTCTCGACGTGGATGCTCCCCTCGGAATCGGTCCAAGTGGATTCGATGATGTCAGATGAGGTCTTTTCACCGCAGCCGGTGAGAGCCAATAGGCCGATGAAGGCAAATGGGAGAAACTTGGTTTTCATTTTGCTGACTCCTTCCAAAGTCAATGTGGGCACGTTCCCACACGGATATTTAAAAACCACCAATCGCCCTACGTCAAGAAAAATTTGAAAGCGCTTCCACCTTCTTTGGGCCTATGCAAAGGGAAATGAACCGGAATATCGGCGCTTCTATCGCGGGTTTTTGCTATTTGGCGGGCTTGGCCCCGCTAACCAAAGCACGCTTCTCGAACTCTAGGAGCCGCTTTTTCCGTTCCGCCGAGCCGGCGTATCCCCCTATTTCGCCAGAGGAAAGGATGACCCGGTGGCAAGGTACGGCGATGAGGATTGGGTTAAGGGAAACCGCTTTGGCCACGGCCCTGACGAAGCTTTTCCGGCCAACTCGCCTTTCGACCCGCCTGGTCAATTCCACGTAGGAGACCGTTTCGCCATAAGGCAATGAAAGCAACTCCGCCCTTACGGCTTCCTGAAAAGGTGTCATCGCCGGGCAAACGGGGAAATCGATGACCGGCTTTGCCCCATCAAAGTAATCTTGCAAATACGAAATGGCTTTATCGATCGCCCCGTCATGCCCCTCTGTCACGCCTTCCATAAGCCAAGTGGGCAAAGCCTGGCCTTTGAAGTCGATGTAGGCGATGCGCGAAGCGGAAGAGAAAACCTCGATTTCCCCTAGGGGCGAAAGAAAGCTAGAGCGAAGTAAAGGCATAAGCCCTACCGCTCGCCCTCCTTCTTGCCTTCTAGCGGCTCGAAGCTAACCCGGCTATCGATGAGGTTATGGGCCATCTTGACGTTATATGAGTTCTCTAGCTTCTCGATGAAGGCGATGTCGACCGCCTCCCAGATGAACACCCAGGCGATGACGTCGATGACCTCGCTCCACATCCCAAGGCCATCACCAAGGAAATGGTCGAGAATAAACATAAGGGCGAAGACGATTAAACCGATGAGGAAAAGCAAGGCGGAGAGGACGTAGTTGCGCTTCATCGTCCTTTTGCCCCGGAGGGCCGATTCCTCGAAATAGCCTTTGATGGCGGATGAATAGATTGGCTCCTCTTCTTTGGAGATAACGTCGCTTATGAGTTTGATGTGGACCCCGCCCCGCCAAAGCAAGATCATCTTATGGCTTAGAAGGTAATCGGCGGCCTCGTTGCTTAGTATCGGCTTATCGAAGTAAAAGGGCGAAAGGAAGGATGAATCGTCGGCCACCTTCATCTTCAAAATGGCCCGGCCTTCGTCGTCTAGCTCGATGTTAAGCCGTTTGGCGAGCTTTTCGGCTTTTTTGTTATCCATGCCCTTAATTTATATAAGGGAGGGAGGATGGGTCAACAAAGGAATAGGCGATTTCGGCCCCGAGGTCGTCGACTTTATCGATCGATGTGTCGATTCCATTGAAGTCAATTCGCTCGGACTTGAAGAAGCCATTTTCCGGATCGATGCTCCCTTCCCGGGTATAGCCATGCGGTTCCTCGTCGAAGAATTCGCCTTCGCCCATAAGGCGGGAAGCGATGTTGGAGTTGTTAACTATTTCGCTATATTGGATGACCTCGATGCCGGAAAAGCCCGCGCCGTAACGGCAATCGTCGGGATAGGAAAAGGAGAGGGGCCAATCATAAAGGGGGTTCCTATATAAGAAGGAATCGTATGGGGCGTTATAGTAAGCGGGATAAACCCATTGCGAGGCCAATGAGCCGAACATGAAGATGTCGTCGGCCCTTTCATCGAGCAGGAAATCGCCCTCCATGTCGACTGGGATCGTCTCCTTGTCCCCGTTGGGGAATAGGTGGGTGATGGCGTGGTCACTAGGGGCCTGGTAGTAGGTATGGGTTTCCCCATCGTTGCCTTCTAGGCAAAGGTAAACCGGGGCCCAGCCGGGGGTTTCCAAATATACGGTGGCGCTTCTTAGGCCCTTGAGGAAGGCGGGGAGGGAGTCGTCGTCGCCTTCTATGTCGAGCCTAAGGGCCCCGTATTCGAAGAAAAAGTTTTCCGGGTTCTCGGGATAGACCCCGAGGATATCAAAGACATCGTCGTCAACGATGGAGGGTCCAAAGCCCAGGTCGGCCTTCCTTTCGAAGGAGGGGTTGTAGTCAAAGACAACAGAATAGGAAGAGCCGTCAACATCCCCTTCAAGCCGAGAAAGGAGCCCATCCCCTCCAATTTGGACCTCGGAATGCATCGCGGGGATCGGCAAATCGCCATCCCCGTCATAGCCGATGGCGAAGGTAAACCCGCCGTCTGGGCTGAACTCGATGCCGACATAGGGATAAAGCTCCTCGGGGACCATAGGGAGGATGAGCCCGGCGGAAACCGGGTCGGCGATCGCCTTAGCGATATCGGCGTAATCGGAATGGATGTTTATGCGTTCCAAGCCATATTCGAACGAGGTGAACTCGCTTTCCCTATCGAAGAAGGTATCGGAATATACATATGACCCATAGGAAGAAAGCTCCTCCGGGGATTTGACAAGAAGCGCTTCCTCGTCGACGTGGCGGAAATAGATGTAATCGGGGACGCCGCCATTAAGGCCGACGTCTAGGGTATCGCGAACCCCGGGGTCGCCTGGGTAAAAACTCACGGCGGAAAAGCCACTGAGGGAGGCAAAGGCTTCCTCGGGGTTAAGGGTATCGAGGAGGTCGTACATCCGCCCCACCTCCTCGGCGTTGGTTCCAAGGTCGACGCCATCGCCTCCTCCGCCGCAGGAAGACAAACCCGCGGAAAGCAAGATGGCCAAAGACAATGCAGCCGACGTTGAAGTTCTTCTCATATAGCACCTCTTTCCTTCGGCCAAGGATTGTATCACCTCGGCTTACTGAAAAATAGACGGGGAAAGCCATAAAAAGGTGGCGAAAAGAAAGACCGATTCTCATCGCGGGAAACGCGTAGAAAGGGAACCCATGTGCGTTGCCGGCTAGCCTAAAAAGGCTTGCCTAGACGCGATTTGCAAGCTTCTTGATATAAAGGATCGGGCAAAACCCGATGTGTGATGCCGGCTAAGCCTATTTGCAACGTCTTTAAAGGCGTTTTACCAATCCAAGGAGTCGGGGTTTAAAAGGAAATCGAGCAAATTGATCCTTAGAAACCCCTCGTTGGTATAGTAATATTTCCCGCCGTTTTTGACGATGATCGCCTTCTTAAACGATTCATCGATGTTCCTTAGAGATTTGTATTCTTGCTCTTTCTTTTCGCTGCTGCTTATTTCCAAGGCGACCTGGATATAGTAGTTTTTGCCGTTTCTGCTGGCCACGAAGTCGACTTCCGTGTCGCAATCGGCGTAGATCGGCTTGTTGTTTTTGTCAACCCGATCGGTTTTCTCCTTGACTTTGACGACCCCGACGTCAACCCTGAATCCTCGAAAGCGAAGTTCGTTGTAGACGATGTTCTCGATTAAGTCGGTTTCATCGATTTCCTTGAAATCCAACGCGGCGTTCCTTATCCCGATATCCTCGAAATAGATTTTATAAGGCGTCCCGATGTACTGCCTTCCTTTGATATCGTACCTAAATACCCGTTTGCAAAGAAAAGCATCCTCAAACCAACGGATATACTCGCTTACCGCGTCATTGGTGGCTTTCAGGCGATAGACGCTTCGGAACGTGTTCTCGATTTTCGTCGGGTTGATTGGGGTCGAAATCATCGACGAAAGGACTTTGAAGGTATCTTCAAGCTGAGTATGGTTGGCTCTTGGATGGCGTAGCTGCAAATCCTTTAAATAGGTTTCCCGGTAAATGGAGGTGGCCTGTTGGATTTTGCTTTCCTCGTTTGGCTGAAGTTCCACTAGGGGGAGCCCGCCGAATTTCATATATTCGTCCAATGCTTTCGTTTCGCTTAAGCCGGATTTGCTTAAGTATTCGCCAAAAGACAACGGCGAAAGGTGGATCCGATCGCCGCGGCCGTTGAATTCGGTATCGACTTCGCTAGACAAAAAACGGGAATTGCTGCCGGTTACGTAGACGTCGCAATTGCCTTTGTAGAGGAATGAATTGAGGACGCGAACGAAATTCTCAAGGTTTTGTATCTCATCGAGCAACAAATAGAACTGCTCCTTGTCGTTGGTGTTTTCCCTTATGAAAGCAAGGAACTTCCGACTGCTGACGAAGGATTCCCGGCCTATTTTCACAAGCGTGTCTTTTTCCGGGTAGTACTTATCCAGTTTTTCAATGTCTTCTTCGTTATCGAAAGCGAACCTGATGACGTTGCTGGGATCAACCTTCTTTTCGTTGATCAGGTAGTTATAGAAAATCGTATTCAAAAGAAACGACTTTCCACACCTCCTGAGGCCGGTGATGACTTTGATTAAGCCGTTGTTCTGCTTTTGCTTTAGTTTTTCTAAATATGCCGATCTCTCGAAAATTACCATCGACGTTTTCCTCCAAACTGAGGTTTTTGTCGAGGCTAATATACCACAAATAACCTAATATGCAAAATTAACATCGACGTTTTCCTCCAAACTGAGGTTTTTGTCGAGGTTAATGTTATGTAAAAGGCTCTCGTTTGAGCGATTGTTGCTGGATATAAGCGCAAAAACGATACAGCTACACCGTTAAAATGGCACCCGATCGCGCATGTTTAAAGGGAAGAGGGGCTTCGCCCGGCCACAAAAGCCCGCTCCGCGAGAGGAAGGCCTTGCCACAGAACAAGGAAATTGCCATTAGCACAAGCGGAAACGGCGCCAAGATGGCCCTGCATTATGCGTCGCGGACGCCTATTTCCATTTGCGTCTGTATTTAGCTTAATCAACTAGCAAAATGATTAAGGAAATCAACACGCAGAAAGTTTTCCACCAAAGCCGCAACAGGCTCGTGAAAGTTCAACGGGAAAGCAGCTTCCGATAATCCTCGGATAGATAATCGATCAAAGCACGGGGGGCGAATTCCTTTTGGAAGACGATGCTCACCTCCCTAACCAGATTGAGGTTTTCGATTGGGCGAAGGGAAAGCATCTGCTTATCCCCATAGCCGAAGCAGGCGCTTCTTGGGAGGACGCTTATCGCCTCCCCTTTGGCCACGAGTTCCTTGATGGTCATGATGTTATCGATCTCAAGGACGATGTTGAAATCGTCTAGACGCAGGTTCAAGGATGAAAGGGCGGAGGCGAACAAGTTGCGGGTCTCGCTCGATTTGCTGCGCAAAATTAGCCTTTCCTTCTTCAAATCCGATAGGGATAGCGAGGCTTTTTTGGCAAGGGGATGGCTTTTGCCCATGACGGCGACTAACGAATCGGTGTCAAGGGGCAATGAGTCGTATTTCTTGCTCGGGATTGGGCCATCGACGATGGCGATGTCGATCTCATAGGAGGAGAGCTTCTCATAAAGCTTTTTTATGGAGTCGCTTATGATTTTTATCTTCGCCCCGGGGTGGGATTCGGCGTAATGGGCCAGCACCTCGGCGATCAAATTGGCCTCCGAGGTATGGGTGATCCCGACCACATAGCTGCGCCGCCCATTTTGCAGATCCGACAGTTTGGAGGACAGCTCGCCGTAGATTGAAACGATGCGCTTTGCGTATTTCAGGGCGATTTCCCCTTGGTAGGTCAGCTTAAGCTCCTTGTCGAGCCGGTGGAACAATTTGACGCCGAGTTCGCTTTCAAGCTGCTTCATCTGAAGGCTGACGGCTGGCTGGGTGAGGGAAAGCTCTTGCGCGGCTAAGGTATAGGAACCCTTCTCAACGACTTTGAGGAAGGTGAGCAACTTGGAATCAACCATAACGCCTCCTATTAATGTTTTTTATGGGCCTATATAAATCAATTAGATTTTCTTATTGACCGCGGATATATGATATGCCCGTTTCCCAATAAAAGGGAAGAAGGAAAGAGAAGGCTCTTTCGGAGGATTTTCGCCATGCTTAAGCTATACCGTTATTACGACGGCAACGGGCCCGCCACCGTCTTGCTCGCCCTCGCGATCATGTTCGTCGCCGGGTTTGCCTTGTCGCGGCTCACCAAATTGCTCAAATTGCCTAACGTCACCGGCTACATCATTTCCGGCATCATAATCGGGCCCTTCGCCCTCGATTTATTGCCGCCCGCCACAGTTGAGGGGATGTCTTTCCTAAGCGACTTGGCCCTTGGCTTCATCGCCTTTGGGGTCGGGAAGTTCTTCAAAAAGGAAGTCATAAGGAACAGCGGCCCCCGCGTGCTCATAATCACGGCGATGGAGGCCCTTTTGGCCGGGATATTGGTAACGGTGGCCGTCTACGCCATCTTCCCCAAACTCGGCATCGGGTTCGCCTTGCTTTTGGGGGCCATCGCCACCGCGACCGCCCCGGCTTCGACTTTGATGACCATCAACCAATACGGGGCCAAAGGCGAATACGTCGAGACGTTATTGCAGGTGGTGGCCCTCGACGACGTAGTCTGCCTCCTCGCCTTCTCCATCGTCTCGGCCGTGGTCGAGGGGCTTTCCTCCTCCTCGATCGACGCCTTAAGCATCATCCTCCCAATTCTCTATAACCTCCTGTTCATGGTGATTGGCTTCGCCGGCGGACTGCTCCTTTCTTGGCTGGTGAAGGGGAGATCGCCAAATTCCAGGCTCATCATCGCGGTCGCCATCATCGCCCTTATCTCCGGCTGCTGCATCCTCCTTGACGTCTCACCCTTGCTTTCGTGCATGATTTTCGGGGCGACCTACGTCAACGTCACGCATGACGAGAAGCTATTCAAATACGTCGACCACTTCTCCCCGCCGATCATGCTCTTATTCTTCGTCTATAGCGGGGCCAGCATGGATTTCTCCTCCTTCATGACGATTGGGGTCGTCGGCGTGGTCTATTTCCTGGTTCGGCTATTAGGCAAATACTTCGGGGCCTATTTCGGGGCGAAGGTCACCAAATCGAGCAAGGAGGTGCGCCGCTACCTCGGCTTAGCGCTTGCCCCGCAGGCCGGGGTGGCCATTGGCTTAGCCTATTTGGGGCAAAGGATGCTTCCTGGCGAAATCGGGGACACCTTCCTTTCGATAATCCTTTGCTCCTCGGTGCTTTACGAGATGGCGGGCCCGGCTTTGGCAAAGTTCGCCCTGCTCAAAAGCGGAGCCATCCCCAAGGAAAACCTCCAAAGCGGGAAAAAGCGCAACCTCGCCGACTCGACCTCGGCCAAGTCCATCAGCCTAAAGCGGCTTGAAAAGGCCAATGAAGGCAAAGGCCTCAACGAGCAGGAAAACCAGGCTTTGCCAATAAAGGCAAACGAAGCCGATTTCCAAGGCAATGAGGCCAAGGCCCACGGGGATTAGGCGAAAATGCAAAATTAAGCTTCTTTTTGCGGAGCCTTGCCCTAAATTGTGTGGTTTTAAGAATGGAAATTGCCTAATTGGATTAGAGCGAACGCAAAAAATAGGGGATTGTCCAATCGACATGCATGCTTGGAATAGGAGCAAACCAAAGGCAAGAATAACCTCTATCGCCTATGGGCAAAACGGAAAACGATCATCAAACGCCGTCAACAAAAACCCAATCAACGATATATTTCGGTAATAGGAGACCGAAATATTGGATAAATTGCCCTAGGAGCGGGCTCCAAGATAAAACATTCACATCAGTCAACTAAAATGTTTACTTGCGTCTAACCCCATGTCAAAATTATCGTTGGAGGTTAAAAAAGGAAATGAAATCACTCAAAATGCTAATGGCCACCGCCACCATGGCCATCTTCCCCGTCTTAAGCGGCTGTTCTGGTTCGTCCCAATTCACCAAATTGCTCACCGACGCCGGCTACGAAATCACCGAGGCCACCGACGAAGAGATTCAGTTTGCCGAACACGCCTTAAACGCCACTATAACCGCCGCCAGCATGAGCGGGTATGACATCGGCGTCGAGGAAATCAACATCGTCAGCATGGTCAGCGCCTCCAAAGGGCTCTCGGTCGCCGAGATGGTGGAACTTGGCAGCGACAAGGAAGCCAAGGCCATCTACGACCTACTCTCTCTCAGCGGTGAAGCGATGCACCGCAAAGGCAGCTGCCTGGTCACCTGCGACGACGAAGCCTATAAGGTTCTCTCCTCTTGGCTTGACTAAGTAAGGCAAAATCGATCCGCCACGCCCCGAAAAGGGGCGTTTTTCTTTAATCTGCAAGTTTTCCTGGTATTCGTTATCTATATTTCAGGTTTTATACTCTCAGCCAAAGGGGACGCGTGTTCTATTCCGCCTTCAGCCAAAGCGGTTCGCTTATCTCGATCCCGCCTTTGTCGAGATTGGCAAAATGGGCCCCACCAAGCAAGTCGACATAATTTCCCTTAGGCAAAACGCCTTCCGGCATTGGCTTAGGATTGCCCGAGAAATTGAAGACGCCCCACTCGCTATATCCCTCGAAGCGGTTCTCAACGACGAATAGTTCATCTTTGGAATCGGGGAAGAGAGACTCGCGAAGCTTTCCGTTTTCCTTTCTTTTCTTCAAAGCGATGAGCTTGGAAACGTATTTAAGCGTATCCTCCTTCCCCTTTGCATCCCAATTGATTTTGTCAGAATCGAACAAAGAGGGCTGATGGGTAGCCCCGTACTCCTCGCCGGCATAGACAAAAGCCGGCCCTTTGGTGAAGAAGGAAAAGGCCAATAGGCCGTGGTGGCGGGCATCGCCAAGCGAATAGGAGGCGAGGCGGCTCTGATCGTGGTTTTCCAAGGCCCGGGTTATATAGGAAAGGAAAGAGGGGATGGCCGCCTCCTCCAGGATGCAGGCCGCTCGGTAGGCCGCAAGATCCTCCTTCCGCCCATAGGCTAGGTAGTCGCGGAGCCAGGGGAAGGAGAAATAGGAATAGAAAAGGGAGAAGCCATTTAGCGACAAGACGGCGTTGCAGGTCGCGTTATAGCCATGTGACCTCGCCTCCAAGGCGAAAGAGCCCTCGATGGATTCGGCCAGCAGAATGACATCCCTACCTGGGTAACGCTCCAACAGATGGGCGCGCAAAGCCTCGAAGAAGGAGGCGGGTATCAAGGAGGCGACGTCGAAACGGAACCCATCCGCCCCAGCGTCGAGGAATAGATCCAATATCCCAAGAAGGTAGTCGATGAGCCCAGGCGCGCCATAATCGAGGTCATAGACGTCGGACCAGTCGCCGATTTTGTTGCCCAGCTCGCCATTAGGCCCGCGGTAATAAAATTCGGGATGGGTGGAAAGAAGGACGCTATCGCGCGAGGTGTGGTTAAACACCTGGTCGACGATGACCTTGAGCCCCTTTTCGTGTGCCTTGGCAACAAGCAGGCGGAAATCGTCCCAGTCGCCAAGTTCGGGATTGATTTTCGAATAATCGGAGATGGCATAAGGCGAGCCGAGGCTCCCCTTCCTTCCCTTCACCCCGATTGGCTGGACCGGCATGAGGTAAAGGATATCGGCCCCTAGCCCCTTAATCCTGTCCAAATCGCCAACGAGGGCTTTCAAGGTCCCCTCCTCCGTGTGGTTCCTCACGAAAACCTGGTAAATGACCTTATCGGCGTATTCCATCGCTTATTCCCTCCGGATTCACAAGCCCACTATAGCAAAAAGAAGGCAAGGCGTCTGCTCCAATCGTCCTTTGGTTTTTATGCGTTTTGCCCGCAAAACGGGAAAAGGGCCGCAAAAACGGCCCTTAGAGATTGATATTCGCCGTTAATTAAGCGGCCCAATTGACCGAAATGGAGACTCCCTCTTTATACGAATAAGCCCAATCGTCTTCCCATCCTTCCGGCTTGCTTTGCACTAAGCAGGAAATGGAAAGATCGACCCGGTTTTGGTTGAAGACGAGCTCGCCCATGGTTAGGACGCTATAAGGAATGGTGATTTGGCTTAGCGAAGCGCCTGAGAAGGCTTGATCGCCGATTGAAACGAGGCTAAGGCAGTCGCCAAGGTTGGCCGAGGTGAGGAAGGCGCAGGAGGAAAAGCCGCCTTCCCCGATGCTTTGAAGCGATTCGGGCAAGCTAAGAGAAGTGACCTTAAGCTGGGCGAAGCTACGCGACCCGACGTAGCGAAGCGTCGAAGGCAAGGAAAGGGTAGCAACCGATTTGGCCCGATTTGGGAAAAGCGAGGCGTCATTCCCGTCTGCCGCCCCGATCGTCCCCTCTTTGACGGCGAATTCGGTGATTTTGACGTTTTCGACCGCCAAAAGCCAGGAGTCGAGGTAAAGGCCATTTCCCTCCCAATTGGCGGTATCCTTATAAAGCGCGGTCCCGGAGAAGACGCCATAGCCGATTCGGTTAACGGATGAGGGGATATTGGCGGTCTTTAAGCTGGATAATGAACTGAAAGCCCCGTTCCCAATGAAAAGCAAACCATCGGGAAGGGTTATGGATTCAAGTTTCTTGCCGTTGTTCGCGAAAGCTTTCTCGGCGATGGCGATGGTCCCGGGCTTAACCGAATAGGAGGAAACCGCGGCGAAATCGGCGTTGGTGGCAACCAAATACGAATCGACGTAAAGGACGCCCGAATCCCAGGAAGAAGGATCATTGTAGTAGCCGGTCCCATAGAAGGCGGTGCTTTCTATGGCGATGGCTCGACTGGGCATGGTGATGGAATAAAGGGAGGAGCAGCCGCTGAAGACGTAGCTTCCTAGCTCTAGAAGCGAATCGGGCAATGAGACGGAGGAAAGCAAGGCGCAGTTTTCAAAGGCCATGTCGCCAAGGCTGGTGACTTCATTTAGGTCGACTTCGGCAAGGCTACGGCAATCCTTGAAGGCATAGGACCAGATCTCCTTTAGCGAAGAGGGGGCGGAAAGGCTTTCCAATCCGGAGCCGGAAAAAGCCTCAAGCCTAATTTGGACCAAGGTTTTGGGAAGCTCGATGGAACGAAGGGAAGCGCAGCCCTCAAAGGCATAATCCGGGATGACGGTGATGCCAGAGGGCAAATCGACCTCTTCCAAGGAAGCGCAGCCGGAACACATCCGATAGCCGAGGGAAACGCCATCGGGGATAGAGAGCTTCCTAAGGTAGGGGTTGTCGCGGAAAAGGTCCTGCCCTATTTGCTTAACGGCCTGCCCATTTACTTGTGAGGGGATAATGACCTCGGAATTGGTTTCGCTTATCCCTTCCACCGCGGTCAAGAGTCCGGAACCGTCAACTGTAAAGGTTATCCCAGCCAGCTCATTTTCCTCCCATTTGGCGTAAAGGGTGATATTGCCGGTGACCTCCAACGGGAAGCTGGCTTTGGAGGAAAAGGATTCGTCGAAATACCAGCCAAGGAAGGTATAGCCCTCTTTGGTTGGGATGGGTTCGGTCTCGATGCGGTCGGTCTTAAGATCGGATACCCCAGTTCCGCCATAGAGTTCAAAGTGGACGTCGTAGGTGTTCTTCTCCCATTTGGCGTAAAGGGTGATATTGCCGGTGACGTCGAAGGGGAAAGAGGCTTTCTCGGAATAGGCGGAATCAAGATACCAGCCAAGGAAGGTGTAGCCATCTTTCGTTGGCAGGGGTTCGGTCTCGATGCGGTCGGTCTTAAGGTCAGAAACCCCTCTTCCGCCATAGAGTTCGAAATGCACGTCATATGTGTTCTTCTCCCATTTGGCATATAGGGTTATGTCCTCGGTTATTTCCAACGGGAAGCTGGCTTTGGAGGAAAATGATTTGTCGAAATACCAGCCAAGGAAGGTATAGCCTTTCCTCGAGGTCTTCGGCTCATCCTCGATTTTGGAGGTTACGATAGGCTCAATGAGCGTTCCCCCATTGACTATAAAACTCACCTGGTATTCCTCGGGTATATCCTCAATCAAGGCATAATAGGCGTAGACGCTTACGTCATCTTCCAGAGGAAGGTTTTCATAGGTATTCGGATAAAGCCGGTTTTCGAAGGTCCCATCATCGAAATACCATCCCTTAAACTCATAGTCGTCCTTATTCGGGGCCTCGGGAAGGGAAAGAAGCTCGTTGCCGGCGGTAAGCAGGCTCGAATATAACTCCCCGTCGACGAAAAAACTGATGGTAAATTCCTCAGGGGCGGGTTCTTCCTTGACTAGGTAATAGGCGAAGCTGTCGAGATCGCCATCGATATCGTGGGATAGGAAATAATCCTCGGTCAGCTGCTCTTGCCAAACGCCCTCATCCAAATACCATCCCTTGAATTCCGCGTCTTCCTTTTCCGGGGCGTCGGGCAATTCGATGGTCTCATTGCCCTTTGTCTTCAAGCTGCTTATAAACGTGTCCCCGTCATAAAACGAGATGGTGTATTCGATCTTGGAACTGGACTCAGCGCATGAGGCAAGCATGATAGCCGCCAAAGCGCATATTCCCATTAACCGGATTTCCTTTTTCATAACTCGCCTCCTGAAAAGCCCACATACTATATAGCAAGAGGGAAAGGAAAAACACTAAATACGCTTTCGGGGACATTTAAGGGTTTTTTGACCAGAAAAAAACGCAAAACCCCGCTTAAAGGCATGAAAAAAGCGCAAGTTTAACCTGCGCCAATCGCGGTTGCCTCAGTCGATTATGGCGTCGGCGGCGGTATATTGTCCCAAGGAGCCTTCCTTAACCTGAATGCAAAGATAGGAGATTCCCCGGTTGCCGGACATACGGACTTCAAAGGGCAAAGACCGGAAAAGCGTGGGATCGAGGAAGCGCCCAAAGGGCGATAGCCTAAAACCGCCTTTCCCTTATAAGGGCAAAAGGCTTTGGGCTTTCGTCGCCTCTTCCTCCAAAAGCGGGCCAACAAAGAGGGAATTTCCGTCAAGGTTAAAGTCAGCAATCCTTACCAAATGGGGCACGTCGCCATTCTCGCTTATGTAGCAATAGCTTTTCTTGCTTAGGTTCATGCAACTTGAATAAATCGTCCTCTCGTAAGTCGAATCAGGATTAAGCACCGCACCCAAAGGGAATGAAAGGGAGAAAAGGAGGCGGAAGAAATTCCGCTGCCTTTCGGCTTCGCTTTCCCCAAGCAAGGCATGCTTAGCGAGGAAGCAAGCCTTGACGAAACGCGAGGAGCTTGAGTAGTCCCCGGGCAAAAACATCGATCCGAAGCCGACCGAAAACGGAGTTAGATCGATGTCTTTGGCAAAGCCTGCCTCCCCCTGTTGGTCCGAAAGAAGGCGATAACGCTTCATGTTCTCGCGGTGAAAAGGGAAAGGCGGGTTATTGGTCAAAACGTCATAGGGGTTATCATAAACATGTAAGCCGCCTTCGTCGGATTCGATGACGAGGCTTTCATTCTCGTCGGAGAGCATCCAATGGAGGCTGGCCAAGGGAACATCCTTGGAAAAGGGGATGTCGACGAGATTAAGACTGTTGAGGAAGTCCCTTGCCTCCTTAACCGAAGCGAAGCGGGAAAGGATGTAGGGGATGAGCTCAAAGGGAGACACGTTGACCTTGCCCTCCTCGGTTTTGGAATATTTGGCGTTGTTAGGATAATTAAGCCCTGCGATGGCTAGCCCCCGCTCATTGAGGGCATCGGCGTAAAGCGGATAGCCATCAATCGGAGTCGCGATACCCAAGATAGCGTAATGTGAAGGCATCGCCTCGCCCCTGGTAAAGGAAAAACGGTAATTCCGCGGCGTCAACACCACCTTCTGCCCAAACTGGGCGTTCAAATCCAAGTTGCGCCCGAAATAGGCATCGGCGCCCTTCATCCTTATGGCAGTGCACATAATTTCCCCTCCTGCTTCGTCAATATTACCACAAAGGCGGCTTCTGCTCTCCAAAGAGAAAAACCCTTTGGGAAAAGCGGATAATGCAAACTAATCGAATCGGAGCCCTTTATAAATCGATTTTAATTCGATATTGCGATTCCTCATCGCGTTTTATCAAATCGCACATGTAAATCGGCAAATAGACGATTCCGCCCTTTACCTCTAGATTATCCGTCGAAAGGACATAAGGGGTTGAAAGGTATTTGGCGTAAGGCGAAAGCAAAAGCTTGTTAAGGGAGGCATGTTTTTGGTAATCGCGCCCGCTTTTGACCTCGATTGGGATGATTTTGCCGTTTTTCTCAATCAAGAAATCGACCTCCCCCATTTCGTGGCTTCGATAATAGAATGGCTCAAAGCCATTGCTCTTCAAAGTTGAGCAGACAAACGATTCGAACAAACCGCCCAAATTAAGAAGCCTGTCGGCGTTTCTTTCGAAGATAGCCTGCTTGACCATTATGGAATAATAGCTGTTCAATAGCCCAACGTCGTTCATGAACAGCTTGAAACTGTTCTTTTCCTTCGATATCAGCAAAGGCGGACGGACCTCGCTTACATCGAAAACGGGATAGGCCACGCCAGAGTCCTTTAGCCAAAGGAAGGAATTCTCATAACGATCGAATTTCAATTCCTTATTCAAATAGCTGAAGACGAACTTGAGGTTTTGCTTGTTCAACTGGGCGGGGATGTTGTCGAATATCTCGATGATCCGGAGCCGTCTATCGCGGCTTTCGTATTGGGAGAAATCGCCTTTATAGAGATTGATGATGTTGCGCTGGGTCTCCTGGATTTCCATTAGGCTGCCTGAGCGAAGCAAGGCGTTCACGACATCGGGCATTCCCCCGCTTACCAAATAGGCATAGAAGAGGTTTAGCATCTTATCGTGCGTGGAAGCGTCCACGGCCTTTTTCTGCTCAAAGCACTCGCTTAGATAGGATAACACGTCCTCCCCTAGGCCGTTTCCCCGCGCGAATTCGAAAAGCGACATGGGGAACATCTTGATTTCCGTCAAATACCCAACCGGAAGGGAACGGACGTTATTTAGCTCCACCCCCAACAAAGAGCCGCTTAAAACGTATTTAAAGCTTCCCTCGTCAACTAGGAATTTTATTTTCGTCAAAATATCAGGGTAGGCTTGGATCTCATCTAGGAAAACGACGCTGCCCTTCTCAGGCAAAGGAGTCAGCGAGGACCTTTTGAAGATTCCGATAATGTCCTTTATGTCCTCCGCTTCATCCAAAGCCCGTTTTATTTGCTGGTTCAGGATGAAATTGATTTCGCAAAAGGGAACGCCCAGGTCTTCAAGCGTTTTCCTTATGATATATGTCTTTCCGACCTGACGGGCCCCTGAAACAAGAAGGGCTTTATCGCCTTTGCGAACCCAGCCGGATATTCTCTCTTCGATTTCCCTTTTCATGGCAAAATTATAAAGTCAAAAAGATCCAACATCAAGTTACTGCCCCGTTTTTCGTTGCAAAAGGGGGCAAAGTGCCCCGTTTTTCAAAGAATTTCGGGGCACTAGCCGACAGAACATATAAAATTGTTCATTATCTTTGTAAAACGGCCGAACTTAAAAAAGGGGGGACCATGGTTAACGCGAATGGTTTTCCTTTCTTTTTCCGAATAAGCGACCCAATAATGATTAACGCAGTAAAACAACAAGGAGGAAGACAACATGGATATGTCGTTTGACATCTCAAGCAACTTGTTGGTTGCCGGGGAAACCGGAACCGGCAAGACCTATTTCCTAAAGGCCCTAATAAAGAAAATCACCCAAAATAGCGATTCGGAAGCCAACATCTACATCGATGACCCAAAAGAGTTTGAATATAGGCGTCTACTAAACGGAACAAACATCCGCCCTTACGATGAAGACGAAGCAACCAGCCTCATGGAATCCCGCCTTTTGGCCATAAAGGAAAACAAGGAAGCCGAATTCCCGCCAGTATACGTCATTTTCGAGGAGTTTTCGCATCGGCTGAATTGGCTAAAGGAAGCGGATGAGAAAGACGAGGACAACGATATAGGCGATAGGCTATTAAGCCTTTGCGACAGAACCAGCTGCAAAAAAGCCAACGTCCACCTCGTATGCACGTCCCAAGTCCCCCACCTTTTGCTTTCGTCAACACAGGTGAGGGCGATATTCGATTTCCTCGCCATTTGCTATTACGGTAACCAAAACCCCTTCGAGCAAGGCTATTTCTCGAAGCCGTGGCAAGAAAACCTGAAAACGGCGATCGAGGCGATCGGAGAAGAGGATTATGGCGAATGGCATCTCATCGTCTATCGCCTTAAAGGCCGGGAATAGGCCTTTGTCAAACCGCAAACCTAAGGCTTTGTCTTATCGCCATAGCCTCTTCTCCTCCTAAGGATTTCCTTAAGGCGGGCGTTGGGATCGAAATGCTCTTCGGTTTTGCCCACTTTCGATAACAGCCTATCGATGGCCCACTCCTCGCTCTGGGTATGGAAGCCAGGGTAGCAATCGACCAATAGCCGCATTGGGAAGGTCTTATAGACGAAAAACGAGGAGCAGCATCGTGTATAGGAGATGTAGCGGGTGATATAGCCAACCCAGTAAAGGGCTTCCGCCGGGTATCTCTCCTTTCCGTATGAGGATTCGCCAAATTCATTAGCCAAAGAGCAAAAGGCCTCATCCACGTCAAGGGAAAGAAAGGCGATTGCCATATGGTCGAGTTTCTTGGCGAAGTCGCTGCTGAAGAATCGGCGCAGAAAAACGGGCGATGAACAAGGCGCCTTGATCACCGAGGCGGAAAATATCTCAGCTTGATACTTGGCCAAAGTTAGCCCATCAGCGTCGAATTCCCTCATTTTAATACCTCATCGACATAAACGCCTTTCCCGCGAAACTCCCTTTTGGCCAGTAATAATTTCGTATCGATGGCGCTTTTCCTTTCAAGCGTGTTCCGCGCGGAGTTTTGCCTTTCCTTTGACGAGCAGAAAAACCTATCGGAAAAAACGATTCGCTCTAAGGCATTTTTGCTCTTGAAGACATATTGGTACCCTAATCGAGAAGCCGAAAGGGCATGGATCGCCTCGACATCGGTTATATTCCCTTCGCCAAACTCGCGCATAATCTGAAACATTCGGTTGTCGGCGATTGGGGCGATGATGACGTCTTTTCCCCGGATTTTCTCAAGCGATGACTTCAAAACCGGGTGAGCCTCGTACTTATTAAGCATTTGACGGAAATAGCAAACGATGATCATCCAATCCAGAGAAGGCGGGATATGCGCACACGAAAGCCCATCGAGGTCGATATCCAAAACGTAGATTGAGGAATAATCGTATGTTTCGATGAAGCAAAGCGCGGAGGAATAAAGCTGCGAGCAATAAAACCCGGGCCCAAAATCGCAATTTGGACGCGAGCCGTTTTCGCTAAGGCAATCAATGCCTCCTTTCGATCCGTGAAATAGAAGGGTGTGCCCCGGTTGCGTTCGCTCTTCCAGCAGTTCAACCTTGGCGGCATTGAGGCGAATTCCGGCTTCGTAAATCGAACTGTATATCTTCTCAAGCGTCTTATTTGTGAACTTTCCATTGCAGGCGTCTCGCAGCGTCTTTAAGGACATGCTGGCGTTATTGGCAAATTCGGTTTCGCTTATTTGAAGGCAATCGCAGACGTCTTCCACGTCCTTTTTAACAGAAAAGTTTGCTTTCATGCCTATATATTATCATCGGCATGCACAGTTTAAAAGTTACTTTAGTATTGTTATCAAAGTAAGTTTTGCCAAGATCCTTTTACTGCTTATTATGCGGCAAAGCCGAAATTAGGCGGTTTGGCCAAGGAAGGCGGCATTAGCCTGCTTTTGCATGAGGCAGGGAAGGCCGGTCGTCGTCTGCAATGCACGGTTTAGCATCGCCTGGATGGAAGCCATATCGGCCGACTCTACCAAATGCCCTTCGGAAGAGAAGAACTCATCGAGGTCACTATAACCATGCCAACCGCTTTCCTGTTCGAAGCAAGCCCCGTAATTGAGACAAAACCAATGCCAAAGAACAAGCAAGGCAAAAAGCCATCCTTACCGAAGCGAATAGGCGTTTTTGCTATTTCCGGGTCGAGGAATCAGGAATCTTAAGCCACTATTGTCGGGAAACCGAGGTTCAAAGAAGAATGGGCTTCATCGGCCTTTTGGCAAAAAAAGAGCCCACATGCGTGATGCGGGCCCTTTGTCTTTCCCCAAAGTGGCAAGGCACAACGATATTGATACAATTCGCGCGTTGACTGCAACCCCTTCTTTTTTATCGTTTTTTTAAAACTAATCAAATTTATCGTTAATCCATTCAACCCATTTCAGAACGGTCTGGGCACGCCTTTTAAACATCTCGTCGCTTTCAAAACCTAGATTGTGATCGTGCATGATTTCAATAATGTCTTCTCTAGAGTACTTGCAGCCGAGACTTTTTTCTGAAAAATACACGGTTCCAAAAATGTCTTTAGAAATCACTAGCCTTGCTAATTGGACGAATTGCTGATCTTCGCCCAAACTCCTAATTTCATCTCCTAAATCAGTGTATTTTTTATCAGCCGAAACTAAACCGAGATACTGGCACGCAGAAATATAGTACTGGACCTGTCTTTCGGTTACATTCCCAAGCAACATGCACAACGACTTCTTGTCGTTCAACTTGTTTTCGTCCTCAACGTTCAGTATTGTGACGACTTTGTTAAAATCGTCCGCTTGAGGAAAAGGAAACTCAGTTCTTTCTGCCATAAATAATGACCTCCTTGGCTTTGGTGCGTTTTTGTCCATCACAATTAATAAACCTGTTAGCTTCGATGTGACTTATTTGATAATTGTCGTCAGAAAACAATTGATTAACGAAAGACGTGTCATTGTTACTGACCATTACAATGCACCCTTTATTTATTAATGTATCGCACGAATGTTTTAGCCGTTCAAGATCTTCTCTAGTAAAGCCATCGGCTGAATATGTGGTAAATCCAGTTGTTTCATAATCATAAGGAGGATCGAAATAAATAAAATCCCCAGCCTTAGCTGATTTCACCGCCTTTTCGAAGTCGACGTTAGAAATTTTAACTTTGTTGTTCTTGAGATATTCGCTAAGTTTTCTGATTCTAAATTCGTTGACGATGTCCGGGTTTTTATATTTCCCCATTGGCACATTAAAATAACCTTGTGAGTTAACTCTATATAAACCATTGTAGCACGTTTTGTTCAGGTATATAAAACGAGCAGCCCGGATTACTTGAGAAACTTCAGAAAAGTCAGGGTTTCTATCTAATGAACGTATTTCCTCGTAATTATTCGGATAGCCTTCTTTATATATTTTTAATTGCTCAATAAGTTGTTCTGGCTGTTCGCGGATAACCGTGTACATTCCTACGAGTTCAACATTGACATCATTGATTACCGCTGTTGTTGGCGCAAGGTACAGGAAGAGAGCACCACCGCCAATAAATGGCTCGAAATATGTGTGTGTTTGTAAATCGTTTTTCGAAACGTGTTTGAGCAATTCTTTTAAGAGCTGGCGTTTTCCTCCTGCCCATTTAAGAATTGGTTCCATAGTTATTCCTCTGTAGTAGATGCATCGATAGACTGAGCATATTTTTCGAAGATCTTTTTAATCTCTTGGTATTGGCTCGAAACAATATGCTGGGCACTACTCAACTTATTCTTGTAGCTTCCTAAATTTTTAATGAGAGACAGGGCTTCCATTTTGTTAATAGACGAACCGTTAGCATCGAAAATCGAAGAGGCGAAAGTGGACCAATTCGAACCATATTTAACAATTTCTAGAATTTCCGGATAGGACACAAATTCCCATGGGTCGGCTTTTTCTAGAATACCCCGGTTTTCTCTTTTCGAGTTTTCTATGGCAGTTTTTGCTATCAAAGCATCACGAACGCTTTCCGGGGCATAATCCCAGATCCATTTCCCTTTGTCTGGGAAAGAACTCCAAAGTTTCTCTTTGAATGCGGCAAGAATTTTGCTTAACAAGTCGTCGGATTCATCATCGTTGTTAACGCAGTTTTCCTGAATGAACTTTTCCAGTTCCTCGTTTGTGAACTCAGGATACATGTTGTGGAAGGCGACCTGAAGTTTTCTCCATGAGTCTTTCTTTGCGCTTCCGCCCTTACTGGTCTTGATGACATTGATTGCTTCATCGTCTAGATGGTTGATGGTATCGCAAAGGTCGATTAGCAGCGGCTCACATTCTGAGTAGAAGGCATTTGGATCATCGATTTTATTTTTTCCCGCCTTCGCAAGTTCAATGTTTGCAATATCGTCGAAAATACGAAGAATTGCATAAGTGCAATTGTTGATTGTCAAAAAACCATCTTGGCCTTTTTCCCATTCTTCAGAGCAATACTCCTTTACCGTCTGAAAACTTTTGGTGAGGAAGGGGAAGAGCGTTTCAAACGTTTGATCGTTGTCCATTTTGTCAAATGTACCAACGGTTTGTACCTCATTTTTCTTTTTCTTGTATGTGTTAAAGAAATGAGATTGTTTCAAAGCTTCTTTGATGTAGTCGAGAGTGATGCACCTTTTCCCGGATGTGGTATCTTCTCCAGTGACTATTCTGCCAAAGAGGGGTGAGCGCGGATCTTCGCCCAGTTCTTGGCCAATATTGAGCATGAGGGCTTCCAGCCTGTCAGCATAAGATTCCGAATTCCAAAGGAGATCGATGTTGAGAGTGTTGCGCAGTGATTTTGACACAGGCTTTTGATTTTGGTTGATATCCATAAACATCTTGACCTGGTCTTCTTTCGGTAAATCAACGAAAGCAACAACAGGAATGGAATTCTTATCGGCCCATTGTGTTTCGGAATATCCGTATAGTCTATGTTGCCCGTCGATAACATAAACGCTTTGATATTGTTTCGGCAAATGAAGGGTACCGATACGCGATGGGCAATTACCATTTCTAGCTTGCGCTGCATCAAATCGAACGCCTCTGCCATTTGAATCAATGGAAACAATCAAAGAATTTGGGAAATAACCGCCTTGATTAACGTACTCGCGAATTGCCTTTAATCTATCTTTTTTAATTAGGCGTTGATATGTAGGCATCATCCTATGATTAGCCTTGTTTCTATGAAGGATATAGGCGATTTTTAACAAGCGAGCTGGCTCGATTACAAAAGAATAGTATGTAAGACCGCCCATCTTTCCCTCGATTGCGGGGACTTTTTCATCTAAAGATGAGATGGTCTGCTTGGCAAAAATATTACCTAGCAATTGATATTTTGCGGCTTGGCCAAGATGATCAACAAGTTGCGCATAATACTGAACCGTTTCATAGTCGAAATTTGCAATTTGGAAATCGGCCATTCTCTTTGCATCCTGATCGCCAATCACATAATTTTTGGTCGCAAAAATATATTTGCATTTTCTGTTTGGGTACTGGGTTCTAATCTCCGCAAAAAGTTTTTCTCTGAAGCCATTAATAGCCTCTAAATCAGTTTTCCATTGATGATTATTGCCTTCTTGAGCGGTTGCTTTGCATTCAATCAAAAGGCAGACTTCATCATCAATTGCGACAACGTCGATTTGTTTTGTTAGCCCTGATGAATATTCGAGTTTGAATTTTCGATCAGAATTCATGACCTTAAAGCCCATTCTTTGGAAAATCATCCAAACTTCATCTTCAAAAGCATCTCCAATTGGTTTTGGCTTCTCCATTAACGCAGAACGGTTCACATAGCTCTTAACAACGGTCCATCCGTCAGCTTCTTTGACGGAAATATCGCCCTCCATTACTTTTTCTTGAATTGCTGTAGGCTTCCTGACTTTAACCACTTCGTTCAATGCTTCATCGGTTACTAGTTTTTCCCAGGTTGTCATTTTGATTCCTCCACCACAATTCCATGTTTTTTGCAGAGAGATAGGATTTTCCGCTTCATTTTAAATGTCGGTTCGTGGATTCCGTTTTCCCATCTGTTAACTGAAGCAAAAGCGCAGCCGAATATTTCGGCCAATTCAGTTTGGGAAACAACAAGCTTTTCCCGAAGCTTTTTGATGAGTTTTGGATAATCCATTATCGAAGCCTCACTATCAAAAAAGTATAACACTTTCTATTTTCATTTCTCTATATTTCCCAGCCATAAACTAACAAACCCTAAAATGACAAAGTCATCTTTACGCTCGATGAAAACGATGTAAAAACCTTCGGTCGCTTTCGCGATTTCCCCGATTGCCTGTTTTTGCTAGCATAATCCTGCCCGCCGGGCGCGGAAAGAAATGCCTTATGGTTGACAAACCGAAGCGGCGACGGATCGGAATCAGCGACCGCGTCCGGATACAAGCGGCCCTGGAAAGCGGGCTGCCCCCATCGAAGATCGCCGAGGACACCGGGTTCTCGAAGTCGGCGATATGCCGGGAGATCACCTCCAGGTCGACCGTCAAGAACCCAACCGCCCCGAGGTGCAGGCCGGGCCTCTACGTCTGCAGCAAATGCACGAAGAGGGCTTACTGCAGAAAGAGGAAGCTCTACTACAGCTACAGAAGCGCCGACGCCGACGCGGCGGCGAAGAGGAGGGGGCCGAGGAAGGGTTTGCCTACAAGGACGGATCGTATCCTCAAATTAAATTATGCGTCCGATAAAATCGGGCTTTTTTTGATGCGGGTAAAATTAAAACAGGAGTTCTCCTGCGCACGGCAGGCAAACTCCTGCGGCGAAAAGTCAGAACCTAAGCTCTTCCGGGACCTTGTCCGACCAAGGCAGA
>JADINA010000018.1 GCA_017694295.1 Candidatus Alloenteromonas pullistercoris | reverse complement strand
CTGCGTTAGTCCAACCGTTTTCCAAGATCAATCAGCGTTCGGCGCTTGCCTCGCGCTACTTTCAGCTTGGCTTCTGGGGGGAGAAGCCAAGGAGGGTCAAATAGTTATTGACTTCTAATAGTTAGCCTCCTAAGCCCTTCGGTTTAGTCCATTCTAAACCTAACCGATGAATTTGTAAGCGCTTTCAAACAACATATTGCAATCAAAGCCCGACTTATGGGTGGGGAGGGCGGAAGCGCTTTACCACCCCCCTCAATTTGACAATGGAAGGCGTTTGATATAAAAAGAACTCGACTTTTGCTTCAATTGTCGAGAAGAAAAAAGGAAAAAACGATGAAAACACGAAAAAACCTATTTATCCTCGGGGCTGCCGGATTGGCCTTGACCGCCCTAACAGGATGCAACGACACCACTAGCTCATCGAGCGAGTCGGATAGCCCCATCGACTCCTCGGGCTCCTCAAGCAGCTCAAGCGAGACAAACTCGGAATCAAGCAACGACGAGCTTTACATCTTCCTCAGCTGGGAACGCAACGAGGCCTATGTGACCTATAGCTCGCGCAAAGCCACCACCGATTCGAATTTCGGCTCGGCCAACTTCATTTCAAGCGAAGGGGAGTTCCGCATCGGAACGGCCAACGCCGTCTCGCTTTTGCCGGTCGCCACGATGATGAACGTCACCGACCCAAGCGACATCGTGACCATCGATGAAATGCCGGAAGGCTCGTCGGCGAAGATCGCCGACCAGGAAGGAAACGAACTTAGCCTCGACGATTATTTCGATTCCGCGGCCAAAGAAGCCCTGCTCACCAAAGGCGAGATCAATTTCCGCGACGACATAGAGGAAGGGAAGCCCCTTAAGGTCATCTTGACCTTCGTCGCCCCCGAAACCTCCGACGTCGCCGATTTGACCTACAAGGTCACCATCGTTCCCGGGGCGTATAACGTCACGGAAGCCAAAGAGCTCGTTTTGTTCGACAACTACCACGACGACGAAAGCTATCTTGAGATGAAAAGGGAGTTTTTGGGCGAGGAGGCGACCGCTTCCACCTCATTCGACGACCTCATCATCTTCAACGACATCACAATCGCCAAAGACGATATCCCCTCCTGCATGATTTGGAGCGAGGCCGACGAGCAGGCCGACCCCTCGGTCTATGGATCGCTTAAGGACTGGGAATTCATCTATGAGCACGAAGCCGATCCCGAAGGCGGGCTCAACCAGGAATTCGCGATTTACGGGAACTACAACACCATCAGTTTAGGCGAGGATTTCCCCTATGTCGTCACCGAGCAGCGAAACGGCACCGCCGCCACCTTGCCGGGAGCCGACGTAACCGCGATCTCCACCCACGCGACCTTGTTCGGAAACGACAATTCCCGGACCACCGAAACCATGTCGGCGACCTATAACTTCGAAGACCTCGGCCTTTATGGCAACCAAGGGGTCGGAACCAGCCAGATAGTCGACTGGAAGCTCACCCCCGATAACCCCGACGACGACACCATCGGCGGCGGCATCCTTTTCTATAAAAACACCTCCAACACGGTGTTTAAAAACTGCTCGATCCGCCACTTCTTCACCGTTTTCGTCAATACCGGCGCCGGCAACATCAAGACGCTTAAGCAAGTAAGCGACCGCCCGACGATCGACGTGGTCGACACCAGGATGAGCGATTGCTTCTCCTCGATGCTCTTCAACTATTCCGACACCGTCATCAACGTCACCGGCTCGGTGCTGGAAAACGCCGGCGGCTTCCTTTTCATCGATCAAGCCATCCCGACCAAGGCCGACCCGACCGAATCGGATTGGGGCAACCTCGGCGATGACATCAAATATGTCAAAGGCAGCGATATCATCATCGACGCGGAAACGAAAATGCAAAACTGGGTCACCGGGGACGGCGGATGGTTCGACGTCTATAACCTCGGGGCCTTGTTCCAGAGCGACATCAAACCCATGATCTCCGACCCGTTAAACGCCGCGGGCAAGACCTTGTTCAAAAAAGTGGAAGGGGTCGATAGGATCAACTGCATCGGGCTGATGATGAACACCAACATGGAATCGGCCGGCGCCCTGCAGCCGGGGATGCGCGGCATCGTCAAAATCGGCGACACCGAATACATCAACCCCGAAGGCGGGAAAGAGGAATTCGAGCAGGCTTTGGCCGCCCTTATCGCGAATCCTAGCGACCAAGCCGCTTTAGCAAACGCCATAAGCGTCCTCACCTCCACCAACTACGGGGCGAATTTCCTCATGAAATACACGACCGCCGGTCTTATGGCCGACGCCGGCGAGAAGTATTTCGCCACCCCCTATACCCAAGATGCCTCGACCTACACCGCGCTTCCTTTGGAAACCATCGTCAAACAGCTCGCCGGCATTGAGGTCGGGAGCGACGACTTTGTCCTCGACCAGGAGAAATTCGATGGCGATTACGTCACCATGTTCTATGAATATGGCGCCACGACTTCGGCCCCGGGCAGCATAAAAGAGGTTTTGGCTGACGCCGCGAGCTATGAAGGCTCGTCGGGATACCAAGTCATCTTTGGCCTTAACGACTTCGAATAAAGCACATGGATTGGGCCGGGATAAGGAAAAATAGGCCGTTAATCGTCGTTTTTTCGATTAGTTTGGCCCTAGTAGCCGCGATCTCGGCCTTTTCCTTTTCCTATAAGGGCTTTAGGCCGTTTGGCATCGCCTTGCTTCTTTCCTTTGCATTGGTCATCGCTGCCTCGATTGGCCTAGCCTATTTAAACAAGGGCAACAAGGAAAGGGACGGAAGGGTTTCCCGCTTCTTCTCCAAGGGAAGCTTAAGGAACACCCTGCTTGCCATGATAGCCATATTGGCTGGGCTATTGTTCATCTGCCATTACGTCGGCGGGGAGGATTACCTGCTTGAGGTCGATACCCTTTTCGGCTCCACCTTCCTTTCCCCATTCGCCGTCTTCCTCGCTTTATCCGGGTCGCTATTATTCAACGGGGCTTTGGTCCTGACCGTCATCAGCTTCGTCTATCCCTCGAAGCTCCTAGTAAGCGTTAGGGCCTACGCCTTGTTCCCGTTGCTTCTTCTTTGCCTATTGTTAACCCCAGCTTCCCTGCCTGGGCTTTTCGGCGACCTTTACGCCGGGGCAGGGGCTTTCGATCCCCATGCCTTCCGCCTTCCCCTAATCGGGATCGAATACGGCATTTTGCTCGCCCTTTGCCTCATTACATACGCAAAACCCCTTCCAAAAATCGAAAAAGGGTTTTATAAGCCTTTGCTTTTGATCGCCGCCGTCTTCCTTTTGGCGTTACCCAACAGCTACACCTTCGCCGTCTTATTCGGCCAATACCAAAAGTCGATCCAGCTGCCGCTAGACATCAACCAAACGCATCGGGTTTTCATCTACCTCGCCTTCTTGCTTCCTATCGCCTATTTCTTCCTCCTCCACCCCTTTGACATTCCCCACCGCCGGGCCTTGCTTTGCTATATCGCCTATTTGGCTTTGTTTGGCTATATCGGGAAGTTGCGTTACGGCATCTGGACCAACCTCGAGACCTTGCCCTTCCACCTTTGCAACACGGCGATGTACGTCGTCCCGCTTACGCTTACGTTCAAGACCACCAAGGTTTTCTACTTCACGATGTTCATAAACGTCATCGGGGCCTTCCTGGCTTTGCTTATGCCAAATTACGACGAGAACCTCGGGGTGTTCTCGGTTAGGACCATCGAGTTTTTCATCAACCACCTTTACGCCTTCTTCATGCCGGTGCTCATCGTCTTGCTGAAAATCTACCCCCGCCCCACCATCCGTTACTTCCTCTACTCGATGATCGGGTTCCTTTGCTACTTTATCCTTTGCCTGGTGCTAAACACCGTCGGAACCGCCTATGGCTATAGCGTCGACTTCTTCTTCCTCAATAGCGACTACGTGGTCGACCAGATCGGCTCCTGGGCCGAGAGGATATTCAACATATCGTATTCGTTTGAGCTTAACGGCATGACCTTCACCATCCACCCGCCCTACCTCATCGCCTTCTATTTCGTCTACGTCGGCTTTGCCGTGGCGATGTGGTACGTCTATGAATTGCTTTTCGTCGCCGTCGACGAAGTGGAGAACCTCCTATCCAAAAGCGCCCTTTCCGCCTCCCGGCGCGATAAATGGAGGGAAATGCAGCAAGGAGAAAGCAAAATGGAAGAGAAAAACGCGGTCAGCCTCGACATTAGGCATTTGAGGAAACGCTACCCGGGCAACGACTTCGACACCGTGAAGGATTTCTCGTTGCACCTAGACGGGGGGCACATCTACGCCTTCCTTGGCAAAAACGGGGCGGGCAAATCGACCATCATAAAGTCGATCGTCGGGATGCACGATTTCGACGACGGGTCAATCGAGGTATGCGGGAAGGACATCCGGGAAAACGAGATCGAGGCCAAGTCGCTACTTGGCTTCGTACCCGACCATTACGCCCTCTACGAATCGCTTACCGGCAGGCAATACGTCAACTACATCGCCGACCTTTACGCGGTTCCCTTGGAAAAAAGGAACGAGATCCTCGCCTCCTTGCTCCCCCGCCTTTCGATGGAAAAGGCCTTCGATGACCAAATCGGGACGTATAGCCACGGCATGAAGCAGAAGATAACCATCATCTCCTCCCTCATCCACGAGCCCAAGGTTTGGATACTCGACGAGCCGATGACCGGGGTCGACCCGATTTCCATTTTCCAAATCAAGGAGACGATGCGCTCCCACGCCCAAAAGGGCAACATCGTCTTCTTCTCGACCCATTTGATCGACGTCGTCTCCAACCTTTGCGATAAGGTCATCATGCTCAAAAAAGGCGACCTCGTCTATTCCGGCTCCATCTCCTCGCTTAAGAAGAAAGGCATCAATTTGGAGGAGCTGTTCGTCAAGCTAAACGAAGAGGAAAGCGATGAATCCCCGCTTAAGCAAAAAGAGAATTGACATATCCAAGAAAAAAGAGGGCTTTTCCTTTAGGAAATGCTACGTCGTTTTCCGCATGCTTTTGCAGGATAAGACCAAGATATCCTTCAAAGGCAACCTGAAGCGGTCCCTCATCAGGCTTTTCTCCCTCTTGCTTTTATTCGCCGCATTGACGGCGGTATCCTACCTTTTCTATTTCCTGGTCATCCAATTCAGCATCTTCGCCGTCATCCCCTACGTCCCCTTGGCCGTGCCCTCGCTTATCATGGCGTTTTTGATGGTGTTTGGGTTCTTCTCGCTTTTGTCGGGGCTTTCCAAATCGCTTTTCAATAGCC
Source organism: Candidatus Alloenteromonas pullistercoris (assembly GCA_017694295.1). GTDB lineage: Bacteria > Bacillota_I > Bacilli_A > RFN20 > CAG-826 > Alloenteromonas > Alloenteromonas pullistercoris. The sequence continues at coordinate 4,136 of JADINA010000018.1, read as the reverse complement.
CAGACAACAAAATACTGCTTACCTACCCTTGCTCGGGATCAACCATCTTCTTCGCCAGGCTAATGGTCTACTTCGTCTATGAGGCGGGGCGGAACGTCTTCATCCAGGTGCCGTTGCTTTTGGGCTTCATGATCACCATGGGCGCCCCCTTCTACATGTTCGCCTACGTCTTCCCCTCCTTCATCTTCCTTTCCCTGTTCCTCGTGATGCTCGCCTCGGTGCTTGCCATCCCCTATTACCTGATAAGCTCGTTCCTAAGCAAAAGGAAATGGCTGCAGCTCCCGCTTGTATCGGTGATCGCCATCTTCCTATGCGCCTTATTCGTATATATCATCGTCTCCCTCCCAGACACCGTCGACATCTTCACCAACTGGGGCTACTACTTCCGAATCATCCAAAACGTCGTAAACGGCTATGAGACCTACGCCTCGCCCTTCTATTACCTCACCAACTTCGTCATCGGCGACCTCTCGGGCTTCTCCTACAAGCCATTCCCGATCGAATCGCTTTACGTCTTCCTGTTCTTGGTTGGCTCAATCGCGTTGTTGAGCCTATTCATCTATTTCGTCCTCAACCCCTACTACCTCCGGCTTTCCTCCATCCAGGGAAGGGAGAAAAACAAATCCAACAAAGAAGGGAAAAACATCGCCTTGTCCCCTTGGAAAAGCCAGCTTAGGAAAGAGCTTTTGCTCCTAAAAGGCGGCGAATCGTCATCCCTTTCGCCCTATGTCGCGGCCTTCTTGCTCCTTCCCTTCCTTTGCTTGGGACTAGGGAAGTTCTTCCATGGCATGAGGCTATCGAGCCTAGGCGAGGTTTACGTGGAGACGATGATGCTTTTGACCATCCTCCTTATCACCCTGGCCTCCACCACGGCCTTGACGCATAGCTTTTCCGATGAGGAAGGGGCGTATTTGCTTACAAGAAGCTATCCGCGCAACAACCGCCTCTTCATCCTCTCGAAGATGGCCGTCCCCGGGGCGATGGGCTTAACCTCGATATTGGCTTCGATCATCTGCTATGGGGCCATCTACGAACTGGGGATCGGGGAATCGATATTCCTTGGGCTCGCCCTCGCCTTGCTTTTCCTCGGCTCTTGCCTAGTCGCCCTCTTCCTCGACTTCGTCCACCCCCAATCGAAGTTCCTTCAGGATGGGTCGAGGAGCAAAGCCGAGAAAGGCTCGACCTTGCTCGCCTTCGTCCTTTCCATAGCCGTCACCGCCCTTTTCTACCTTTACCGAATCGACGGCGGCCTCTCCTCCTACATTAAGCTATTCGCCATCGGAGCCATCTACTTCGCCATCACCGCCTCGATTTTCGCCTTAAAGGCCAAATACGAAGGGAAGGAGGACAAGGCAAGATGAAGAAATCGGTCGCCCTCGTAATCGGGTTGCTCGTCGTCGTCGGAGTCGCCCTCGTCACCTTCTTTGGGACGATGCCGGCCAACATCTACCCGCCCGTCTACATCCAAACCATCGAATTGCTCGACATGTATGGGAACCCCATCGAGGAGACAAACGGGAGGAAGATACTCCGGCTTGAATTCGAACCCGATCTTTTCGACGAGGAAAACGATTTGGAATACATGCAGTATTTCTTCACCGTCTCCTTGAACAAGGGCCTCGAGCAGCCGACCAACGAATCCGTCCTTTATAGCTTCGACGAGAAAATCGATTCCGCCGACAACCTTCCATTAGTCAGCCCCGCCAACGGCGACTATTCATCCGGGGCTTTGCTGATTAAGGAAAAAACCAACCCCCAGACGATTCAGGACTACTTTTTGGCCATGACCATCACCGTCAGGTCAAACGACGGCGGAAGCCCGGTTTCCGATTCCTGCCAGCTCATCATCGATTTCGGATACGAAGCCTAAGGCAAAAAGAGATCGGTTATACCGCTTCCTTCGCTTGTTTTAATTCCGCTTCGCCAGAATGACGGCAAATAAGCAAGGCGGAAGCAAAATCGAGGAAGAAAAGGAATTGGAAGATAAGATAAAGGACGGAAACCCCGACTTTCCTTCCTTTCCTTTCGCGGACTTCCTTGGATAAGGCGATGATGTTTGGAAGCGAGGTCAAAAGCAAAACGGCATAAGCGAAGGCGAAAACGTAGATGTAGCCAAGCAAAGCGAAGACCATCAGCAAAACGTTAAAAAAATCCAAGGCAACGAGAACCGAAAAAGCAAAAAAGGCGATGTAAAAAGGCAAAAGGGAGGCTTTGATCTTAAGCAGGAAAGAAGAGCTAAGGGAAAACTGAGGGACGCTCCCGAGGACAAAGCCAAAAACGATAACCGCAAGCAACAACGTGAGATGCACCAAAACGCCCAAGGGGATAACCAAGCCGGTGCCAATATTCCCGGCACCGTAACGGGCCGCCAATATAGTGCCTATAAACAAAATGCAGTTAAGGTAGGCAAAGGAAACAAAAACGACGTAGAGGGTTTTTAGCCATCTTTCCTTCTTGCTATAGTCCTTTTCCATAAATCCCCTTAAGCGAAGCCTCTTTATACGCAAAGTGTAGTCAAACCCACAACGCATTGCTAACGTCTCATTCGTTAGCTAATTGCCAAACCCTCTTTTGATTTCGCTCCCCGATAAATCAATATGGCGGCCGCGACATCGCCTACGAAAACCAGGCTAAGAAGCAAATAGATAACGGAGACGTACATCGTCTTCCCCTCTTTCACCATGATCCCCCGGATCAAAACCACAATCACGGGAGCTGAGGTCCCAAACAAGACAACGAACACGGAACCGATAAACCCGTAATAAAGCGGAATGATCCCTATCAAGGCGAAGACGTTGCAAGTAAGCAGGAAAAAGGGAAATAGGCACAAGGACAAATAAATCAAATAGAACGGCAGAAGCGATATCTTCAAGCCCATTTGGAAAGAAGGCGAAAAGGAAAAGCCTTTAATGTCTAAAAGGCAGATCGCGGCTATAAAAACAAAGGACAAAAGGCCAATCGCCCCAAATATCCAAAAAAGGAGCCTTGAATAGAAAAACAGCTGCATATTCGCGAAACTAAGAGCCAAAGTGGCGGTGAGGAAGGAGGCGAGGAAAAGGTAAGAGGCGCATATTAGGAAAACGGAAATAACCTTGACCGCCCTTTCCTTGCCTTGGCTTTTCCCGCCCATAGAAACCTGCCTCCTTAAAATCGATCGGCCATATTTTAAACCATTAAAATCCATATAGATATTTCGCGTTGTTTTTTGCATGCCAATAAAGGCAAGCGGCACCCTTAGGCAAAAGGAAAACCCCCGCCGGATTAAGCGGGCTTAAAGGTCAAATGGGATGCTAACAAAGTTTATGTTTCCCGTGCCTACGATGCAACGAGCGGAATTCTTGGTTCTAAAAGTGACTTCGCCCTTGAAGTCTCGCACTATTGCGTAATTGTGGGGGAATTTTTCCAATTCTTGTCTGAAATCGGGATTGTATTTGAGAAGTTCATCAAGGTAGAGGACGTCCACCATACATGAATCGGTACAAAAACCACCATATGTCGTGTCATCTCCATCCACCACTTTTTGGCGGACTTCCTCAAACTCAATGGCGAGAAAATCGCTGAATCCCAATAGGTCCATCTTTTCTCCCCACTTCGCCTTTTGCCAATCCTCCTCGGTGGAAACCATGCTACAGGGATCGCCTATGATTATCGTCCCATCGAAACGTTGCTTTCTCTTCATTTTTTCTCCCTTTTAATAATTATAACTACGGATGCATCCAAAGACGAGAAAAGGGCAGACATCAAAAAAATGACCTAAAGTGACAAACCCAACTTCACACCCATGAAAAAGGATGTAAAAGGAGGCGACCCGCTTTCACGGTTTTGCCAAAAGACCCCCTTTTAGTAAAATGGGGATGCCCGCCGGATGCGGAAAGGAAGCCAGTATGGTTGACGAAAAGAAGCGGCGGCGGATCGGGATCCGCGACCGCATCCGCATCCAAGCATGCCTGGAAAGCGGCATGCCGCCGTCCAAGATCGCCGAGGACACCGGGTTCTCGAAGTCGGCGATCTGCCGGGAGGTGTCATCCCGGTCCACCTTCGAGGGCCCAAGGGAAATGAGCTGCAGGCAGGGCGTCTACGTCTGCAACCGATGCGGCAAAAGGGCGCATTGCCATCGCCTCAAGGCCTTCTACGAC
>JADINA010000017.1 GCA_017694295.1 Candidatus Alloenteromonas pullistercoris | reverse complement strand
GGCTCGGAGATGTGTATAAGAGACAGGCCATATTCGCTGCCGTCTACGTCGCCTTGCTTTCCGGCGTTTGCCTATTGGCCTATTTCATCTTCGGCGACCCGTTTGGGCGGATTGGGAAGGCCGGGGCCTATCTATGGCGCTGCCTATGCCTGGTTTTCGCCGAGGACGCAAAGCAAATCGACCCGCCGACCTTTCAAGACGGCGGGGACATGGGCTGGATGCTCGGCTATGCATCCAGCTTCCTCTATTCGCTTTACGCGGGCTTCGCCTTCACCTTCTCCGCGGGTGGCTTCGCCTGGGCGTTGAAGGAAGGCCTCGAGACGATGAAGACCGTGTTCCAGATAATGGTCGCCCTCCCGATCGCTTTTCTTTCCCTCTTTCTCATCAAATGGCTGCTTTTCTCCGGGTCAGACGAGGAGATAACAGCCGATTCCCGCCTCGTGGCGGCGATCTCGAAAGCCTGGAGGAAGGCGAAGCCCGTCAGATCGGCTATCGCCGGGTTCCTCTCCTGGGCAAAGTCATCCCGCCTCGCCAGGTTGATCTTCCTTTGCTTTGCCGCCTGGATCTTCGTCGCCTCCGGGTTGCTTTCGATGGCGCTTGAGGCGATCGGCTTTTACTTCGCTTTCTGCTTCAGCGCCTGCGGAGCCGACCCGCTTAAGGAGATCGTTAGCCTTTTCGCGCAGCTATTGGCCATCGCCATGAAGCTCGGATGGCCGTTTCTATCGCTGCTCGGGGCATTTCTAGCCTGGCGGCTATGCCGGAGGTCGGCGCTTAACAGGCTTAAGAGGATGCAGGGGGCGAACGAGGAGGTCGCCGACGGGCTCTCCGTGTGCACGGCGATCACCGGGGCGCCGGGCATCGGCAAGACCAAGATGATGACCTCCATCGCCGTCGATCTGGAAAGGTCCCAACGCGAGGCGGCCTTCTCGATCATCAAGAAATACGCCTCCGCCTTCCCCTGGTTCGATTGGCCTTCCCTTGAGCGGTGGGTCGAGGGGGAGGTTGGGTCCAGGGGGCTGTCCAACCGCGCCCAGATAAGGGCCAAGCTAGGCGCCATGTGGTCGGATAGGGCCGATGGCGGGTTCTTCAACTATGAGCCTTCAAGAGGCGAGTATTTCTTCGATGGGGCGAGGAGGATCAGCCTCGGTTACGCGGCCGATTGCTATGCCGAGGCCTATTTCCTCTATTTCCCCGGGCTCCCGCTGGCGGTGACCAATTACTCGATCAGGTTCACCGACACCGCCGACGGATTCGGCTATTTCCCGCTTTACCCATCGGCCTCTGCCTACCTTGACGGCGGCTGCCGATACTCCGAGGCGAAGGAGAGCTTCTCCGCGATCGTCGACTTCGACTCGCGCAGAATCGCCAAGCGGATCGACGAGTCCGACGTCGACGCGGCCTCGGGGATGGACGGGCAGGTCGAGGCTTACACCGAGGTCGACAAGGAGCGGGGCAACCGCAACGACTACCGGGGACTGAAGGCCGACGGCGGCGCCAACGCGACCAACGACGGCTTCAACTGGTCGGTCAAGCTGACCAGGCACGACTTCACCATCGACGGCTACCCGTTCACGAAGATCCTCATGGACACCCAGCGCCCCGATTCGGTCAACGCGGACCTGCGGGAGACGTGCGAGGACTCGATTTTCATCTATTCGAAGGGGCCAAGCGAGAACGCTCTCCCGCTTTTCTCCTACGCCAAAGACCTATGCGCGCTGCTGGTCGGAGCCTGGGAGTCGGCCTATTACCGGATAAGGGCGGCCCGGGGCCCGGGCAGGACCTGCCTCACCGTCTGCGGCAACGCCATAAGCTCGGCGATCAGGAACTGGTCGCTCAGGATGGAGAAGAGCTACGGCTATGAACGAGTTTTGTTCAAGCACACCGTCGGCGCCGGGACCTCGTTCTCCGGTGTGAGCGCCCTCGAGGAGTACTACTTCATCAGGAGGAAGGTCGAGTCGGGCCTATACGCGACCGACTGCTACCGTGGGCTTTCCGACGCCAGGAAGATCGAATCCGGGAAGGGGTATCTGGATGCGCCGCGCTACACATCCACCAGCATGAGCGTCGCCGAGATGAAGAGGCAGCACAGCTACTTCATCGACAAGCTGGTGGATCAAACCGAGAAGTCCATCCTGGAGCGGAGGCAGAAAGCCCAGGAGGAAGGGGAATCCGATGCAAAGGAGGAAAACGATGAGGATTTACAGGATTAAGAACAAATACGTATATGGGAAGAACAGGCAAAACGCGGTCAACATCCCATATGGCACCAATGCGGGCCAAAAAGCGATTGGGAAACGCCGCGCGAGCGCTTCGCGCTATATAGTCAAATCCAAATCGACAAGCAATTTGTCTATGGCCAGACTTATTGTGCTATATAGCTTTTCGAGTCCGAAAAGCTTAGCAAAAGTATATATAAGAACGCGGGGATCCCCATTGCGGCTGACTGGCTAAAGAAGGAAGGCATATTCGCATCTGATTTGCCAAAAAGGGCTTTGGCGGAAACGGAGGAAAGGGAAAAAACGCGATAAAGCCGGCCTTAATTGTTTATGGATTTGGGATAATAAGTCGCCTTGGGCGCGCCAATTAGAAAAAAGTGCCGATAAAGTCGGCATTTTTTTATTCTTGGTGAATTTCAATTCATTCAATAAGCAAATAATCGATCCCTTTGGCTGTCCTTTTTGCGGATTCGGCGAAATGATTGCCTTCGTTAAGTTCGAATCTGACGTCTTTGCCTGTGCTTTCAAACAATCGGAAGGCGAATTCGGTATTGGTTTGGACCTCACGCAACAGGGGGTGCCGGGTATGGCTTTCCTTGTCGCCAAGGGAAAGGTAAACGCGCCTCACCTCGGGCTTGAGGGGATGAAGGATTAGGTATTCCTTGAAACTTGGATACCACAAAGACCCGGAGCAGGACGCGACTAGGGAAAACAAAGGGCTTTTGGTGGCGGCGTAAATGGCAAAAAGCCCGGCTAGGGAATACCCGGCGATCCCGAATTCGCTTGGCCGAAGGGCGTTTTCCCTTATGGCCGCGGGGATGATCTCCTCTTCCAAGTAGGCCAAATACCCGTCGGCTTTGCCGCGGCATGGCTTATCGCCTTTGCTTAGCCTTGGGCATTCCCAAGGGGTCAAATCGTCGTCCCAGTCCATGCCCATGATGGCCAAAAGGGAACAATCGCCTTTGAGGTAGGAAAGTATTTCCTGCTCCTGCCTGGCAAACATATTCAAGACGATTAAAGGGGAAGTGGGGCTTTTCCCTATGTGGAGGTGGGTTTCGATGTTTTTCATTTGCCGTCGTAGAACATGTAGTAATCGAGCATCCTAAAGCCCATTAGGCGATATAGCGGGCGGCCGGCTCGGCTCGATTCGAGGTAAATCTTCGTTATGCCTTTGCCTTTTGCCTCGTTTAGCAGGCAGGCCATGATCTCTTTGCCGAAACCCTTCCTTCTTAGCGAGGCGTCGACGTGGACGTTCATCAAAAAGGCGGAGTCGCCGGATTTGTTTTCCGGGGATGGCAATTCGCGTTGGTAGCATATATCCCCCGACCCGACGATCCGGTTGACGTCGAATAGGGCGAAGGCGACGTGGGTTCCCTCTTTTACCCCTTTAAGGAACTCCGCCTCGTTGGCTTCCCTTATTTTCTTTTGCTCCGCCGGGGAATAGAGGTTGAAGCAGGAGAAGACCTCCTTAAGCACCTTCATCCTTTGGTTTGACCAAATCGCCATATCCTCTAGGCCAAGCCTTCGAATTTGGATCCGCAGCCTCCGCCGGTCGATTTTCCCGTTTTCATTTAGCGGTAGCTTATCGTGGAAGACGAAGGATTCGGGGATCATATATGGCGGAAGGTTTTCCCTTAAGGCCTCTATTATCGCGGATTCTTCTTGCCTCGGGGCTATATGGGCCTGCAGGTGGTAAAGCCCTTTCCCGTCGACGTAGGGGACGACGCAGGCTTCGCGGCAATAGATGGTATGGAGAAGGCAATTCTCGACTTCCATGATCTCCACCCTTTTTCCGTAAACCATGATCTGGTTGTCGTTTCTTCCGACGAAGTTCAAATTGCCTTCCTCGTCGTAATAGGCTAAGTCGCCGCTATAGTAGCAGCGCCTTCCCCGGGTAAAGGAAAAGTTACGGGCCTCTTTTGAGGAAGCCCCCATATACCCGTCGCCGACCCCGCCGCCGAAGATGACGATCTCCCCTTTCTCGAAAGGCTCCTTAATCGTCTTCCCATCTTTTTCCAGGACCAGTTCATAGCCTTTTATGGCCTTCCCGATCGGATAGGTGCCGTCATCGTTCTCCCGCCCTTTTGAGCAATTGTAATAGGCGGCGCAGACGGTGGTCTCGCTTGGGCCGTAGGTGTTGTATACCTCGACCTTGCCGACGAGGTTATCGACGTAGGAGCGCCGCAATACATCGCCTCCGCTTAGAAGGAGGCGGAGGCTTTTCGGCAATTCGCCGCAACTGTTTATGCTTTGAAGCAAGTAGGGGAAGCCGGAGATTACGGTTACCCCGTGTTTGACGCAAAAAGAAAGCAAATCCCCAATATTCTTTTTGCTTTCGCTATCAATGATCGCGAGTTTTGCGCCGCTAAGCAAACTGGCGAACACCTCCTCGACGAAGATGTCGAAGGTGCAGACCGAGTTTTGCAGCATTACGTCTTCCCCGGTTAGGTTAAATTCGTTTTGAAAGGCATCAACGTAGGAAAGGACGTTGTCTTCCTTTATCCTTACCCCCTTTGGCTTCCCCGTCGTCCCGGAGGTGAAAAGGACATAGGCGAGCCCATCGGTTTGCTCTGCGTTGATTGGGCTATCTGGGCTATTGATGTCCTTTTCCGCCACCCCGAACCTTTCTTCGCCCTTTGCCTCGTCGACGAAGGCGAAATCGGCTTGTCCCTCCTCCATCATCGATTTGATGCGGGAGGCGGGGAAATCGGGTTCGGCCGGGATATAGGCGCAGCCGGCTTCCAATATCCCCAATATGGCGGCGATCTGGTTTATGCCATGGGACATGATGACCCCGATTGCCTTGGCCTGCTCCGGTATTTTGCGATAGTAGCATTCGGATAAATCCAAAAGCTCTTGGTAGGTGTATTCCCTATCCCCGTCTATGATCGCGGTTTGCCCTTTGTTTAGTTCGGCTATTTGCCTGAAGCGCTCGAAAATCGCCATATTATCTCCTTATATAGCCTTCATCCGAAGATGGAGATCGTTCCTCTTTGTATCGCTCCACCTCCATATGCAGGTCGAATTTCTCCCGAAGCGAGGTAATTTTCCCCATCAATGGGGAATGGTGGTGGGCATCAAGCGCCTGCTGGCTTTCCCATTTGTCGATGAGTAGGACTTCCTTGCCGCCTTGCAAAGGCAAATAGTAGGCGTAGCCGAGATTCCCCTTTTCCTTCCTAACCAATGCGGCTAACCCTGAGGATTCCATCTCCTTGGCGAACTCAATCGCCTTATCCCCTTTGTAATGTATGTTGATCGTTATGGCCATGTTTTTCCCTTCTTGGTAAAGATACACCAAACATCTTTTTTGGCTAATTTTTTCAACCTGGAAGTTTTATCACTTCCTTGTTTTGAACCAGGAGGTTTATATGAAAAAGACTGCCCTTGCGACTCTCCTTTCCTTCCCGTTGCTGTTTTCTTGCTCCTCCCCCTCCGGACCATCGTCTTCCCCTTTCGGAGCGAGCTTGCCCTTTGGCGAGAAGCTCTATGGCGAGAATTTCGTCGGCGCGCTTGCATGCGGGGATAGCTATGCTAGCAATCGGTTTTCCCGCAATTACCAATTTGGGGACCAATACATCCTCTTCAACGGCGATGGGACCGGCGTCGAGCTTGCCGATTACACCTATGAGGAGTGGACCTTGTATTACGATGCCGACGCCTATGTTTTCGAAGCAGATCACGTTATAAGCTGGTCCCGGGGAATCGGCTTTTTCCGTGACATAGCGCACATTCGTGTATTTTAGTGCGAATTTTATTTGATTTTTGACATTAAAATACACGAATGTTTCTTTAAAATTCTCAATTTTCGACACGAATGCCATTAAACCAGGTTTGTATAAGTGTCTTTAAACTTGGCAGTGATCGGATCCAAAAACTCAAAATGTGCGGGAAAAAGCACATAAACGTACATTCAAAGGTTCCTATTGGGACCGCGGACAAATTGTTGGACTTCAAAGGGGTTTTCCCCCAGAATGGAGACAACATGCCAAGGAAATACAACGAAAACCAAATTAAGGAGGCCTTAGAGCTCCTGGAGAAATGGGGTGGGTGCATCGGCAAGGTCTCATCCGCCATCGGTATCCCGCCGTCGGCGCTGAAGGCCTGGGCCGCCTCGAAGGAGAAAGGCCTCCTGCCGAAGGAAATCGCCGCCGGGTCGAGGAAGCGCTACTACAAGGGCAGGACCGAGGAGGACGTCGCCGAGATACTCGACTACTATTTTTCGCACGGGATGTCGTCGATCCGAACGAGGAAGCACTTCGCCTTCGCCTTCTCCGACA
>JADINA010000016.1 GCA_017694295.1 Candidatus Alloenteromonas pullistercoris | reverse complement strand
TATGGGCACGCATTCCACAGCGCCCACATTATAGCGGAGACCCTCGATCGAGGCAAACCGCGCCCCATTGGGCTTATCAAGAAAGGAGAATGTATTCTCGGGCCCAAATGGAACGAAATGAGAATACAAGGAATATATGGGAAAGCTCTACAAAATCGGCACCCCTGAGCAGCAGGAGTACCTCCGCGACTACAACTTCAACCCGAAAGGGCTCGCTTTCAGCGAACCGGGGGTAATTGGCAGCGACGCCAAGGAATTCGTCGCCTTCAACATCGCCAAAAGCTTCTACCAGGTGTACCCGGAGGTGTTTAACCTCCCCTATGTCGAAAAGGTCACCGGTATCCCGGCAGCAGAGGCAAAAAAGAGGATAAAGAGGCTTTACGACGAGAAGAAGATAATGCTGGTGAAGAACTCAGCCGTCTCCATCATGGGCTTTGGGCTCTACTATTGGGTCGTTAAGCTAAAGGACGGGATAAGCAAAAAGCATCGCCAGGAGCTCACCGATTGGTTCCAGTCCAACGATCAGATCTGCACCGGCTACATGATGGAGGAAGGCGGGGATTTCGATTACTTCAACGGCAACCACATGCGCAACCTCGACAACCTCATCTATGGTGTCCTCGATAAGTTCCGCTTCCAGGAAGGGGTCGAATACGTCCATCTTTGCCCGGTCAGGCGCCTAATCCGCGAATCCTCGGTCAACCAATTCGACGCCAGGGAAGGGTTTAGGCATTACTTCTTCGATGCGGAGCAGGTTAAGAAGGCCGTATCCCTCAATCGGGGGATTGACGAGGCCGACTTTGCCATAATCGAGGCGATAAACAACGCCCCAAGCATGGCCGAGATGTTTGATTACGCCGTCTTATCCAAGCTTTCGGGATTGGATGGGGAGGAAATGAAGAAGGATCTTTGCCGCGTCGTCGATAACGACCATGGCGTCATCCCGATGATCTATTTGAATTACCGGGCCCTTGGGCTAAGGCAAAGGTTTTACTTGGTGTCGCTATTTGAGAACACCCAGACTTGGAGAAGTGAGCAAATCGCCGACGAGCTATCCCAAGACGGCCGCTTCGTCAATTTCTTCGATTTCTCCGATGCCCACCATAACTTCATGCTTTCGACTTATGAGGAGCTCGTCGATTCCCGCCTTATTAGGGATAAGCTCCTCTCCTATGGCGAGGTTAAGGAAGTCAAGGAGGCGTTAAGCCCCCGCCAGTTCAGAAGGTGGACCGCCAGGCTCGATAGCGAATCCGGGTTGTATGAGGAATGCGTCTTCACCGACGACGTCCTCTTGGATAGAAGCGAGGAGAAGTGAATATGAAGATCAACGAAGCCAGAGGCTACGTCGTCAAAAACCTCAAATACGCGCTTAATCCGCGCTCAATCGCCGTCGTCGGGGCCAGCCGATACCCTTCTAAAGTCGGCAACAAAGTCGTCTATGAGCTTCAGCAGTGGGGCTATAAGGGGAAAATTTACCCCGTTAACCCAAGGGCCGACGAGGTCCTTGGCCTTAAGGCCTACCACACCCTGAAGGACATCGACGGGGAAGTCGACCTCGTCTTCGTCGCCGTCCCCGCCCACCTCGTCAACTCCATCGTCCATGACGCGGTTGCCATAAAGGCCAAGGTCTTGGTCATCGCCACCAGCGCCTTCAAGGAAATCGGCCGCGGGCAGCTGCAAAACGACATCACCGAGTATTGCCGGGAGCACGAACTCGCCCTAATCGGGCCTAACCTCGTCGGCATGGGCTCCCCTTATGAGCACTTCAACTGCGGCTTCATCCCCTATCTCCCGGTGCCGGGCCCAATCGCGATGATCTCGCAGTCCGGGGCCAACCTCCTCGCGGCCCTTGGGACGAGCCAGGAGGAGCAACTGGGTATGAGCTTCTTCGTCGGGCTTGGCAATAAAGCCGACGTCGACTTCTCCGAATTCGTCGAATACGCCGAGACCGACCCCCACACCAACTGTCTGGCCATCTACATCGAGGGCCTTGATTCCCCCGAGGCTTTCGTCAAATCGTGCCGGAAATGCCATAAGCCGATCGTCGTCATCAAGGTCGGCAGAAGCAAAATCGGGGTGAAGGCGGCTTTTGCCCATACCGCCAGCGAAAACCCTGAGTCCGACGAATACTACGATAAAATCATAAAAGAGGCCGGGGCCATCCGGGTCAATACATGGCAGGAGTTCCTCGACGTGGCTTTGGCCCTTGGCTACCAAAAGCCTTTGAAGGGCGATAACGTCGTCATGATCACCAATGGGGGCGGGGCCGGGTTGCTTTCCTGCGACCACTTTGAAAGGCTTGGGATGCCGCTTAAGGAGCTTAAGGACATCTCGCCTTTGCTTGCGGCCAAGATACGGGCCTACATGCCGATGTTCGGCTCGCCGCTTAACCCGGTCGACATCTCCGGGACCGCTTCCGTGATCCAGTATAAGGGGGCCTTCCAGCAGGCGCTTCGCGACCCGAACGTCGACGGCGTCCTTGGGGCCATTTGCCCAACCGCGGTCACCGACGTCCTCGGCGTTGCCAAAGCCGCCAAGGAGGTTTACGAATCGACCAAGGAACTTGGCAAGCCCTTCATCATGATCTGCCAAGGCGGGAAGGAATGCGCCGAGGCCATCAAATTGCTCCGCCAAGCCGGGATACCCGCCTACAAAACGGCTGAGCAGGCGGTCAACGCGATGGTCGCCCTCCGGCAAGCCGGCATAAACGGAAAATAAACAAAGCGGGCCGGTTTTGCGCCATTTAAGCATCCTTATTCTAAAAGTCACGGCAAATCGTTTACAATTTTGCCATGGAAAGAAAAAAGTACATCATCGTCGGCGGGGTCGCCGGGGGAGCCTCTTTTGCCTGCCGGCTTAGGCGGCTTGACGAAAACGCCGATATCGTCATCTACGAGAAAAGCAATTTCGTCTCCTATGCCAACTGCGGCCTTCCCTATTACCTTTCGAAGACCATCGCCAACCCATCCTCGCTGACCTTGCAGACGCCTGCAAGCCTCAAGGCCAGATTCAACATCGACGTCCACGTCAATTCCGAGGTCATCGGCATCGATAGGGAAAAACATTTGGTGAAGGTTAAAAGCCTCGTTGACGGGACGGTCAAAACCGACTGTTACGATAAGCTCATCCTTTCCCCGGGGGCCGAAGCCATCAAGTTAACCGAAAACGCCGAAAACGTCTTTGAGCTGAAAGCGGTTGAGGATTCGCTTAGGCTCCGCCGCTACATCGAAGAGAAAAAGCCAAGGAAAGCCGCCGTTATCGGCGGGGGCTTCATCGGCGTCGAGGCGGCCGAGAACCTCGTCGAGTCCGGGCTTGAGGTTACTCTTATCGAAGGCAAAGACCATGTCTTGGCCAATTTCGATTTAGACATGGCGAGCTTCATCCACAATGAATTGCTTTCCCATAAGGTGAATCTCCTTCTTTCGACTAAAGTGGAGTCTATCGAAAGAAAGCAATCAAACGTCATCATTCATACCGACAAAGGGGACATTGAGGCTGAATTGCTTATTCAGGCCATCGGGGTGAGGCCGGCCAACCAGCTTGCCGCCTCATGCTCGCTTTCCACCGAGATCAGGGGCTGCATCAAAACGGGAAGCAACTTCCAAACCGACGATCCCGACATCTTCGCCATTGGGGATGCGATCGCCCTCGATTCCTTTATCGACGGGACCCGGATGAACCTTGCCCTCGCCGGGGTCGCCAATAAGGAAGGGCGCGAGCTCGCCTCTTATTTGGGGAACATCGGCAAAAGCGAGGTTCGCCCCCTTGGGACCTCGATCATCAAGGTCTTTGGCCTGACTGCTGGGGCAATCGGCTTTACCGAGGGGCAATTGGAGCAAAAAGGCATCGCCTACGACAAGGTGTATTTGTCGCCTTTCAACCACGCCTCCTATTACCCGGGGGCCAGCCTGCTTTACATTAAGCTCCTTTTCGGAAAGGGCGATTACGCGATACTTGGGGCCCAGATAGTCGGGGGCGAAGGGGTCGATAAGCGCATCGACGTGCTCTCCGTTGCCATGCGCAATAAGATGAAGGCTTACGAGCTTAAGGAACTTGAGCTTAGCTACGCCCCGCCTTTTGGCTCGGCCAAAGACCCAATCAACATGATTGGCTATATGGTCGAGAACATCAAAAACGGCTTGGTCGAGCAGTTTTACGCAGAGGATATCCTCAAATTGCAAAAAGACCCGAACTGCCTTCTTGTCGATGTGCGAAGCGAAGGGGAGTACGCGCTTGGGCATATCGAAGGCTCGATAAACATCCCAATCGATGAGCTCCGCCTTCATCTTGGGGAGCTGCCCAAGGATAAGAAAATATGCCTTATATGCCTTTCGGCGGTCCGCAGCTACATCGGCTGTCGGATATTGAATCAGCGCGGCTTCAAATCAGCCCATCTTGCCGGCGGGTATCGTTTCTATAAGGCGTTTGCCGGCGATAAATAGCTTATTTCGATTTGGGCGATATCCGCGGTTGTTTCGCATTGGTGAATGTTCCTTATCGGTGTTCTGCATTATCACCAAACGCGAAAGCTGAATGAATGGGGCTTTTGAAAGGCCCGCGTGGGGCGTAAAATGAAACTCGTGAAACCCGCGCGGACGTTTGGCCGTCTATTGAATGTATGAAAAAGTTTGCTTTGATCAGTTTGCTCCTCTTGCCCTTGGCTTCCTGCGCTTTCGTCGATTCCGTTTATTCCTCCAATGATCCTTCCTCCTCATCCTCTTCGAGCCGGGAGTTGAAGGAGCGTTCCTTCGTCTGCGATTACGTTTATGGTT
Organism: Candidatus Alloenteromonas pullistercoris; assembly: GCA_017694295.1. Classification (GTDB taxonomy): domain Bacteria; phylum Bacillota_I; class Bacilli_A; order RFN20; family CAG-826; genus Alloenteromonas; species Alloenteromonas pullistercoris. The sequence continues at coordinate 71,094 of JADINA010000016.1, read as the reverse complement.
ACGCGACTTCGGAAGATGGGGCAAGTTCCGCCCTAGCCTGCTGGGATTCGGGGACCTTCTCATTTGACCTACCTCACGGTAGTTCCTTCCTCGTTCCCGGCGACCATTTGACTATTTCCTATTATGGGGATCTTACCGCCCAGGAAACCCTCCCTTTGGTTTATAGCCTTGATGGCGAATTGGTGGGATGCAGTTATTCGACCGCGAGCCTTTTCCACCTAGGCGAAGATAGCTTTGTGAGAAACGAGGATGGGGGAATCGAGTCCATCCTCAATTGGTGCTCCTTTGACCTTTATGTCATTCTCAATGAGGCTAGGGAATACGTCCCTCTTGGTGAATACAAAGGCGATGAGCTTTGGATCAGCTTGGATTCCTCACGCCCCGTCGATGCTGCCCTCGGCATGAATCCAGGCGGCGCCTTATTTGCCTTCAATCCCCGTTAATCCCTCTTATAAATAGCAAAACCCCGGCAAGTAACCGGGGTTTTGCGTTGTTTTGCCTTTATTAAGCAAGCGAGAAGGAGAAGACGCTGCCTTCTTGGTCGAATTCCTCGTTGCTCACCCAAGTGGCGGTTTTGTTGGTGAGGTCGTAAAGGGCGCTCCAAACGGTGATGTTGTTGGAATCGCTTGGTTTGTCCTTGTCCCAATTCCTCCGTCCGAGATCCTTGAGAAGGTCAAGGGCCCCTTGCCTGGTGAATTGCCCTTCGGCGTTGGTCCCGTCGGGGTTGACGGTGTCTTTTATGTAGTTATAGCGGTCCAACCCTTTTTTCTGACCCTCGGATTCGTAGTAGTCGGGGGTGACGATGAAGTTGGTGATGTATTGGAATTCATCGCGGGCTTCATCGGCTCCGACGGAAGCGTCATCGTCGTTATAGTAGACCTTTAGCTCCCTCTTGCTGCCGTCAAGGTCAGTTAGGTCAGTGCCGTTTACCCATTCGAGGATGGCGGATTTCCCCGAGGCGTCGGCCACCATGTAGTGGAAAGAGGAATTGGCCGAATCGTGGAAATCGTATTGCTTGACGAGTTCGATGGCCTCATCGACGTCATCGGCGTAATCGAGGATGAGCCGGAGCATGGTGGTGGAAGTCAAATCGGGCTTGTCGGTGTTTTGGTCGGTGGCCACCGTCCCTCCGTCTGGACCTTGGTAGGACATGTAGATTCCGCAGGCGACGCCGGCGTCGTTCATGCCGTCTAGCGGGGCATAAGCGGCGGCGATGGCGGTCGCGTGGTCCATAAATCCGTTGATGCCGTCAGTAAGGCTGAGGAATTGGAGGTCGACACTTGAGATGGTCGCATGGCGCCCTCCGCCCGGGTTGGTGTGGAGGATAAGCGAATTGGTCGAGCTGAAGTCGTAGTTGCGGCCGAACAACCGGTTGCCATCCTCGTCTTTGACGGTGAAGGAAGAGCAGCCGATCTCGGGGTTGTCCATGCCCATATCGACGTTTATAACCCCTTTGGTGATGTGGTCGACGATGAATTGGATGAGGTCGCTGTCGTTGGTGACCCCGCCTTGTTCTAGGAAGTCGTCGAAATAGAACCCGCCGTCCATGGTCATTTCATAGACTTTGCCGGCGTTGTTTTCCGGATGGGCGGGGATTATTTGCTTAATCGAGAGCATCGAGTTGATTTCTTTGTGCCAGAACCCATAGACGGTTGAGGCGGCGATGGCCGCCACCCCGACGATGCCGGCGGTGACCCCGATGGCGATTTTTGCTCCAAGTTTCATTTTAATGGTGCCTCCTTGTTCAAACACCGGCGGCGATTTTACTTGAGCCGGTTACCATTTGCAAACTTTTCATACAAACTTAAAGTGTTTGTCGATTAATTAGTTTGGGCAAAGAGAATTTATGAAATACTTTTCTGAAACTTTCCGAAAAATAAGAAACATTTTTACATGAAAACTCGGCTGTTTGCCTTGTTCCGCTAGACAAAACGCCCTTCTTTTGCCTTTAAAGGTCTTCCCCTTCATTTTCTTATCGTTTGGTTTAACTATCCTGCCTTTTATTGTTTACAATAAGGCCGCTACGCGAAAGGAAGAGAGCAAATGCATAACGAAATCCAAATCTCCGATGGGTTCTATTACATCGGCGGCAGCGATCGCCGGATCCACCTATTCGAGAACGTCTACCCCCTTACCAATGGGGTCAGCTACAACTCCTATATTTATTTAGATGAGAAGACCTGCGTCCTCGATACCGTCGATCACTCGGTTTCCGACGTCTTCTATGAGAACATCGAGCATCTATTGAACGGGCGGTCTTTAGATTACCTCATCGTCAACCACATGGAGCCGGACCATGCCGCCAACATCGGCGAGCTTTGCCGCCGCTACCCGGAGGCCAAGGTCGTGGTCAACGCCTTGAGCCGGAAGTTCCTCCTTAACTTCTTCCCCAACTTCAAAAACGATATTGTCATAGTCAAGGAGGGCGATAAGCTTTCCATCGGCAAACACACCTTCACCTTCGTCATGGCCCCGATGGTCCATTGGCCGGAGGTCATGATGACCTATGAAGTGAGCGAGAAAGTCCTTTTCTCCGCCGATGCCTTTGGCACCTTCGGCGCCCTTTCCGGCAACATCTTCGCCGACGCGATGAACTTCGACCGCCTTTACCTCGATGAGGCGCGGCGTTACTACACCAACATCGTCGGCAAATACGGAGACCAGGTCCTTGCCGTCTTGAAGAAAGCCGCCGGGATCGAGATTAAGACCATTTGCCCGCTTCATGGCCCGATTTACCGCGGCAACCTCAATTACATCATCAACCCCTATCTTTCCTGGGCTTCCTATACGCCTGAGGACAAAGACGGGGTCATGATCGTCTATTCCTCGGTTTACGGTGGGACCGCCAATTGCTGCGACGTCTTAGCCAGCAAATTGGCCGCCAAAGGGGTCAAGAACCTCGTCATGTACGACGTCTCGAAGACCGATTCCTCCTATCTCATCGCCGAATCCTTCCGCGTTAAGACGATCGTGCTGGCCGCCACGACCTACAACGCCGGCGTCTTCGTCAAGATGGAGGACTTCCTCCACGATTTGGCCAACCACAAGATCCGCAACCGGACCTTCGCCATCATCGAAAACGGTTCCTGGGCGCCCAATGCCAAGGCCTCGATGAAATCGATCATCGGCAATCTTGAGGGCGCGACCTTCCTTGAGCCGAGCTTAACCATCAACTCGACTTTGAAAGACAGCCAGCTGGCCAGTTTGGAAGCCATCGCCGAGGCGGTCGTCGCCTCAATTAGGCCTAACGAGTCGGCAGGCGCATCCAAAGACGGCATCGTCGATAACGCCGCCATGTTCAAGCTTTCCTATGGCCTATTCGCCTTGTTCACCAAAGACAAAAACGGCATCGACAACGCCTCGATCAACAATTCCTTCTTCCAGGTAAGCGACAACCCGAACCTCGTCATGCTTTCCGTCAACAAAGCCAACTACTCGGCCAAGACCATCCAGGAAAGCGGCAAGTTCAACATATCCGTTTTGACCGAAAACGTCGATTACGAGCTCATAAAGCGTTTCGGCTTCCAATCCGGCCGCGACACCAAGAAGACCGAGGGCATCGAGAATATCCTTAATAGGGCCGAAAACGGCATCTGCTATCTGACCTCTATGGCCAACGCCTACTTCGAATGCACCGTCAAGGAAACCATCGACTGCGGCAACCACCTCCTTTTCATCGCCTCGGTTGATGTGGCCAAGACCTTAACTGAGGACGCCTCGCTTACCTACGCCTACTATTTCGCCCACATCAAACCCGCTCCCCTTCCTTCCTCCGGGACCGGGAAGAAGGTGGCGTGGCGGTGCAAGATATGCGGCTACACCTACGTCGGCGAGACGCTTCCGCCCGATTTCGTCTGCCCCCTATGCAAGCACGGGCCAAGCGATTTCGAGAAAGTCCTCATCTGACGTCTACGGGGCCATTTGGCCCCTTTCTTTTATTGCCGATGCATCCCTTGGAAGTTTACATATTTCCGTTTGGTTGTTAATCTTTCCCCGACATGGAAAACGAAAAAGAGAAAATAGACCAGTCCAAGGTCGTCGAGGTCGAGGTGACCGAAGAGAAGATCGATCCGGCTAGGGAAAAGCCGATTAAGCCGAAAAGCCCTAGGGACGATTACCACAAGAAAATCGATTTCTATTCGCGCTTTTCCTATCTTGGGCTGCGTTATGGGCCAACCGGTCTGATTCTCTCCCTTTTGGCTTCGCTCGTCTTTGCCATATTGGATTCGCAAAACGACGCCGAGATGTATCGGGTCATCGCCATCATCTGCTATTCCTTAACCGGCATATTCCTTATTTTGAGCCTACTTGGCCTAGGGGCTTATTTCATCTGCAAGCATTACATGGGGAAGGATCCGAATTATTCGGATAGGAAATGATTTCGATCAAAGCGGTCGACCTTTGCAAGGTTTATAACCCCGGGAAGGAAAACGAGGTCAAGGCTTTGGATGGCGTTTCCTTTTCCTGCGAGGAAGGGGAATTCGTCGTCGTCTTGGGGGCCTCGGGGGCTGGCAAATCGACTTTGCTTAACATCCTCGGCGGGATGGACAAGGCAAGCTCGGGGCAATATTCGGTTTATTCCTCCGAGGTTACCTCCTTCTCCGACAAGCAGTTGCAGCTTTTCCGGCGCGAGGACGTAGGCTTCGTCTTCCAGTTTTATAACCTAATGGCCGATTTGACGGCCTATGAAAACGTCTTGCTTTCCGCCTCGGTCGCCAAAGACCCCCTTGATTCGTCCTCGATCCTAGAAAGGGTTGGCTTAGGCAAAAGGGCCAATAACTTCCCCAGCGAGCTTAGCGGCGGCGAGCAGCAGAGGGTCGCCATCGCCCGGGCCCTAGTCAAAAACCCGCGCCTTATCTTGGCCGATGAGCCCACCGGCGCCTTGGATTCGAAAACGGGCGGGCAGATCCTCTCGCTTTTGAAAGACGTCGCTTCCTCGCTTAGTAAAACGGCCATCATCGTCACCCACAACGCGAAGATCGCCTTATGCGCCGACCATCTAATTCGCCTCAATGACGGTCGCATCGCCGAGGAAAGCCATAACGACCATCCCCTCGACCCCAAAGACGTCGACTGGTGAGCTATAGGGAAAGGCAATAATGGCTTTTGCCTTTTCGGTGCGCATTGCCTGTATTCGCTTAACCTAGGTTGGGCGGAAATGGCATAAGCAACTATAATTTTTCTTGGAGTTATGCGAAAATCTTGCCGCTATGGAAAAGAAAGACAACCAAGTCGGCGCCATTAGCGCCCGCCAGGAAGCGGTATTCTCCTTTTTAGGGCTTGAAGCCATCGCCCTCATCGTCTTCGGCTTTGCCGGGGCGACGGGCCTCACCATATTGCGGGCCTTCTCCGTCTGTTTGGCCCTTTTCCTTTATCCGTTAGCGAAAAACCGCCTTTCCCTAAAGGCCATTGGCAAAGCCGACCTCCTTTATCTGATCCCCATCGGCTTATTGCCGTTTTTCCTTTCCTTTTCCTCGTTCCACCTGGCCATCTCCGGGTCATCCGTTTCCTTTGCCTTGGATGGCTTCGTCACCTGCTTGGGGTTCTTTGGGGTGGGGCTGCTGGGCTTTTTCCTTAGCCTATTGCCCCGGCTAAAGAAGGTTTACATCCTCTATGGGGTCGTCGGGGCTTTAGCGTTATTGGTGCTTATCACCTTCCTTTATTCCCTTTTTGCCTATGGGCCCTTCTACACCGTCCGCTACGCGGGGCAGGTTTATTATTACGACGGCGTCGTCTTCCCGATCGAGAGCGAAGGCAAGTTCCTCGACGGCTTTACCTTCGTCGAGGTCACGCTTTATTACGCCAAGACCGCTTCGGTCTTGCTTGCCTGCTCCGGCGTTGGGTTATTCGCCCTTTTCTTCAATCGCCTTGGCAAAAAGGAAGCCTGGGCCCTTGGGGTTGCCGCTTCCATCGGATTGCTCGATTTGCTCTTCGCCCCCTTCCTTCGCGGCTTGCTCATCGTCTTCGCCGTCTATGTGGTTGGATTGCTTTCTGTCTTGATTTTGAAGCAGCGTGCAAAAGGGGAGGAGAGGGCCAAGAAAGTCGATTTGGTTTGCAAAATCCTCTTCTTCGTTCTCCTTGGCCTAGTCGTTTTGGGGCTCATTTTGCTCTTCGCCGATTCCTATTTGATGGGGACTGGGGACGGGTTTTTACGCAAATTGCCGTTAATCGGAACCTATTTTGAGGAAGGGGGGTCGTTATACCGGCTTGAGGCCTCGATATCCGACATCCTCTTCTCCATCGACTCGGCCGACCGCCGTTATTTGGATTTCACTTCCTTCTTATTTGGGGCTGGGGAAGCCCAGGTTTACGACCTTCGCCTTTTCGAGTTTCAGATTCTCTACCAAAACGGCTTCATCGCCTTCGCCTTGCTCCTTTATTTCGTTTTCTTCTTCATCGCCAAAGGCTATAAGGCCTTAACGAAGTCCAGCGGGGAAAACCGCCTTCTTTTGCTTTCCCTGCTCTCCATCGCCCTTGGCGGATTCCTTTATCTTTCCTTCTGCGACTCGGAGATGCCTTTGAAGCATCCTAGCGAACTAGATGGCATCTTCTCCTCCCATTCATCCAACGTCTTGCCTTTCACCCGCGGCTCGGTCGCCTTGCTTTTCGCCTTTGCCTTCGGGGTCGTTTATTGCGAATCCCTTGGCGATAAGGAGGCGGTGGAGCCTGAAGCTAAGCCCCAAGGGGAAAGCGAATATACCTACAAGGAGGTGAAGATCGATGAATAAGAGGAAATTGGCTTTCGCCAGCATCGCCTGTTTCGTCCTTGCCTCTTGCGACGTCAGCGAGGTCTATCCCGGCGACGCCTATGTCGATGCCGTCTTCATCAATAACCTTTACGACCATTATGACGATGGCCTAAAGGAAGCCAGGGAAAGCTCAAATGAACTCATTACCCTGCAAAACGGGGAACACGGTTATTTCAACGGCTCGGGCAATTACGATCGGCCTTCCTCCTGCATCGGCTTCAACCAAGCCAAATCCTGCCATCCATCCTATTTCCAAAACGCCGACGGGAGCGAGCTCGATTGGAGCCATGACCTCGTAAGCGGGGTCGGGGTCGGCGATTGGGCCGACCAAAGCCCCTTATATGGGATAAGCTATAGCCAGACCAAAAAGCTTTCCCGCCTCCATGACGGCTTCAGGGAGGGCTATCTATCGAAGCTTTACAACGGGCAAATCAAATGCAACGCCTGGGGCTATTACTCGATGGTCGTCCTTGGGGATGAAGGCTATGGGACGCTTTTCCCGGCTGAACTCACCGAAGCCAGCTACTTCGCCTTCGTCGCCCGCGGGGGCTCGGATACCCCCGATTCCCATACGGGAAGGGTGTCGAGCTTCGACATCAACGTCACCTTTTACAAATACGGCGACGATCTTTCCACCTTGCAGGGGACGACGGTCAAACTCGATGACGTCAAGCTCCAAACCAACTACTCAGCCGAGGTGACGGCCTTGGTCGGATTCACCTTCGAAGACATCGGCTTTGACCCCTCCGGAATCGTCGGGATGTCGATCGATTTCGAATCTGAGGACTATTACCAAGGGGAAAGGATCTCCTCCGATTTCTCCGATGGGGAGGAATACCACATCGGCTTAATGATGCTTGAGGTACTTTTCCCGGATTCCACTTGGAACTGAGTTGGGTTTATACCCTTTGATGTCGAGCCATTCCCCCATAAGGAAATCGGCGTTGTCGTCGTCTAGTATCAACGTCCCCTTAGCCGGGGTGAAAGTCATCTCGGAAAAGTATATTTTCCCCTCGATGTCATAGCAGTCGAAGCGCACAAAAGGGAATGGGGCGGAGCATTTCTCGGCGAATTCGATCATCTCATCGAAGTTATCGGGCCGCTTAGGCGCTACGTCGGGCTTTTTCCAGCCGTTGAATTGCGACCCGTCGAACAAGGAGAAGTCGGTGAACAGCTCGCTGTAGCGGATGTCCTCGCCCCTGCCGATAACGGCATAGAGGTTTCTTGCTTTGCCGTTATAGACGTGGAGCTTGTATTCGATTGGGAGGGGCTCCCCGGGCTCATGAAGGTATTCCTCGACGATGATCCGCGACTTTATCTTCGAATAATGGGGCTCGACCGTCTTCTTCCCATAATCGGTCTTAAGCCACCTGTTAAACTGCTTCCTCGCCTTTTTCATATCGAGCTCTTCCTTGTCTAGACAAAGCAAATTGAACCCGGAGGCGTGGGTGCACTTTAAAACGAATTGGTTGGGCAAGGCAGCGAAATCGATGTCGTCGAAGGAATCGAAAACCCCGTAAACCTTTATTAAGTATTTCGAATATCCAAGGGAGGTTAGGTATTCCCTGACCCCATCCCGGGAAGCGCATATTGAGACCAGATCGTCTTTGGGATAATCGAAAATGCGGAGGTGCTGCAGCTTCTCCGTATACCGGAGCGGATTATCCAGGTTGAGCTTATGGTGGGTGATGAAGCGGTATTGGAGCTTCACGTAAAGCGTCTTGGAAATGGCCTTTACCGGGTAACGGAAGCAGGAGGCGAGGAAATGCCTGAGCCTATTTTGCTTGAGGTTCCTGTTCATTTTCTCTCCTTTGCTTTCTTCTAAATAGCGAGCTTACCAAGGTTTCTTTGACCGCCAGTAGGCCGAAGATGTATATCGCCGCGTCGATGCCTAGCATCAATAGCCCGCCCGTCAAATAGGCCATCGTTTGGCTTAGTCCCCACGACAATGCCTCTTTTTCAAGAAGGGGGTAAACGAAAAACGAAAGCAGGAAGATGGCGATGCCAAAGCCAGCGATCTTCAAATTGTTGTAGTTGAATATCGCCTCGATGGAATAGGCCCTTGAGACGCCTATCAAATAGGTGAGGACGACGACGTCGGCCACCATGGTGGCGATCGCGACCCCGACCCCCGGGGAAGAAGGAGTTAAACAATAGGCGAAGAGGAAGGAAAGGGAGACGTTAAGCAAGACCCCGATCGTCAAAGCATACAGGTAATGCCTTTCCTTTTTCTCCGGTATCAGTATCTCGGTGTAGATGTCGTCGGAAAGCGAATAGGTGAGCATCATCCCCGAAAGCGACATCAATATGAGGTCGGCCCCGGAGAAGGCCTCATTTAGGTCGCCCCCGGATATCAAGGAGGTGATGGGGGTGGCGAGGGAGGACATGGTGGCGAAGGCCGGGACGGCGATGAAGAAGGTGATGTTAAATGAATACCTCAATAGGCGGCGGAAATATATTTTATCGGGCAATTCATGGTAATAGGCGGCCCGGGGCATGAAGACGGCGTAAAGCGAGGTGATGAGGGTGATGATGATGTCGACCCCTTTGACCCCGACCGAGTAGGAGCCGACTTCGGCTTTGCTCGGGTCGATGAAGCCTAAGATGAATTCGTCTGTTTGGTTATAAAGGGTAAGGGTCAAGGAAAGCAAAGCCATCGTCACCAACGGGCCGATATAGGGCTTGAAGTCATAAGGATCCACTTTCCTTAGGCTTACGTATTTTCCAAGGAACAGGCAATTGAAGAAGGCGGTTAGGATGGTTGAGGAAATGGCGATGAGGGCGTAGACGTACAAATAGTTTTCCGGATAGGCGGAGCGGCGGATGAAAAGGAAGGTGCAGCTTGCGGCGAAAGCCAAAAGGGCGACCGACCTGACCGTGATGTAGAAATGCTTCTCCAAGGCGATGTAAACCCATTCGAAGGAGAAGACCCCGGCGAGGAAGTTGATCGAGAGGAGGAAGATGATCTCCGCCTCGGAGAAAAGGCTGTCGACCGAGAAGACCAATATCGACATCAGGCCGAAGCTCGTCAAAGTCGTGAAGCATTGCAAGAGGAAGAACTGCTGGACGATGCGGTTGAACTTCCGCTTGTCGCCCCTAGCTTTGGCGCATTCGCGGATGGCGATGTTCGGGATCGATATTTTAGCGAGGATAAGGAAATAGTAGACGAAGGCGTTGGCCCAGGTGTAAAGGCCGAAGGTCGCGTCGCCCAAGGCCCGGGTGACATAGGGGAAGGTGATGAAGGAAAGGGCGGTCATGGCCAAGGTGCGGACCAGGTTTATGGCCACGTTGCTTCTGACCGTGACGGAAAACTCGCGTCCCTTGTCGGTCGCTTTCCCCTCAATTTCCCTTCTTTGCTCGGCCATCGCTTTCCCTATAGGCAAACGAATTATATACGCGAAACCGTTTAATGAGGAAAAAAGGCGACCAACCGCGCATAATAAAGCGATGAAAGTTTTGGTCGTCTGCCAGCATTATTACCCTGAGCCCTTTACCATCACCCATGTTTGCGAGCATTTGGCCTCTTCCGGACACGATGTCTTGGTCGTGACGGCCAAGCCGCATTACGGGTATACCGAGATCCCAAAGGAATATGCCCACGTCGATGACGAGGTGAGGAATGGGGTAAGGCTGCATCGCGTGAACATCGCCATCCGGACCAACACCCGGTCTTCGATAATCCGGAACTACCTTTCCTTCTATTTTAATGCGATGTCTTATGTTAGGAGGCTCAAAGAGGAATTCGACGTCGTCTATTCGATGTCGCTTTCCCCGATAATCTCGGTGGCCCCTGGCAACCTCTATGCGAAAAAGCACCATGTAAAGCACGTCCTCCATTGCCTCGACCTTTGGCCCGAGTCGGTTTTGATAACCAACGCGGTGAAAAAGGATTCGGCGATGTATAAGGCGCTTTACCGCTGGAGCAGGAAGATCTATTCCGAGGCCGACGAGATACTGATTTCCTCCCCCTCCTTTTATGATTACTTTCGCGACGTCCTTCATCTGGGGGAGAAGAAGATTGAGTTTTGCATGCAACCCCCTTTGCTAGCCAAGCAAATCGGCGAGGACGTCATTTATGAGCGCCCGACTTTCGTCTACGCCGGCAACATCGGGAGGCTTCAACTCATCGACGAGCTGCTCGAATCGTTTTCTTTGCTTTTGCATTGGGGCTTCGACGCCGATTTGATCATGATCGGGGCCGGATCGCGGTTGGAGGAGGCCAAGGCGCTTTCCGAAAAGCTTGGGCTTTCCTCCCACGTCCGCTTCCTAGGCATGAAGCCGCGTGGGGTGACGGCTGGGTATTACGCCAACGCGGAGGGGATAGTCGTTCCCCTTAAGGAAGAGGGGTATGTCGGAAAGACGATCCCTAATAAGCTTGTCTCCTGCCTTGCCGAGGGCAAGCCAATAATGGCTTTCCTTGGGGGAGACGGGGCAAAGCTGCTTCGCGAATCCGGCGGGGCGATATTTCCCAAGTCGATGGATGCCGCGGGCTTTGCCGATGCCTTCGCAAAATTGCTTTTATCAAGTAAAGAGGAAAAGGAAAGGCTAGGCCAGAATAACCGCGATTACTATCTCTCTAGCTGCGAGCAGGGGCAGCTATGCCGGAAGATAGAGGAGAAACTACTTCAATCGGCCAAGAAGTAAATCGACCCCTTGGGCTATCTTCTGTGGCGAATATCGTTCGATTAACATCTCTTTTGCGTTGTTTTCCTTTAACTTTATGAGCTTTCCGCCAACGCCTATATGGGTTTGGAAGAAGTTGTAGATCCCGGTTGGGTCGTTGGGCTTGGGCTGGAGGATGGTGGCGGAAGCAAAACAATATTCGGCCAAAGGGGTAGAGATGGTGGTGGCCACGTGCAAGGCAAAGACGAAATACTCCAATAGCTTGGAGGGGACGCAGTAGGGGTCGAGGTTTTTCTCAAATGGTCGAGGGTTGATCGAAAGGGTGGACCCTTTGACGTAGCGGTAATTCTCGCTTTTGCCGATTTGCCCAAGGTAGGTTATCCCTTCCTCTTTTTGCAGTTCCCCGTCCATGTCCCCATGCCCGGCGATTATCAAATCATAGGCCGGCTTGAACTTCTTGTAGGCCCGAACCAATTCCCCGACGCCATAACGCTCGAAAAGGGCGCCGTCGAAATATAGGTATGGCTTATTTAACGCTTTAGGTTGGACCTCCTCATCCTCGATTATCCCCGGGAAGATGAAAGACGGTTTGCCCTTTTTGTTGAAGAGGCGGTTTAGCCCCTCGGTCAAACTGAGGTATGCATCGGCTTTCCTGCCTAAATAAAGGGCGGCCTTTTTGTAAATGAAGTTAACGTGGGAGATGTTAAAAGGGGCGTCGGTGGCGATGGCGAGGCAGGGAACTTTGCTTTTGATGGAGGCGAAGGCGGCAATGGGGGAAAGGGCGTCGAACAATATCGCGTCGAAGCCTTTGAGCTTGTCTTTGAGCAAAGCGATCTGCTGTCTTTTGCCGACTCTTGGCAGGTAATGGAAGGAAAGCGATTCGCTTGCTTGAACACTCTCTTCCCGTTCCCCAAAGAAGGCAAAGACCTCGACTTGGTGCTTGCTGGAAATGGCTTTGGCCAGCTTTAGGTGGAAGTTTTGCCCGGCGGGGTTAAGCTTTTGCCTTATCCCGACTCGGTCGAAGGTCTCCTGGTCCAAGACAAAAGCCAAATAGGCAAGTTTCATTTTGCAAGCCCCTCAAAATAGGAGATGAAGAAGCGCTCGCTTTCCTCTAGGCTATTGGCCTTTGCGACCTCGAGGCATTTTTCCCTTGAAAGCGATTTGACCAACTCCATGGCCTTTAAAACCGCCTCTTTGTCATCAAAATCGACGATGAAGCCGTTTTCCCCTTCTTTTATAAGCTTTTTGGCGGCGTTGGAATATGGGGAGGAGATGACCGGGAGGGCGCTTGAAAGCGACTCGTTGACGACATGGCCATATATGTCTTCCTTCGTCGGGAAGAGGAAGGCGTCGGCGCTGGAGAATAGGCGGAGGAGCTTTTCCTTCCTTAGGTAAGGCAGCAATTCGATGTTTCCTAAGCCAAACTTTCGTATTAGGCGTTCGTATTTTTCCTTTTCCTCCCCTTCGCCAACCAAAAGCAGGCGATAGGAAGAGGGGACGCTCCGCCAAATGTCGATTAGGCATTCGAGGTTCTTCCGCTTTATGAATTGGCCGGCGCTAACGAAGATCCTCTCCGCCTCGATCCCGAATTCCTCTTTTGCGATCCGCCGCCTTTCCGTGTCCGGAAGGGAAGAAGAGAGGATTTCGCTTTCGAAGACGGTCGAATACGGATAGAGGGTTATCCTTTCCCTTTCCGCCCCGTAATGGACCAAATACTCGGCTGAGGCCTCATCCGGGCAAAGGTAATAAGCGGCCCCTCTCATAAGGGATGTTTTTATCTTTCGCTTCAAGGCGCTTTCCCTTTCCCTTACGACCCCGCCGTTAATGCAGAAGACGTAGGGGATCTTGCGCTTTTTCAAATAGGAAATCGTCTTCATTTCGGTGAAGGTCGAGTAGCCGTTGATGACGATGATGTCGAATTCCTCGCTTTCAATTAAGTCGACGGGGGTTAAGGAAAAGGATTGATACCCCCCGATAGTCAAGCCGCGGCAGGTCAAGGCGCGGAAGGACAAAGCCGGGCGCGAATAGAAAAGCTCGTTCCTCCCCTTCTCGCCGACCCTTTCGAACAAGGCGGTCAGCTCGATGTTCCGCCCAAGGAGGTTGAACAGGTCGACTTTGTAGGGGGCCGGGTGGTTGAAGAGCCAAAGAACTTTCATTGCGCAATATTAAACCCTTTTGGGGCTAAGTTGGCAAAACGCCTTTTTGCCCTTTTCTCTCTTTGCTTTCCTTTTTGCCTGGCCCTAAATCCCTTTCGGCTTTGTAAAGGAAGCGAAATTGATGCAAAATAATGGGGAAATGCGCGGATAGACGGGGATTGAAAAGGAAAATGAAAAGCGATTGGGGTGATTTCTTTTCCTCGATAAGCTGGAAGGGATATTGGAAGTCCTTATCTTCGTTTATCGACGAAAGCTATGGGAAAGGAAACGTTTTCCCGCCGCGAGAATTGCTTTGGGCGGCTTTCGACCACACCTCCCCCAAAACCTTGAAGGCCGTGATTTTGGGGCAAGACCCTTATCCGAACGTCGGCCAGGCGATGGGGCTAAGCTTCTCGGTGCCAAAGGAAGTGAAGATTCCGCCATCGCTAGAAAACATCTTCGCTGACATCAAAGCCGATTTGGGATATGAGGTCGCCTCCTCCGGCGATTTGACCGGCTGGGCCGAGCAGGGCGTTTTGCTTTTAAACGTCTACCTGACCGTTGAGTCTGGCAAGCCTTTGTCACACAAAAGGAAAGAATACGAGCTTTTCGCCAAAGACCTTTTCCTTTACCTTGACCGAATCCAAAACCCGATCGTCTTCTTCCTTTGGGGCAATTTCGCCAAGCGCTTCGCCCCTTTTGTCAAAAACCCCAAGCATCTTCTTTGCCTTTCCGGCCACCCCTCGCCCTTATCGGCCAACCGCGGCCTATTTTTCGGGACCGGTCAATTCAAGAAAGCGGATGCTTTCTACCGGGAAATGGGCGTAAAGCCTATTGACTGGGCCGCCCATTAGGTAAACAATTTGCCCGTCCGGAGCTGGCCTATAGCCGGCTGAGAGGAACCGTGTTCCGGTTCGACGGCTCACCTGATCCTGGTAATGCAGGCGGAGGGAAACAAGAAAACCTATTTTTCCTCCGGGTGGTATGTCTTGGAGGATTTTTTATGGAAAAGGCTATGAACTTCGTCAAGGCCAACCTCTCGCTTTTGCTCGCGTTTATCGCCAGTTTGCTTTGCTACCTTTGCCTATGTGGGCCCGCCTTCGGCTACTCGACCGATGAGGCCGATTTCGTCTATTCCTTCCCGGAGATAATCGAATTATTGCCCGCATCCTTTGGGGCGTTTATCTACATCGCCCTCATCCTCCCGGGCCTTGGGGCGGTTTTGCTTCTGCTTTATTTCCTGCATCGCTACTTCGGTTTTGCCGGGATGGCGGTTTTATTCGCTGACGCCATCTTCACCTTCTTCCTTTCCGACTTCATAACCGCCGGGGCGGGGCTTGACTATTCCTTCGGCCCCGAGCTTTGGGGTTCTTGGCTGCCGGCCCTTTGCCTGGTCGCCGGCTGCTTCGCCTTGCTTCAGGTGAGCTCCTCGGAGAAGCTAAGCATCCGCGACATCGCCGAGATGGGCATGCTCATCGGCATGGCCTTCGTGCTTAACCTTTTCCGTCTTTTCGCCATTGGGGCCGATGGGGGCTCAGTCAACCTGCAAATGGTCCCGTTGTTCGTCTTGGCCCTTCGCCGCGGCCCGGTTAAGGGCTTCATTGCCTGCGGCCTCGTCTATGGCTTATTGACTTGCATCACCGACGGCTATGGATTCGCCTCCTTCCCCTTTGATTACCTGCTTGGATTCGGCTCGACCTGCATCCTTGGCTTCTTCCGGCCTCTTATCTTCGGAAGGCCAAACGAAGAGGGCAAGCCAAGAGGCTATAACCTCAAAGGCGAGCTGTTCATTTTGCTTGCCGGCGTCCTCGCGACTTTGGGCCGCTTCATCGGCTCAACGATCTCGAGTTTGGTCGTCTATGGCTATACATTCGAGGCCTCGCTGGTCTATAACGCGACCTATATTCCCCTCTCGGGGCTATTCGCCATCGTCGTCTTGATGGCTTTGTATGGCCCGCTTGTCCAGCTTGAGAGGCTTTTCCCCGTCACCCGGCGCGAGATTGGCTCAGCCAATTAGCCGAATTTGCTTAAATAGCATATTTCCTGTTTATAAAACGCCCCCGCGTGTTATATTCCTCTCTGCCGAAAGGGCGCCTTGTTTTCAAGGCGGTATCTAGCAATGGAAGAAAATAAGAAAGAAGAGGCCTTGGAAGTAGAGGCCGATAAGGCGGAAGCGGACCCCGAAAACCGCGATGAGGCCGTTAAGGCGGAAGAAGAGGCCGTAACGGAGGAAACCGTCTCCTTAACCGAAGAAGGGGAACAGGCTGCCCAGAAAAAAGCCGATTCCGATTACGACGATGGCTTCACCGACGCCCCGAAGAAAGTGGAAGAGCAGCCGAAAGCTCCGGAAACCAAGGTGGAGGAAGAGACTCAAACCGTCGACATCCATAAGCAAAAGGAAGAGGGCGAGGAGGAAGTGCTCGTTCGGCCTAGCGAACGGAGCAAAAACGGCGATATCGCCTATACCGACCCCCGTTTCGAAAACATCGAGAAAGCCCGCAAGAGCCACGTCAAATTCTCCAAAAAGTGGAGCCACATCAAAGTCGGCATCACCCTTGGCGCGGTCGCCTTGGTCATCGGGACCTGGCTTGTAATCCGTTTTGGCTTCCCCTCAGCCGGGGAAATCGCCGCCTATGTCTCCTTAGGCGTCGCCATCCTCTCGGTCGTCGGGATCGCGGTGTTCGGCATCTTCCAAAAGAAGAAGACCGTCAAGTCGACCGAGGATTACCTAACCGCCTATTTCGACAACTCCGACGCCTTCCTCTTCGACGGGCTTCCGGTACAGAACATCCAAGGCGGGCTTAAGGACAAGGTCACGGCCGAGGAATTCAACGCCGCCGACCTCTACGGGGCCTGCTCGAAGCACGAGGAGCCGAGCAACGTCGGCAGCCGCGACTCGAAAACCTTCGAATACGAGGGGATGAAATGCGCCCTGGCCGACGTTGGGGCCGAAGCCCGCAACCCCAAGGGCTTCCTCACCGTCTTCATCGGCAAATACCTGCGGACGGAAAACCACCTCGACGTCAAAGACGGGGGATTGTTCGTCTACTTCAAAGGCAACGCCCGGGCGACCCCGCCTTCCTTCCTATTCCAAAAAGACGCCAACCTCATCGAGGACCACAAAAAGTATTGCGTCTACGGGGCCAAGGAGAACAAGAAGCTCATCACCCCGGAGCTTCGCAAGGCGTTTAAGGAGATCCACACCGACAACCTCCTAATCGACCTCGCCATTTCCTTCAAATCGGGCAAGACCTATTGGGCGCTTGGGTATGAGGACACTCTTATGGTGGCCCCCGTCGATAAGCCTTTCGACCCGGTTTACCTGCAGAAATTCAAAGAGCACCTCACCTACATCCTTAACCTAGCCAAGACCCTTTAATGAGGGGTAGCAAGCCGCTTAGCCATCTAGGCGGCTTTTTCTTCTGCTTTATTTAAAAGCCTTAGGCTTTATAATAGCCGGGAGTGAGCCCCTAGGCTCCGCCCGTTCCGATTATGAATAACTTCGAAAACCGCCTCTCGCGCTGGATAAAAGTCCAGGCCTATAAGCACGATGGGAAGCTCCACCGGCAATGGTCGCCCGCCTATTTGGTGTCGGAGACCCCCGATTATTTCGTTTTGGCCTCTAAAGCCTCCTGCGTCACCGAATCCGATGGGCGGAGGTGGATGACCAAGGAGCACGCCTGCTTCATCCTCTTCAAGAAAAAATGGATGAACGTCATCGCCATGTTCAAACCCGAACAGGGCATTTGCTATTACGTCAACATCGCCTCCCCGACCATCATGGACAAGGGGATGCTCAAGTACATCGATTACGACCTCGACGTCAAGCTTTACCCCGACGGGGCCGAGAAGACGCTGGATGAGAACGAATACGCCCGCCACGCGAACTTCTACCATTATCCGCCAGAGCTTTTGCAAGCCATCGAGAAGGCGACCGCTGAGGTCAAGCTCCTTATGGCCGAAGGGGCCTTCCCCTTCGTAAAGGAGGACATCGAGGCGCTTTATAGCCTTTTCCTTGAAAGGAACAAACCGTTTAGGAAACCGGGGTCAAACCATGAAAAGCCTTTCCGTTGATTCATCTTCCAAAGCCGAGACGATCGATTTCGGCTTTCGACTTGGCAAGCGCCTCCATCCAGGCGACGTCATCCTTTTAAGCGGGGACCTCGGGGCTGGGAAGACGACGCTGGTGTCTGGCGTTGCCAAAGCCCTAGGTATCGATGACCCCGTCCTTTCCCCGACTTTCAATATCATGAAGTGCTATTTCGGCGGGAGCTTGCCTCTTTATCACATCGACGCCTATAGGCTTGAGGGGCAAAACATCGAAATCGGCCTCGATGAGTATATTGAGGGCGATGGGGCTTGCTTCATCGAATGGCCCGATTACATAAGCCCCCTCATCCCCGAGGAGCATCTTGAGATAAAGCTAACCAACCTCGGCGGGGATAAAAGACGGCTGTCTTTGCAGGCTAAAGGAAGCGAATACGAAAAACTATTGGAGGGCTTAGGCGATGAACATCCTCTCTCTTGATTCAAGCGACAAAGGCTATGCCATCGGCTTAAGCCTCGATGGGCGCATAGTCGAGACGAAGCAGGAGGAATGCTGGCAAAGGCAAAGCGAGCTTTTATCTAGCGAGATCGCCTCGTTGCTTGACCGCCATTTAAGCTCTCGGCGCGACCTTGACGCCGTCATCGCCTCCAAAGGCCCGGGCTCATATACCGGCGTCCGCATCGCCTTGACCATCGCCAAGACCATTGCCTTGGCCTTAAACATCCCCCTTTATGTCTGCTCCTCATTGCAAGCCTTATGCAAAAGAGGGCAAAAGAGCCTTTGCCTAAGCAATGCTAGGGGGAAAAGAAGCTACGCCGGGGTTTACGAAGACGGGAAATGCCTGCTGCAAGATCAGGTTCTTTCCAACCAAGAGGTGCTTGCCCTAATCAAGGAGCATCCCGATTACCTTTGCTGCGGCGACCTTTCCTATTTGGGGATCGAGGGCTATAAAGCCGACGTGGCGGCCAATTTGCTTTCCTTTGTCGACGAAAGCCATCTTTCCGATAACCCCCTTGGCGAGCGCCCGGTTTATTTGAAAGACGAATACCAGGCCGGAAAGAAAAAGCTCGTCATAAGGAAGGCGATACCAAGCGACATCGATTCGATCCTCTCCATCGAAAACGATTCCTTCAAGCATCCCTACACCCGGGAGCAATTGCTTTATGAGCTCAATGAGAACCCGGTCGCCCATTTCTTCTCGGCCATCGTCGACGCCGAGGTCATCGGCTTCATCATCTTCTTCGTAACTTTTGATTCCGCTTCGATCGCCCAAATAGCCGTTCGCCCCGATTTCCGGGGCAAAGGGATCGGGGATTCGCTACTGAAGGCGATGGTGAAGGAATGCAAATCCCAAATAGACGAAGTCGACAACATCACCCTCGAGGTGAGGAAAAGCAACGTCAACGCCCTTCGCTTCTACTCGAAAAGGGGCTTCGAGGACATCGTCGTCAAGAAAGGCTATTACGACGATGGGGAGGACGCCGTTTACATGGTGAGGTGCATCGTCAATGACTAGGATATTGGCCATCGAATCAAGCTGCGACGAAACCGCCGTCGCCATAACCGAGGACGGGAAGCTTTTGTCCAACGTCGTCGCCACCCAGATCTCGGTCCACGAGAAATATGGGGGTGTCATGCCCGAAGTGGCCTCGAGGCTGCATTGCGAGAACATCCCCTTTTGCCTGAAGGAGGCTTTGGAGAAGGCCAACCTTTCCTTTTCCGACATCGATGCCTTCGCCGTCACTAGGGGCCCGGGCTTGATTGGCTGCCTCCATGTCGGGCTGCAAGCCGCCAAAACGCTTGCCTTGCTCTACGATAAACCCCTCATCCCTGTCCACCACCTCGCCGGGCACATATATGCCAACGAATACGTCGGCGAGCTTAAGTTCCCCCTTCTTTGCGTCGTCGTAAGCGGCGGCAACACCGAGCTCGTCCTCATGGAGAGGCCGATGCAGTTTAGGATAGTGGGGGAAACCAAAGACGACGCGGTCGGGGAATGCTATGACAAAGTCGCCCGGGTGCTTGGCTTGCCTTATCCCGGCGGCCTTCCAATCGATAAGGCGGCCAAGGAAGGGAAGCACGCCTATGACCTCCCAACCCCGGCCTCTCCCGACGGGGAATACGATTTCTCCTATTCCGGGCTGAAGACGGCGGTCATAAACCTCGTCAACTCGCTGAAGATGAAAGGCGAGCCCGTCAGCGTCCCCGACATGGCCCGTTCCTTCCAAGACGTCGCCATCGGGATGGTGGTGGAGAAGGCCTCGAAGGCGGCTTTTGCCTTTGGGGTGAAACAAGTCGTCTTGGCCGGCGGGGTCTCGGCCAATTCCTATCTCCGGGAGAGGATGAAGGAAATCTTCGAAGGCTCCCCAATCGAATTGCTCATCCCGCCATTATGGTGCACGACCGATAACGCCGCCATGATCGCCAAAGTGGCCGAGCACCTTTACGAAAAGAAAGTGTTCGCCCCCTTGACCCTCGGGGTCGATCCAAACTGGAAAATCGACCATTATCTTGAGTTTTGACCGCTTATTCACAATAATTCGCTAGGAGGTTATCTATGCAGCCGAAAGCACTGTCCGTAAAATCGCTATACGAAACGTTCGCCCAAAACGGGAAACTGCCCGAGGAAGCCTTTGTCCAGGGCTGGGTGAGGACCAACCGCGACTCCGGGTCGATTGGCTTCATCTCGCTTAACGACGGCACCTGCTTCAAATGCCTCCAAATCGTCTACTCGGATGGTTTGGAATGCCATGAGCGGATCAAATCCGTTTTGACCGGGGCCTGCATCCGGGTTGGCGGAAAAATCGTCGCCACCCCGAACATGAAGCAGCCTTTTGAGCTGCACGCCGAAAGCTTCGAGCTGCTTGGGGATTGCCAAAGCGACTACCCGCTGCAAAAGAAAAGGCATTCTTTCGAATACCTTCGGGAAATCGCTCATCTTCGCCCTCGGGCCAACACCTTTTTGGCCCTTTACCGGGTCCGTTCGCGCTTGGCCTTGGGGATCCATGAGTTCTTCCAAAGCAAGGGCTTCGTCTACGTCCATACCCCGGAGATAACCGGCAATGACGCCGAAGGGGCGGGGCAAACCTTCACAATCGCAACCAACGATGACTCCGGCAAGCTCTCGGTCACCGATTTCTACGGCAAGCCGACCCATCTGACCGTTTCCGGCCAGCTCCACGTCGAGGCCTTCGCCCTCGCCTTTCGCGACGTCTATACCTTCGGCCCGACTTTCCGGGCGGAGAAGAGCAACACCCCGCGCCACGCCTCCGAGTTTTGGATGATCGAGCCGGAGATTTGCTTCGCCGACTTAGACGACGACATGGACTTAATGGAGGAAACCATCAAGTTCTGCATCGATTACGTCCTCACCAATTGCCCTGACGAGATGGAGTTCTTCGATAAGATGGTTTGCCCCGGGCTAAAGGAAAGGCTATTGGCCGTCCTCCATTCCTCCTTTAGGCGGATGACCTATACAGAAGCCATCGAGATTTTGCAAAAAGCCGTGCAAAACGGGCATAAGTTTGAGGAAAACAACATCTATTGGGGCTTCGATCTGCAATCGGAGCACGAACGCTACATCACCGAGACCGTCGTCAACGGGCCGGTTTTCCTCACCGATTACCCCAAGGACATAAAGGCCTTCTACATGCGGGAAAACGACGATGGCAAGACCGTCGCCGCCTGCGATATGCTCGTTCCCGGGGAAGGGGAGATCATCGGCGGGTCGCAGCGCGAGGAGCGTTATGACCGCCTGCTTAAGAAGATGGAGGAGGCCGGAAACCAGAAGGGGCTGGAATGGTATTTGGACACGCGCCGTTACGGCGGGTGCATCCATTCGGGCTTCGGCATCGGATTCGATAGGCTCCTTATGTATTTGACCGGCGTCACCAACATCCGTGACACCGAGCCTTTCCCTCGGACCTCAAGCAATATAAAATTCTAAGTGGAGAAGGCAATGGAAGAAGAAGACGAAATCCAAACCATCGACAACTCGGCCGAGGACCCTAAGCCGGAGAAGCTTTTGGCCCGGAAGCGGGTTTTTTGGGTGATCGTCGCCTGCTGTTTCATCGCCTTGGCCTTCCTTATTTGGGAATTGGTCGACCTCGGCCTTGGGGGCGTTTGATGGGGACCCCAACCCAGGTTAAGCAAGCCAAAAACATCGTCCCGGCGAGCATTAGGCTCGGGCGGATAATTTTGCTTGTCTGCTCGATCCTCTTTTTCGCCTTCACCATCCTCAACTGCGCCGACTTCGTCTGCCGCTGCCTTGGCATAAGCGGGGATTGGCAAGACCCCTATTCGGCCATTTGGACCGTCTTGCTTCCCTTTATATCCTTTTATCTCGTCTTCGCCGGGATCGGGGGCATCTCCTATGCCCGCGACCGCGGCCCCTTCATCGGCATCGCCTCGTTAACCGCCATCCTCTCGGCCATTTTGGGGGTCGTGACCTTCATGCTTGAGATCAGGTCGCTTCTTAATAGCGGTGTCCTCTTGAATCTCAATATGTTCTATTTCGTCGAAGGGGTTGTATGCTTTGTTTACTTCTTGGGCTGGATGCTGGCCAAGAACTGGTTGGACTGATATGAAAAAACTTTATCTTCTAATAGGGCTCGCCTTGCTTCTTCTATCTAGCTGCTCCTCCTCTTCCGGAAACCACGGCTGCGGAGGCGGCGGGGTTTGCCCGATCGGGAGGCTATCCGATTCCGCTTACGTCAATCGCTAGGCGGGACCGGCTTATCGGAGTCGATCTTCAAATTGCCGAGCAAGTCCTCGTTGGCGTTATACCCCTCGAGGCTTTTTTCGTATACCTTGACCGAGCGGAAGTGGAGCATGACGGCCCGCGAGAGGAAGGCTTGCGAGCAATAAAGGAAATAAGCCATCGAGGCCATGAAAAGGATCGCTTCGATGTAATCGCCCAAATGGCCGAGGACGAAGCTCGCCTGCCTGGATAAAGGCGGCCAGCTGGCCAAAATCGATAAGCCAAACACATTCGCCCAAACCCCCTCGGCCTTCCAGTCGTAGGCGGGGAAAAGCTCGGCGAAGGAGATGAACATGTTATGGCCCCATCTACCCGTAGCGAGGTTGGCGATGAGGTAGACGAGCAAGCCGGTTATGGCGATAAGGAAGGGCGGGAGGCTGTCTTTGAAATAGCCGCGGGCGTTTTTCTTCCTCGCTAATCGCCTAAACTCGGCGGTTGAGTTGACCGCGTGGGTCCTGGCCACGTCATACATCATCGAATCGGCCCGCTTGGCCTGATACATCATGGTGCGGCGCACGGCGATGCCGATTAGGCCAAGGAGCAAAAACAAGACGATGGCGATGACGATGGCGATCGCCAAAGCCCTCTTGTCGGTTTCTGAAAGAAGGGTGAGCAACAATCTAGTTTCCATCTTTGCCCTCCTTTGTTTCCTCGGCCTCGATTACTTGCTTATCGCTTGGGAAGCTTTCGAGCATGATGGGCTTAACTTCCTCCTTTTGCCCATTTTGGGGCGTATAGTTCCCAAGCTGAACGTAAATCGGGTTTTGCCCGCTCTGGGGGAGCTCCCCGCTTATTTGGTTGGGAAATTGCCCAGGAAGGGGGGCGGGGCCGCTTGAATAGAAGTTTTGCTGGACGTAGATCTGCTGGGGGGCCGGCTCTTTTTTCTCTTCCGTTCCATTGGCCTTCTCAATGGCTTTTTGGTAAACCTCCATCGCCTTCTTCTCCTCGGGGAACAAAGGGAAGAGCTTTTCGCCCTTGAAGAAGTTGATGAGGAGGATAATGAGCTCTACGAAGAAATTGAAAACCCCGTAAATCGCGATTAAAGCGCAGGAGACGAGAATAAAGGGGGCCAAGAAGGCCCAGATGATCCCAAGTCCGAATTCCCGCAGTAGTTTCATGCCCGTCTATAATAAGTTTTTTCTTCCTTTCCCTCAACCCTATTGGGGGTCATCCCCGGGCTTTGCCGCCTTTGCTTTTCTTTTTAGTAAGCCCAATATCCAATAGGCCAGGTCAACCCCGGAGATCCCGATTATCGGGGCGCTTAAATAGACGATGTGGAGGGCGGAGGAGGGGAAGAAGGAGGCGAGGTAGGCGAAAAGGAGGAATAGGGCCAAGACGAGGCTAGTCCCGATCCAGGCGGCCCATTTCCTTCCCCAAAGCCCCCTTGCCGAATAGAAGGCGAAATATAGGGCGAAGCCGAAGAAGAGGTTGGCCATCCCCATATAGGAGAAATAGGCCAAGGGGAGGCTTATGGCGATAAAGGATAGGGCGATGATCGGGTCAAGGAAGGAAAGCCTTCCCGAATCGAGGTTATCTAGGCCCAGTTTCGCCGAATTGGCGATGGCGAAGAAATGGGACAAAGCACTTTGGCCAAGAGAATAGGAAAAGGAGAAAAGGGGGAAGATGAGCATCGCCTTTTCCCTTTCTAGCCCAACTAAGGCCCCGAGGCTCGCGATCAAATCGATGTTTAGGGCAAAGCGGGCCACCAAGACCCCTAGAAGCAAAAGCAAGGCCTCAAATAGGGAAGTCAGGAAGATGGTGAGGCTATCCCCGAGGTTGAGGCGGAGCCCATATCCATAGACGATCCCGGCATAGCAGGCGGGAAGCAGATAGAAGACGACGCTTGGCCAATCGGCGATCCCGATTAGGGGGCAAAGGATGGTCGCGGCGATAGTAAAGGCGATGGCGTAGCGCTTCTTGCAAAGCAAGGCGATGGAGGAGGTGAGGAAGGGAAGAAGCAAAATGAGGAATAGCCCAAGCAGGGGGAGGAAGGAAAGAAGAAGGCTAAGAAGGCAAAGCAAGGCTAGCAGCAACCCGCAGTAGGCGATGTTTTGCGATGGCGTTTCCCTTTTCTTGAATATTCTCACGGGCCAATCATACATCAAAGGCGGGGCCGACTGGCCTTGCTTCGGGCAAAACGCTTTTTTCCTTAAGCGCCATCGGGCGTTTTGGGCAAAACCACTTTTTGCTTATTTCGCCTAAGGCGAAGGGTCGCTACAATATGGGGGCTATCCGGAGGCCGCCATATATGAGAATCGATTATTCTTCCTTGCTTAACGAAGCCCAGCTTCAGGCGGTCACCACCAAAGCCCAAAACGTCCGCGTCATCGCCGGTGCCGGCAGCGGCAAAACCCGGGCTTTGACCTACCGCATCGCCTATTTGGTCGACGCCATGGAAATCGACCCCCACCGCATTTTGGCCGTCACCTTCACCAACAAGGCGGCCAAGGAAATGCAAACGCGGGTCGCCAATCTCCTCCCGGAGGTGGCGGGGATGCTCCAGGTTAGGACCTTCCATTCCTTTTGCTCCTATTTTTTGCGCCTAGAATCCCGCTGCTTCGGCTTCCCTCCATCCTTCACCATCCTCGATGAGGATGAAAGCGAGAAGCTCGTCAAGGACATCGCCGAATCCAAGGGCTACAAAAGGGGCGATTCCATCGTCAAGGAAGCCATCCATTACATCAGGGCTAAGAAGGCAGCCGGGGTTAAGCCGGAGGAAGTGAAAAACTGCTACCGCGAATCCGACAAGATCGCCTTGGACATATACCGCGAATACGAAGAGCGGAAATTCGCGATGGTGTGCCTTGATTTCGATGACCTCATCGTCAAGACCATTGAGGTCCTCTCCGGCTTCCCCGAGATAAGGGAAAGGTGGTCGAGACGCTACGAGCATATCCTAGTCGACGAATTCCAGGACACCAACGATTCGCAGGAGAAGGTCATCTCCCTTCTTTCCCGCCCCGACACCTGCGTCTATGTCGTCGGCGATCCCGATCAGACCATTTACACCTGGCGCGGAGCCGACCAGAACATCATTTTGAATTTCCCGCTTAGCCACCCGGGCACCGAGGACGTATTCCTCTCGCGGAACTACCGCTCGACCAAAAACATCCTAGACGTCGCCAATAAGCTCATCGCCCACAATAAGAAGCGGGTCCCGAAAGACCTTTTCACCCTCGCCCCTAGCGGCGATCCGGTGACGGCGAGGAAGTTCTTCAACGCCCAGGAGGAGGCCGCTTGGGTGGCGGGGAAGATCGAGGCGCTCTCTACTAATGCCAACCCCGTTGCCCCCGATTTCACCCATATCGCCGTGCTTTACCGCTCCTCCTACCTAACCCGGCCATTCGAAACCGAATTCGCGGCTAGGGGCATCCCTTATCGGATATACGGCGGGCTTAGGTTTTACCAGCGGAAGGAAGTCAAGGACGTCTTGGCCTATTTCAACCTCCTCGTCAACCCGAAAAACGACGTGGCCTTTGAGCGGATCGCCAACGTCCCGCGCCGCAATATCGGGGAGACGTCGCTGGAGAGGCTTTCCTCCGAGGCCAAGCCCCTTGGGCTAAGCGAATACGAATACGCCGCCTCCATCGATTCCCACCCTGAGACCGAATTGCCTAGCCGCGTCGTCAATTCGCTAATTGCCCTTACTGGCAGGATGGAGGAGGTCAAAAAGCAGCTGCAGGCCGCCGACGAGACCTATTCCTCGATACTCAAGACCTTCCTAACCGACATCGGCTATTTCGAATACATCGCCAAGGACCAGGACATCGACGAGGATCGGGCCGGAAACGTCAACTCCCTTTTCGAGGACATCGACCGCTTCATCTCCGAGCATCAAGACGCGAGCTTCGCCGAGTATTTGCAAAACGTCACCTTGCTCACCAGCCAAGACGACATCAACGACGGCAACTACGTCTCGCTTATGACCGTCCACGTCGCCAAGGGGCTCGAATTCGACGATGTCTTCATCATTGGGCTTAACGACGGCACTTTCCCCAATGGGCGTTCAATGGGGGAAAGGGAAGACGGCGAAGAGGAGGAGAGGCGGCTTTGCTACGTCGCCATGACCCGGGCCAAAAGGCGGCTTTTCCTCACCTGCAACACCGGCTATAGCTATCAAAGCGACGGCAATTTAAGGCCCTCGCAGTTTTTTGAGGAATCGGGGATCAAATTCCCCAAGTCCCCCTATTCGCGCGATGAGAGCTTCGGGCCTTATAGAAGGCGGCCGTCGTTTGAAAAGGTATACCGGCAAAAGGACTATTTTGGGGACGGGGATTCCCTTAGCCCTTTTGAGAATAAGAAAGAAGCGCAGACCATAGCCCCGGAAATGGGGGAAGAGCCGAAGACCAACGGGGTCACCCATTGGAGCGTCGGCGACAAATGCGTCCATGACGCCTTCGGGGAGGGGGTCGTGACTAAGATAAAGGGCCCTTCGATCATCGAGGTCGATTTCTCCGGGGCGAGGAAAACCTTGCTCTCAACCCACCCCAAGCTCCACAAAAAGGCCGTCAGCGCCTAAAACCGCGCCTTTGTCTTTAACGCGCGGATAGTCTACAATTAAGCAAATTTAGGCAAAGCCTAAAGGGAGAAAGCCCATGGATAAAGAAGCAGCCATCAAGCGGCGCGACGAGCTCACCGAGCTCCTCGAGAAGTGGAATTACGAGTATTACGTTCTCGACAACCCATCGGTCAGCGACGCCGAATTTGACCGGGCAATGAACGAGCTCCAGCTTCTTGAGAAGGAGCATCCGGACATCAAGCTGAAGAACTCCCCAACCGAAAGGGTCGGGGGGTATGTCGCGAGCCAATTCGAGAAGGTCCCCCATCGGCGGCTCATGCTTTCCCTTGGCAACGTCTACAACGAAGACGAGGTCCGCGACTTCGATAGGAAGGTCAAAGACGTCGTCGGCAACCAAACCGTGAAATACGTCGGCGAGGTCAAGATAGACGGGCTTGGGATGAGTTTGCTTTACGAAAACGGCGAGCTGCAGCGTTGCCTCACCCGGGGCGATGGGGTGACGGGCGAAGACGTGACCGCCAACGTCAAGACCATCCGCTCAATCCCGATGCGGGTGTCCGATAAAAGGCCGTTCGAGGTCCGCGGCGAGGTCTTCATGCCCAAAAGGAGCCTGCAGAAGCTAAACGAGGAACGCGAAAAAAACGGCGAACCGATTTTCGCCAACGCCCGCAACGCGGCCGCCGGGTCGATTAGGCAACTTGATTCAAGCGTCGCCGCTAGGCGCGGGCTCGACGCCTATTGGTATTACTTAGTCAACGCCCGGGAACTAGGCATAAACAGCCACGAGGAGGCTTTGGACTTCCTCGATTCGCTTGGTTTCAAAACCAACCACGAGAGGCGGGTGCTTTACGGCCCGGAGGACATGCTTTCCTATATCGAGGAATACACCGCCAAGCGGGAATCCTTAGGCTACGACATCGATGGCCTCGTCTTCAAAGTCGACGACATCGGAAGCTATGAGAAAATCGGCTACACCGCCAAAACCCCGAAATGGGCGACCGCCTATAAGTTCCCGCCGCTTGAGGTCATCACCAAGCTGCTCGACATCTCCCTTACTGTCGGAAGGACCGGGAGGATAACGCCCAACGCCATTCTTTCCCCCGTCAGGGTGGCCGGCAGCCTTGTCCAAAGGGCGACTTTGAACAACGAGGACTTTATCAAGGAAAAAGGCCTCATGATCGGCGATTACGTCTCGCTTCGGAAGGCGGCCGACGTCATTCCCGAGGTCGTCCGCCCGATAATAGAAAGGCGCGACGGCACCCAAACCCCCTTCATCATGTCTGAGCAATGCCCGGTGTGCGGGAAGCCCCTTACCAAGGTGCAAGGCCTCCATTATTGCCTTAACCCCGATTGCCCAAGCCGGAAGATCGAGGGGATGATCCACTTCGCCTCGCGCGACGCGATGGATATCGACGGAATGGGCGATTCGGTGGTCGAGGAATTTTTCGCCGAGGGCTTCCTTCACGACATCCCCGACATCTATTGCCTTTTCCAGCACGCCGAGGAGATCAAAGCCCTCGACGGATGGAGCGACAAATCGATATCCTCGCTTCTTTCCGCCATCGAGGGGTCGAAAAAGCAAAGCCTCGAACGCCTGTTGTTCGGGCTTGGGATAAAAGAGGTCGGCAACAAAACGTCGAAGACCTTGGCCAAGCGCTTCAAAAGCCTCGACCAGTACTTCGCTCTTACCGAGGATGACCTCCTTAAGGTCACCGACATCGGGCCGGTCGCCGCTCGCTCAATCGTCTCCTATTTCGCCTCGCCGTCCAATATCGCGATGATCGGAAGGCTCAAGGAATACGGGGTCAACTTCGAATACACCGGGGAGGATGAGGTCGACGTCAATTCCTATTTCTATGGGAAGACGGTCGTTTTGACCGGGACGCTTAGCAGGTATAAGCGCAACGAGCTCACCGAGATACTCGAGGGCATCGGGGCCAAAGTGGCGGGGTCGGTTAGCAAAAAGACCGACTGCGTCATCGCCGGGGAGGCGGCCGGAAGCAAACTCGACAAGGCCAGGGAACTCGGCATCGAGGTTTTAAACGAAGAGGAGGCCTTAAGGCATTTAGAGAAAATCGGCCGATAGGCTATACTTAGTCTTGGCTATGCAGGAACGGATATGAAACAGATTGACAAAGACGTGCTAAAAGACGCCGCCAGGCGGCTGTTATTCGACATGTCGGAGGAGGAATACGACACCTTGCTCCAGGAATTCGACGTGTTGACCAAGCAAATGGAGACGATTGGGAAAATCCCCGGACTTGAGAGTTACGAGCCGATGACCTTCCCATTTGATTGCCATACCTCGTATCTGCGCGAAGACGTGCCGGAGGAGCCTTTGACTCCGGAAGAGGCGCTACGCAACGCTGGGTCGGTGTCCGAAGGGCAGATAAAGCTGCCGAAAGTCGTGGGGTGAGGAAAATGGGATATTTGGATTTGCCCATCAGGGAAATACATAAGGCCCTCGGCGAGGGGCGGGTGAGCCCGCTTGAATTGGTCGAGGAGGCGGCAAAGCGCATCGAAAGCGACGATTGCAACGCGTTTGAGGCGGTTTTGCTAGATCAAGCGCGGCAAGAGGCCGCAAAAATCGGCCCATTTGAGGAAGACAACCTTTTGTGGGGAATACCTTATGTTTGCAAGGATAACTTCTCCACCAAGGGTATTGAGACCACGGCCTCAAGCAATATCCTCAATGGATACGTGCCCCTATTCGACGCGAGCGTCGTCAAAAAACTAAAGGAGAGGAAGTGCCTCCTTCTTGCGAAAACGACCTTGGATGAGCTCGCCATGGGCGGAACGGGCACGACCGGCCATAAAGGGAAAACCTTTAACCCCTTTGACCCAAGCCACGAGCGGATGGTCGGGGGCTCTAGCTGCGGCTCAGCCGCCTCGCTTGCCCATGGGGACGCGGTTTTTGCCACTGGCTCGGACACCGGCGACTCCGTCAGGAAGCCGGCAAGCTTCGCTGGGTTAGTCGGCTTTAAGCCAACCTGGGGGAGGATTTCCCGTTATGGGCTTTTCCCCTTTGCCCCGAGCCTCGACCACGTCGGCTATTTCACCCATTACGTCGAGGACGCCGCCATCTTGTTTAACGCCCTCGCCGGCCATGATGAGATGGATTTCACCTCCTCCTTTGAGATGGTAAAGGATTACACGGCCAAGCTAGGGGAGGGGATAAAAGGGAAGAAGCTGCTTGTTATTCAGGAGATCATCGATTCGATCGACGACGCGGTTAACAAGGAGAAATTCCTCGCCTTGGTCAAAGCCATTGAAAAAGAAGGGGCCGAAGTCGTCTACGCCCCCTTTGGTCTTGAATTGCTCCGTTCGATCTATGCGACCTACATCGTCATCTCCTGCGCCGAGGCCACCAGCAACGACGCCAACCTCGACGGCATCAAATTCGGGCCCTATTACGGCGGGGCCTCCTACCAAGAGGTCATGGCCAACGCCCGGACCAAGGGCTTCTCCGAGCTTATCAAACGCCGCTTCGTCATCGGCTCGTTCGCCCTTATGAAGGAAAACCAGGAGGATCTTTTCCTCCGGGCCCAGCGGAATAGGGCGAAGATAGTCGAGAAGGTCAATTCCCTTTTAGAGGGCGTCGACGCCATCCTCGTCCCGGCCGCCCCATCGATCGCCCCGAAGTTTAATTCGGCCTCCGATCGGCTGTCGAGTGAATACCTAATAGCCGACAACCATTTGGCCTTAGGCAATTTCTCTGGGCTTCCCTCCATCACCTTGCCTTATGCCTTCCATGATGGCATGCCCTTAGGCATCAATTTGATGGGCAAGGCCTTTGCCGAGGACGAGCTATTCGCCTTGGCCAAGGGCATTGAGGAGTTAACCGGGTTAGCTGGGTTAAGCGTCTATGCCAAAAAGGAGGGCAATCTATGAATTTCGAACCGGTCATCGGGCTTGAGATCCACGTCCAGATGAAGACAAAGTCGAAGATGTTCTCCGGCTCGCCCAATTCCTTCTCCCGCCTCCCCAATAGCGAGGTCACCCCCTTTGACATGGCCTTCCCCGGGACGATGCCCCGGGTCAACAAGCAAGCCGTCATCAACGCCATCCGCGTCGCCTCGGCCTTGCATATGACCATCGACCCGAACATCCGCTTCGACAGGAAGAACTATTTCTATTCCGATTTGCCCAAGGGCTTCCAAATCACCCAGCAATTCCACCCCATCGGGCGGGATGGCTATTTGGATATCCTCGACGAGGAGGGCAAGACCAAGCGCATCCGCATCGAGCGGATCCACATGGAGGAGGATACGTGCAAGCAGCTGCATTTCCCCGATTGCAGCCTCCTTGACTACAATAGGGCCGGGACCCCATTGGTCGAGATCGTCTCCTGCCCCGACTTAAGAAGCGGGACCGAGGCCATGCATTACGTCGAGGCCATCCGCAACATCGTCGTCTATTCCCTAACAAGCGACGGCAAGATGGAGGAGGGATCGCTCCGCTGCGACGTCAACGTCTCGCTTCGCCCTTATGGAAGCGAGGAATTCGGGACGAAGGTCGAGTTGAAAAACCTCAACTCCATAAAGAACATCGAGCAGGCCCTCGATTACGAGATCAAGCGCCAAGCCGCCTGCCTTCTTTCCTCCACCCCGATTAGGCAGGAGACGCGCCGCTATGACGAATCAAGCGGGAAAACCGTCTTGATGAGGGTTAAAACCGACGCGGTCGACTACAAATACTTCCCCGAGCCCAACATCGCCCCGATCCAGTTAAGCGAGGAGTTCGTTGAGCAGGCCATCGCCACCTGCCCTGAGCTTTACGATTCGAAGAAGATGCGTTATCTCACTTACGGGCTCCCGGAGAAAGACGCCGAGATCATCCTTTCCTCCCTTGACTTCGCCTCCTATTTCGAAAAAGCCATCGAGGGCGTCAGTTTCGTCAAAACCATCGCCAACTTCCTCATCGTCGAGGTCAACGGATATTTGAACAAAAACGGGATTTCCATTAAGGAATTCCCCCTTGAACCCTCCGCCTTAAGGGAAATCGCCGCCTATCAGGAGGAAGGCTACTCCCATAAGCAATGCGCCGACATCCTCTCCTATTGCCTTGACAAGGGCGTTGCCCCAGTAAGCGCCAAGGAAGAGCTGCACATCGAAAAGCAAATCAGCGACGACGGGGCGATTTTATCCCTTGTCAGCCAGGTGCTTGACGCCAACCCGCAGTCGATCGCCGACTTCAAAGCCGGCAAAGGGCGGGCCTCGGGCTTTTTGATCGGCCAGGTTATGAAGCTTTCCAAAGGGAAGGCCAACCCCCAAGCGGTCGCGAAGATAATGAATGAGGAGCTCTCAAAACGCTGAAATGAAGAAAACGATCGAGGAATTGCAAAGGTATTTAAGGGAAATCGCCTCTTTCAGCCTTCCCAAATACAAAGAGCTCCCCTCGGTCGAGCTTTACATGGAGCAGGTGCTTAGCTTCGTCAACGGGGCCCTTTCCTCCCTCCATCCCAATTCGGAGAAGGCCCTCACCTCCTTCATGGTCAACAATTACGTCAAGGCCAAGCTCATCGATGAGCCGGTGAAGAAGCGCTACTCCCGCGATCAGATCGGCTATCTTATCGGCATTTGCCTATTGAAAAGCACCCTCACCATTTCCGACGTCTCGGTATTGCTTGATATGGATGAAGGGGTGTCTCCAAGCAAGGAAAGGCTTTATGCCTTTTTTTGCGACCTTGAGACCGGGATCCTTTCCGACATGGCCAAGAAGACCTCCTCGCGGGTGGAGGAAATCGCCAAGCGCCATAAGCTAGAAAGCGGACGCAAAGGCAAAAACGCCGACCAGAACGCCGCCGATTCCCTTGGCCTATTGGCTTTGCATTTGGCCATTCAGGCCCAAGCCAACAAGCTGCTTAGCCAATACATCATCGAGGCGCTTCGGCAAAATGCCCCCGTCGATCGGGAGAAGGCGGTTGCCAGCGGGAAGGACGAGAAGAAACTCGAAAGCGAAGGCAAGAAGGAAGCCAAGCGCTTAGCCGAGGAGAAGGAAGAGAGCAAAGCCAAGGAAAGCAAGATGGCCAAGGCCGAGAAAAAGAAAAAGCAAAAGGAAGAGAAGGCCGAACTCAAAAAAGCCAAAAAGCAAGGTAAGATATAAAGGAGAAAAGCCATGCGAGTGTTAGTCACCGGGGGAACCGGCTTCATCGGAAGCGAGACCGTCATCGAGCTGCTGCAAAATGGCCACGAGGCGGTCATCGTCGATAACCTTTCCAATTCCAAAAAAGAGGTCATAGACCGGATTGGGGAAATCACCGGCAAGCGTCCTTCTTTTTATCAAGTCGATTGCTGCGATTATTCAGCCTTCAAGAAGGTCTTTGAGGAAAACAGGTTCGACGCCGTCATCCACTTCGCCGGGCTAAAGGCGGTGGGGGAATCGGTCAGCAAGCCCATCGAGTACTATTCGAATAACCTAATCTCGACCTGCAACTTGCTGCGCCTTATGAAGGAATATAGGGTCAAAAACCTCGTCTTCTCCTCTTCGGCCACCGTTTATGGCACGCCTAAGCGCGTCCCCTTATACGAAACTGACCCCGTCGAAAGCGCCACCAACCCCTACGGGGAGACGAAGGTCATGATCGAGCGGATCATCGAGGATGCCTGCAAAGCCGATTCCTCATTCAACGCCGCCTTGCTCCGTTACTTCAACCCGATCGGCGCCCATCCCTCGGGATTGCTTGGCGAAGACCCAAACGGCATCCCCAACAACCTATTGCCCTTTGTCAGCCAGGTGGCGATTGGGAAATTGCCCTGCCTAAAGGTTTTCGGAAACGATTATCCGACCGTCGACGGGACCGGGGTCCGCGATTACATCCATGTCCTCGATTTGGCTAAAGGCCATGTGCTGACCCTTAATAAGCTTAGGGAAAACCCGGGGCTTGTCGTCTATAACCTCGGAACCGGCAAAGGCACCTCGGTTTTGGAGCTCGTGAGGGCTTTCGAGGAGGCTAACGGCGTCAAGATCCCCTATGTCATCGCCCCAAGGCGGCCTGGCGATGTGGCGGAGAACTACGCCAATTGCGACAAGGCCAAACGCGAACTGGGCTTTGAGGCCAAGCTAAGCGTCAAAGACGCCTGCCTCGACGCCTACAATTTCCAAAGGAAAAACCCGAACGGGATTTAATTAGAAAAAGGAGCCCAACATGAAAGAGTTCGAAGTCACCATCCAATCCGGGGAGGCATTCAAAGGCCGCCATTACGAAGCCAAGGGGGCGAAGATGACCCTTTGCCTCATCACCGGGATGTGCGAGCATTCGCTCCGCTACAAGGATTTCGCCTCCTTCCTAAACTGTAAAGGCATCGACGTCTACGTCCTCGACCTAATGGGGCAGGGGCTTAACGCCACAAGCCCCGAGGATTGCCAAAAGTGGAGCGAGCACGGCTTCGCCAAGACGGTCGAGGCCATCAATATGATGGTCAAACTTGCCGAGAAAGACGGGTTGCCTTTGGCTTTGATGGGGCATTCGACGGGCTCGTTCATGGTGCAAAGGCACATGCAGCTTTACCCTAGTGACGCTAAGAAGATCATCCTTTGCGGGTCCAATGGCGGGCAAAGGGCATTGATGAAGGCGGGGAAGGCCATCGCCAAATTGACCACCACCAAGAAAAACGTCGATAAGCCCGCCAAACTATTGAACAAGCTGGCTTTCGATTCCTATGCCAAAGCCGTCGCCAGCGCCAAAACCGATTTCGATTGGCTTAGCTATGACGAGAAAAACGTCGCCGATTACATCGCCGATCCCTATTGCGGAGTCCCCAATACCCACGGCTTCTGGATGGGTTTCTTCGAGGAGATGGCTCATATTTGGGATAAACCCAACATGGATAGAATCTCCCCGGAAGCCGAGGTGCTTATAATCTCGGGGAAGGAAGACCCGGTTGGGCAATTTGGAAGCGGCCTTCTTTGGCTTCGCGACCAATACAAAGCCCGGGGCCTCAAAGTCGTCCTCCACCTTTATCCGAATATGCGCCACGAGGTGCTTAACGAGGAGAAAAAGCAGGAAGTCTACGACGACGTCCTCCGCTTCCTCGAGGAAGGGAAGTGAGTTTCGCCCCCTAGGCGCGTTGCCTAAGGGGTTTTCTTTGCTTAGGAGCCAAAAAGCAATGGAGAAGATATATAAGCCGAAGTTCCATCCAACCCCGGATAAGGGCTGGATCAACGACCCAAACGGCTTTTGCCTATACAAAGGGAAGCTGCGCCTTTTCGCCCAGCATTATCCGCATTCGACCTCCTGGGGGCCGATGCATTGGCTTGCCTTTTCCTTTGACGATAACCTCACTTACAAAGACGAGGGCATCGCCTTGTCCCCGGAGCGCGATTACGAGCTCCCTTGGGGTTGCTTCTCCGGATCGGCTTTGGAAATAGGGGGCACCCTCCATCTTTATTACACCGGGGCGATGGAGGGGAAACAGGTCGTTTGCCTCGCCCAATCAAACGACGGCTTGGTTTTCTCCAAGCATTCGGATAACCCGATAATCGATGGCGACAAGCTTCCGGAAGGATACTCAATCAAGGACTTCCGCGATCCTTTCGCCTTCTATAGGCATGGCTATGTTTACCTGCTAGTCGGCTGCAAAAAGATGGATAATGGGTGTTCGCTTCTTTTGTTCCGTTCCAAAGACGGGATTGATTTCTCTTTCTTTTCTGTGTTTGCCGATTTTCACGGTTTTGGCTCCGGGATGGCGGAATGCCCGGGGATAGTGTTTCCCGATGCATCATCGGATGAGGCCATCCTCTTCTATTCGCCCCAAAGCCACAAGAAGGCGCCATACCACTTCCAAAACAAGAACCATTCCGTCTGCCAATTCGGGAGGGTCGATTTCGATTCAGGCGTTTTCGTCCCCGAAAAAGAAGAGGAGGAGCTCGACTGCGGATTCGACGTCTATGCG
Source organism: Candidatus Alloenteromonas pullistercoris (assembly GCA_017694295.1). Classification (GTDB taxonomy): domain Bacteria; phylum Bacillota_I; class Bacilli_A; order RFN20; family CAG-826; genus Alloenteromonas; species Alloenteromonas pullistercoris. Next base: position 35,367 of record JADINA010000016.1, on the reverse strand, counting down.
CCTCAGCCATTGAATTTAGGCGACGGGCGGTTATATTTGGCCAGCTGGGAGGCGATGTGGGACCGGGATTACCCGATGGCGACGGACGGTTATGCGAATTCGCTGCAAATCAGGGAAATCGCTTCGGATAACGGGGTGTTGCGGCAATTTCCGCCTAAACCGATCCTCGATGAGTTCAAGAAGGAGACGCGTTTCGCCCCTTTTGCCCTTAAAGGGGAAAGCAAATCCTTTGAAGTCGATCAAGGCGATAATTCCGCCTACCGCGTAATCGCCATTAAGCTTAAGGGGAAGGGCGATTTCCTTCTCGAGGTCGATGGGTATGTCCTTTCCTATTCCGCCTCTACTAGCGAGCTCACCTTCGGCCGATCGCGTTCCGCCTATTTGGAGGAAAAAGACGGGTTGCGGAGAACCATCTATTTGGGCGAGCAAGGCCTATCCGATTTGCTTTTGCTCATCGATGGCTATTGCTATGACTTTTATTTAAACGATGGGGAAATCGCCTTCTCCAGCCAGTATTACCCAACCCATAGAAGCCTCTGTTTCCAAGGTGAGGTTGAGGTCGCCTCGATTTCCCTTAAGTCGCTTGGGTAACGCCTGATTATTGTTTTGCCTTTGTCCTTTCGCCTTTGCCTCTTCTTGTCCCTTTCCCTTTAAAGGGAAGGGCAAAGCAAGTAAAATCCCTTCTTGGGATGATCCGCGCCTTTTACAAAGAAATAGATTCCGACCAAAGCCTCTCCCTCATTCTCGATTTCCAAGGATACTCGGAGATGGAGGGCGATTGGGAAAAGCCCCTACGCGTCCTTAAAGGGGAGAAAGAGGCTTTCGAAGGCTCTTTCTGCGTCGACGAAACCGAGCTTTTGGGCGAGACGAAGGCTGAGTTTGCTTACCTAAGTTGCCACGAAGACGGGGTCAAGGCCAATTTTGAGCCAAAAAAGGGGATCGACTATTCGCCCCTGCAGGAGCCTTTAACCCACTTTGTCGAATCGAGTCAAATGGGGGAAGAGGGGAAAAAGGCCTTCTCCGATATCGTGAAAACTATCTACGCCGGGCTTAAGTCCCATCCCTGCTATTTGCTTTTGGATTTGTCCGAAAGCCCATTTAAAGAGGAAACCCGCTCGCTTTGCCGCCTTATCTTCGCCCCCTACCCGATCCTCGTTTACCTAGGCAAGGGGGAGGGCGAGCCGCGCTTATCGGGCAAGAAGGAGGAAAAGGAGGGCGTCGAAAGCATGTTCTCCACCCTTTCCTATGGGGAGCAGGCCCAAAAGGAAGGCTATCGCTTCTTCGTTTTGGACTTAGTCAAGGCCCAAGCCCTTGAGCCGGGGAAGATGTTCGATGGGCTCCATAAGCCCAAGGCCAAGGAGGAAATGGCTTTTGAGGACAAAATGAAGGCCTACCGGAAATCGCTTAGCCTCAATATCCCCTTCGCCTTGGTGTTTTTGGCCCTTGGTGCCGCCTCCGGGATCATTTTCCATTTTCTTTCCGATGGGGAATACCAAGGCAGCACGGCCACCATCTTCGCCGCCTTGCCTTCCTGCTTTGCCCTTATGGCCCTTCTCCCGACCGTTTTCTTCTATGCCGATTCGCCGACCTCGTCGGTGATGAAAAACAAAATCTCCCTATTCGGTTTCGGTTTGCTTGATCTTTTATCCCTCTCCTTTGGGGCCGGCGCCTATTTCTTCCTAAGCCATTATGGGGTCCCATCGTGGCTTCGGCTTTGCTTTGCCATCCCCTTATTCGTTTATCCCCTTATCGGGGCGCTTGCCTGCTTCGCCTACTATTTGGTTAAGCGTTCGCCCAAAAGGAAAAAGAAGGAAGGCCGATAGCCGATGTGGTGCGTTTTGGCCGCCGAAGGGGCGGGGTATGCCGCTTTGGCGGCGATAGGCGGGGCCTTCGTCATTTTGCTTGGCTACGCCGCCTCCTTCCTTTTCCGAAGCGGCGATTTTCTTGCCTCGATCAGGCGGATGGCGATGCTAGAGGAGAAGACGGTCAAGCTTGAGGCGACCTTCACCAACAAAACGGGCAAGAACCGGGTATTCAAAAACCTTTGCCTGGTTGAGAAAACAAAACGCGGATACCATGTTTTGGCTAGGCTGGAGGCTTTGCCTTTCCCAAAGCAAGACGATTCATCGTTGGTCCGTTTTGAGGATGGCTATGGCCTATTGATAAAAAAGGGGCAGACTTGCTCCTACATCCTCGATTTTCAGCTTGCTTCGCCACGCGAAGATGTTTATTTGGTGCTGGAATCCGCCTCGAAGCGATACGCGGCATTTTTGGATTTGAAAAGGATATCGACCATTGAGGTTTCCTTCCGCCGGGTGATGAGGGCGATTAAAGATTGATTGTCTGTCTTATCTTCTTTTGTTTGATTCGCCGAATTTCCTTTTAGCTTCCATGAATGCTAGAAACAACCAATTTGAGACTGAAACCGCTTATTGATTACTTATCGCTTTTTTCGGTTTTGTCTTTTTAAGGCAAAATAGGTAGTTAAGGTGATAGGGGAGAGATATAGCCAAGCAAAACTTAAGGATTGGTTTAAAAAAGGAGGGCGTCCAATGGCGATAAGGGGGATGTGCAATGCTTTGGGAGGGGTTAACGCAATTAAGGGAGTTCGCTTTTGCCGCCTTTCGAATGAATCCTTCCTTCTTTAGCGAAACTCTACGCGGAATTCGGTTGTGGGTTTTTCAAAAAAACCTAACTTTTTGCAAATTTCAAGGAAATAAAAACCTAACTTTTTGCGAATCCTGTTAAAAATATTCATTTTTTAAGATATTCTTAATATTGGTTATGGAACTGCTAAAACGAAAAATCTATTCTGAATTGGTAAGGTGGAAGGCGGAATCGAAGGGGAAGTCCGCTTTGCTCATCGAAGGGGCAAGACGCGTTGGGAAAACCATGATTGCCGAAGCCTTTGGAAAAAGCGAATTTCCAAGCTTCAAAACGATAGATTTCTCACGTGAATCAGAGGAATTGAAAAATGTTTTCGACGATTTGAGTAGGGTGGACATTTTCTTTGAAAGACTGTTTTTGGCTTTGGGAATTAGTCCTTTGCCCAAAGGAAGCTTGCTGATTTTCGATGAGGTTCAGTTTTGCCCTAAAGCCAGACAGGCAATCAAAACCCTTGTCGCAGACGGAAGATATTATTATGTGGAAACGGGGTCTCTTGTTTCGATTAGGGAAAACACGGAGAGCATATTAATACCATCGGAGGAAGAGTCCATCCAAATGTGCCCTTTGGACTACGAGGAGTTCCTTTGGGCTTGCGGGCTAGAATTCGAAGCCAAAGCGATTGTCGAGCATTTAAACAATCGAGTGCCTTTCGACGAGCCTACCCACAAAAGGCTTTTGTCAAACTTCAGGAATTATTTGGCCATCGGTGGGATGCCCCAGGTCGTAAAGGCCTATTTGGAAACACACGACCTCTATGCCGTTGACAGACAAAAAAGGCAGATCTTGAAACTATACGAGGATGATTTAAGGAAAATAGACAGCAGATTCGGCACCATTTGCCATATGGTTTGGACTCAAATCCCGGCAATGCTATCGAAACATTCGACCAGATTCATTGTTTCCTCAACCAACGAAAGGGCCGATTCTGTGCTTTTCAATAGCACAATGGAAAAACTCGTTGAGTCGAAGACCGTTATCGCGGTCTATAAAGCCAATGACCCCAGCGTCGGGTTTTCGCTAACAAAAGACATAGGATCCTTTAAGCTGTATTTTTGCGATGTCGGCTTGTTCACTTCGATCGTCTACGCCAACTCACCTAAACAGGCGAAAGACGTTTATCAACGTTTGGTTTTCGATAAGCTGAAAACCAATCTTGGGATGCTTTTTGAGAACGCCGCCGCCCAGATATTAACCGCCAATTTCTTTGAGCCTTATTATTATTCGTGGGAACAAAGCCAAGACGGGGTAAGGAAAAGATATGAGATCGATTTCCTTGTCTCCAAGCATGGGAAAACAATCCCGTTTGAGGTAAAGTCCCGCGACGTTTCATCAAAGGAATCGCTTGAGTTATTCGGCAAGAGGTTCCCTAAAAGGGTCGGGGAAAAATATATCGTTGCCAATAAGCGGTTTTCGAGCGAAGGCAATTTGACGTACTTGCCATACTATATGCTGTTTGCCCTTAATTGATTCAAAACGTTAACCCCATGTGGAATTATCCGGTTATTTGTTTCCACTTAATTCTCCGGATGGCACAGGCCTTATCTTATTTGGGCTGATATCGACACCTCATTTGATTTACAATAATGTGGATTGGAGGGCCATATGGGCAGTTTTCTTCAAGACAAGACGGTTCTTATCACCGGCGGCACCGGCTCTTTCGGCACGGCGGCGGCCAAACGCTTCCTTTCCCTTGGGGCGAAGCAAATACGCATTCTAAGCCGGGACGAGAAGAAGCAAGACGACATGCGCAAGGCCTTCAATTCGGAAAGGCTGAAGTTTTATATCGGCGACGTCCGCGACCTTTCCTCGATCTTCTATGCCTTCAGGGGGGTCGATTATGTTTTCTCGGCCGCCGCGCTTAAGCAGGTGCCTAGCTGCGAATTCTTCCCATTGGAAGCTACCAAAACCAATGTCTTTGGCTCGGATAACGTCATCACCGCCTGCATCGAAAACCACGTTAAGGCCGCCGTCTTCCTTTCCACCGACAAGGCCGCCTATCCCATAAACGCGATGGGGATAACCAAAGCCCTTATGGAGAAAAACGTCGTGGCAAGAAGTCGCGACATCGGCGAAGGCGGGCCGGTTCTTTGCTTAACCCGTTATGGCAACGTCATGGCCAGCCGGGGTTCGGTGATCCCGCTTTTCCTTGAGCAAATCGCCAGAGGGAAGCCACTTACCGTCACCAACCCGGAGATGACCCGGTTCCTAATGAGTCTAGACGAGGCGATCGATTTGGTCTTATACGCCTTGGAAAACGGGAAGCAGGGCGACTTGTTCGTCATGAAGGCCCCCTCAAGCAAAATCCAAACCTTGGCCGAAGCCGTTTTGGAGTTAAAAGGGGCTTCCAACCCAATCCACGTCATCGGGACAAGACATGGGGAGAAGCTGTTTGAGACCCTCGTCACCAGCGAGGAGATGGCCCGGGCGATCGATATGGGCCGTTATTTCCGGATTCCCTACGATAACCGGGACCTAAATTACGAACGCTACTTCTCGCTTGGGGAAAAGAAAATCGAGGATGCCAAGCCCTTCACCTCGGAATCGACCAAGATATTGAATAAGGAGGAGACTAAGCAACTGCTTAGCCGCCTAAGCTTATTCAAATAGCTTTATGAAGGTCTTGGTCACCGGCAGCAAAGGGTTCCTCGGGGGATTCGTCTCCCGTTACCTTTCGCTTCATGGCATCGAAGTCCTCGACTTCGATAAGGGAGACCCTTTCCCGGATTTCTCCTCAATCGACTTCCTTTTCCATTTTGCCGGGGTGAACCGAAGCGAAGAGGAAAGCGAGTTTTTCGAAGGCAACGTGGAGCTGACCAAAAGGCTCATAGAATCAATAGAGGCTTCATCGAGGACGGCTCCACTTCCTTTTTACTTCGCCTCCTCCATCCATGCCGGGAGGGACGATGCCTTTGGGAAAAGCAAGCTGGAGGCCGAAAGGATATTGGGGGGAAGCAAAGCCATCCTCCCCATCATCGAAAGGCTACCCAACATATTCGGCCCCTATATGAGGCCGCATTACAATTCCGTCATCGCCACCTGGTGCGACGAATTGGCTTCCGGCAATTTCCCCAAAGCCGACGAGGCGGAAAAAATCATTCGCCTATCCTATGTCGAGGAAGTGGGGGAACGTTGCTTTGATTTGCTTAACGGCAAAGGCGATAACCCGGTTTCCCCTTGCCTTGTGACCCTCGGCGAGGTATTGAATTCGCTTTATGATGCCAAATATGGCCATTATAGGGGCAATGATTACCTCCCGCTTCGGCTCATGTCGACTTATTTCTCCTATTTGCCATTGGAGAGGCTTTGCGGCGTTAAGGAATCAAAGCTCGATGCCCGGGGTTCTTTCACCGAGCTCATCCGCGGGGAACTCGACGGACAGCTTTCCGCCAATTCGGTAAAACCCGGGGAAACAAAAGGCGGCCATTTCCACCTCCATAAAAGCGAGATCTTCTTTTTGCTTTCTGGGAAAGCCAAGTTCGCTATGGAGAAAGGGGAAGAGAAACGGGAATTCGCTTTGGATGCCTCCTCCTCCCTCCCTTACGTCATCGTTCCTCCGCAATGGACCCACACCATCTTCAATGTTGGGGATTTAGATGCCGTCTTCGCCATCTATTGCAACGAGTCCTTTGACCCGGACTGCCCGGATACCTATAGGGGGATGTTTTGATGAAGGTCATGACGATACTCGGGACCAGGCCGGAGATCATCCGTCTTTCCGAGGTTATCAAGGAGCTCGATAGGCGCTTCGAGCATATCCTGGTTCACACCGGGCAAAACTTCGATTACTCCCTAAACGAGGTTTTCTTTGAAGAACTTGGCTTAAGGAAACCCGATTATTACCTTGGCATCAACAAGGGGAACCTCGGGGGGAGGATGGGCGAGGTCATATCAAAGTCGTTTGACCTTATTGGCGAAGTCAGGCCCGATTGCCTGCTGGTATTAGGCGACACCAATAGCGCGCTTTCCGCCATCTCGGCCAAGCGCCTAAAATGCCCGATATTCCATATGGAGGCCGGGAACCGCTGCGACGATTGGAACGTGGCGGAGATGACCAACCGGGTCATCGTCGACCACATCGCCGACTTTAACCTCCCCTATTCGGAATTCGCCTTAGGCAACTTGCTTAAAGAAGGCTTGGACCCGCGTTTCATTCGCAAAACCGGCTCACCTTTGAAGGAAGTGTTTTTAGCCCACCAAAAGGAGATAGATAGCTGCGATATCCTCGCAAAACTCGATCTTGAGAAAGGGAAATACCTCGTAATCTCCGCCCATCGGGAGGAAAACCTCGACATCGACGCAAACCTCCTTAAGCTTATCTCTTCGCTGTCGAAGGCTGTTGTCGATATCGGCCTTCCCGCCATCTTCTCCTGCCACCCGAGGACGAGGAAGAAACTTGCCGAGAAAGGGGTGGGGCTCCCACCGCTACTTCGCCTATGCGAGCCTTTTGGTTATTTCGAGTACATCGCCTTGCAGCGAGGCGCCTACTGCGTCCTTTCCGACTCCGGCTCAATCGCCGAGGAATGCTCTATCTTGGATTTCCCCTCAATTTCGATAAGAACCTCCACCGAACGCCAGGAAGCCGAGATCGCGGGGAGCATCGAGCATGTGGGGCTAGGCTATGAAGGGATCATGAAGGGGATAGAGAAAGCCAGGAATACCCATCCAGGCCACCCAAATGTCCCCGATTACGACATCGTCGGGGTCGCCAATGCGGTGGCCGATCTCATTGAGGCGAATACCGCGCTTATCAATAGGGAGATTTGGAGGAAGTAGGGCTTAGGGTCTAAGCGAGGTTATCGGGGCGACGTATACCCCGTCTTCCCTTTTGTAGGATGCGGAGCTTAATCCGCATATCACAAGCAGGGATTTCGCCTCTTTCCCGCCTTTGCTTTTGATCTTCTCGTTGACCCGAAGAAGATTTTTGGCCGCCTCGTCTATTTTATTGGCTCCTAGCTTTATTTCGACCCCGCACCAAGAACCGTCTTTAAACTCGATGACCGCGTCGATTTCGTTGTCCTCGTAATCTTGATAATGGAATAAGCGGGCGTCGATGGCATCGCAATAGGTTAGTAGGTCCCGCTCCACCAAAGACTCGAAGAGAAAGCCTAGATAGTCGAGGTTGTTGATTAGCTTGGATTCGGTGCAATTTAGGATGGCACAGGGGATTGAGGGATCAACGAAATGCCTTTGCTCGCTTTGCTTTACCCTCAGCGGGGACCTAATGCTCGGGCCAAATGGGGGGATGTTTTCGGTTAAATGCAAACAATGCAGCAAATCCAAATAATCGGCGATTGTTTTGCTGTCGATGTCATTTTGGTCTTTGTCCTTGATGTCTTGTTTGATCTTTGCGTCCGTTGCAGTCGTCGATTCGTTTCGGGATAAGGATTTTAGCAGCAGTTCGATTTTGCGCCGGTCCCTTCTTCGGCCGTCTACTTTATATATATCCTCGTTGAGTATGGCGTTGACGTATTCGTGCGATAGCAATGTGGAATGCTGCGTATCGAGCCCTATCCCTGCCGGCCATCCTCCCCGAAGGATAAGATCGATGATTCTCGTTAGCTTTATCTCGCCGGTGAAAATATTCTCCGAACGGTTTTCGCAAATATCCAAAAGCGAGGCTTGGCCAGAGGAATCTCCGCTTTCGAATAATGACATGGTCCGCATCTTCAAATGGGCGATCCTCCCGGTTCCGGTATGGATATAGCGGTCTTTGTTTATGCTTGATGAGCCGGTGAGGATGAATTGGCCTTTTTCCGGCGTTTCATCGACCTCCCATCTTACGGCGTCCCAAAGCGATGGCGCTTCCTGCCATTCGTCGATAAGACGGGGTCTCTCGCCATTTAGGGCCAGCTTCGGATCGGTTATGGCCAGTTGGCGGTTATTGAAATTGCCGGTTGGATCGGATAGGAGGAATTCGCTATTGCAGGCGTTTTTTGCCGACCAAGTTTTTCCGCACCATTTAGGGCCCTCCAATAGCAGCGCGCCAAATGTGGTCAAATACAATTTGATTCTTTCATCTATCAAACGCGGTTTGTAATTTGGCAATTTCATTTTTTAAAGCCTTTCGCTAACAAGCACATAATAAAGGTTCTAATGCGCATTTTCAAAAGCATTCCCATAAATTTTTAGAAATCATTCCTATATTTTTGACAACATTATTCCTAAGAATTTTTAGTTTCTATTCCCTAAAATTCGCAAATTGAGTTGGAGGTCTATCACGATGTCCTATTTATGATTGCGCCCCGCAGGTTTACGGCAATTCCGGCATCAAGGTATTCAAAAACGCGAGCCTTGAGGAATACCTGGCCTATTGATCCTTGGACGATTCGATTATCTTCTTTAGGAGCATTTCCCCATATTTCCCATATGACTTCTCGCTTAAGCCATAGAGGTTGATGAATTCGGCTTTGTTGCTTGGGTGGTAGGTCGAAAGGTTCACCAAGGCCGTGTTGGAGCAAACACGGGTTTCCGCTATTTTGTCGCGCCTAGCGATGTCGCGCCTTAAGGCAATTAGGGCCTTAAGCAAAGCCATGTCGGTCAATACCTTCCCAGTTTGGTCGAGGATTAGGTTAAAGCCCTTGAGTTCCATTTCCTTCCTCAAAGCCAAATTGACGTTTGGCCCGGCTTCGCGCTTAGCGGTTTGCTTTTTGTTTATCCCCTCTTGGCTATTGAAGGCCTCCTCCATCTTCGCCTTTTGGTAACTGGGGAGTTTGGAGAAGTCGATCTCCTGGTAATGTCCCTTTTTCATTTTAGCGATGAAGCCGCGGTTCAATATCCGCGAGCAGCCGGTCCCGTCTTCTTTGTAGTTGGTGCACCCGAGGACGTAATCGTCTCCTTTTCGCTCGTGGTTTTTCGCCCTTTTGGCGATGAGGTACCCGTCTTGGCAGCAATCGCATTTGAGTATCGGCAACCCCGAGGCTGGATCGTTGGTCAAAAAGTCGCATATCTCGGGCTCGTTGCTGCAGCAATACACCTTCATCCCATAACGGGGCGAGAACATTTCGATAAGGGGGAAGCCGCATTCGGGGCAATAGAGGACCCCATCGGGGCTTTTGGCTTCAGGCTCGAGTTCGCCTAGGCAATAGACGCTTGGGTAGTCGCGAAGCAATTCCAAGACGAACCTCGACGGGTGATGCTTGGGGGTTAAGATGAAGACCCGGTTTTTGGTTCGGGTGAGGGCAACATAGAATAGCCGCCTCTCCTCGGCGTATTCGTAATCCTCGTTTTTGCTGGTCACTAGGCTTAGGACGGGATCGTCGTCTATTTGGGAGGGAAAGCCGTAGATGGCGTCTTTGGCGTTGACTATGACGACGTTATCATAGCCTAGCCCTTTTGAACTATGGGCAGTCAAAAACTCGATTTTGGCCTTGGGGAGGGCGCGGCAAAGCATTTTGCCGTTAAGCTCGTCATAGACGAACTCATCGGAATGGCAGCAGTTCCTCGCGTCAAACCCATATCGCCCGACTAGCAAGGTGGCGCTTAACGGGTCGCCGTTATCCCAGATTGTTTTGACGATCGAGAGCAGCTTATCGCCTATTTCCTTATAGACCCCGCCTTTTTCCCTTCTATTGTAATCATCGTAGGTGACGACGCAGACTGGCTTATCGATGTGCTTATCCGAATGCAGCGACTTCTTTATCTGGAAGTCGTTTTTCTGAATGAAGTCGCCGGCGATGTCGATGACTTCCTGGGAGTTGCGGTAGGTGTTCCTTATTTGCAACTGCTCCCCATCGCCTAAGAGCTCGATGAAGCGGGTGAAAAGGCTGACGTCGGAGCCGGAGAAGGCATAGATCGACTGCCAGTCGTCGCCGACGGCGATGATCTTGGCGTCGCTTACTTTCTTCAAGGCCTTTACCAAGTCGAAGCGCTGCCTCGATATGTCCTGATACTCATCGATAATGATGTAACGGTAGGGCAGTTTCTCGCCGCGAAGCGCCATCGCCTCGAGCAGCTTGGCGGCGTCGCCTATCAAATCGGAGAAATCCCTGCTATTGGTTTTAAGCAGCCCCGATTGGTAATGGAGATAGGCCCCCTCGGCGATTTTAAGGAAGAGCTTGGTCCGGACGTTGAAGTCTTGGCTTTCCCATTGCCGGAAGGTCGACTGTCCATAGCCGTTGGATTTGAAATTTGTGAGGAAAGTGAGCAAAAGCTTGGTCAATGAATTGACGTATCGGCTTTCCTCCTGCTTTAAGAGTTTTTCGAGCACTTCCTTATGGTCACGGGGGTGGAAGGCGATCCCCTCTTTGAGCAAGGCCTCCTTCAAATGGGCGAGGTGGCTCCTTGAGTCGGAATAGGAGGAGAAGGTGAAGATGAGTTTGGTGTTATGGGCTTTGTGGAGGGCGATTTTGTCGCGGATCGCCTGCTTGTATTGCCTTAACTGCTTTTCGTCGTAAAGGGAGCTCTCCCACTTATCGGTCAACCCAAAGTGCTCAAGGTAGATTGTTTTCCCGTTTTGGTGGATGGTGAAATCCGGGGTATAGGGCTTTTTGGCTTTGAGGATGTGGTAACGGTATTCCTCCTCGTAGGTATAATCGATGCCGTTGAGGTAGAGGAAATTGGCGATTTGGGCTTCCTCGATCGAGCGGACCTCTTCCTTCGATATCGTCATAAGGCGTCTCGTCCTTTGCTCGATGACCCGCCTTGAATATTCTTTTAAATCGCCTTTTAGGGTAAGGCATCCACCTTTGGAGGCGAACTTGAAGAATTCCAGTAAGCCCTTTTCGTCATATGGACTTCTGAAATAAGCCCCGAAGAAAAGGATGAGGGCATCGACCATCTTCGGGTCGGAAAGGACCTCGACGCGGAGGTAATCGTCGATCGAATTGTAGAGGAAACCCTCTTCGACGATTCGTTTCCTTTCGCTTTCGCTCCCTCGCAGCAAAGCGGAGCCGGCCGAATGGAAGGTGGCGATAGGGCAATCGATGTGGAGCTTGCCGTTTATCCTTTCCTTCAGCTCATCGACCGCTTTGTTGGTGAAGGAGATGAGGAGTATCTCCTCCGGCTTTACCTTCTGCTTGTCGACGAGGTAGCGGGTTTTGGCCGCGAGGGTCGTGGTCTTGCCCGCCCCGGCCCCGGCGATTAGAAGGGTATGGTCCTCGTCGCGGAGGATGGCTTGCTTTTGGTCCTCGTCTAGTTTGATATGCGGGTCGATGGGGCTAAGGATTTTATCGAGGTAGTCTCCTTCCTCCTTTTCCTTGGCTTTGACGAATTCGTCGTTATGCTCTTTTATCCTGGTTCGATTTCCCTGTAAATCGAAATAGGAGCGCAAAAACCCTTCGGCCAGCTCGATATCGATGAGGTTTTTGCGGCAGAACCTCTTTAGGTTATTTTGCTTTTGCGCGGATAGCAGCTGCGCATAAAGCGCCTCATTGGCTTTTAATAACGGCCGGGTGTCGCTATAGCTGAGGAAGCGGTCAAGGGATAATAGCCTTTTATAGGAAGAGTTAAAGGAACCGATAGCCTTTCCGAGCGGGCTTTCCGCCCTTTTATGGAACAAATTCCTAATCCAGGACATCCCCATTAGTTTTTCATAGTTTCATTGACTTATCTAGGGCCAAAAACCTTTTTGGGGTTTCGTCTATTTATTTAAAGATAAAAGCAGGCAATTCCGAATTTGGCATGGAGTGGCCAAGAACAAGTTGTCTTAATAAAAGTTGGATTTTGATAAAAAATCAATGGTTTGTCATTGAGACAAACATTTTTATGAAATTTTGGACTTGAACTCCAATTTTTACTAAGTTAATGTTTTAAGGGCATATGATAAAACGAACGATATTAACGGAAATCGAGAACTCGGTTAAAAGCCGTCCCGTTACCCTGATAACCGGGGCCAGGCAGGTGGGCAAATCCACTTTGGCTTCTTTGTTTATGGATAAGGGCTTTTCCTATATCTCGCTTGAGAGCATGCGTGAGGCCGAGATGGCCAAAAGTCAACCGGAAACCTTTCTCTCGCTTTTTAAGACCCCGCTTATCATCGATGAAGCTCAAAGGGCGCCGGAGCTATTCCAAGCTATTTTCCATCGGGTAAACGAAGAAAAGATGAGAAGAGGGGACAACTATGGGATGTATATTTTAATCGGTTCCCAGATGTATCGCCTTATGCAAGGCGTTGGGGAATCGCTTGCCGGAAGGATTGGCATCGTCCATATCCCTCCGCTTTCGCGAAGTGAGTTGCTTGGGCGCGACGAACCGACATTTCTTTTCGATTTGCCCGCCTTGCATCGGCGATCATCCCCAAAATTGGAAGCCAAAGACCTTTTTGATTTGATCGTCCGCGGATTTTACCCGGAACTGCACGCTAACCCATCTTTGTCGGCGAGAAGTTTTTATTCCAGTTACGTAGAAACCTATATCGAGCGCGACGTATCCGAAATCATCAACGTCAAGGACAAGTTTGCTTTCCGCCGCTTCATGGAATTGTTGGCTTCGCTGACAGGCCAAGAGCTCATCTACGATAAAATCGCCAAAACCATCGGGATTGACCTTAAGACCGTCCAAAACTGGTTAAGTGTTCTCCTCGCCGGCGACATCGTTTATTTGCTTGAACCGTATTATGAGATGTCTTTGGCAAAACGGATAACGAAAAGAAGCAAATTGTATTTTTCCGACACCGGCTTAGCTGCTTATTTGGCGCGGCTTGATATTCCGGAAAACCTCATGATCAGCGCTTTCTCGGGCGCTTTTGTGGAGACTTATGCCATCAACGAGATTCGGAAGACTTTTCTAAATAACGGAATCCCCAATCCACCGATGTATTATTATCGCGATTTCAATCAAAACGAAATCGATTTGGTTATTCTTTTCGGCGGCAAAATCCATCGGATCGAAATCAAATCCGGGTCCAATTATTCAAAAAGGGACATCAAGGCCTTTAAGCAGTTAGACGAAAGTCGTTATCTAAAAGGGGGAGGGGGCATCCTTTGCCTATCTGAGGCGGCATACCCTCTCGATGAAGAAAATTACGCCGCCCCGATTGCCGGAATCTGAGTTTGGATTATTTCTTTTTCTTATAGTGGGGCGAGGGTAATCTTCGATTAAGTTTTTTTGATTTTCCTAGAGGTTTTCGTAACGGATGTAACCGCTTACATTTCTTGTTGACTATAACGTTATAGTTGCCTAAAATTGGGGTGAATTGAGGAGAAATGATGAAACGTAAAACCAAGTTTGGCTCCCTCTTCATCCTTAGCGTTGCCTTACTGGCTTCCTGCTCTCCTTCCACCTCCTCCAGCGAGAGTGGCGACCCCGCCTCTTCCGGATCCTCGGAGCAAAGCTCTGAAGCGATTGTGGCCAAGAACAACGATTACTCAAACCCGACCTATCCTTTGGTCGACGGGCAAAAGACCCCGACCTATATGGCCGATCCCTATGTCATCCGCGATGACGATGGGACTTTTTACCTTTATTGCACCCAAACCGACGTCCGCACCCCAAGCCTAGAATTCGTCCGCGGCCCGATCTTCTCCTCCCCTGATTTGGTCAACTGGACCTATAAGGGGAACGTCTTTTCCAACTACAACCCCAACTGGGGCACCAGCGGTGCCGGGGTTTGGGCCCCGACGGTCATAAAGGTGGGGGAGAAGTGGAATTACTACTATTCTCTTTCAACCGGTGGCGACGCCAACCCGGGCATCGGGGTCGCGACTTCTGATACCCCATATGGCCCTTGGGACCACAAGGGGAAGCTATTCAATTCGGAGGAGATCGACGTCGTCAATTCCATCGATCCCCATGTCTTCTATGACGGCGGCAAGCTTTATATGGCCTTTGGCTCATTTGGGGGCTACATCACCTTGATTGAGCTAACCGAGGATGGGCTAGGGCTTCAAGGCGGGATAGAGGGGCAAAAAGAAAGCAAGGTGAGCCTCGCCGGTTATGGGATAAACGACCTCAACAACTACGAGGCGACCTTCATTTTGAAAAAAGACGGCTGGTATTACATGTTCCTTTCCACCGGCAGCTGTTGCTCCGGGGCCATGTCCACCTATAAGGTCGTGGTCGGCAAAAGCCAAAGCCTGCAGGGGCCGTATTTGGATTCGCAGGGCCGCGACATGTTCGGCCCCAACCGCGGCGACCCCGTCGTCGTCCCCTCCCTTTCCGGGGCGATGGGCGTCGGCCACTGCTCGGTAATCCAAGACGACATCGGCGACTACTGGATGGTCTACCATGGATATGACACGACAGCCGACACCTCCTCATATCGGGTTGCCTACCTCGATAAGCTGCTTTGGGACGAGGAGACAGGGATGCCCTATGTCGACTCCACCCATGCGAGCAACCACGAAACCCTCCCCGGGCCTTATATAAACGCGCTTGAAGGAGAGAAGGCATGAAAAAGCTTTTCGCGGCCATCCCCTTGTTGGCCTTGGCCCTAATCGGCTGCACCCCCTCTTCATCGTCCAGCTTACCGTCATCGAGCGCCCCCGAATCCTCTATCCCATCGGAGAGTAGCTCCTCCGAGGAACCCGTTTACGAAAACGTGAACTACCAAAACCCGCTTCGCTTCCATAAGCAAGACGGCAGCGAGTATTTCGTCACCTGCGCCGACCCCGACGTCATCTATGGCGACGATGGGTATTGGTACATGTACTGCACCAACACCTATTGCGAGATGGGCGATAAAGGCGTCGCCTATGACCGCGGTCCCATCTTCCGGAGCCAAAACCTCATCGATTGGACTTGGGCCGGCTCGGTCTTCGACGGCCATTCCGACGCCTTGGAGTGGGGCGACCCGGATGCTGGGGTTTGGGCCCCAAGCGTCCTCAAGGTCGGGGATACCTACAATTACTATTACTCATTGTCCCTTTGGGGCGATTCCAACCCCGGGATCGGGGTCGCGACCTCCCCAACCCCCTATGGGCCCTGGACCCATTATGGGATGGTGCTCGACTCCGAGACCAGCGGCGTCTCCAACTCCATCGACCCCCAGGCCCTTTACGTCGGCGAGGAGCTCTACCTCGTCTGGGGCTCGTTCTACGGGATCGCCGCCACCAAGCTGACCGATGACGGCATCGAACCCTTCTGTGGCCTTGCGGCCTTAAAGGACAACCTAATTTGGATAGTCGAGGACAATTCGGGCGGGACGATGGACATCGACATCAACTACGAAGGCAGCTACATCATCGAGATCGATGGGTCCTGGTATTACTTCGGCTCCCAAGGCAGCTGCTGCTCGGGGGTCGATTCGACTTATCGCGTAAAGGTGGGCAAATCCGACTCCTTCTTCGGCGATTTTAAAGGGAGCGATGGCAAAAAGCTCCACGAAGGCACCTATGGCGACTTGGTCATCGGGCCAAGCGAGCAGGTTGCCGGGACGGGGCACAACACCATCGTGAGGGACTTCGCCGGCGACTATTGGATTTTCTACCACGGCTTCGACATCAACGGGGAATTCCCCAATGAGCGGGTCCCCTTCATCGACAAGCTCCTCTTCGACGAGGACACCGGCATGCCCTATGTTTCCGGATACAAAGCGTCCTACCGCGAGGAAAAGGTGGGACCCTGCGTCATAGCTTCATACCAATAGGAGGAAAGAAATGAAGAACGCAAAAGCTTTGAAGACACTCTCCGCCCTCGCCTTTACGGCCCTCCTTGCTTCCTGCGGAGGGGGTGGGTCATCCGAGGCCACGTCCTACGACGACACCAATACGGGCGACCTCTCCTTCGATTCCGGTGGCGAGATCGTCTACGACAACGTCGAGCTGACGATGTGGTCGGTCACCACCGGCGACGACGCCCAAACCCAAGACACCATCATCGGCGAGTTCAATGCCCTTTACGAAGGCATGATCAACGTCTCGGTCGAGCACATAAGCCGTTACGATTTGGAGAACATGCTCAACACCACAATGCAATTCGATAGGGAAAACGCCCCCGATTTGCTTTTCAACCACGGCTCAAGGGCCGCCGAATACAACGATCGGGGCTGGATATTGCCCATCGATAGCTATTTCACCCGCTCCAACACGCCTTTTGACCGCAACGACTTTTCCACTTCGCTCATCGATGCCGTCACCCTCGACGGGGAGACATACGGCATGCCGATCGACTGCCATTCGGCGATGATCGTCATGCGGACTGATATCTTGGAGAAAAACGGCTACGAAATCCCGACGAATTTCAACGAATTGGTGGAGATTTGCGACGATGCCGCCGAAAAAGCCGCAAACAACGAGCTTTGGATCCGCGGGGAAAACTCCTCCGGATATGGGGCGTCAGAGTGGCGGAAGGCCTCAACCGCCGAACCCTATTGCGCCTTCCCGATCGCCTATGGCGACATGTGGGTCCATGAGTTCGTCGGCTACACGGCCGCCGTCCAAAACGGGGCCGAGCTCGTCGATGAGGAAGGGATGCCGGCTTGGTATTCCCCTGAAACGGTGAAAGGCCTAGAACTGCTCCGGGGCTGGATTCATCCTTCAGAGACTTCGGCCAACGAGCATGCCATGTCGAAGGATTACGGCTCTTCCTATGACGTCGGCGAATCGCCTTTTATGACCGGCAACGCCATCTTCAAGCTCCAAGGCCCATGGGTCTATGCCAAGGACCAAAGCGATTTCGACAACTTGCTGCGCGATGACGGCGGGAAAGCCAACATAACGACCAGAAGCCTTTCCAACATGTTCTCCGCCTCCGATTCGGCGGATTCGGCCAAGATCAAGGGCGAGGGGCACGCCATCATGCTCACCTCGACCGTCGAATCGCTCACGAAGAGGTGCGCTTCCGCCGTCTTCATGGACTACATGGCTTACTATTCGGGCATCGAATGGGCCAAGCGCGGCCATCTTCCCGCCGCCCTCTCCGTCTCCAATTCCTCCCTTTATCGGGAAGACCCGGCGTATGAAGAATACATCCAGTATTGGGGCGACCCGGCCGATTACGTGGTGGTCCCGCCGACGGTCAACTATTCCTACATCGACACCTATTTCAAATCCGCCTTGCAGCAATCGATCGCGAGCGATTTCCTCTCCGAATCCGTCGATTCGATCCTCAAGCGGCAATACGACGACTGCGTCGCCTACATCCAGCTTTATAGCTGAGAAGGGACTATAAGGACATGGCAAAGGAAACGACCTTAGTCGAGTACGCGAGTAGGCGGGAACGCCTCTCCCGCGGCTTTTCCTCGGCCTTTGCCGTCCTTGCCTTCCTTGGGCCATACGCCCTTTGCTTCGCCCTCTTCTTCGTCTTCCCGTTGGTCCTAGGCATCGTCATGTCGATGTCCGGGTTCGACGGGAAGGGTATGTTCCCGACTTCCTTTGTCGGCTTCGACAACTTCGTCGCCGTCTTCACCAACCCCGTCCTCTCCCGCGACTTCTGGAGCGCCGTCTGGACGACGTTCAAGTTCGCCCTGGTCATCGTGCCCCTTTCGATATTGATCCCGCTTGGGCTGGCCTTGCTGATCAACATGAAGCCGCCCCTATACAAGGTATTTAGGGCCTGCATCTACCTGCCGGGCATCTTCCCCCTTACGGCCACCGGCCTCATATTGCTGAAGATGTTCGATTTCCAGTCCGGCTGGATCAACGCCTTCTTCGGCTTAAGCCTCGACTGGTTTGCCACCCCGACGCTTGCCTGGTTCATGATCGGACTGTTCTGCCTTTGGTGCGGGATCGGCGGAAACTTCATCATCCTTTGCGCCGGCCTTGAAAACGTCCCCCATAGCCTTTACGAGGCCTCGACCGTCGATGGGGCGGGGGCCTTCAGGCGGTTTTTCCACGTCACTTTGCCCGGGATAAAGGATCAGCTCTTTCTTTGCCTGTTCACCACCTTCATCTCCTACATGAACCTCTATGGCCAGGTTTACATCCTCGCCTCGAACACCCCCGACCAAGACGCCATGAAAAGCGCCGTCTACCGCATCCAGGACATGCTGCTTGGCTCAAGCCGTGGATATGGGTTCGCGGCCGCGATGGGCATTTGCCTAGGCCTCATCATCGTCGTCATCGCCATCATCCAGCTACTTTGCAACAAGGAAAGGAAAGGAGGGAGCCGCCGTGCGCAGGGATACGCAGCTTGGAAAGCGTCTAGGTAAGGCTGGGGCGTTCATCGTCCTCCTCCTCGTCTCCATCCTCATGCTTTTGCCCATAATCTGGGGCGTCTTCGGGTCGTTTAGGGACTATAACGACTTCAATCTGCACGCCTCCTCCTTCTTCCCCTCCAATTGGGCCGCCTTCACCTTTGATGGCTATGCCGAGCTGTTCTCGAAGACCGAATACATCCCAAGCGAGGCCAACGAGTACTACCCGATTTGGAATTGGCTGTTCAACTCGTTGATCGTCTCCCTCGGGGGCACCCTGCTTTACCTTCTCATCGCCTCGATGGCCGCCTATGCCTTCGTCTTCCTCGACTTCAAATACTCCAACAAGATCTTCTATTTCCTCATCGCCACCATGACGATCCCGGGCATCATCTCGACCGCCCCCCAATTGATCAACATGAACATGCTTGGGTTCTATAAGAGCCTATTGGGGTTAATCGCCCCAAGCTTAGGCGGTGTTTACGGGGTTTTCCTCATTAGGCAGTTCTTCCTCGCCATCCCCCATGACCTCATCGAGAACGCCCGTCTAGACGGGGCTGGCAACCTCCGGATCTTCGCCAAGGTCGTCTTGCCCTTAGGCAAAAGCGCCCTCTTCGTCCAAGGGCTATTCGGCTTCGTGGGCGCTTGGAACGACGTCCAATGGGCCCAGCTCATCATCGGCTCCGCCCCGAGGACGACTTGGACGCTGGCCTATGGATTGAAGGTCATAAGCGACAACTCCGAATCCTATGAGGCCATCACTCTTTCTTTGGCCTCGGCCGTCATCGCCATGATCCCGATCCTCATCGTCTACCTCATCGCCCAATCGAAGATCATCGAGGGCGTCGCCCAAACCGGCATCAAGCATTAGGAGGAAGCAATGGACATCGAAAAAAGCATAAGCAAGCAGGAAGCCAAAGCCGAGCTTAAGCGGCTTGGGGGCAAGTTGAAAGACGAATCGGTCGATTCCTTCCTTTCCCTCCGCCACATCGACAAGGTTTACCCAAACGGCGTCCAAGCCGTCTTCGACTTCTGCCTCGACGCCGACAAACACGACTTCGTCGCCCTCGTCGGCCCATCCGGCTGTGGGAAGTCGACGACCTTGAGGATGATCGCCGGGCTTGAGGACATCACCTCTGGGGAGCTTTTCATCGATAAAGTGTATTCCAATTACCTCCCTTCGAAAGACCGCGACATCGCCATGGTCTTCCAAAACTACGCCCTCTACCCCCAGATGAATGTCTTTGACAACATCGCCTTCGGGCTACGGATCCGCCATTTCAAAAAAGGGGAAATCGAGGAACGGGTCTATAAAGCGGCCGACATCCTCGGCCTTGGGCCGTATCTCGACAGGAAGCCGAAAGAGCTTAGCGGCGGACAAATGCAACGCGTGGCCCTTGGGCGGGCGATAGTCAGGCAATCGAATCTGTTTTTGATGGATGAGCCCCTTTCAAACCTCGACGCCAAGCTCCGCGTCCAGATGAGGAGCGAAATCGTCCGCATCCATAAGGAAGTGGGGGCCACGACCGTCTACGTCACCCATGACCAAACCGAGGCGATGACGATGGCCAACAAGATCGTCGTCATGAACAAAGGGGTCGTCCAGCAGATTGGGACCGCCTCCGAGGTTTACCTCCACCCGGCCAACCTCTTCGTCGCCACCTTCATCGGCTCCCCGGCCATGAACATCCTGCAAGCCGAGGTGAAGGGAGACGAGATAACTATTCCAGGCTTTGAGGCATTCAAGGTGGAGGGGATCGGGGCAAAGGTCAGGAATTGCTTTGCCTTGCATCTAGAGGAAACGAAGAGGCTGCTTCAAAAGGAAAAGCTAAGCAAAGCCGACGTCGCCAGGCTGCAGTCCTCCGGGGTATACAAGAAAAACGAAAAGGCCGAAAAGCCAAAGAAAGCCTCCTTCATCGACCGCTTCAAGTCGATTTGGCGGAAGAAGGAAGACCCATTCGTCGAGATCGAACTTAAGGCGAGGGAAAGCCTAAAGGAGGAAGCAGGGGAAATAGAGGCGGCTCTAAAGGGGAACAAGTTCAAATTGCTCCTTGGCATCCGCCCGGAATCGTTCCTCGAGGGGAGGTCGAAGGTCATGCCCAACTTCGAGGGCACCCCGACCCTTACCGAGGTCCTCGGCTCCGAATCAATCGTCCATCTGCCCGTATCGGGGCAAGACATAAGCATCAAGTTGCCTATGGCAAAAGGAGGTGAAGGAAAAAGACAAGAGAGGGTTTGCGTCCACTTCAAGGCCGACGAAATGCATTTATTCGACCCTTATGGCGGCGCATCGATAATTTGAAATCGGTGTCTGAAAGGAGATAAGAAACAATGAGAAAACGCGCCACGACAAGCCTGCTTCTAGGCGTATTCGCCCTTGGCCTATTGGCCGGGTGCGGCGAGGGAAACGTCACCTCGATCCCAAGCGAATCGCCAACTAGCAGCCAAAGCCAGGAAGAATCATACGAGGGGCCCTATTCGGTGAGGGTCCAAGCCATCGGCGAAACGACCATCACCGTGTCCAACACCGTCCAACTTCGCTCCTCAGCCACCGGCACAAGCCAGCGCGACGTCACTTGGACGAGCTCCGACCCAAGCATCGCCTCTGTCAATGAGCGGGGCTTGGTCACCGGGCTTTCCGAAGGGACGGTCACCATCACCGCCGCCTTGGTTATCGAGCCGCGGTGCAAGGATAGCATCGAGATCACCGTGCTTGGCGCCCCCGAGGCCACATCCGTGACCATCGAAGGCGGGGACGAGCAGCAGCAATGGGTTGGGGAGGATTTGCCCTTATCGGTTTCCGTCCTGCCGGAGGACGCCTCCTCGATAGTCGACTGGTCTAGCTCAGACGAAGAGGTTGCGACCGTCTCCGCGGAAGGGGTCGTAAGCTTCCTTTCCGAAGGCGAGGTCACCATCATGGCCGCGAGCCACGACGCCCCAAGCGTCTCCGATTCGGTTACCTTCAAAGTCGGCAAAGGCACCTTCTATTCCAACCTCGGCTCGCCCCTTTGGGACATAAGCCACCAAGCCGACGAGGAACCCTACGTTGAGCTTCCCGAGGGCATCGATGACGGCTACCACTCGCTATATTTCGCCAACGTCCTCTCCGAGAAGTATTACGCCGAGGCGACGTTCGACATGCAAACCATCACCTCGACCTGGGTTTGGCAGGGCATTGGCCTTGGCTCGGGGCTAAGCGAGACCGACGCCCGCTACTTCATCTTCTCCCCGCGCGTCGAGGGGCAGGGCAACGACTACAACAAGCAGATCGTCAAAGACCTCCCCAACGAGACCTGGCCGGCCATCACGACCCGCAGCCAGATCTGGGGGCAAAACGGACTAGACGACATCGATTACCTCAATTCCCCGGTTAAGATCGGCATGCTCCGCAACGGACGCGAGCATTACTGGCTCATCAACGACCGGGTCATGTGGTACGACAACTCGGCCAAATACGAGGGCATCCCGACCATGCCGATATTGGTCTCGGTCGACATCCCCTGCATCGTCACCGACTTCATGGTCACCACCGACGACGAGTTCATCGACGCCAAGCTTGCCGACCCCGCCTATGCCAAGAGCTTCTATCCCTCCAATTCCGACATCGTCCATTACCAAGACGACTCGAACATCGTCTTCTCGGCCAATAACGTCCTTTGCAAGGACAACAAGGCCTCCTCGCTTGGGGATAAGGCGATGCTTGTGGGCGACTTCACCGTCGAATTCGACATCTCCGACGTCTTGCTAAACCATGCCCACACCGCCGGCTTCACCGGCATCGGCATCGGATTGTCGCGTTATGACTCGGCGGACAACGTCGAATCCTTCTTCGTCGGCAAATCCTCGGTGCAAACCGATAACGCCAAAAACGTCGCCCGCTTCGTCAGCTGGAATTACCAGCTATCGATGGATGACCCGCTCGCGCCATATAGCTATTTGGAATCGAGCGCCCCCGTCGCCGAGGAGCTGACCTCCACCCACCACGTCAAGATAACCAGGACCATCGCCGACAACATCTCGAGCTTCGCCATGGAAGTCGACGGCAATCCGGTTGAGTTCGACGTAAAGAGCAACCAATACGCCGAGATGACCTCCCGCTACACCGGGGCCTACTTGCTTTGGGTGTGCGGCGAATACACCTCGGGCACCGTCTCCAATTTAACCTTCACCAGCGGCCTCACCGCCTAAACCAAATAAAAGGATATGAAAATGGATAAAGCCAAATCACTGTTGATCCTCTCCGCCGCCTTGCTTTTAGTTGGCTGCGGCCCCTCGACTTCCTCCTCGTCCTCCCCTTCCTCCTCAGCTGAGGAAAGCAAATCCGAGCTGACTTCATCCTCCGAGGTCTCGACCCCCGAGGAAAGCGAATCGCCAAGCGTCTCGACTCCTGAGGTCGTCAAATCCGTCGCCATCACGACCGAGATCAACGAGGTCTTCATCACGAAAACGCTGCAAATCGAAGCCGAAGTTGAAGGCGGGACCCTCGCCTACTCGGTCGAAGGCGAGGCGGCAAGCATCGACGCGACCGGCCTATTGACCGCCATCGCCCCCGGGAAGGTGACCGTCAAGGCCTACCTTGTCGAAGACGAAACCGTCTCCGACACCTTGGAGGTGACCGTCCTCGACACCATCGTCGACACCTCGGTCAACCCCGACTCCTGGAATTACGAGGGCGTCTACTCAAAGGAGGCGACCTTGGTCAATACCGCCAACGGGTACACCACCTTCAAAGGGGTCTCCGGCAAAGATTACATGATGAAGGCCGAGGTGGTCTTGGCCAATCCCGACGCCGGGGACACCTGGAGCCGGGCGAGCCTAGGCCACGTCAACCCCAAGACCTCCGCCTTCCACGGCATGATGCTTTCCCCCGGGCCTAACTTCACCGCCCCGAAAATCGTCACCATGGACATCGACGCCGCGGGTAACGTCGGCTGGGGCGCCGTCACCGATAGAAGCCAGGCCTGGAACTTCAACGGGCTAAACGAAATCGACTGGACCAAGCCCATCGAGCTCACCTCGGTTAGGCGGGGCGGCGATTACTATTACTATATCGGCGACAAGCTTTATTACAAAGAGAGCAACTATAACGACTTCGACGAAATCGACACCCTCCCCTCCCTTTATGCTGGGCAAGTGAGAGCCACCTTCACCAAGATGGAGATCACCACCGACGTTTCGGCGATCGACGAATACATCGCGCCAACCAAGGACCAGGCTTTCTATCCGACCTATGACGACTACGTGAGCATCGGGGAAGATAGCTCCTCTGTTACCTTCACCGGGGCTAACGAAGGCGCTCCAGTCAACGCCAAGGACGTGGCCGCCAAATCACTTGGCGATGGCTTCTATTTGCCGGCCAATAAACAATCGACAGTCGAATTCGACTTCAAGGTCACCGCTTGGGGCGGGAGAGACGCGATGCCTTCGCTCGTCTTCAACATCAACCGCTGGGACTCGGCCCCCAACGAATCTAGGGCCTACATCATTTCCGAATTCGGGGCCGGGTTCACCGGCTGGGCCATCTCCGGCGACCTTAACCCCGGCATCGGAACCGGCGTCCAGCCTTATGCGGGCGGAGTCCGCATCGAGGTGGATCATATCTACCACGTGAAAGCCGTCCGTCTCATGACCGATGGCGGGCAGGATACCCAAATCGTCATAAGCGACGGCGATACCGTCTTGCTCGATTTCACCCACAACTGGCAAGACGGGTATTCGGGCGCGGTCGTCGGCAGCTTCATGTCGCGCAACCTCGACGCCGAGATCACCAACATCACCCTAACTGTGGCCGAATAAGCCATCAATCATCCCTTGGGGGCGGTTCTCCTTGCCGCCCCCTAAGGGGAAAGGAGCCCCAACATGCCAATTGAGGTAAACGAAAAAACGATGACATTCCGCCTGCGAGGGCTTGGTTTCGAATACCGTTTCTTCGTAAACGCGGATGGCGTGTTGGTTCTCCTTCATCATGGCAAACCACTTCCCGATTCCGACTTAGAAGGGGCGAATGCCTTTTCCCAGGAATGGTCGCAATGGCATTATGACGGAAAGGAAAGGCAATACGACCGATACGCCGAGGACAAATCGCTTTGCCTTATCCCAAGCCAAGGCAAATCCGATCACCGGGGCGGGGTAGTGGAAAGATGCGACGGGGGGAAGGTCGATTTCCGCTTCCAATCGTATCGGGTTTACAAAGGAAAGCCATTCGGCGGGGATTTGCCGCATTTTAGACAAGATGGCTACGAATCGCTGGAACTTACGTTGATTAGCGGCCCTTTGCGGCTTTTTGAGACCTATTCGGTTAATCCGGATAGCCCGCTTCTATTGGTGAATAGGCGCATCGAGAACCTTGGGGACGACCTTTGCCTATCCCGTCTTGATTCAGCTAACCTCGACTTGCCTTTTGTCGGGACTTTGCTCCATTTCCCCGGGTCTTGGGGGAATGAGAGGAACATAACCTACGAACCGCTAAGCGAAGGGCGGAAGACCCTTTATAGCGAGGAAGGCCGTTCCTCCCACCTTGAAAGCCCGTTTGCCTATTTTCTTGGCCAGGGGGCGAGGCTTTTCTCCTTCCTCTATTCCGGCTCCTTCCATATCGACTTCGGCGTCTCCTCCTTTGGCTGCACCCGGGTTAGGATCGGCATTGGAAGCGGATCCTACCTTCTTAAGAAAGGCCAATCCTTTGAACTGCCTGAGGCGCTTATTGGCTTTGGGGAGAGTTTGGAAAGCCTATCCGTTTCCTATAAGCGCGAGGTTTCCAAAAACCTGCTCCCCAACAGGAAGAAACAAGCCGCCAACCGGATATTGCTCAATTCCTGGGAAGGGTGCTATTTCGATTTCGACACCAACAAGGTGAAAAACTACATCGACGCCGCCAAAAAGATCGGGGCCGAGCTTTTCGTCTTAGACGATGGGTGGTTTGGAGGCCGAAACGACGATTCCTCCTCTTTGGGCGACTGGTTTGTCAACGAGGACAAGATCGACCTAAGGGAGGTCATCGACCATTGCCACCATCAAGGGCTCTTGTTTGGCATTTGGATTGAGCCGGAGATGATTAGCCCTTCCTCGCTTTTATATAAAGCCCACCCCGAATATGCCTTGGGGGAGGGGGACCGCTCGCTTATCCGCCACCAGCTCGTCCTGGATTTGGACAATCCGGAAGCCTATGCGTATATAAGGGATTCGCTTTTCGCCCTATTTGACGCCTATGACATCGATTACGTCAAATGGGACCACAACCGGGCGATAGACGAGGGAAGCGCGGAGAAGAAGCACCGCCTAGTCTTAGCCTATTACCGCCTCATCAAAGAGCTTTCCTCCCGTTATCCCGATATCCTCTTCCACGGCTGCGCTTCCGGAGGCGGGCGTTACGATTTGGGGACGCTTTCCTATTTCGACGAGGTGTGGGGTTCAGACGAGTTGGACCCGGGGATGCGCCTTAATATCCTAAAAGGCTCATCGTATTTGTTCCCCTTATCGACTTTTGGGGCCCACGTGGGGAAAAACGCGGGATGGTCGATGGGGGATAAGGCAAAAATCGCCTTCTTCGGGACCTATGGGTTTGAATTCGATCCGAGGATGGTCGATGAGGATGGGCGGAAGCAACTTGCCGAGATCAACTCGTTATTCCGCCGTTACCATGAATCGGTCATAAACCAAGGCGACCTATATCATCTCGATGTCATCGATGGCTATGGATTCTGTTCGGTTTCAGGCGACAGGAAAACGGCCATCTCCTTATTCGCCTCGATTGGTAAGCTCGCCAAGAAATACCGTCACCTCCGCCTTAAAGGATTGGATCCCAACCGAGTTTATTCCTTAAACGGTGAGAGGCGTTCTGGGGCCTACTGGATGGAAATCGGCATTGACCTCACTAGGCATATCGAGCCTTGCTCAGCCAATCTTTATGTTTTGGAGGGGCAAGATGAATAGGGCGGCTTTGTCTTGTCTTGCTTTGCTTTCTTGCTCCTGCGCGGCAACTAGCATGGAAATCGCCCCGGAAGAGGTTTTCCTTAACGACGGGCTGGTCTACGTTTATTCATCCTATTGCGAGGCCTGCGCCGCCCTTGAGAAGGATGTATCTAACGACGTCAGACGACTAAACATCGACGTATACCCCGTTTATGACTATTTCGCCTACGAATCGAACACTACTAGGGCAAAGGAACTTTCTCTTGGGGCGGAAAGAATAAGCGAAGTCTATTTCGTCTACTCCCCGACCGTCCTTTCGATTGTTAATGGCCGGCTAAGCGATTACGCCGCCGGCTATGCCGATTGCCTGGTTTTACTTGGAAAAGGAGCATCAGCATGAAACTGGAGCACATTCACATACGCGACCCCTTTGTCTTGCCTGATGGTGGCCGTTATTATCTTTACGGGACAAGCAACGACAACACCTTCAAAGCCTACGTCTCATTCGACCTTGATGAATGGGAGGGCCCTTATACCGTCTTCTCCGCCCCCAAATCCTTTTGGGGAAACAGGGACTTTTGGGCCCCGGAGGTCTACCGCCTTAAGGAAGGGCGGTACTGGATGGTGGCGACTTTCTCAAATCTTGGCCGGGAACGCGGCTGTCAGGGCCTAATATCCTCTAGCCCCCTTGGGCCATTCCTCCCCTATGGGACGAAACTCACCCCGCCTGAGCAGGAATGCCTTGACGGCACCTTGGTTTACGAAGGCGGAAAACCGTATTTGCTTTATTGCCACGAATGGCTGCAAATCGGCGTGGGGACGATCCGCTCGATCCCCCTATCGGATGATTTGTCTAGGCCAATCGGGGAAAGCCGCCTTCTTTTCTCCTCCGACGACGCCGAATGGGCCGCTTACCCAGCGTGGGCCAGGGGGGCGAAGATCAAGGTGACCGACGGACCCTTTGCCTTCGAGAGCGATGGGGTGAAGGCCTTGCTTTGGTCAAGCTACGATTCCAAAGGGGTGTACGAGATCGGGGTCGCCTATGCTTCCTCCTATGCCTTTGGCCCCTATCGGCAGTCGAAGTCGGCGTTGCCTTTATATAACGTCGGCCATGGGATGGTTTTTGCCGGTTATGACGGCCAAACCTTCCTTTGCGCCCATCTTGACGGGGGAAATGAGCATCCGATCATCCACCGGATAGGAATAGTGGACAACGAGGTGAAACTGCTATGAAGAAAACCGTTTTGTTGCTTTTGCCCTTGCTGCTAGGCTGCGGAGGGCAAAGCTCCTCATCAAGCGGGCTCTCCGGCTCCTCCTCCTCCTCTTCTTCCTCAAGCCAAGACGACGGCATCCCCAACATGGCCCAGGTCATCTTGATGTTCGGGCAGTCGAACATGGAGGGCCATACCTATAGCCAATACCTCCTCAACACCATGGGGGAGGAAAAGGCGAAGGAATACGTAAATGGGTACGAAGACGTCCTCATCAGCTATTCCTGCACGGTCGACGCCAATACGAGCAATGGCGAATTCGTCCCGGTCAAAACCGGACAGGGATATGGGTTGGAGCGGTTTGGCCCCGAGGTCGGGATGGCGGAAACGCTTTCCTCCGCTGAGCTTGAAGCCCCGGTGTTCCTGATTAAGTTCGCCCAAGGGGCCACGAGCCTATTAAGAAGCTGGCGTTCCCCCTCAAGCGGGCTCACCGGCGGGCTTTACACGATGGCCGTCGAATACGTGAATTCCGCCTTATCTAAGTTAGAGGACATGGGTTACTACCCGGAGGTCAAATGCATTTGCTGGATGCAGGGGGAAGACGATTCCAACTCAGGCCAGGCGGATGAATATTTTGACTTGGAGAAAAACTTCATCAAGGATCTGCGGGAGGAATTCTCCTATTACATGGACCCCGATGGCATCGGATTCATCGACGCCGGGATAAGCGACTGCCTGGAATGGAAAGAATACAAGGCCATCAACGAGGGGAAGATGCAAGTATGCGCGCTTGATCCCGAGTTAAATATTTATATCGACACCATCGGCAATGGGCTAAAATATAACGCGGAACCGCCCGGTATGGTTGACGTTTACCACTTCGATTCGTCATCGATGATCGAGCTTGGCCATTTGTTCGCCGAGGCGGCGCTCGCTAATTTCCTGGATTGAAGTTATGAATGGATCGGTATCGCTGAAGACAATCGCCGCCGAGTTGCGCCTTTCGGTCGACACCGTCTCCAAGGCTCTTCGCGATTCCTCCCAGATTTCCGAAGCCACCAAAAAGCTGGTCAGAAGCAAAGCCAACGAGCTGGGATACGTCAAAAACTCCTTGGCCGTTTCGCTTAAGATGGGGACGACGAAAAACGTCGCCGTCTTCATCAACGACCTCTATAACCCCTATTTCGCCATCATGGTCGACAAGATCGTCCGCCTTTTGGAGAAACATGGATACACCGGATTCATCTCTTTGCTTAACGGGTATGAGCTTAACCTCGAGGGGCTTAACTCCTTCTTCACAAACAAATGCTCTTTGGCGATATCCCTCGTTGACCCGATGCCGGAGGTGGTGAAGACATTCAAGGACAACGGAATCCCCTTTTTCCTAATCGGCATCAAGCCCGATTCCGACTCGGTCAATTACGCCATCACCGACGACTATGAGGGCGGGAGGCTGGCTGGGGAATGCTTTGTCGGCAAAGGATTCCACAAAGGGCTTTTCCTCACCAACTCCCCATCTGAAACCTCGATTCGTCGCGAAAGGGGATTCCTCGATTATTGCGCTGGGCGGGATGTTTCCTCGCTCCGTTATGACGATGGCAAGATCGGCCTGGCCGACGCGGCCAACCTCATCAAGGAAAAAGGCTTTGATTTTGTTTTCTGCCATTCCGATTACGTAGCCATCTCGCTGCGCCGCTTCCTAAGGAAGATCGGCTATTCCTGCTTCCTTCTAGGCTATGACAACATCTCCCAATACGTCGATCTCTACGATCCGGTTTCCTCAATAGGGGCCGACGTCGACATGCTTGTCAACGACGTCGTTTCCAGGGCGGTCGAAGTCCATCAGGGCAAGGCCGCCAAAGGCGAAGTCATGGCAAAGGTGTATAAAGTAAGCCTCTTCGACCGCGGATGAAATAAAGCAATTGATTTGCTTATCCCCATTTGCAAAAATCTAGCCCAAAAAGTGGGGCTTGTTTTTAAAAAAACAAATTTAGGCAATAGTCAATTTCTCCCGCTTCCCCTTTTTGTGAAATCCGCCATTGGATGGGAGAAAAAGCGAGAAGGTTTTTATCGATAATCCATTTATGTGTCTTTCTTTTGCTTTCTGCAAAGGCCTCGTTTCAGTTTCGGCAAAAAAAGGCGCAAAAAGTGGTTATATTTTTTGTTTCCTGAAAATAGGGCGATTTTGTTGCCCATTTTCAAAAGTGAATGGTTGACTTTTGCATTTTCCGGCACGCCCGAAATTCTTCTTTGGCCTCGTGCGGCCAGATTTCCCTGCCTGGCGTTCATCCTCCCTTTGGCGAATACCCGGATCACCGACTCCACGTAGGTGTCGCTTAGTCCCTTCATATGTGAAAACCTCCGAGGGAATCATCGCATCCGGGAGGCATTTAATTGGAAACAAATAACCGGATAAATGAGTGGAAACGAATAACGTGATAATTACATTTTTAGTATATTGTACTTGACATTTTTTGTTAAGTTCATAAAATCATAGTCGAGGAGGAAATATGCGTGATTAGAGAACGGCTGCATGAGCTTGACGTCAAGATAACCGAACTTTCCGACTATCTCCAAATTTCCAGAACGACCTTGTATAAGTTCATTGAGGACTACGATGCCGGAAAAAAGAAATCAATCAACCCCAAAGTGGTCAGCCTTTTCGACTATGTGTTGGATAACGATCTCATCGACAAGAAAAATGTCATCAATTACATCTTGTCAAATCTGACGAATGTCGATGACCTTGCATCCGCCGAGGACACAAATACCATAGAGACGATAAAAAACTATGTGTCAAAGAACCCAAAAAGCGAAAAGGCGAAATTCA
Organism: Candidatus Alloenteromonas pullistercoris; assembly: GCA_017694295.1. Lineage (GTDB taxonomy): Bacteria > Bacillota_I > Bacilli_A > RFN20 > CAG-826 > Alloenteromonas > Alloenteromonas pullistercoris. The sequence goes on along the minus strand of JADINA010000016.1, from coordinate 4,742 downwards.
TGTACGAATGCGCCACCAAGACTTCCTACGACACGCTTATTCATTATGCTGTCGCGATCACTCCGCTACTAAGCAAGAAAAGGCTGAGTAAGGAGGAGAAGGATATGCTGAAGCCATATTTCGAAATCATTGATTTGTACACAAAAGGAGGAAACAACCAATGAAAAGATTTTTGAAGCTCCATAAATACCGCAACTTTGGGATGGATAAGGAGGATGTTCTTGTCCTTAACCGCGATTTGAGCAAAGACAGGATTGGAGATCTCGTGATTTTGATCGGCCCAAACAATTCCGGGAAATCAAATGTCCTAGATGCTTTGGACCTGAAGAAGGAGAAACTTTCCGAAAGAGACAAGACGACTTTGAGTTTTGACTCGGATGACCTTTGCCCGAAGTTGACTTTCGGGGTATCGGACGGAGCGGCTCATTTGAGCTATGAGCTGACGCTGAGCGGAGCAAAGTGCCTAGCCCAGTTGCCCGAGGCCAAACCATACCAATTTAACTACGAAGAGGCCCTGAGAGAATTCGAGAGTTGGGTTGCCATTTTCCGAAAACACATTGGCGATGACGACGCCACCGCCCAGTTCCTCGCCGCCGCCAGAAGCGACCAATGCAAAACCGAGGTGGAATTCCACTCAAATATGAATCGCTTCCTCGACCACGAAAGAAACCGCTGTGAGAGCAGGAGAATGAACTATTTTGCAAATACCGGCAGGCAAACAAGCACCCAATATGACGCCGCAGTGAATGAAATCATGAATAGCGGAAGCAAGCTTGCCTCATTCGTCTTCGGCAAGAAAAAAGATGACGAGCTTTCAAAAGCCAACGATTACATGAAAGCCAAATATGGAATTTCCTTTCTGCCAACCGTGATTGCTTATACCGATAAGAGCATCAACCAATCCGATTTGGAGACCAGCATCGACAAGCTCGATCAAAGCCCCTTCTTCCAATCCGTTTTCAAGGCCATTGGCATTGAGCCAAGCTTCATCAAGAACGGTTATTCCCAGTACCAGCAGTTCCACAACAAGGCAAGCCTTAACAAAATCAAGAGGGAGATAGACCGGAAAATCGGGGAGCTGAGCAACGAGTTCAACAGAATGTACTTCGCCGAAAAGGACGAATACAAGTTCGCGATCGATCTCGATGCAAATACCATTTCCTTCAGCATGGCAAGGGGGAAGGACGAAGACCCCATCATGATACAGTACCAGTCGACCGGTTTCCGCTGGTTCTTCGACCTCTTCTTCAACTTCCTCAGCACCAGCCAGCTCAATGCCGGGGACATCGTCGTTATGGATGAGCCGGCCACGCACCTCCATCCTGAGGGTCAAAGGGAACTGAGGAGATTCCTGAAACAGTTTGCTATGCGCAGCGGAATCACCTTCGTTATCGCGACTCATATGCCTTTCCTCATCGATCCGGATAACTACGATGAGCTGAGGGTCGTCAGCTCGGAGAACAACAGAGCCCACATTGCGAACCTCTTCACCGCAATAGACGAAAATGACCCCGACTCGCTCAAGCCGATAAAGGAAAGCCTGACCATCAAGCAGAACGTCCTATACGACTATGACACGGAGATTGTCTGGGTAGAAGGAATCACTGATTATAACTACCTCACCATGTTCAAGAACCTTCTAGGCATCAAGAACATAGCCTTCCTGCCGTTCCAAGGCGTGGGAAAGAATGACAACCACGAGAGGGCTATATTGAAGTCACTCATCTCCGTGAAATTCTACAAGAGAAACCTATTGCTTGATGGTGATGCCGCGGGCAAGGCAATGAAGGAGAAATGCAAGGATACGGCATTCAATAATGCCATTTGTCTTACCGACATCTTCAAAGATCAACCGAACATTAAAGAGATCGAAGACCTCTTCTCTCCGGAAGACCGAAAGAAATACGCTTCGCTCGATAAAGAGTCTGACCTGTTCAAGAAAAGCTTTGTCTCTTCCAACATGAAGAAGTTTTGCAAATTGGAGGATTTCTCGGAAATGACAATCAACAACTTCAAGAAGCTCTTCGACCACATAAGCGACTGAGCGATACGACTAGATAAATGCCGCAAGAGTAATTCACTGTGGCATTTTTCAACGATAAGAATAAGACGGCGGTTGGGGACTGCGGACAAAAAACTGGACCTCGCTTTTCCATGACCGGATTTATAACCAAAAAGATTCACGGAAGACAAAAGCTATGAAAACCGAATCATATTTGACTTAAACGGCGTGTTCATCTTCGCCAATCAGTATCATTTACTGGTCTAAGAAGCCTATTTGAACTTCGCCGAATTGCTTGGAAACGAATACTACTTTCATTTCCAATTGGGGCAAAACGACGTCTCAACCAAAACCCAAAAGGACAAAGCTTATGTGTCCAACACGTTTGCCGACCTAACATTCGATTTGTGGAAGAAGCACCTATTCGATGATATAAGCGGAAGGAACATTATCTAGCCTTAGTTGGTTAAAATAAGGGGCCGTCACTAGACCGTCGTCCAATAGGTTCTGAAACAGCTCCTTGGTTTGCATTACCGTTGTATGTGAAGTTTCTCTTTTGATAGCCAAATGCGAGGATAGAAAGCCATATCTCGTGAAGCAGGCCAGTCCGCCTTCCTGACCCTTGGGTCCTCGGCGGATGGGCTTATCGTTTATGTAACATTTCTTCGTTGTTCCGAAAGCACTTCTTATAGAAGAGATTTATATAGGTCGATGTACGCATCTGAAAATTTCGCTAAAGTGTAATTCGTCTCTTTAATTTTGTTGGAACGATTTATTTTTCCATTTTGAATATCGTCTATCGCCTTTGACAACTCCTTAACCCACTTATCCTCATCAAGTTCGATAGATATATAGGGTAATCCAACAAAAGGGGGAATGTTCGCTGAAGCAAACATAGGTAAGCCTGACGCGAGAGATTCAAGCAATGCCAAGACACAACCTTCGTCAATCGAAGGAAGAATCGATATATCTATTGCTGAATAAAACGAACTTAATCCTTGCTTGATTTCATTAGCAAATATGATTCCGTTTCCAACAAGCTTCTTTCTAACAGCATACTGCTTTGGTTTGGAATCAATTTCCTTGCCGACGAAAACCAATTTTAGGTTCGGATATTTGGCATGCAGCTTTTCGAAAACTTTGATGGCAAATATCTGATTCTTTTGGGGGCAGATCCTTCCTATTTGTCCTAGTACCGTCTCATTCGGTCCAATTCCATATTCGTTCCTGATATGTTCGCGTTTTTGTTCGTTGAAAGAATATTGTTCGGAATCTATACCGTTGGGAATTACGGTTGTCTTACTGTTTGAATCGAACATAAAATCGCTGGCTTTTTTAGAAACGCCAACGAATGTTCCAAGGTTTTTAAATCTTTTTTTATTGAACGTATGCAAAAATTTCAATCCGCCTGAAGTGATTTGACCATTATGGGCAACAACGACGCATTTTATCTTTGACCTTTTGGCTGCCAAGAAAAGCGGAGTATTTCTAAAAGAGGCGGCATTAATTTGGAAAATCGAATCCTTGTCAGCTTTTCTTAAGATTTCTAGCAATTTGTTATAAAATTTTACTGGATGTTTGTGGGGATTTGGCAAAACGGTTATCTCGCATCCGATTGATTCAAAATAACTCCTATAAGAGAAGTTTTGCGAAGTAACAATCAAATGAAACTTAATGTCCTTGTGCCTTTCGGTAACACTGCCAATTAACGTTTTGGCATATGATTCCATGCCGCCTGAAGTATCATAAATCCCAAAATAGTAAATTGTCATTCTTTGTCTCCTGGTGCTTTTTTCCATTAACATTAACAGCGTCTAAATACTTCGAATTATTATAAAGGAGCATGATGATGCTTGCTAGCTGAGGTTTTTCATTTTGGTTGAACGAGCCTCTGTAGAAACGAAAGCCATTTATTGGCAATCGGTGTTATATCGAAGGACCGTCTCATTTTTTCGGAGTTCGCTAACGCGCCTTGCTTATACGATTCGAAGTTATCAGCGATCTTTATAAGCGCATGAGCAAATTCGATATGGTCATTCAACGGCACGATTTCGCCGTTGACACCAGGCTCAATCAAGGCATGCGTAACGCTTGGGGTGAAGTCCGTTACTACTGCAGGAAGCCCCATTGCCCCGGCTTCCAATAAGCTATTTGGCATGCCCTCATGCTTAGACGACATGACGAATATTGACGAATTGGCCATTTCGTTCCATACGGAGGTTGAATATGGGAGTAGGGCAACGGAATATTGCATGCCCATGTCATTGATCATCTCAACAAGTACGTCTTTCATAGGGCCGCTTCCAAAGATGGACAAAGAGTAATCGGGGTGGTGCTTGTGAAATATGTCAAAGGCTTTCAATAAACACGGATAATTTTTCTGATCCGCAAGCCTCCCTGCCGCGATGAGCCTTTTATAGGTATAGGCGGCCTTGGGAACTATTTTAAAATTTATAGGATTGTTGATAACTTCTGAAATAGCCTTTTTCTTTGCCAACGGGATAAATGCGCGTTTGGCTTCAAGGCTTTGAAAAACTAAACCATCTGCCCACTTGAAGGCCGCTTTCCGACAAAACCGTAATAACTTGCTGTCTGGGGAGACGAAAGGCGAATCGGGTTCGTAATAAAGAACTTTTGTCTTTAATCCAGCTGCAGCAAATATTCCTTGAATAGCCGAAAAAGAGAAGCAGCCGATGAGCGCGTCGCAATTGGTTTGCTTGATGATTGTCCTAATCGTATG
>JADINA010000015.1 GCA_017694295.1 Candidatus Alloenteromonas pullistercoris | reverse complement strand
AGCGTCAGATGTGTATAAGAGACAGTTTGGCCTCGGCGTCGAGGTCGGCGGAGGCGTAGTCGTAGAAGGCCTTGAGGCGATGGCAATGCGCCCTTTTGCCGCATCGGTTGCAGACGTAGACGCCCTGCCTGCACCTCATTTCCCTTGGGCCCTCGAAGGTGGACCGGGATGACACCTCCCGGCAGATCGCCGACTTCGAGAACCCGGTGTCCTCGGCGATCTTGGACGGCGGCATGCCGCTTTCAAGGCATGCTTGGATGCGGATGCGGTCGCGGATCCCGATCCGCCGCCGCTTCTTTTCGTCAACCATACTGGCTTCCTTTCCGCATCCGGCGGGCATCCCCATTTTACTAAAAGGGGGTATTTTGGCAAAACCGTGAAAGTGGGCCGCCTCCTTTTACATCCTTTTTCATGGGTGTGAAGTTGGGTTTGTCACTTTAGGCCTGTCTTTTTTCTGTTTGTGTTAAGAGGTGGGAACGCTCATAATGGTGGGCTGGGTTAAGGGAGGCCTGCTATGAAAGGTAAACTCAAACTCGCCATCGCCTCATTGGGATTGGTGGCTTTTGCCTCGTCTGGAATCGGGGTTGGCGGCTTGCTTGAAAGCCATGTATTTGAGCAGCCTTCCGTCGTTCAGGTTGAAGCCACCTCCAACCCTTGGGCCGACCTTGATTTCTATTCCTACGGCGCCGAATTCCGCGATCAATTGGCTAGGCTTATCGAGGACACGGGCGATCGGACCGTCAGCTATTCCGGAACCACCGACATCCTCCGCGAATCGGACGAAAGCCCCGATTACCCCGGCTGCATAACCCCCTTTTACCATCCCGACACCGATTACCTTACCGATAATTACCCCAACAACTGGAACAAGGAACACGTTTGGCCCAATTCTCGGGGCGCCGGCAAAAGCGGCCCCGGCTCCGACCCGCATATGCTTCGGCCAACCGCCAAAGAGGAAAACACTGACCGCGGCAACGATTTCTATGGCATCGGCAGTAACCAATTCGATCCGGCTTCGGTTGTTGGCTATGAGCCATCCCGGGGCGAGGCGGCCCGGATCATCTTCTACGTCGCCACCCGTTATCACAATAAGCTAAGCCTTTCCAACAACCCCGGCGACTCGACCTCGAAAAACACGATGGGGACCCTGCGCTATTTGGTGCAATGGAACAACAAATATCCGGTCACCGAAGCCGAGATTAGGCGCAACGAATGCTTGGATTCTGCCGGATTTGGCCGCAATCCCTTCATCGATAATCCGGATTTCGCCAATTACATCTATACCGAGGAAGGGCTTCGGACCTCGGTTTACGAAGGCGGCGACTTCGATCCGGACGCCGTCCATATAAGCCTGTCCCCCTCTTCGCTTCGGGTCGCCATCAATTCCTCTGAGAACGTTTCGGCCTCGGCCTATGGCACAAGCGAGGATACCCTTGTTTGGTATTCGGGTGACGAGTCCATCGCGACCGTTTCCGGAAACGGGGAAACGGCTTTGGTCAAAGGCATTGCCCAGGGGACGGCCACTATCTATTGCTATTCGACCGTTGACCCAAGCGTCATCGCCTCCTGCTCCGTCACCGTTTTCGATCCCTCATCCAGCGTCGGCGGGGACGAGGAGATTAAGCTAACCGCCTCCTCCATGGATTTAGGCGACTACGTGAATTCCGATACCTACGTTGAAGTCGGGGGCGTTGAATTTGGGATCAACATGGTTGGCAACTTCGACAACCAAAAGACCATCCAACTTAAAAAATCCCTAGGTAAGATTTGGAACCGGGTTAGCAACGGCTTGATCGTGAAACTTGAGGCTTCTTATACCAACGGCGAGGGCAACCTCGATTGCTATTTCGGCACCGAGCCCAAAGCCGATGACTCCAAGGCAATCGAAAGCTCCTCGGGTTCCGTCTATACGTATACGCCTGATGGCGACTACAGCTACTTCTACTTGGAGAATAATGGCGGCGGGGTGGCCAACCTTGAGTATTTGACCGTCTATTTCGCCTCCCCCAATCCGCCGGAGGAAGTTGAGGTTTCCTCCATTTCCGTATCCCCCTCTTCTCTTGATTTGGCGGTTGGCGATGTCGCGGAGCTGACGGTTTCCGTCTCCCCGTTCAACGCGACCGACAAGACTTTGGCTTTCAAAAGCTCAAATGAGGCGGTGGCGACGGTCGAAGGCGGGAACGTTACGGCGATTGCCCCTGGGCAAGCCACGATCACGGTTTCCGCGAGTAACGGCGTCAAAGCCGAGGTGGCGGTCAATGTCATTTCCCTTCCGGATGAGCCGGATGAGCCGAGTACGTCAGAGGAAAGCAGCTCCAGCGACGTCCCTGCCAATTCCTCTTCGCCTAATGATCCGTCTTCGCCATCCTCTAGCGGCTGCTTTGGCTCCATCGGCGGAACCCTCGCCGGGGTCGCCGTCGTGCTGGGAGGCTTGGTCATCGTCTTGTTCATAAGGGGAAAACGCCATGGTTAATATCCTTTTGGCAACCTCGACCATCATCGGGATAATCGCCGTCATCGCCGTCGTCGCGATCACGATCGCCGTTTGCTTTTACCTAGCCTCCCCCAAAGAGGAAAGCCATGACGAAAGGAAAGACAAATGAGGCTTAAATCCGCCCTCTTGGCTTTAGCCGCCGCCTTCTTATGCCTTGGCGGAGCCATTTTTCGTTCGGCTAATCCGACCGAGGTCGCCGCCTGGAGCGGAACCCAGGTAAGCGATGAGGGCGATTACTATGAGCCAATCCGCGGATTGGTTGGGGACGAATTGCTCGATGGGCTTAACCAGATCATCGACAACGCCCACGTAAGTTATGACTGGTCGCGTTTTGAGGCGGCCGATGAGGCGCCTAACGACCCCAATTCGATCATCGCTGTCTATTCGCGGCGGCATATTGGAAAAAACCATAAGGTCAATTCCTATCCCGATGGCTGGAACCGCGAACATAGCTATCCGGATTCGAAGATGTCGGGGGCCGGCGATTCCGATAACCACATAATCTTCGCTTCCGATAATAAGGTCAATGGGGCCCGGGGGAATAAAAAATTGGGCATCGTCTCCGACCATTCCGATCCGGTTATCGACGCTTTTGGCGACCCGACCGATTGCTATACGACATCAAGCGTCTTCGAGCCTTGCGACGAAGCCAAAGGCGAGGTTGCCAGGGCCACCCTTTACGCCTCGGTGATGTACGGCCTTTCGATAACCGGGAATTTCACCTCGCTTGACCTTTGCCTTGAATGGAATGAGGAATTTCCGGTAAGCGACCGCGAGATTTACCGCAACAACACGGTCTACACTTTGCAAAACAACCGCAATCCCTTCGTCGATCATCCGGAATTCGCCCGCATGATATTCGACGATTCCTATGATGGGCCCGGGGCTTTGGAAGGCACTGACTCCCCGGTTGTCCCCGTTGAATCCGTTTCCTTTGCCGAGGATAGCTATACCTTGGAATTGGGCGATAGGATCCGCCTTGAGCCCGTTATCCTCCCCGCAGACGCGACCGACACCAATTTGAGCTATACCTCCAGCAACCTCAACATCGCCTACGTCACCCAAAGCGGCTATGTGACCGCCCTTGAGGTGGGGGAAGCGACCATCAGTGTCAAAACCAGCAACGCGAAAACTGATACCTGCCTCATCCAGGTCGTTTCCGAATCAAGCGGGGAGAACTCACAGGGAACCTCGCCAACTGAGCCCTCTTCAAGCGAATCCGGAGACGGGGGTTCCGGCTGCTTTGGGTCCATCGTCCCGAGCGCGGTTTCCCTTGGGGCACTATTGCTTGGGCTATCGGCTTTGCTCCTATTCCGATATCGCCGAAATAAGGCTTCCCACTAGGACGCGGGCGCGCCCTTGCGTATAATGGCCCTATGCCACGCAAGCCGAAAAAAGAAAAAAGAGTAAGCGATCAGCCGAAAAGAATCGAGGAATTGGATCCCGGTGCATTTTCTGTCACCAGATTGCTTTCCCGCCTTAAGTTTGCTGGCTTCATCATTGGGCTGGTCGAGCTTCTTTTAGTCGGCTTAGTCGCCGTCTTGTATTACCTTGACGCCCCAAAAGGCTTCGTTGAGGGCGTCAACCCTTGGTATTGGCTGCTAGCCATCGGCATCATCGCCATCTTCGACATTTGCTTTATCTGGATCGCCATCTACGTGGTTGGGAAGAAAAAGCACGCGACCGATTTGCAAGCCGCTTCGGTTTTGGGCTCAGATGTCCAGGAAGCCTATAAATTCGGCGAGATCGGCTTAGTCGTCACCGACGATGAGGGCTGCGTCATCTGGACCAACTCCTTTTTCCGGGAAAGGTCGCTTGATATCCTCGACATCAACATCTTCGATTGGCAGCCGAAGCTGAAGAACTTCCTCGATGCCAACTTGCCAAGCGACTTCAAGGTCGAATTCGACTGTGGCTCTTTATATTTCTCGGTCCGTTACCTAACCGATGCCCACCTCTTCATCTTCCGCGACATGACCAATTACCACGTCATCGAGGTGACCTCGGAAAACAACCGCCTCGTCATCGGGTTTTTGATGATCGACAACTATGACGAGAAGTTTGAGCGGAGCGAGGAGGGCAATTCCGACGTCCTCACCAACGTCCGTCAGGCGATCATCGAATACGCCAAAGACCACGACATCGGGTTAAGGCGTTACCGTTCCGACGCCTATTTCCTCGTCTGCCATTATTCGGCTTTGCATTCGGTCATGGAAGACCAGTTCTCGATCCTTGAGAAGGTGAGGAAGGCGGGGGAAGGGCAAAACTTCATCCCGACCCTTTCCATCGGCATGGCCTATGGCATCGACATCGTCGGGCGCCTTACCGAAATGGCGACCAACGCCCTTAACATCGCCATGTCGCGCGGCGGCGATCAGGCGGTCGTGGCCAAAGCCGGCGACGACTTGGCTTTCTTCGGCGGGAAGACCCCATCGGTGGAAAACACCAACCGGGTCCAGTTCCGCTCGCTCGCCGATTCGGTTTTGACCTTGATAAAAAGCGCTCCCCTTGTCATGGTTAGCGGCCATTCCTCGATGGACATGGACGCCTTTGGCGCCTGCCTTGGGATATATGCCTTCTGCCAACACGTCGGGAAGAACTGCAAAATCGTCTACGACATGAAAGACACCGAGCTGAAGACCCGCTCGGCCATCCAGTCGGTATTCGGCAAGGGCATCGACAAATTGACCATCAGCCCCTCGGAAGCCGAGGAGCGGATCAAATCCAACACCCTCTTCATCGTCGTCGACGTCTCAAACCCCAACAACATCATGGGGCGGAAGGCCTTTGAGAAGGCGACCAAGGTCGTGGTTATCGACCATCACCGGCCCGGCGACAACAGCATCGAGCACCCGATCCTCAACCACACCGATTCCTCCGCCTCCTCCACTTGCGAGATATTGGCCGAGATGATCCATTACGCCAACGGGGAGAGGATCGAATTGCCCTCGGTTTTCGCGACCTTCATGCTTTCCGGCATGTTCTTGGATACCAACGGGTTCAAAAACCAAAACACCGGGGCGAGGACCTTCGAGGCCGCCGAGATACTTAAGGGATACGGGGCCGATAACGTCGCCGCCGATTCGTATTTGAAAGACGATTTCGAGGAGCTTTATTCGCTCACCGCCCTTTGCAGCCGGGTCGTCACCCCGGAGACCGGGGTCGTCTACGTCTGCACCCCCGATGACGAAAAGCCGATGGACGACGTTACCATCAGCAAGCTTTCCGATTATTATATGAAGGCGAAGGGAATCCACGCTTCCTTCGCCATCGGCCGCATCGCCTCCAACACGGTTAAGATATCCGGGCGGAGCGATGGGACCATCAACGTCCAATTGCTCATTGAGCGGCTTGGCGGCGGCGGAAGGTTCACCGCGGCGGCGGCCGTCATTAACAACATCATCCCCTCGGCCGCGGCCGCAAGGCTGGAAGAGGTGCTTCGCAATTACCTCGACCAAGCCCGGGCCCCGTTGCCGCAGGAGAAGAGCCAAAGAGAATAGAGGAGGAACGACAATGCAGGTGATATTGTTGCAAGATGTGAGGAAACTGGGGAAGAAAGGCGAGACCATCAGCGTTTCCGATGGCTATGGCGCCAATTACCTCATCCCGAAGGGGCTCGCCGTCTCCTCGACTGCGGCCTCGCAAAAGGAGCTGGCCAAGCAAAACGCCTTGGAGCAGCAAAGGCAGGTGCAGCTGAAGAAGGAAGCCGAGGAGCTTTCGAAGCGGCTAGAGCACATCAACGTCGAATTCACCGCCAAAGTCGGCAGCGACGGAAGGATGTTCGGCTCCATTTCCCCCAAGGAAATCGAGGAGGGGCTATTCAAGCAATGGGGCATCAAAATCGATAAGCGGAAGTTCATCGACAAATACCCGGCCAACGCGATTGGCTACACCCGCCTCCAAATCGAGCTTTACCATGGCTCGGAGGGGACCGTTGTCGGCACAGTCAACGTCCATATCAGCGAGGAGAAGTGATGCCCAAGGTTTTGACTTTGCCATCCAACGTCGAAGCCGAGCGCTCGGTTTTGGGCTCAATGCTCATCTCCCCGGAGGCGGCCCAGATCGCCCTTGGCTCTTTGACGGAGGAGGATTTCTCCGGCGAGGAGCCGCGCAACGTCCATGTCTTCCACGCGATGCGCGAATTGCAGCTGCACAACCGCTCCATCGACCCCCAGACCGTCAACGACGAGCTTATTTCCCTTAAACTCGACGGCGAGGTCGACATGTCTTATATCCTCCAGCTTGTCAACACGACGATATTCCCGCAAAACATCGACCAATACATCAATATGGTCCATGAGCAATCGGTTTTGCGGAGTTTGCTGAAGACTTTTTCCGACATCCAAAACGAATATGCCAAAGGCGTCTCCGATGTCGGCGATTTCATTTTGCAAAGCAACGACAGGATATCGCGCATCGCCCAGCAACGCCATACCCAGGGCATGAAGTCGGCCAAGGACGTCGCCAGGCAGGTCAACGAGGAGCTTGCCAACGCCACCGCGGT
>JADINA010000014.1 GCA_017694295.1 Candidatus Alloenteromonas pullistercoris | reverse complement strand
TCCACGAATAGGTCAGTGAGCTCCGGCTCGGATTCCGACTCCTAAGAAATTAGACCTGATACAATCGATGCAAAGACCTGCTCGTCTTCGCCAGCAGATTCCGACTCCTAAGAAATTAGACCTGATACAATGCGAACCGGTCGGGAGGAGTTTGTGCATATCGATTCCGACTCCTGATAGCATGCCTGATATTGCTGATGCGCCATTGATTAAGTGCGATTTCCGACCTGCGACAAGTTATATAAATGAATGCTGGAACTAACGTTGACGAAATCGCAGATACGAATTCGCAATTCGTCGTTGTTTTTAAATAGCTCTTTTTTGACAATACCCTATCTCTCAGCTGATTTTTGCAGCTGGTTCAGAGAGTCGTTTCATCCACCTCGTTATTCATAATCCACCTGAACCACGATGTCCTGGTCATGGTCCCCGAATCCCCGTCCAAACAAATTCAAACCCCCGACGTGGCTCCCGGTTTCCTTGACACCGATTTGCAAGGTGAAGAAAGGCCCTCCGCCGATATCGAATTCATCGACTTTCTTCGACGATACCTGCTTTTCGTCGATGTAGACACCTGTTTCATCGATGCGGAATTTCTTTAGCATCCCGTATTGGGTCGATTGGGTCGGATACCAGTCAGGATTCAATAGTCCCCGCCTATCTCCGTAGTCCCCGGCGCTTTTGTAGACGCAGGCTTCCTTCCCGTTAACCAAGAAAAGGATGTCGCTTCGCCAGTTGTTGTTGTAATTGGGACATTCGGAGCAAAGCTCGAGCGACCAGGTAAGCGATTTGATCTTCTTCCCTTTGAATTCCTCGGCCGGGATGCGGTAATCCAAATGGCCTTTTAGAAAGGAGATGAGCCTCGCGTCGAAACGGCGGGGCGAGTAGAAGGCGGCGGTGGAATCGACGTCGCCGATCTGGTTCTTTATGCCCATCATCGAGCAAGGCGGGGTTATATCGAAACCGAAGTAGGAGCCGATTGGCACGCTTAAGGTGTATAGGTGCTTCTTGCTCGATTTGGCGATGTCAAAGCTTATGTAAATCGATTCGCATGACTGGGAGACGTTCTTCTCGTTGCCGTGCTTATCCGGCGAGGAGACGAACTTGATGAGCCCGGCCTCCTTCAATATCTTGACGTGGAAAGACATCGTCGATAGGGCGACCCCGGTTATGTTGGCTAACTCCAATATCCCATATGAACGCGCGCACACAAGGCGGAGCACCTGCCGCCTTATCGGCGAGGAAAGGGCCTCGCCTATTTTCTCAAGTTCCTCATCATCTTTGATTGTCGTGAATATTTCCCTCATTGGCGGCTCCTTATGAAATTATTCAGCATCCATCGAGATTTATTATAAAACAAACTTCGAACATTTTCGAAGTAACTGATGCTTTTTAAAATTTTGCAATATTGGATATATTCACTTGGAAGCGCTTTCAAGAAAATATTGCCGAGGAGGGAATGCATATTCCAATGAAAAAGAAAATCCTACTCGTCCCAGCCTTAGCGGCCCTGCTCGCGCTTTCAGGCTGCGGCGACACGTCATCCTCTGAGACGTCTAGTTCAGATTCGACCCCATCGACCTCAAGCGGTTCATCCTCTTCCAGCGAATCCGAAATCACCGAGTCCTCAAGCGAGGAATCGAGTTCGGAGGAATCTAGTTCGGAGGAATCAAGCGAGGAGAGCAGCGAATCCTCCTCCACCCCGGTCGAGGACAATTTCGCCCTTGGCTTTTTGACCCCAAGTGGGGTCGTCCCCACCTCAACGCTAGACCTCAACAAGGACACCGCCCCATCATCGACCGTCGTCTTGTCGGTCACCAATAACGGGGAAGACGCCTTCGACGAGGAAATCGACGTAGTCATCGGCGGGGTAAGTGATGCCATAACCGTCACCCCGACCGCGGCCGATTACACCTACGAGGTCAAAACCTCCACTGGGCTTGGCGAGGCGACCGTCACTTTCTCAATGAAAAACCATGAAGAAGTCGCCCCCGTCGTCTTGACCGTCAACGTCACCGAGAACTTCTATTCGACCACCATCACCCGCGGCAACAACGTCGAGGAGGAAGGAACGATGAGCTTCCTCGGCGGGGCGGGGCAGCAGCACACCGCCGTCGCGAAAAACCCGGGAACAGTCTGGGCCTATTCGACTACCGCCACCGTCCAAGGCTACACAGATTCGAGCCGCTCATTCGGCATCGGCAGCTTCAAAGACGCCGGGGACAACGCCCTTTGGACCGGCATCCGCAACAACGACAAGCAGGATGACGATCGCCTCGACATCTACATCCGCAACTTCTATAACGGCTGGGGAGCCCCGGTGTTCGACGCCTACCCCTTCCCGGCATACCAGGGCTTGGCCTTCGAGAAAACGGAATCGACCTTCACCATCGACTTCACCCTCATCCGCAAAGGCGACAGCTACTATTACGACATCGGCGGATACCATGGCAAATTCCTCGACTCGATCGGCTATGCCGAAGCCACCTACCCTGGCTTCTACTCCCAAGAGACCGACATGACGTTGACCGATTCAACCATCACCTACGATGAGGAGGAGGTCGACGCCCTCATCGCCTCCGAATTCGGGAGCGACGCCGGCATCGACGCCGGCTGCTTCGTGAACCCGAACCTCAACCCCCTCGTCGTCGGGCAAACCCGCGAATACCCGGCTTCCATCGGCCCCGAGTACTCCCTAGACGGCATTAAGCTCGTCGTCGATGGGGAATACGCCGAGCACACCACGGTGAGCGGGCTTTCCGTCACCGTCCTTAATGGCGCCCCCGAAGGGACGATGACCCTCAATCTCGTCAACAACAAAACCAACGACGTCCTCGACACCATCCAAATCCAGGTCCTCACCGAGTCCCCCGACGCCGAAAACGAACAGCTTAAGGTCAGCGGCGGCGTCATCCTAAACGACGACGGCTCCATCACCTTCCCCGAGTCCTTCATGGGGACCAACGGGGTCGGCAACGAGTATGCCTATGACGAAACAAGCGAATACGCCGCCATACTCAAGCAAAAAGTCGTCGGCGGGGACTTCTCCATCGAGTTCGACGTCTCGAACTACAAAACCAACGTCGAGTTCCCCAAACTCATGGTTTCCCTTGGCGGCTCCAACAACCAGTATTACATCGCCTATAAGAGCGAGCAATACGGAGGGACCGCCCGCATAGAGACCTTTACACGCTCCGTTGAGTCCAACGAACCGCAATGGAACAACTCGGTTGACTTTGCCTCCTTCGACCAAGCTGCCTCCCATCACTACAAGATCGAATCCAAAGGCGGGGTCGTGAACTTCTACGTCGACGACATGGAAACCCCGTTGGCGATGCAGATGGATGGGGCAACAAGGCATTGCGCCATCGCCCCCGAATACCATTATCAGGAACTTCCCGTCCGCATCTCGACAAATGGCGTCTCCGCCACCGTCTCCAACATCACCGTCACCACCCCGAGCCTCGAGGAAGCCAGCGAATCTATCCATTATGGCGACGCCATCACCGACAACGGCGACGGCTCCTACGAGTTCGAGTTCATCGACGGCGGCTGGAGGGAGCATGCGCGAATCGATCAACCGCTCGCTCGCCCTTAAGGAGCTCTCCAACCTCAAGGGTCCGTACACCATCAGCTATGACGTCGTCTTCAACGACGCCCTGAAAGACGGCAAGTTCATCCTCCAAATCGGCGGGCACGGCTTCCACGTCGTCCTCTCGACCGGTTGGGGCAACAAGATCGAACATGACGCGGGCGGATCGTTTGGCCCAAATAGCGCCGACTTCGCCATCGCCGTCAATGAGACCGTCAACGTCACCTTGACCGTCGACGCGGAAGGCAACGCGACTTTCTCCGCCAAAGGCCAAAGCGGCAACACCGCCTCCTTCACCACCTCCGGCGTGACCGGGACGACCGGCTACTTCTGGGCCTTCGCCGAGCAAGCCGAAGACATGAACAAAGGCTTCACCGCCACCTTATCCAACGTCGCCCTCTCCATCGGCGAATAACCTTCCTCCTTGTGCCGGGGGGCCAGTCGCTTGGCCCCCCGGGCCTTCCCTTCGCGATATGCGGAAAGCCCGCAAAAAGGAATCCTCTTGCTTCCGTCAATCGAAAATCAAATGTTTGCTTTTTGCAGGCTTATTGCCAAGAATTAAGGAGAATTTATGAAGAAAACATCGCTTCTAGTCACCTCTCTCTGCCTTAGCCTCGCCCTGTGTTCATGCGGCGAGGGAACCTCAAGCGTCCCCTCCGAATCGACTTCCTCGGAATCAAGTCTTACCGAGAACCCGATCACCATCGTCACCCGCGACGATGAGCTCGCGATTGGGCAGACCATCACCTTGGCCTACCGGGTCGAAGGGGACTTGGATGTCGTCTTCTCCTCCTCTAACCCCGAAATCGCCACGGTCGACGACTATGCTCAGGTAAGCGGGGTAAGCGAAGGGACCGTGACCATCACCATCGCCCTAGCGGATAATCCTTCGGTCTCCGCTTCGATCGAGCTAAGCGTCTATAAGCCCTTCTTCCTAACCGAACAAGGCTATATCAACGGCACCGTCGATACCCGCGACGCCCGCGATGGCGTCGTCACCATCGGCGGAGGGCAAACCCAACTATTGGTCAACGAGCTTGGGCAGGATTGGTATTTCTCCTGCCACATCGTCCATAACGGCTATGAGAACAACGACCCGCTTGGGCGGTTTGGCCTTGGCTCCTTCTGGGTCGACACCCTCCATCCCATCGGCAACAATATGTTCTGGTACGGCCTTCGCCCAAGCGGCGATGGCTCAAGCGGCGTCTTCACCCCATATTACGGCGGGTGGCGTTACCAAACCGGCATCACCAACCACGAGGATTTGGTCTCGACCTTCGAGGTCAAGCCCGGCGAGGGGGTTGACCTCACGATAATGCGCCATGGGCAGTACCATTATTTCCACATGGAGCAGGGGGACGTGAAGTTTGGCTATGCCGTTGAGTTCTTCGATAACCAAGACACATTCCCCGGCATCTATTCGCAAAACCAGCTGCTAACCATCACCGAGTTCGAGTCCTCAAGCGACCCGGAGGTCGTCAAAAACAAGCTAAACGAGTTCCAGTCGGCCGAGGAGATAGCCATCAATGGCTTCGACACCAGGTTGCAAAATGGTCGAACCTACCAAATGAGCAGCACCATCTCCCCTGAGCTTACGCCGATAAAGGACGTGACCTACAACCTCGTTACGCCGCTTGAAGGCGTCTCGCTCACCCCCGAGGGGTCGCTTACCATCGACCCCGGGGTCACCGGGACCTTCCGCGTCCAGGCCGTCGCCTCCAACAACCCCAACGCCAAGGCGACCGTCAAATACGAGGCCATCGCCGAATCCTCGCCTTCCGAAGGCCCCTATAACGAAAGCCTCCTCGTCGGGGAGGCCGCGATTGATGGCGAGACCGTTTCCTTCAACGGCGGAAGCGGCTACGTCCCGCTTTCGAATCCGCTTGGGGAAAACCAATACGCCGAGGTCGAGCTTAACATCGCCTCGGGAAACGGACGGGTTGGGCTCTTGCTTGGGAGGCACGGCTACTTCCAGCAGGATTACGCCGAATTCGTGATCGGAAACGACAACGCCAGGACGATCAAATACGGCAGTCTCGAGGAAAGCTTCTCCACCCCCTATGCCCGCGATGGCTCCAATCTATATAGAACCGCCACCCTTGGCTTGCTTAATAGGGATGGCCGGGTCTATGTCTATGCCGACGGAAGGTTATTGAAGAGCTTCGAAGCCTCTTCTAATGGCGATATTTACCCGGTAGTCTATAGCGAAGGCGTCGTCGCCTCGGCCAAGATCGTCTATGTCTGCTCCGGCCTTGAAGCCGTTGAGAGTGTCTTAAGCGCCTATCCCTATTACGTCGGAGGATATGTCGAAACCGATTCCAATGGCCATTCGCTTATGGCTTACGACTTCCCCGGGACCGACATGAACTGGCCCCCGATGAACGATTACCAAAACGGATTAAAATGGCGTGAGGCCCTCAAAGGCGAGCTCGACATCTCCTTCACCATCTCCTCGCTCATCCCGATGCTAAGCGGCTCCTCCTACGATTCGAAGATATTGCTTTACCTGCAAAGCGAATCCCCGACCTGCTCGCTCCAGCTCGTCATCAAAGGGACGGCGCAAAACCCGATCTATTCCCTTTGCCCGAACTTCGATGACGCCACCTGGACCGAATACCCCCTCGCCGATTATGGGATCGACTTCTCCGGCGAGATCACCTTCCGGGTCGTCAAACTCGTTGAGGGGCTACAGGTTTACATCAACGGCATCCGCGTCCTCGAGGACAGCGACGCCTTGCTTAACGACAACTACGACTGGAGCAACGACTCCCTCTCGACCCCGGGCCTAGGGACCTTCCGCTGCGGGGCGACGGTATCCGAGTTCTCCGTCTCCGCTTACCAGGAGGCTTAAGATGAAAAGCAGATTGGCTATATTCCCTTTGTCCTTGCTCCTTCTTTCCTGCGCCCCCGGAGGTTCTTCCTCCGCCTCTTCCTCCTTGCCTAATAGCGAGCAGGAATCGCGCGCTCCATTGACCGAGGTTGCCTTTAGAGACTACTCAAGCCAGGTCGATGGTCGCTTTAACAACGAGCTCTTCTACCGAAACGACCTCCTTCAGGACATGGGCGACCCGATGGTCGTCTATGAGGATGGCTATTTCTACGCCTCCGGGACGCACGGAACGACGAGTTTCCGCTGCTTCCGCTCGAAGGACTTGACCAACTGGGAAAGGCTCGGCGACATGTTCGTCCCCGAACCCGGCTCTTGGTCGACCAAGGACCTTTGGGCCCCCGACATCCAGAAGATCGGGGACAAGTGGTATTTGTATTACACGGCAAGCTACGCCAATAACGGCACGACCAATTGCCAGCTTGGCGTCGCCGTCTCCGATCACGTCTATGGCCCCTATAAGCAGGTGCCCGGGGAGGACGGGACCATCGCCACCCCGCCGTTTAGCCTATACGAGGAGGGGAAGGCGAAGTATTGCACGATCCTCGATTCCCACGTCTTCCAAGATGACGACGGCGAGCTATACATGTATTTCTCCTATGACATGAAGAAATGCCGCACGCAGGATTATGGCGGCTATCCCGTCCAGGAGATCTGGGGCGCGAAGATGGATAGCCCGACCAGCTGGGACAAGTCGACCCTCACCAGGCTTCTTTCTCCCGGGCTAGCCAAGCTTAGCGATAATGAGCGGACCATCGACTGGGAAACCTGGTCGACGAGCTTCGATCAGACGATGGAATGCCTTGAGGGGCCCTATATGATCAAGCATAACGGGACCTACTTCCTAACCTATTCGGGCAATTCCTACGTCGATACGGTCTATAACGTCGGCTACGCGACCTCCTCCTCGCCCCTAGGGGAATACGTTAAGCCCAACTCGCATCCGCTAGAAAACATGCTCCTTGGGGTGCCGGGCAACGACGGGGAATACATCAACACCCGCTACCTCGGCTTCCAAACCGGGACCGGGCACGCATCGATTTGCAAGGTCGGGGACGAGTACATGTTTGCCTTCCACGCCCACCAAAACAGGAAAAAGTGGGGCGAGGACAATAACTCCAACAGGGCCCTTGGCCTCGATTACCTTTACTTCACCGAGGACAACGTCCCCTATACCCGGGGGCCGACCTGGTCGATAAACCGCCTGCCAAACGCCGTAACCGGCTATTCGAACCTCGCCTATGGCAAAACGGTCGAAGGGCAGGGGGAGAACCTAAGTTACCTCGTCGACAACTTCTCCAACCGCGGCCACAACAAAGGCCAAACCGACACCGAAGTCGTGAAGGAGGCGAACTTCCCCGCCGGGGAGAGCCGCTTCAAGATCGACCTTGGGGAGGAGAAGACGGTCAAATTCCTCCTTATCGGCAATTCCTACGATTACCAAAGGAAGATTGATTACATCGACGAGATCCGCTTCGACGGAGACATTGGGGTCAAAAACGTCGTTTTCAACCAAAACTACGTCAACCGCGAAACCAGCTGGATATTCCCGCATAGCTGCTTCGTCGTTGAGCTGGAAGAGGAGGTAAGGACCCGCTACGTCGAAATAACTGTCTCAAACGCCTCCGAATTCTCCCTCTCCGAGGTTGAGGTTTACGGAAAATAAAAAGGAGCAACAACAATATGAAAAAGCAATTCCTTCCCATCGCCGCGCTTAGCCTATTGGCTTTAGCCTCATGCGGCCCAAAGACCTCCTCCGGGCCCACCGATTCGCTACAAACCGATTCTAGCGGCGGCGTTGTCTTCGATAACGTCAAGCTCACCGTCTGGTCGGTCATCGGCGACCCCGACCAAACCTACCTCAACATGGTCAACAACACCTTCAACGACCTCTACCAAGGCCAAATCGAGGTTGAGCTGCAGCCGGTTTCCGAATCGGTTTACTACACCCAGCTCGCCAACGTCATCAACACCGACCCCGACATGGCCCCCGACGTCGTCTTGTTCCACTCCGAGCGGCTCACCACCTTGGCCAGGGACAACATCATCGTCCCGATGGACGAGTACTTTGAGCTTTCCCAATCCGACTTCTCCCGCGATGATTACCTAGAAAACGTCATGGCCGAATGCCTATATGAAGGCAAAACCTATGGCGTGCCACTCGACGTCCACGCCGGGGTGTGGTTCGTCAGAACCGACATATTGGAGAAAAACGGCTTAAGCAAGCCATCGAGCCTAAGCGAGTTCAAGAACGTGTGCAACGAACTCATCCGCCTTAACGAGGCCGGGGAGCTTTGGCACCGGGCGATGGACGAGACCAAGCCGGCGGCTGGGGACTGGGTGCAAAGCCGCCTCCCCAACTTCTATCCCGTGGTCATGAGCGACACCGGCGGCATCGAAAACGGCTGGATCCCCCAAACCGCCGTCTTCCAAAACGGCGGGGAGCTCACCGATTCGCGCGGCTACCCGGCCTGGAACACCGACGCCCTAATCAAAGTCATGTCCATGTTCCGCGACTGGCAAAGCGGACAAGGCTATGAAGGACGCTTCGTCGGTCCGGGACAGAGCTCGGAGACGGTTTGGAGCAATCTGGCCTCGGGCAACGCCGTCTTCTCCTGCGAGGGCCCTTGGTGGATTGAGCAGCGCTTCGACGAGTATGAGCGCAACCTCGGCGACAGGGAAGATAGCGAAGGCAAGACCTACAAGCCGCTTGACATCATGAACATGTCCAAACTATACGCATTAGACGAAAACGCCGATTGCGCCTCCGACATATACGGCGTCGGGCATTGCTTCTCCATCACCAGGACCTGCGATTCCAACGCCAAGCGGGCCGCGGCCGCGGTTTACGCAGAGTACATGACCAGCCATAGCGCCTCCTACATGCAAGGCGGCCACCTCCCGGCCTCGAAAGAGGTCCTTAGTAGCCCCCAATACCTCGAAAGCGAGTACTATGAGCGTTATTTGCAGGAATTCGGCGATCCGGAGAACTTCCGGATGCTCGGCAACACCCCCTATTACACCGAGGTCTACGAAGGCCTTAAAAGCGTCTACATCGACATCTTCAGCTCCAACATGGCCTCGCGCACCCCGGAGCAGATCGTCGAAAGCCGCTACAACGAGGCGGTCCAGGCCATCCAAAGCTCGGAAGACCTCTAATCGCTTTCCCTATCTTAGGAGAGGACTATGTCGCGCCTAGTCTCAGTTGAGGAATACGCCTATTCCCGGAGCAAAAGGAAATCCTTTTTCCAACGTTACGGGCTGGTGCTCCTTTTCCTTGGCCCCTATTTGTTCTTCTTCCTCCTTTTCACGGTCTATCCGCTGGTGTATGGGATCGCAATGTCGCTTATGCGCTATTCCATAAGCGACCCGACCCAAAACGCCTGGCGCGGCTTCCAGAACTATTGGACCCTATTGACCAATTCGGCCTCCATCTACAATGTCAACTTCTGGTACGCGATGAAGAACACGGCCCTTTTCGCCCTGCTCATCGTCCCGGTCGCCATACTCTTGCCCCTTATCATGGCGATACTCATCAACTTCCAGCCCAAGGGGTATAAGTTCTTCCGGGCGGTGATCTACCTCCCCTCCATCCTCCCCGTCTCAAGCTCGGGCGTCATCTTCATCGCCCTCTTCTCCTGGACGTTTGGCTATGTCAACCAGTGGTTCGGGACGACCATCAACTGGCTGAATAGCGACCCCATCTACGCCTGGATCGTCATCTTCCTGCTTTGCGTTTGGGGCGGCTGGGGCGGCAACTTCGTCATCCTTTCCGCTGGGCTGAAAAACGTCGATAAGTCGCTACTAGAGGCGGCCTCGGTCGATGGGTGCACTTCCTTCGGGAAGATACTCCACGTCACCATCCCTTGCATCAAGCAGCAGCTGATCCTATGCATCTTCACGACCATCATCGGCTACTTCTCCCTCTATGGGCAGATCTACGTCCTCACCAACGGGGGCCCCGACATCAACATCGACGGGACCAACTACCATTCGACGATGTCGATAATGTGGTATTTGCAATCGCTTATAAACGGCACCCAGTACAACGTCTACGGCATGGTCTCGGCCATGGGCATAACCCTAGGCATTTTCGTCGGGCTAATCACCGCCATCCAGCTTCTTGTGACAAAGGAGAGGAAGTCGGGGCATAAGAAGGCCGATGACTTCGCCCGCTACATCGAAAGCAAACGCGAGGGGGGGGCAAAGCATGAGCATGACCGTCTTGGGCGTCCTTATCGCCTCGGCATCCCTATTGGCCCTTTTGGCCATCTTCGACATTTCCTACATCGTCTTGAAAAGGCAAAAGCGGCTCCCGGAGAATTCCTTCACCCTCTACGTCGATTCTCGGCTCATCCAGATAAACTGCTTCGTCGTCCTCGCCCTTTTCTCCTTCTACTGGATGCTCCCTTTGCTTATCGGGGTCATCGGCTCCTTCACTAGCCAATATAGCTTTACTTACGCCCCTGGGCACTTAATCCCGGTGGATGGCTTCACCGTTGATAACTACGTATCGCTTTTCAACCAGCATGAGCTCGATGGGACCAGGATCCCGGTGGAGAGGTGGATACTCAATTCCTTCCTCGTCGCCTCGGCCAACACCTTCCTCTACCTCCTTATCGCCGGGGCGGCGGCCTACGCCTTCGTCTTCCTCCGCTTCAAATTCCGCAGCGTCCTCTTCCTCGTCATCATCTTCACCATGGTCATCCCCGGGATCGCGACGATGGCGCCGCAGCTAAGCAACATCGCCAACCTCGGCATCTCCAAATCGCTTTGGGCCCTTATCCTCCCCGGCTTAGGCGGGGTCGGCGGGCTTTACCTCATCCGCCAATTCTACCTTTCCATCCCGATGGACCTCATCGAGTCGGCCCGGATCGACGGGGCAAGCGACATCAGGATCTTCTTCAAGATCGTCCTCCCTCTTGCCAAAACCGTCTTCCTCGTCCAAGGGCTATTTTGCTTCATGGGCAGCTGGAACGACCTATTTTGGCCCCAAATCGTCATCGGGACGAGCAACAAGGAGCTTTGGACCTTGCCGGTTGGCGTCGCTTACCTTAGCTCCTCGAAGACGGCCAATAGCATGGGATTAAGCCTAGCCTCCGCCATCTTCTCGGCCTTCCCGATATTCATCCTTTACCTCTTCACCCAAAACAAGATAATCGAGGGCGTCGCCACTAGCGGCGTCAAGCGATAGGAGGCACCAACATGGAGAAAATGAAAGTCAAGGAAGCGCGAAAAGCCTACCTACAAGCCAACAAGACCATCAAAAACGAGGAGGTCGACGGCTTCGTCGTCTTGAAAAACGTCAATAAGATCTACCCCAACGGCGTCCAGGCCGTCTTCGATTTCTCCTTAAGCATCGAGCAAAACGAGTTCATCGTCTTGGTCGGGCCCTCTGGATGCGGTAAGTCGACGACTTTGCGGATGATCGCCGGGCTTGAGGAGATAAGCTCGGGCACCCTTTACATCGACCACGTTTTAAGCAACCACCTCCCCCCGAAGGATCGGAACATCGCCATGGTTTTTCAGTCCTACGCCCTCTATCCCCAGATGTCGGTTTACGACAACATCGCCTTCGGATTGAAGGTTAAAAAACTACCTTCCGAGGAGATAAAAAGGCGCGTCTACGCCGCGGCCGAGATACTTGGGCTTGGGCCCTACCTTGATAGGAAGCCGCGCGAGCTTAGCGGCGGGCAAATGCAGCGCGTGGCCCTTGGCCGGGCAATCGTCCGCGACGCCAAGCTCTTCCTCATGGATGAGCCGCTTTCCAACCTCGACGCCAAGCTGCGCGTCCAAATGCGAAGCGAGATCGTCAAGATCCATAACCAGATAAAGGCGACCACCGTCTACGTCACCCACGACCAGACCGAGGCCATGACGATGGCGAGCCGGATCGTCGTCATGAATCGGGGTTACATCCAGCAGATCGGGACCCCGGAGGAGATTTACCGCAACCCAGCCAACCTCTTCGTCGCCACCTTCATCGGGACCCCGCCGATGAACATTTTCAAAGGGGTATTGCGCGATAAATGCATCCAATGTGGGCCAGAGGCCATTCATTTAAGCGAGAAAGAGGCGACAAAATACAAAGAAAACGCCTTAGCCAAGCTTGAATACGCCACCTCGCTGCAAAGCTGCCTTGATTATTCCCTTGACAAGGAGCTCCTCTCCGAGATCGCCTTATTGCTTAAAAAGAAGGGGGATTCAAAGAAAGCGGTGGAGCTTTGCGCTAAGTTAGCCCTAGCAAAGCCCATGTTCAAAGCCCAATACGAAGCCATCGGGAAGGAAATCGAGGAAGGAGCTTCCTCCTCGTTCTTGAGCCTAAAGGCCGCTTGCCTCGACGCCAAAAAGGAGTTATCCGCCATTGAGAAGGCCATCTCCGGCCTATGCCTAAAAGGCCTATCGGGCATGGAGAAGGGGGCCCCGCTCGCCATCGCCGTAGCGAAGAAGAAAGGCCTATTTGGATTAAAGCGGAAGCAACTCTCCGCCACGCAAGGTGAGCTCGAGGAAGAGCAGGTGAAGAAGATGATCGAAGGCTATGAGGGGCTTAAGGATACCCCATATGTCTATTGCGGCCTTCGCCCCGAGGACATGGAACTCGTCGACGTGGGCGAGGAAGGATATGAATCCGAGGTCGTCTTCTCCGAGCTTCTCGGCTCCGAATACCTTATCCACATAAACCTATTCGGGGCTGAGCTCATCGCCAAAGCCGACAACTCCCGCCCATACAAAATAGGGGACAAGATAAAAATCAAGATAAAGGAGGGAAAGCTCCGCTTCTACGACCCAATCGACGGAGCCGCCATATTATGAAAAGAAACGCCTGTTTGTTGCCGCTTATGGTCCTTTGCCTTTGCTCTTGCGCCGATTCAGCTTCCTCTTCTTCCTCTAGCGGAGTTAGCGAGTCCTCCTCCTCATCCTCAAGCCAAGTCGCGGCGAAGACGCTATATTTCCCGCCTTCCTCCTATGACGGGGTCGGCGTCGACGTCTTCCTCGACATGGACCCGGTCAAACTCACCTACATATACGTGGGCGAGGGGGTTGAGGAGCCGATAGAGCGCTTCGAGTACAACGAGGACTACATTAGCATCGACGGGGAGGGCCGCGTAACCGGCAAGCAAGCCGGCTCAACCCGGGTATACGCCTATACCGCCACCCAGAAAGTCGAGGTTAGGATCAACGTCAAAACCCGGATAAGCTATCGCTGCCTTTCCTCACTTCTTGAGATGCAAACCCTCTACCAGGAGCATGGCTCCCCCAAGGGGGCGGCCCTTTTCTGCGGCGACTCCTTCTTCGACACCCGTTACAACTGGACGACCTTCTATAGCGACTTCTCCGACTACAACGTCTTCTGCTCCGGCATCGGGACGACGAGGACCGAGGATTGGATGTATATGAAGAAGGAGCTCATCGCCGACTTTGCCCCCAGCCAGGTGTTCCTCCATTTAGGGACCAATAACCTTAACGATGCCGGCGACACCGGGAAGACCTGCGCCGCTAAGGTCATCAACCTCTTGGAGGAAATCCACCTTTCCGTCCCGGAAGCCGATATCTACTATTTCGGCATCGAGCGGACGACCAACCCGGCCTTTGCCTTGAGCCACAATAAAAGCCTAGAAAGCAACGCGGAGGTCAAGGAGCATTGCGAATCGACTTCCTATTTGCATTACCTTGATTCGCCCTCCCTTTTCGAGGAGGATATCGATAACTACCTCATAAGCGATGGCCTCCACCCAAGCGCAGCCGGCTATGCGCTTTACGTCGACATGGTCAAGGATTTGCTCATAAGGAAATAAACCTCATGATTGAGATAAACGGAAACATAGTAAAACTCAGCAATTCCCGCATTTCCTATTCGATTTTCGTTTCGCCGAATAGGAAAATCGCCGCCCATCTTCACTTCGGGAGGAAAGGGGATTTCGACCCTAAGGAGGTGCTTGGCCGTTACCAATATAATTTCCAGCTTCGCGTCGGCGAAGGCTTTGAGGCGGTCGATTCGCTTTATGATGGCTATTCGCCAGTTGAGCTTGGCTCGTATCTACGGATGGACCTTCGCCCGGCCTCGATAATCGTTAGGCAAGGCGATAGCCGCCTAACCGATTTCCGGGTTAAGGAAATAAAAAAAGAGGCCCCGCGGTTCCCCGCCTATTGGCCGACCCCAAAAGGCTATAAGGACCTCGAATGGCTTTGTTTGGTCTATGAAGACATCGCTAGGCCTGGGCTGAAAGCGAAGGGGTATTACGCGATATACGAGGAATACGACGTCTTGCTTAAGGCCACGGAGATCGTAAACGAAACCGGCATAGACGCCTACGTCGAGAAGCTTTCCGCCTCGAGCATCGATTTCCCTAGCGATAAATTTGAGTTAGAGCACTATATAGGCGGATGGGGATGGGAAAGGCGGATCGAGCGCTTCCCCCTCCATCATGGCGGGATATCGCTTTCCTCCTATGAAGGGAGAAGCGGCCACGCCGAGAACCCCTATTTCTGTTTGCACGGGAAGGAAGGCTCGTTCGGCTTCAACTTGATCTATTCCGGGCAGGTCGAGAACGAGATTACCTTGATACCCGCCGGGGTGGCGAGGGTGAGCCAATGCATTGGGGGGCCGGGGCTGGATTACCGCCTTGCCCCAAACGAAAGCCTGCTTTCCCCTTTAGCTGTCTTATCCTATGGGGAAGACGAGGAAAAGCTCATCCAAACCAACCACCGTTACATTCAGGAGCGTATTTTGCCCGAAAGCCGTTATAAGGGCATTGAGCCGATCGTCTTCAATTCCTGGGAGGGGGCGATGATGGATTTCGACACCCTCCCAGGAATTGAAGACGATCGGCTCAATGCCCTTATAACGGCTTTCGGGCAAAATACGCTCCTGAATGTAACGGTGGTTGGTTTGGATGAGCTTTTCCTCGTCTTCCCCATAG
>JADINA010000001.1 GCA_017694295.1 Candidatus Alloenteromonas pullistercoris | reverse complement strand
TTGAGGGTCTCGTGGGCTCGGAGATGTGTATAAGAGACAGCGGCCGCCACCAGGCAATCCGCCTTGTAGATGAAATGGGCGGCCCTAAGCTGATCATCATTCATCGGCATCTTCTTCGTCCTCGTCTTCTAATAATTCCGCCAAAGCCGCTACGCCAAGCTGGATGTAGGAGTATTGGCCGAGGTCTTTGTCGTAATCCTCCCTATACGCCCTTTCCTGGCCATAGGCTTTGTGGCATATCATCCGGTAATCGCAGTATTTGCATGAATCGACGTTCCTTGACCCCTTGGCGATGATGTGGATGGGCGAGATGGGGAATTCGCCCTCCTCGATGCCCTTGACCGCCTTTTCGGCAATGGCTTTGGCCTTGTCGGCGAAGGAGGCGAATTCCCCCTCCCCAAAGGCTCCTTTGCGCCTATCAAGCGATTCGGGGTCCTTCTTTTTCTTGTTTACCGGCAAAAACGCCACCTCCGGGTCAAGCTTCCGGAGCATGTCCGGGTCATAAAGGTAAAAGCCGGAGAACTTGGAAAGGCAATCGGCGTCGAAACGAGTATCCCCCGACCCCCTTTCAAGCTTCATCGAGGCGATGAAGGCCCCAAGGAAGCCTTCGCTTTCACTTGAGGCGGAGAGGAAGGCGTAGAGGGGAAGCTGCATCCCCAATCCGAGGCTAAGCCGCTCGGGGATGAAGGATTGGGCTTGGCTGGATTTGAAGTCGACGACGTAATAACCGCCATTAAGCTTGCAAAGCAAATCGATCTTGCCGTTAAGCGCGCAATCAGCGCCAAGCTTCGCCTTCATGGAGACCTCATGCTCCTTCTCCCCCTCGATAAGTGAATAGAAGGATTCGCAATAACGGCTAACGTCCTCTTTGGCGAAAGTAAGCAGCAGCTTCTCGGAAGGCGAGAAGGCGTAAGAGGATTCCCGGATCGCCTCCTCAAAGGCCGCCTCGCCCTTCTCCCCGCCTTCTTTTTCCAAATAGGCGTGGGAGGCGGTTCCTTTGGCCGAGGCAAACGAATCGGGGCCGAAAAGGCCAAACTTCCTTTGGCAATAATAGGCAAAGGGGCATTCAAGATAGGAGGAAAGGGCTGAATAGCTCGTCTTCGCAAGGGGCTGCTTGGCCTTTTCCCCCCGATAGGCGTTTTGGTATTCGTCAATCGGCCCAAGGTAAGCAGAAATAGAGGAAAGCCGGGCGGAGGGGATTTTGTATTTGGCCTCGTTCTCCTTGGCCTCGGCGGCCTCAAGCATTGCAAAAGACTTTGAGTATTCGTAGTTTAGCGGCGCCGGGGTGAAATGAGAAAGGCCGAAATTGGCGATCAAAGGGGATGGGTAGCGCGGGGCGCCATTAACGCTTCCGAAATAGAGGAAGGAGAGGATGTCGGGGGAGCGGAGGCAACGGAGCAAATCGGCCTCCGCCTGAGTTTGGGCCTCCTCCATCCCCATATAGCCGGCTTTCTTAAGCAAGAAGTCGGAATCGAGGATATGGCCCATCTTATAGGGCTTGGGGGCGTGGTTTAATGAGAAATCGAGGAAGAAGCCTTTTTGCCCCGGCGAAGGGAGGAGGTCGCTTGTGACCTTTATCGCGCCTTGGCACGCTTCCTGTTTTGGTTTGACTTGCCCTAGTATCTTCCTGGCGGCGAAATAAAGGGAAGAGGCGCTTAGCCTCCTATCGGAAAGGAAGTCGATTTGCCCCATTATCTCCGCCCCCTGCTCGCCTAACTCCTCCTTTAGGGCGGCTAAAGCTGTTTCGGCGTCGCCTGAGAGGCCTTTAAGGAAATTAAGTGCCTTCTTCCCAAGCGCGGTGTTGGCAAGCGTCTCCAATGGAGGCGGCTGGATGGGAAGGGAATAGAAGGAAGCGGCCTCGCGGAGGTAGAAGTCGAATTCCGAGGAGTAGTTGAGCAAGACGATGTCCTGGGGCTTGACGCCATTAGCAAGCAAATCAGCGATGCGGTTGGCTAGGTAATGGAACCCAGCGATCGGATCGGGGAATTCCTCGATCGCGGGAAGCGGCTTCCCAGTGATTAGCGAGGATTTGATTTTTGTTTTACGGTCTTCGATAAGGGCGTTTCCCTCGTCAATGTCGAAGGACATCGAGATGTTGGGCAATTCCCGGAGCAAAGCGGAAATCCTTTCGCCCGAGCCATATCCGGCGATGACGATGTCGCGGTTTTTGAATTGCTCCAAAGGCAGTATTGAGTCTTCGTAAAGCCCTTTTTCCGATAAAGAGGCGAAAACGGGGACTAGGGACCTAAGCTTTTCCTCCCCCTCGCCATCGAACTTGTCACTAGATTTAAAAAACCTCATGGCCGAAAGCATCTCGGAGGCTTTCTCAAGCGAATATCCTTCGACAAGCAGCTCGGTGATGGCCTGCTTTTTGAAGCGGTGGCCAAGGGAATCCTCGAGAGAAGGCAAATCGGTGAGGATGAAATCGTCCTCGGGGTGGGAAAGCCGGTAGTTGAGGTATTTGCCCCAGTATGAGCGCGGGGCGATGACGGCGGCATGTTCAAGGAGGTTGCGTCCCATATCGTCTCACTCCGCCTTATAGGCCATGGTGGCCCTAACGGCCTTCAGCCAGCCTCTATAAAGCCTATCGGCCTCTTGCCTATCCATCTTCGGGCGGTACACCTTCGAATAGGATTTGCCCTTCTCGATGTCCTTAAGCCCGGAGAAGGCCCCAAGCTTGAGCAAGGCCAAATACCCGGCCCCGATGGCGGTCGTCTCCAAACATTCGGGGAGGGCGACCTCGGTTTGGAGCAAATCGGATTGGAACTGCATGAGCAAAGCGTTGGCGGAGGCGCCCCCATCAACCTTAAGCACGGGCAAATCGAGGTGGGCCTCCTCCTTCATGGCCTGGATGACGTCGCGGGACTGATAGGCGATGGAGAAGAGGGCGGCCCTGGTTATGTGGTGGCGGTCGGCGCCGCGGGTGAGGCCGAAGATGGCTCCCCTCGCCCCATCGTCCCACCATGGGGTCCCAAGCCCGACGAAGGCCGGGACGAAATAGACTCCGGCGGTGTCGTTTACCCTATTGGCGTATTCCTCCGATTCCTCGGAGGAGGATATCCACTTCGTCTGGTCGCGGATCCATTGCACGATGGCCCCGCCGATGAATACCGAGCCCTCAAGGGCGTAGGTGTAATGGCCGCCAAGCCGCCAGGCGACGGTCGTGAGCAATCCTTTTTCCGATATAAACGGCTTATCGCCGATGTTCATCAGCATGAAGCAGCCGGTGCCGTAAGTGTTCTTTGAGCTGCCGACCTCGTAGCAGCATTGCCCAAAAAGCGCGGCCTGCTGGTCGCCGGCAACCCCGAGGATATGGACGCCCCCTTGGAAGAAGGAGGCCTCGCCGTAGTCGTCGGCGTTGTCCCTCACCTCGGGCAGCATCCCCATCGGGATATCCCAAACCCGGCATAGGCTTTCGTCGAAGCGGCCCTCGAAGATGTCAAAAAGGAGGGTCCTAGAGGCGTTGGAGGCGTCGGTGAGGTGGCTTTTGCCCTTCGTCATCATGTAGATGAGATAGGTGTCGATGGTCCCGAACAAAAGCTCCCCCGCCTCGGCCCGCTTCTGGCCATTGGGTATGGCGTCGAGGATGAAGCGGATCTTCGAGGCCGAGAAATACGGATTCATCCTTAGCCCCGTCTTCTTTTGTATCCAGGCGGATTCCCCCTCCCTTTCGTCGCATAAGGACTGGGTTTGCTTTGATTGCCAGACGATGGCATGGTAGACGGGTTTGCCGCTTCCCTTCTCGAAGACGACGGTCGTCTCCCGCTGATTGGTGATGCCGATGCCAGCCACCTGGTCCATCGAGATCATGTTGACCACGAGCAGCTCGTTTATGCAGTCGATGACCGAGACCCAGATGCGCTCGGCGTCACATTCGACCCAACCCGGATGGGGGAAAAGGCATTCGACCTCGCGGGTGGACCGGCCCAAAACCCGCCCTTGCAACTCCAAAAGAAGGGCCCGAGTCGAGGTCGTCCCCTGATCGATGGCTATCACGTAATCTCTCATAGGCAAATGATAAACCGAAAACCGGAGAGGAAAAAGGCGAGGTTTGGCGTAAAGCCGATTTACGGGCCTTCGTAATGGAATAGCCCGTTTTTGGATCTAACAAAGTGGGCAATCGGATATTGCGTTCTTACTCTTGAGGTGAGAATGTTCCCGTCCTTGCCTTTACCAACCGCCCACATTTTCGGGGAAAGCAAAAAGTAGCCGGATTCATAGTCCGAATAGGAGGTGATCCAATCCCCATCTACCAAATAGTCGCGCTCAAAAGGGAAAACGCCCCTATCCGGCACCCCCATCATTGGGCCAAGGAACTCACTTGGGGTAAAGAAATCGAGGAAATAGTAGCGATCGGGGGTGTCGGGGGTGTCAAATGTTGAACAATCAAGGAAAAGGGAAAAGCCAAAAGGCCGAAAACCCGGCTCAGGCAAGGCGTAGTACGCATCGCGAACCCCGATGCCGACGCCTATCCTTAAGCCGTCTTCAAGGCGAAAAGGCTTCCTAGAGCCCATAAACGAAAAGTAGACCCTCACACTCCAAGTTGAGCCGCTAAGAATAAAGGATTCGGGATAATGGCAGCCGCCTAAAAGGGGGAGGAAGGAAAGGAAAACCGCGGCTTTGCGGAAAGCCTTTTTCATTCTTTGCCCCACTTTCGCAAAACCAAAGCCCGACGGAAAAGCAGAGCCGCTTCGATAGGAATTTCCCGTTGAGCCCATAGATGCCTCCTTGGTTGCATTATATTCCCTCCATCGTCATTGGTAATCTATTTTTGATATAGCCAAGGGCAGGTAAGCAAAAGGAAAAGGGGCGGGTTGCCCCGCCCCCAAGGGAAATTCTCTTTAGAAGTTAAGCTCGTTATAGATCTGGGTGCCGTCTTCCAAGGTGATGGAGAGGACGCAAACCTTAAACTTCGACTTCGAGTTCCAGTTGCAAAGGGCGATCTCGGCCTTGAATGTCTGCCCAAGGTATTCGTTAAGCCAGGCGTATTGGTCCGAGCTGCCTTGGTAGAACTGCAATCCGTTGGTTTTGTAATCGGATTCGCCCTCATCGATCAGGTAATAGGTCGGGTACATGGAAGCCCCATTGCTGGTCAAATAGGCGTTATCGATGACGTAGACCTCGGCGGTGTGCTCGAGTTCGCTTACCGGGAGGGTGACAAGCTCGGCGATTGTCTTGCCGTTCTTAAACGAATCGGTCGGGTAGGTCCCATCCCCGCCATAGAGGTTGACGAAGATCGAGGCGTCGTTGATGCAGATTTGGCTGTCGAGGCCATTCGAGCCCCAATATCCGCGATGTCCCTCGATGACGACGTTGTCACCGATAAAGAAGGTACCGTCGAACATCTTGGAGCTCGCCAGCTGGATGGCGATGGCCCCGGTTTCGTCGATTAGATAGAAGCCGGACTTGTTGACGAGGCTCGGGCCGACGGTGCCGCGGATGAGGATGGTTTCCTGGTCGCTCGCGGGCGCTGCTATGGCCTCGGCGACGGTAATGCCGACCTTTTCGGGGTCAAAGACCTCGATCTGCACCGTCGCTTGGTAATCCTCGTAGTCGGCGTAGGAGCCGGTGATGGTGATGGTGACGTTGTCTGGGTGGTCCTTGTTGACGTGGAAGATCGTTTTGCCCTCGACCTGCTCGAAATAGGCGGCGTCCTCGTTGGATGAGGCGTAGGTGAGGGTCGCCCCCTCGATGCCGACGATGTCGTTGGAAATGCTGGTTTCCACCTCAAGGGCGGGGTCCGCCCCATAACGGGAGGAGAACTGATCGACGCCATAGTACTCGACGGCGAGCTCCGGGGTGTAGGAAGGGTCGTAGACATAGGGGGTCGGGTCGACGTAAACCGGGCTAAGCCGCCAATTGCCGCCGGAAGCGGACATTTTGGCGTTAAGCACGGTCATGTAAAGGGTCACGAGCTTTCCGTCGTATTCGTCTAGCCAGGCGAAATCCGCTCCGGAGGCTTGCGAATACGAATAGGTGCCGGTCTCCCCGTCAAGGTCGAAGATGTAATAGTTGACGAAGTTCCCGCCCTCCCGCTTCTGCACGAGGGCTGCGACTTGGTAAAGGTCGCCGGTGATGGGCTCGTCGAAATCGGAGGACAAAAGCTTCTTGATCGTTGTCTTCTTGGCGTAGGAGGCGTAATCGTAGGGTTCGGCCTCCTGGTGGGATATCAAGATGCCGTCGATAAGCTGGATGGCCCCGATGTAGCCAAGCTTTTCGGCATATGACTGCTCGTCATCGAGTATCCAGTTGTCGCGGGTCGCCACCAGCTCCACTTCCTCCCCGTCATCGACTTGGGGGGCGAGCTGGGAATCGTAGACGTAGGTCATCCCGGTGGAATCGGCAAGCAGGAAGCCGATTTCGTTTAGCGAGGTGTTGAAGGTGTGGCGGAGGACGGTGCCTTTGACCCGGCAAACCTCCCCGGGTTCAAGCGCGCGGGCTTCCGAGATGTCGATCAGTTCATACTCGTCTGGGTCGATCTCGATCTCGTTATGGACGAAGTCGATGATCCAGCCCGAGTAGATCTCCGGGGTGCCTTTGAATTCCTGGAGGTTGCCATAAAGCAAGACATAGTCGCCGGCGACCGGCTTCTCCTCCATAGCCCCATAACGGGTTTTCCCGTCGGCGGAGTAGGTACCGTAAACCATTATCTCCCCGGTTTCATCCTCGATGGTCATCCCGCCGTATTGGGGATCGTCGATGGATTTGACGGAGGCCGCGACGTAGTAACGCGGGCTTCCGGAATCGGGCTTGTCAGTTTGGCCGCTGGAAAGCTCAATGAGCTCAGCGACCGTTTTCAGGCCATACTCCTCCCAATCCGAAGGGAACCCGGATTCGGATGATTCCGAGGACGAAGATGATGAGGAAGACGAGGATGAATCGGATCCGGTGTCGACCGGGCTTGACGAGGAGGGCGAACCCGCCTCATCGGAGGATGAAGACGTCGACTCGCCGCCATTGCAAGCGACTAGAGCCAACCCTAAGGCCAATAGCCCAAGGTAAAACGGTTTGGTTTTCATCAAACGCTCCTTTTCCGGCACCTGTCGGTGCCATTCATTATGGAGCGTCCTCTAAAGAGGGTCAAGGCGATTTTTTCAGCGCAAATCCTCGTTAAGCGCGAAATCCCCTTTGCAAATCCAGCCCAATTTCCTAAAAAGCAAATCGATCAAGAAAGTCAATAAAACCGGGGCCAAAATCCCAAAACCGATGACGCACAAGGCCATTTGCCACGAATACGACGAAGCGGCGAGCAGGTTAAGCGGGCCGACGAGGCCGCTGGTGCCCATGCCGGCCCCAGTCGATAGAAGCGAGGCGTCCATCCCCTCGGCAATGGGGAAGAGCAAGGCAAAGGGGCCCAATATGGCCGAGGCGATTATCGTCGGGAGCCAAATCACCGGTTTCCGGACTATGTTCTTGAATTGGAGCATCGACGTCCCGACCCCGACCCCGATGACGGCGCCCCACTTGTTGTCATAAGCGGTCTGCACGGCGAAGCCGACCATCTGGGTCGAGCAGCCGATGAAGGCGGCGAAGCTCGCAAGCGGGACGGCGCCGATGGAGATGGAGACGCAAAGGGCGACGGAGGAAATCGGGGCGGTTAGGACCATCCCGACGAGCACCGACACCGCCACGCACATGAAGAAGCTCACGACGATGTTTTGGAAGCAAAGCTCGACGAGCATCCCCAAGCCGATCGTCACGTAATGGACCCAATAGGAAAGAAGGAAGGAGTATCCGGCCGCGACCGCCACCCCGATTAAGGGGATGAGAACGAAGTCAACCGGGGTCTTCCTCTTTTGGAAGGGCAATAAGGCCAATAGGCAAAGGATGGAGCAAAGGTAGCAGGAAAGGGGGTCGCTAAGCGAGGAATAGGTGCCGTCGAAGAAGGAATAGGCGTAATTGCCCATGAACCCGGCGACGCAAATGGCGACTAACGCCACCCCGCCCCACTTCTTCGAAAGCCCAACCCCCAGACCGATTCCGGCCCCCATGAGCCCTTGGACTATCTTGGCAAACTCGCCGATCACCTCAGCGCCCGGGATTTGGGCGAAAAGCGAGATGATGGTCCCGACGATCAAGGTGCCGAAAAGCCCGATGGCCATGCCGTTGCTCGTGACCATGAACTCGTTTCTCAGTTTGGTTAGCGCCTGTTTGAAAGGATGGGGGGCGCTGCCTCCAGGCAAAACGTTTTCATCCATTTCCGTTATTTGCTTTGAAGGGCAAACCTCCGTTCGATGTCCTCGATCTCGATGTCGGCGTCGCTAAGCCGCCGGCAGCCGCGCTCAGTGACTAGATAGACGTCTTTAAGCTTAATTGCCGTTGCCTCGCCGCTAAGGTAGAGGCCGGGGTAGAGGGCGATGACGTCCCCCTCCTCCAAGGTCAATTCCCCATAGTCCTCCGGGCAATCTAGTCCCAGCTCGCAAACCATGTTGGGATAGGCGATCGAGTAGATGGCCTCCTTGCTTGGGAGCAATCCCTCGCGCAGGCATTCGCAGGCCAAGTAATCGAGGGCGAACTCGTTGATGCGCTTTAGGCTTATTAGGGGCCGGGCCAAATTCTCCATCGCCCTTAGGCAATTGAGGACGATCTTGTAAATAAGGGCCTGATGGGGGGTATAGCGGCCCGAAACCGGGACGCTCCGGCATATCGAGGCCCCGTATTGGCCCGACTTCGCCCCGACGTCAAGCAAGACGATCTCCCCCTCTTTCGCCTGCTTCTGGCCCGGGAAGGGATCGCGGTAGCATGCCTCCTCGCCCGAGGCGATATGGGTGAGGTGGCATAGCCCGCTGCAGGATGAGGCGGAGTTGGCGGCATGCTCATAGAATAGCCCAAGGTCATAAAGGTAAGCCCCGGGGCGGAGGACGCTATAGGCGCTTAATAGCCCCTCCTTGGCATAGCCGGCCGCCTTTTTGATCTCCTCGACCTCGGAGTCGCTTTTGCATTTCCTAAGAGGCATCACCAACGGACGCGCGTCGAGGTCATGGAGGTCGGGGTAGACGACCTTAAGGGAATTCACGAAGGTCTTGACGTCGAGCTCGGGGCCGATCTTAAGCTCAGGCGAATAGTCGAAATACCCTTTTTTGACCGGCTCCTCCCCGTCAAGCCCCTGGCGGAGAAGCCTATCGAGCCTGGAGGTAAGGTAAGTCGAAAGAAGGACGTTGGGGATGCCGGTGAGCCGCTTGGCCTCATCGATGGAAAGCTTTTTGCCGTAGAAGCGCCGCTTGCTTTCCTCATAGGGATCGATGAAGAGGAACTCGCGGCATTCGCCCCCGCGCTTGGAAAGCAAAAGGGAGGAACCCTCCTGCTCGATGCCGGTTAGGTAATAGAAATCCTTGTTGACGGCGAAGGGGAAAAGCGATTCGCCCGAGCTGTATTTCCGCCTCCCGGCGTAAAAAAGGGCGAACGAGTCGTCGTCCATCTTGTCGAAGACGGCCTCTCGGCGGGATAGCCTCTCGCCTTGGATTGTGTTGTCGCCGCTTTGATAGTTTCCCATATCGACATTCCTCCTATATAAGGGTTTCGACGGTTTCCCCGCCTTCAAGGGCATAGCCCCGGCCGAGCAGTTCCTCGCGCTGTACGGGATCGACTATCACCTGGCAAATGGCGTTTTCCCCTTGGGAGAGGGTAACCGCCTCAAAGCCAAGCTTTCCCGAAAGCGAAAGCAAGCTAGAATAGGCGGCGTAATCAAGGGAGACGGTATAGCGTTCCCGATGCACCACCTGCTTTATTGTAGCATCGGCGATGGCCGCGCTCGAGGCCTCGATGACCATCCGCCGGAGGTTGCCGACCCCTAGCTTCCTTCCGCCAAAGTAGCGGACGACCGCCAAATAGCCGAATAGCCCCTTGGAGCGGAGAAGCTCAAGCATCGCTCGCCCAGAGGAGCCGGAGGGCTCCCCGTCCTCGGAAAAGCCTTCCTCCTGCTCAAGGCGGAAGGCGTAAGGGATATGGGCGGCCTTCCGGTTGGCCTGCTGAAGGCCAAGCAGGATCGGCTCTAGGCCATCCTTGTCATTAAGCGGGCCGGCGAAAGCGAAAAAGTTTGATCCAAGCAAGGATGATTCCCCTTTCCCGGGGAGGCAAATGACCAGCGAACCATCCTCTTTCATATCAAACCGGCTTTGGATAGTTCGGCGACGCGCTCGAACGAGAACGGGACGGTCTCCCCAATCGCGAGGCCCTCATCGACGTTTAAGTTGGCGTCGGTGAAATCGAAATAATGGTAATGCGGGGGCGGGGTAAGCGATTCGTAGACCAACGAATGGTAAAGCAAGGCGGCCTCGTTGCGGAGCAAGCCCGCATAGCCATCAAGCGTTGCATACCGCTCATACGGATCGAAGGGGAGGGCGAGGGAAGAGTCGATGTTGACGGCATAGAAGGCGATGGTCGCGGAGAACAAATGCTGCGCCTCGCCTCGATAAACCAGATCGAGGTCGGAATAGACGTCGGGGAAGTGGGTTTCGAGGTCGAAGCCAAGGTAATCGCGGGAGGGCCTATTCGCTTGGTCTTCGGTGTTGATCGTCAAATCGAGGACGTGGTTGTCGTAGAAGGCGCGCATGATGCCATCCATCTCCCCGGCCAATACGTCGCCAAGGACGGCGGGTTTATGTTCCTGCCCCTTTGCAAAGCCAGAATAATCAAAGGGCGAGAAGGCGAGGGCGAAATCGACTAACTGCGAGACTGAGTTCCTTGCGGCTTCTTGCACGGCCCTTGCAACCAAGACGTCGTGGTCGACTATCGGGTTTTCCGGGACAAGTCCCTCAAACTGGGAGAGGACGGAGACGAAGCCCTCGATGGCCGTAAGCGCCATCAGGTGTTCATCAAGATAAAGCGAGTCGGCCGATAGGTTGGCGTAATCGCCCTCCTCACCAAGCGCATCATGGGTGGCGAGCAAAACGTTAGGCTCGTTGCGCTCGGCATCCGGGAGCATCCTATCGAGCAAATGGACCTCGGGGAAGTGAATGGCCGACCCGCCGGGGAGGATGCCGCTAAGATCCTCGAGGTCGAAGCTCGAGGTGACGGCGAAGAGGTTATAGAGGGCGTAATCGCGCGAATAGGCGTAAGAGGTTTCGTCGATGTTGGTGAAGGCCGACCCGTTGGACTCGTAATCCGGGTTTATCCTGTTGGAGAAGATGTTCGATTGCTGGAAGAAGGTGAGAATGGCTTGCGATTTCAGCCCAGCCTCCTGGAAACGGAGAAGGACGTCGGCCCCCGAGCTTGAGGAGGCGGCTTTGAAGTCGAAGTAATAGCCTTCCTCGACTTCCGCGGTCGAGGGGTCGTCGCCTTCGATGTAGACGCTTTCGAGGAGGTCGCAAAGCAAATCGATGTCCTTTTCCTTTAGGCTTTGCTGGGTGAAGCGGTAGGAGGTGGTGTCATAGGAAATCAAGGATGAGGAAAGAGGAGAGGAGGAGGCGATTGAGATGGAGCCGGGGATCGGGGAGAGGTCAAGCTCGACCTTCCCGGAATCCTCGTTTAGCGAAAGCAGCGAGCTTAGCAACGGGGTGAAGTCGATTTTCTCTCCATCGACTTCGGAGCTGACTAGGAGGGCGCCGCTAACACCCTGCAAGTCTGAACTATCGATTTCCAATGAAAGCGGATGCCCGGATTCGAAGTAGGTTCCATATTTTTCGCCGAGGTTTTGCGGAGTTTGGCCAAGTTCGATGGAAATCCCGCCTTCGGGGGAGATGGAGGAGAAGCGGTCGAGGCCAACGTCGGAAAGGAGGTCAGTCAAGACATTGGGAAGGAGGTCGCCGCAAAGGCTAAGCTCGTTGACGGAAGTGAAGAGGCCGCGCAGCTCATCCGGGGGCAATCCCCTAATCGAGGAGGCGGAGAAGTTAAACTGCCCGCCCTCGTCGACGAAGGAGGAATCAAGGAGGAAATTAAGCAAGCCTGATTCGCTGATTTGCCCGCCTTTATAAGCAAAATCGACGGTAAGAGCTTTTATCTCCTCTAACCATGAATTGCCTTTCTCAAAGGAGGCGATTTGGTCGTGGAGCTTGAATTTATAGCCGATTTCCTTCTGCTGCTCATCACCATAGGCGGAGGAATCGTAAAGCAAATAGGAGGCGGCGTCGGACTGGAGGGAGTAATTGAGGCTCGCGAGGCCGGATTCGTCATACACCTTGAACATCAATTGCTCGAAAACGGTCAAATCGGAATAGGCGAAGTTGCCCTCGTAATCGAGGTGGGCGCCCTCCTGCTCGCTCCCTTGCGGCAGCCCAGCCATATGGAAGACATAGGAGTTCTTCATGTCGATGAGCATCCCCCTGAATAGAAGCGGATCAAGGGCGGAAAGGTCGCTTAGGTCGCTTAGGAGGGAGGAGCTTGAGGACAAGGTCGAGAGGATGGCGGAAAGCTGGTAGATCTCGGTTTCGTCGAAACGGGCCGAATAATTCGGGTTGAAGGCCGAACCAGAATAATAGGAGAAGAACGGGTTGGCTTTGCTTAAATCGATGCCCTCGACGGCGAAGGAGGGGGAATTGAGGGTTTTGTAGATAATGTTCGGCACCAAGTCGAATAGAAGGGGCGAATCGTTAAGGGCGGTGAGCAGGCTAACGAAAGCCCCGGGCTCAAGCGAATCGAAGTCGAATTGCCCGCCTTGGAGCAGGCGCGAGATGTCCTCGGACTGGAAAAGGGAGAGCACGTCCTCTAGCGACCCCTCGCCTTGAAGCAAGTCGTCTTGGGAGGAAAGGAGCTCATCGCCATAAAGAAGGGGGAAGTTGCTTTTTATGATCCAATCGGCTTTTTCCTCCGCGTTTGCATAGGTAGCGGCTTGGTCTTTGGGCGATTCGCCTAGGTAAAGGTATTCGGATAAGGCGTCCGACTTCAATAGCTCGGCCACCATCTTCTGGAAGGAGGTGAGGCCATCTTGCCCATCGACTTTCGAGTTGAATAGGCCCGAATGCATCATCTTGGTCAAAGTCGAGGAAACAAGGGCCGAGTCGAGGGAGGAAAGATCGGAGGTGTCGAGGGAGGAAAGCGAGCCGACGCAGGAGAGGATGTCGACGAGGTTGGATATCTCCTGCTCGGGGTATCGGGAAAGATCGCCCTCCTCTTCGTCGAAGGTGAAATAGGGATCGATGGAGGAAAGGATCGATGGATCAAGCGAGCCCAAGGAGAAAACAGGGTCGCCGTTATCATCGAACAAGGCGTCATCAAGCAGTTTCGGGAGGGCGCGGTAAAGCAAGGCGGAGGAATTGAAGGCGCCCAATATCCCTTCCATCTCCTCCTTCTTGGCCTTTGCATCAAAAGAGAAATAGGAGGCGGGGTCGCTTATGGCGCTTAAATCGAGGTCGCCGGAGGCGTCGACGAAGGAGGAGGATTGGACGAGGTCGAGCAAGATGCAAAGCCGCTCGGTCTCCCCTTCCATATCGGAGTCGGGGATCGAGGCGACGATATCGGAAATCGAGATGTGACCGTATTCGGAAACCGGGGTGTAGACGTCGTCCACGCCATATAAATCGGATTCAAGCAGCAGCGTCTCAAGCAGCTGATCGAAGACGCTGGCCCGCGCGGAAGAAGCGCAGGAGGTGAGCAATATGGAATCGGAAGCCCCATGAAGAAGCGGGCGGACGAGGTAATCGGAGGAGATGGCGCCGATGTTCAAGGCCCCTTCCTTGAAGTAGCCGCCTTCATCGACTAAGCCATAGGTCGGGTCGACGAGGAAGCCGACGACCTCGAAGAGCCTATCGGATTCAGCCGCGTTATCCGCGTAATCGTCGATTGAGGAGGTTTGCCGCATCGGATTGATGGTCGAGAAGTCACCATCCTCGTCATGGAGGAAGTAGGAGGCGTCGATGGCGGAGAAATCAAGCGGCAAAGCCGAGGAGGAGGCAAAGGAATCGATGCCATCGGTTATGGCGTTATAGGGGAGGATGCGGCCAAGCGAGCGGGAAAGGCAAATATCCCCCACCGCATCGCGCAGCCAGATTATCCGCGAATAGGAGAAATCGGAAAGGGAGGAGAGCCCGCCGGTGGAGGCAAAGCTCGATAACACCGAGGTCAATGCGTATACCTCCCCGCCTTCGCCTATCCAATCCTCGGCCTCGCTTAGGTTTTCGACCATATCGAAATATAGCCACTTGGTGACGTTATGCTTGGCTTCTAGGCTCGAGAGGTCGGGGTTTTCGATGCCGGGGTCGAGGAAATAGGCGAGGTCGGCGTCGCCAAGGGACAAAAGCAATTTGTTGTAGATGTATTCGGGGAAAAGGTATTCCTCACCGTCGGTGAAGATGCCGCTAGAGGCGAGGTCGCAAAGAAGCGCGGAAAGCTCGGGGCCCATTTGGGCTAAGTCGAGGTTAGCGAGGTCCAACCCCGAGGCGGCCAAGTCGATGATGGATTGGAAGGCGGCCCCCTCCTTATCCCAATCGGTGATGTTATGGAAGGAGATGTTTAGGTCGATTTGGCCTTCCCCTGACCCTATCGAAAGCGGCTCGAGGATATAGGAATCGAGCAGCCCGGCGCCAAGATGGCTCATGATGGCCGAATCGCCGATGGCGGAGAAGACGCTTTCGATGTCAAGGCCGGATAGGGAAGAAAAATCACCTCCCGTCACCCCGTCGATTCGATCAAGCAGCCCCGAATTCAAGACGCTTAGAAGGGCTTTGACGAGGAAATAGGTTTCCCCTTGGCGGGTTATCTCCCCATTTTCCCAAGTGGAGGTGAGCTCGGGGATGTCCTCAAGCATCTCCGGGGTCAAGGATTCGAAGGCGACGTCCTCCCCAGCCAAGGAAAGGAGGTTATTGACGAGCCCGCAGAAATTCTGGTTGGCGACGCCTTCGCTTATCGGGTTAAGGACCTTTGAGTTTATGAAGGTATCAAGGAGGTAGCGGACCTCGTCCTGAGCGAGGGTGAATAGACGGGTAAGCGAGGAGGAGTCCAAGGTCGAAAAAGAGGAGAGATTAGCCAGTAGAAGCGGGCATTCGCGGGCGATGCTAAGCAATTTCGCCGCCTCATGGCCGATGTCCTCGGCATGGTAATCCAAAGGCACGACGAGGCCGAATTCCTCTAGCTGCTCCTCGGGGATGGCGGATTCCAAAACCCCAGGCAAAGCCGAGGTCAGGATGCACGACCTATCGATCCCCTCGCAAGCGGATATGAGGGAATCGAGGAGCCCCTCGTCGATTGAGTTAAGCGATCCGTCGGGGTCGTAGTTGATGCCGGCTTGGGAAGCGGGGTCTTTGAGGAAGGCCTTGCCCTCCTCGGTCGAGGCCAATTCGGCGGCGATGTCGAGGATGGCGCCGAATTCGCGCTTGAAGTTGACCCGGGTGTCGCCTATTTCCTCCCCCACCAATTCGCCTTGGGCTTCGGAAAGGTCGATTTCCCCGTAATCCTCGGGGATCGAGGACTCCAATGCCGGGAGGAGGTCATCGAGGGCATTGCCGATGAGGGCGGAATCGAGGAGGTTCCGGCTGCCGGAAGAGGTTATGCCGTCCTCGTCGACGCCGGTGGGCTCGCCAGAGGCGTCGCGGCTGCCGGCTAAAACCTCGCCTACTTCCTTGGGATGGTCGATGACGATGTTAAGCAACCCGTTGACGATGGGGTTATCCAAGATGGAGGAGCTTTGGCCTTCCCCTTCGGAGGAGGCGGCGTTACGCCTATTTGGGTTAGCCCCAATGCCGATGGTCGGGAG
Organism: Candidatus Alloenteromonas pullistercoris; assembly: GCA_017694295.1. Classification (GTDB taxonomy): domain Bacteria; phylum Bacillota_I; class Bacilli_A; order RFN20; family CAG-826; genus Alloenteromonas; species Alloenteromonas pullistercoris. Next base: position 50,304 of record JADINA010000001.1, on the reverse strand, counting down.
GTCATCGAAGACGTCGTCCATCGCCTCTTCGTCGATGTTGACGAACTCGTAGATGGTCTCGTAGACGATGGAAAGCTCATCGAACCATTGGATCGAGGAGATCGAATCGTAATCGAGGGGGGCGTCGGCGTCGGGCTGAAGGAACATCTTCAGGGCGAAGGGGCTATCGGATTCGCCCTCGGCGTTTTCCGCCATCGTGAACATAACCCCGGCAAGGAGGTGGTTGACCAAGTCGCGGTCGCCTTTGCTTAAAGCCGAGGTGAAGGCCTCATAGGTTTCCTCCGAGGAGAAGATGGAGGCGATTTGGGCGAGGTTGAACGATGGGGTCATGCTGACCTCGTCGACCACGACGTCGAAGAATCCGGAGAGTAGGAGGTCGTCGTAGATGGAGGCGAGGTTTTCTAGCTCCTCAGTCCAATCGTATGATTGCGAGGTCAGATACTCGATTGTGTCATCCCCAAGCAATTCCTTGAGCTCAGGCAAATTCAAGGCGATGGAGGCGGCCACGGGGAGGGCGACTTGGACCAAATCGACGTCGGTCACCGAGCGGAGGAGGTTGGGGACGAGGGAGGTGGCGAGCAGGAAGCTCCAGCGCATCCCATCCGTCCCGACGGCGCTTAATAGCCCGGAGTTGACGATCTCCTCGCCTAGCCCGGCGATTGAGGAAAGCTCGGTGATGATGTCGGTCTCGATCTCGTCGACCTTGGTCGAGGTGACAAAGGAAAGGAACTTGGAATCGAAGGTCTGCTCGCCGTCGTCTCGCGTCCAGTTGAAATAAACCTGGGCGAAGATCGAGTTGTCGTAGGCGTCAAGGACGTCATAGGCCAGGGAGACGTATTCGTTTTGGGCGGATTGCTCCTCGTCGAGGTCGAGGTTGTTGTTGACCGTGTTGACCAAGGCGGTGAGGGGCATGATCATCATGGCGAAGATGACGCCGGAGATGACGAGCTGCTCGAAGGCCGAGACGAGGCGGAGGCGGCGCTTCCGCTTGACCTTGCGCACGATTAGCTCGTCGTTGGCGTCGTAGCTATTAACCTTGACCTTTGGGTTGAGGAACCACTTGAAGGCGATATGCCAAAGCACCCAGGCCAAGAAGGAGCCGACGACGGCTATGAGAATGGCCTCGACTATGAGAAGGAGCAATTTGACGACCGAGATGGCAAGGGCCGAGGCGTAGGAAGCGATGTCGGCGGCGGAAGCACTTGCCCCGTTGGCCTCGATTATCTCGGTGAACAGGGCCGTGAGCGTTTCCTTCAAGCTCGTGATGGGGACGCTGATGGTCTGCCCGGCCATATCGAAGGTGAGCTCGGTCATCCCAACTTGGGACACAAGCGAGCTCATGTCGGCCTCGGCGACCATATCGCCGATGGGCGAAAGGGTCAAAAAGGCGACGGCGACCAAAATGCCGAGGAAGAGGAAATGGTAGGTGCCGTAGCGCCATCCGTGGATAAGGCCCCAAAGGAAGGAGAGGATCAAAACGGCCAAGACGGCGTAGAAGGCGACGTTGAGACCGATCTCCAAATAGCGGAAGACCTCGCTTGCTTCAATCAGGGTTAGGCTGACAAAGGGTTTCATCTTCTCTTCCTATTACGCATATTATGCGCGTGAGGAGGGGCCAAGACAAAGGGCAAAATTGGAACCGGCATCCAAAATTTCCCAAAAATGCGCGCAAAAGCGATACCAAAGCCCGCAAAAGGCCATTATCCGTTAAGGAAAAATTCTTCTATTGACAAATGGCGGCGCCCGCGCCGATTTACTTTGCCAGCTTTTCCGTTTATATTGCCGGGCGTGAAAAACTATTTCAAAAGTAGATATTGCCCTAGCTGCGGCAAACCCGTCGACCCGACATCGCCCTGCTGCCCCTATTGCTTCGCCCCCTCCCCCGACCCATACGTTAAGCGGACCTATGGCAATTTCCTCCAAGTTTCCATTTACAAGCAAATCGGCTTCTTGGCTTTGTCCTTATTGGGGCTTAGCCTCATCATGCTCATCGTCCAGGCGATCCTGCTCGCCATTAACGCCCCAGCCGACCTCGATGGCTATAACGAATACATCGCAAGCGGGGAATTCGGCATCCTCTATCTTTCGATCAGCTATTGCCTAGCCGGGGTAGCGGCCGGGTTGCTACTTTGGAAGGATTGGGAAAAGCTCATCCGCAGCTTCGCCAAATGGAAAAACGTTCTAGTTGGCATCGGATTTGCCGCCATCATCATCGTCGCGACCGTCGCCTATGGGATGTTGGTGACAAACCCGGTTTATGAGGCCCTCGGCGTCGATTCGGGGACGACCAACGCCAACCAGGGCGCCCTTAACTCCGCCATCCTCGCCTCGCCAGTGCTTTCCTGCTTCATCCTTTCCATCGTCGGGCCCTTTTGCGAGGAGCTTGGCTACCGGGTTGGCCTATTTGGGCTAAGCAGCCGGCTTGGGAAGGTTGCCGGATACATCATCACCATCGTCGTCTTCGCCCTCATCCACGTAAGCTTCAGCTGGGACAATGCGACCGAGATGGCCGTTGAGCTGGTCAATTTGCCAAGCTATTTGATCGGCGGGGTGCTGTTGACCTTGGCCTACGACAAATTCGGCTTCCCCTGTTCCTTCTCCGCCCACGCCCTCTACAACCTATTCTCCGTTTTGATGAACTACGCCTCGCTTAGGAGCGGATTATGAACGAAAACCGGAAACTCCCCCTCTCGGGCTTCGCCCTGAAGCTCATCGCTATCTTGCTGATGCTCGTCGACCACATCGGCCTCTTCCTTTCGATGTATGCCGGCAAGGCGGCTAACGTCGAAGCCGCCGAAACCGCGAGCGAGATCATGCGCTACATCGGCCGGCTTTCCTTTCCCCTCTTCGCCTTGCTTTTGGCCGAGGGGATGCGCTACTCCCATAATAGGGTGCGCTACCTGCTTAGGCTACTAGGCCTATATGGGTTGGTCACCGGGGTGCAGCTAATCCTCGCCTACACGCCAAACGGGCTTATCTCCGGGCTCGACGCCGTGCCATCCCCCATCACCGATTTGCTCTTCTCGGCCTTGGTCTTGTTTTGCCTCCTGCTTAAAGGCGCCAAAAAGCTCTATGCCCTATTGCCGATAGGCTTTTACCTGCTTTGCTATGGCGTCGGGGCCTATGAGGTGGCCAAAGACGTGACGGTCGTTTGGCTGCCCCGCCTGCTTAGGCCGGCCTATTCCCTTTTCGGCCTATTGACCGTGCTTGGCTTCTATTATGCCTTCCCCCTCGCCTACAAGATGAGCAAAGGAATGTGCCAAAGCCTCGGGATAAGCGAGGAAATATTCCCCGAGACCTACCAGGGGAGGCGCCTCATCAACATCCTCGGCTGCCTCTTCTTCTTCGCCGCGACCGCCGCCTTCTGGGGGCTTTCCTATGTCGGCAACGGCTTCCTCGATCCGGTGTATAACCCCCTTCAGCCCGGGATCACGATGTCGATTCAGACCTATTGCCTATTGTCGATCCTCTTCATCTACTTCTATTCGGGGAAGAGGGGATACGACTCAAGGAAATGGCGGATCGCCTCCTATTCCTTCTTCCCGGTGCATATCGCTGTTCTTTACGTCGTCTTTTATTTAATATTCATGTAGCCAAAGGAGGCAACGACAATGGAAATCGAAATAACCACAAACGAACAATACGAAAAGGAAATCGCCAGCGGAAAGGTCCTCGTCGACTTCTACGCCGTCTGGTGCGGGCCCTGCCAAATGCTTAGCCCCATCGTCAAGGAAATCGCCGAGGAGCACCCGGATTTGAAGGTGCTGCGGGTCGACGTCGACAAAGTCGGCGCGCCGGCGGCGAAGCTGGGCGTCTATTCGATCCCGACCCTCGTCCTTTACGAGTCCGGGGCGATAAAAGACCGCTCCGTTGGCTTCCGGCCGAAGGATTCATTGCTTCAATTCCTCGGTTATTGAGAAATAGCGAAAGAGGCGCCCCGCTGGGGCGTTTTCTTTTTGCAAATATTCCAAACAGAGGCTTAACACAATTGGAGAATGTTGGAAAAGCGTAAAAATCTGATATGAAAAATGTTGGAGAAAGGGGTTAACCTCGGCTCTGTCTATGAGACGGTAGTCGCCCAGGAACCGAAGGCCCATGGCCATGAGCTCTATTACTTCGACAAAAAGGGGGAGGGAAGGGTCGACTTCCTAAACGAGGGCCAAGAAAGCGGCTCGCTTTGCCCAATCGAGGTGAGGTCGGGATCCGAGAAAAGGTATTTGCGTGCCCTCCCTAGGCTATCCGAAAAGCAAAGCCATAGCATCGGCAGCGCCTACGTGTTTAGCAATAAGAGACAGGTCAAGGAAGAGGGCAAAATCGCCTACATGCCTATTTATTTCATTTCGTTCATATAACCCTTGACCACACTTCCCCCGCCGATTATGCCAAAAGGCCTTTGACCGGTGGCCCTCTTGTGGTATATTAACCGCCGCACGGACCATTGGTGTAGCGGCCTAACATGCTTCCCTGTCACGGAAGAGATCACGGGTTCGAATCCCGTATGGTCCGCCAGGCGCAGGTGTAGTTCAATGGCAGAACACCGCCCTTCCAAGGCGGTCACGCGGGTCCGATTCCCGTCACCTGCTCCATCTCCGTAGTGCATGTCTGATACAAACTTAGAACTTCTAAGGGTGTGCAGACTTTTTTTCTTTTATGCCAGAGATGGGCAATGTTATTACTTATAAGAAGTCATCTCCTGAGGTAAGGTCCAAAGGCCTAATAGGCATTTAAAACAAAGCAACAATCGGCGTTCCTGGAGTTTCGATTAAATAGGGGTTCAAACCATTCGCTAATTTAAACTGCGCACTTTTTTAAGATCGATAAAAATTGCGCAGTATAAATTCACTGATAATCAAGCGTTAATATATTTAAACTGAGCAAAATGGTTTAACTATTAAAAATTGCGCAGTATAATGCCGTTGAAATAAGAGGAAGATTCCATGATAATCCGCGAGAAGTATTTAAAGCAGATAAGACCTTTTTACGACAGCGACTTAGTCAAAATAATAACCGGTATAAGAAGATGCGGTAAGTCCGTTATTTTAAAAACCATATATGACGAGATAAGCCATATCACTCCAAATACGATATATTTGGATTTCGAAGATGCCGCCGATTTGAAAAAAGCCGATTCGGCCGATTTGCTTTTAAGCTATATTGAGCAAAACAAAAAAGACGGGAAATGCTATATATTTTTAGATGAAGTACAAAATGTAAAAGATTGGGCAATAGCCGTAAGAACACTTAGGCTTCATAATAGCTCCGTATTTATCTCTGGTTCTAATTCAAAGCTGCTATCCAAAGAATTCGCTACCGAATTATCCGGGAGATATATTTCCTTTAGGATCAGGCCTTTCGTTTATAAGGAAATTGTTGAGTATTCAAATCAAATAGGCAGGAATTTTAATGTTACGGATTATTTGATCTGGGGCGGTTTTCCAAAAAGGCTTGATATGAAAGACGATGAGTCGACAATTAGGTATTTGAAAGATTTGGAAGACACGACAGTCATTAAAGATTTAATAAAAAAATATAAAATCAAGAAAGCGGATTTATTCATCAAATTCGTTAATTTCGTTTTAAGAAACAATTCCAGAGTATTGTCGGCGAGGTCGATTCATAAATACCTAGCCGGCCAAGGCATTGAGTGTTCCTCAAATACCATATTGGGTTATATGCATTACCTTAAAGAGGCCTATGTCATAGACGAATTGCCCCAATACTCCACAAAGGCTAAAAGAGAATTGAGCTTTTATCACAAATTGTATAATTCGGATGTATCCTTCAATTCCCTGAAAGTCGATAATAATAGATACGATTTCGACCATAATTTGGAAAATATCGTATTTAATGAACTTTTGTACATGGGATACGATCTAAAGACGTTCGACAACAAAGGAAAAGAAATAGACTTTATAGCGAACAAAAACGGAAAAACATATCTAGTGCAAGTTGCTTATAGCGTGGTTGATGAAAAAGCTTATAAAAGGGAGTTTGGCGCATTCGCTTGTTTGGATAACAGCAATCAGAAAATACTAATAACGAATGATGCAATAGATTATTCAACATCTGCGGTACGTCATATCAGACTTGAAGATTTCCTGTTGCTGGATGAATTATAAAGTTCAGATTGAAAGCGATATTTCAATTAGGACAAACAAAACGATAAGTTTGGTGCAACCATGGCATTCTTGACTCATCAAGCTTTTTCTTGTTAGGAGGAAATAGACACCTAACTTGGCAACGCCGGCAACTTTGGTCGCGAGCAGAGGCTAGACGGCTTAACGGCAAGGCCGCCAAAAGAAGGCCGGCGCACTACTATTGCAAAATCAAAATGATACATAATTGCAATTGACTGTTCCCTTATTTACAATCATTGCAATGGGCTACGATTTCTCCGCTTGCCGATTAAGCAACATCCGATATGGCGGTTGCGAACGGAAAATAGGGATACTTATCCACGAAGAACCGTATATGCTCAAATTTCAAAAGGACACTAAGTTTGGGAAAAGGAACAACCATCTTTCCGAATTTCTGGGCAGCCATGTTTTTGAACTGCTGGGGATAGAGGTCCACAAAACCTTCCTTGGGGAATATTTTGGCGAAAAAGTCGTAGCCTGCAAGGATTTCGTGACCGATGGCTATGAATTCGTCCCATTCAATGACGTTGGCGAAATGGCAATCGACACGGACAAAGAAAAGCATCAATACACCTACGAAGACATTATCCTGCTTCTTGAAAAGAACAGAAAACTAACGAAGGTGAACGAAACCGTTTCGGCCTTTTTCGAGATTTACCTAGTCGATGCGCTCCTTGGGAATTTCGATCGCCACGGCGCCAATTGGGGGTTCCTCAAAAAAGAGGGAAAATATCAACTTGCCCCCGTATTCGACAACGGATCATGCCTCTTCCCCGGCCTAGTCAACGAGGATGAAATGAGGTTTGTTTTGGAAAACGAGGGTGAAATCGACGAAAGGGTCTATAGATTCCCGACTTCCCAAATCAAGCTCGGCGACAGGAAATCGTCGTATTTTGAGGTCATCTCCTCCTTGCGGTATAAAGAATGCAACGAAGCATTGCTCAAAATCGTCCCTCGGGTCGACTTAGGAAAAATCGACGGGCTCATCGATAGCCTTGATATATCAAATACCCATAAGGCTTTTTACAAGACGATGATAAAGGCAAGATACGAAAAGATACTTAAATATTCTTATGACCGACTAATGGGTGGAAAAGCATGAAGAGCAGTTTGACAAAAGGGATGATTTGCCTAAAAGACGGGCTAAACATCGAGTATCGGGTTTGCGCCATCGAATACCTTCTAAGCGAAGACGGGTCTTTCGAATACCGCTTTTACCCGAATTACGAGGTTATCGAACTCCTAGACGCCAGTACATTCCAAGGGATCCCCGGGTTTGATTTGGATCTAAGGAAAGAAGTTTACGTCAGGGAAAACATCGTTCCGGTGTTCGTTTCCGAGAGGGTGCCTTCTAAGAAGAGAGAGGATTTCCACGAGTTGCTCCAAAAAGAGGGCATGACGTATATGGATCCGATTGAGTATTTGATCAAATCGAAGGAAAGATACTCCGGCGACCGTTTTTACTTAATCCCCTACCAAGCGCCCAAAACGGTGGACGTGGAGAAGATAAGGGGGAAAGCGAATGCCTTTGGGGTGACCAAAATGATCCTGGCTCAACTTGCTTCGAACAACCGCGTTTACCTTGGAGAAAGCGAAATCAATGACCCGAAGGTTTTCAAGACGCTCCATTACCTATACCGGATGCAATGCAAAAACCTTAAAGACAAGCAGGCGCAAGGCATAAAGGCGGCGCAGGAAGAAGGGCATTACGCCGGGAGAAAGAAGAAAAAGGTCGATATTTTGCTTTTCCTCGACTTCCTGGAAAGGGTCAAAAGGAAAGAGCTGACCAATAAGCAAGCGGCCCAACAACTTGGGATAAGCATCGACAAGTTTTATCGGGTAAGGAAGGAATTGCAAAATCAAGATGACACCCTATTGCAATCATTGAAATGAGTTCAATTCGAAAAACCCCAGCGAAAGTTTTGCCGGTGTTTTTCCTTGCTTTTCTTAACAGAATTCGTCCTCTAAGGCCCGCAAAAGCCCGCTATTCTTTTTCCTATCGCTTAAATTAACCCTTTTGCGGATTTCCCTAGAATGTTGAACTTACGCCCCATCGCATCCATAATTCGAAGGCCATGAACAAACAGATCGTCCTTTCCACCAACAACAAGGGGAAGCTCACCGAGTACCGCGAGATATTGGGGCCGATGGGCTACGTCATCTATTGCCCCAATGATTTTCAATTGCAGATCGAAGTCGAGGAGACGGGCAAAACGTACCGGGAGAACAGCCTATTGAAGGCCAAGGCCTTAAGCGAGTATCTCAACATCCCGATCATCGCCGACGACTCCGGGCTATGCATCGACTCGCTTGGCGGATTCCCTGGCCTTTATTCCTCCCGCTACGCCGAAAGCCTCGGAGGATACGAAAACGCCTACGCCGATTTGAACAAAAGGCTATCCGGGCTTAGCCGCGATTGCCACTTCCACTGCTGCATTTGCTATTTGGAAAAGGGCAAATCCCCACTTTACTTTGAAGGCGATTGCCCCGGCGTTTTGCTTTCCGCCCCAAAAGGGGCCCATGGCTTTGGCTATGACCCGATCTTCTTCTCCTCTGAGCTAGGCAAGGCCTTTGGCGAGGCGAGCGAAGAAGAGAAAAACCGCGTATCCCACCGCCGCAAGGCCATCACCAAGCTCGCCATCGCCTTGGGCATCTAAAGAAGAAGGCAAAGGGAAACCGCCAATAGGCCCTGGGCCAACAAATAAGTGAGCATAATGAAGAAATCGGCCCTTTTGAACTTGCCTTTTGCCAAGGTGAAAAGGATAAGCGAATCGGAGAAGGCGAACAAAACGGCCCCCAATAGGCAAAGGTAGGGGGCGATTGACAAAGGGCGATAGAGGCAAAAGACGACGCAACAGGCGATCTCCACCGCCAAAAAGGCGGCATAAATGGAAAAGGCGGGGTATTTAAGCGAATTGGCCAAGGACAGGGAAAAGGTGGCGAAGAGGATGATGACAGAGGATAAAACGGCAAAGCCAGCCAAGCGCATATCGGGAAGGGCTTGGCCGAAGGACAAAGACAAGATAACGCATATGTAGGCGAGGTGGTTCCCGGCAAAGCAAGCCATCGCCCCGGCTAAGCAAAGCTTTCGCCTTTTAAAAAGCATCAATACGTCGCCAATTAGGCCCAAAAGCAAACCGAAGGCCAAAAGGGCTGGAGAACTTGGCGAGAAGAGGCATGAAAGAATGAGGAAAAGCAGGCAAAAGGGCTTGCTTACCCGTCGCATTCTCTCCGCCATAAGGAAACAGAAAACGAGGTGAATGGCGCAGGATAGGCCATAGCAGCAAAGCATGGCTATGAACAATGGATGGCTTCCCACGCCGCTATTCTACGTTAAAAGGCCATATTTGAGTAGGCTTCAGGTTTTTATTGCTGCCCCACTTTCCCCGGTTAAGGCTATAATTTGACAAAAGGAGAAAAGCGATGGAAGGGCAGGAAAGAAAACTCGGATTGGGCAAAAGGGTATGGCTAAGCATCATTTTGGTCGGGTTCATCGGGCAATTGGCCTGGGCCATAGAAAACCAATACATCAACCTTTGGGTCTATTCCCAATCGGGGGACGCCAACCACATCAACTGGATGACCAACGCCTCGGCCATCGTCGCGGCCATAACGACCTTCTTCGTCGGGGCGCTTAGCGACCGCATCGGCAAAAGGCGGATCATCATCGCCATCGGCTACACCGTTTGGGGCGTAACCGTCTTCCTGTTCGGGGTGATGTCGCTTTCCAACATGGCCGCCCTAACAGGTGGGGACATGGCCAAGGCGATGCTGCTGGTCGGGGTTTCCAACGTCATCGTCGACTCCGTCATGACCTTCTTCGGCTCAAGCGCCAACGACGCCTGCTACTCCGCCTTCGTCACCGACAAAACTGACAAGAAAACGCGGCCTTTCGTCGAATCGGTCATTTCGGTCATGCCTTTGCTTGCCGTCGCCCTCATGATGGTTTTGGGCTTGGCGTTTGGGCTTCCTGGCGAGCAAGGGGAATTAAGCAACGAGCAATTCGCCGAGGAAATTGCCTCGCCTTGGCTTTATTTCTTCCTCACCTGCGGGGCGCTGACCACCGCGGTCGGGATCGGCTGCTTCTTCCTTCTCCCCAAAGACGAGATAAAGCCCAACCGGGAGAAAAACTACCTGCTTAACCTAGTCGACGGCTTTAGGCCAAAGACGATGAAGCAAAGCCCCTTGTTCTACCTTTGCCTGCTCGTCTTCCTCTTCTTCAACATCGCCGTCGATTCGTTTATGCCCTACTACCTCGTCTACTTCCAGGAAAGCCTCGGGTTCGAGGGGCTAAGCTTCTATGGGGCGATGGCCATCATCATCGGAATCGCCTCGGCCTCCGTCATATTCGCCGGGCTATTCATGGACAGGCTTGGGAAGATGAAGTTCCTTTTGCCCTCAATACTTTCGATGGCCGTCGGGGCTTTGATCCTCTTCCTCGCCTCCTCCAACGCCTACCTTTCCGTTTTCGGCGGGGTGGTGCTGATGGCCGGTTACCTGATCGGGACGGCGGCGATCGGGGCGAGGCTACGCGACGAAACGCCGGAAGACAAAGTCGGAAGCCTGCAGGGGGTGAGGATGATATTCGCCGTCATGCTCCCGATGATCATCGGCTCCAACCTAAGCGCCCTTTGCTTCCAAAGCGATTACGTAAACGAATACGGCGTAACGGCCGCCAGGCCCGACAAATGGATGTTCATCGTCACCCTTTCCGCCTCCATCGTCGCCTTAGTTCCCGCGACCACCTTGCTAATCATCGATAGGAAAAAGGCAAAGGCCGGGATAAAGGGATAAAGCTTTAGGCGTAAAGTGATTCCAAATAGGGGCAGCCGAGGAACCAATCGGGATCGAAAGAGGCGGTTGAGGCGCCGTTAAGTTCAAAGGAATTGAGGTTTTGGCAGCCTTCGAAGGCCGAATAGCCGATATAGCCAAGGCCAGAGGGCAGGAGCACGGAAAGAAGCGAGAGGCAGTCTTTGAAGGCGTGGAAGCCGATCGTCTTCAGATTGGTAGATGACAAATCGATGCTTTGGAGCCGAGAAAGCGAGGATAAGGCGGAGGGGGAAAGGCTTTGCAGGCTTTCCGGGAAGGTAAGCGAAACGATATTGCGCAGGCAATCGCCGCTAAGCGGCCTAACGCCCTTAATCGGCTTTTCAAGGCTTAACGAAACAAGATCGACGGGCCCGATGCCGTTTTCGAAGTCGTCTTGGCTTTGCCCTTGCTTGTAGTTTAGGCCCGTCAGCTCATAGCCTTCTAGGGAAAGGCTATACTCGAAGGCGGCATTTAATGATTGGCTGGCTCCGCCGAGGACGTTAACCTCCCTCTCGACCTCCCTTTCGACCATCTCGGCCACTAGGGACAGCGGGCCCTCAATCGGGGTGGAGGGATCGAATATGGCGCCATCGCAAAGCCAGGTCCCGGAGAAGGTATAGCCATTGGAGTCGGGAACGCTAGGCAAACTTGCGGGCTCGCCGTATTTGGCGTTAATGGTCCCAAGGTCGTTGCCAAGGGAATCGGAAAGAAAGACGGCTATCGGGTTTTCCGAGTAAACCGGGGAGAGGGTGCAGTCGAAGCGGATGTGGTTGGGGTCGACGCTTTTGCCCCGAAGTGATTCCGGTACGTCCTCCCCATCCCCGTAAACGCCTTGAAAGCCGGTGAGGGAGAAGCTTCTTTCACCAAATGTGACCTCTTCCTTTAGCCCATCGAGGGCAAGGGACCCGTTTTGACCATAAACCCCTTCGTCATAGACGATTTGATAGGATCCGTCCCCATCGAGCCAGCTGGCCCCTTCTGGCAAGCCAAGAGGGGAGGAAAGGGTAAGGGCGAAGGAAGACTGGTATTCGCGATAGACGCTTTCGATCCGCGTCCTTTGGGTGACGGGGATGGTGGTCGAGTAATCGTAGGTTTGGCTTTGCTCGGCGCTTGACCCATCATCAAGGGCTACGTAGGTGATGACCTCAAACCCGGCGAATTCGCCTTCGGTATGGTAATCCGGGGCCGAATAGGAGAACTCGCCCCGCTGCTCGAGGAAGGAATAGCTTTGGGATTCGAAATCGAGGGTGACCTCGCTTCCGTATTCAAGCATCCCCGAATATAGGCTTTGACCGTTATCGAAGATGCTTAGCTGATAGGAATAGGCCTTAAGCTCAAAGGTCGCGAAAACGGCCCCGGAACCCTTTACGTCGTCCAAATCGATGCTTTCTCCGCCGATGCTCGTCCCGTCAAATGACGTGCCTTCCTCGTAATAGCCGGTCCAGCCGATGAAATCCTGGTAATGGCCGGCGGAGGAGGATTGGGCGGAGACGAAGTCGTATGGATCGTCAGTGGACTCATTTGAAAAGAAGGCGGAGCGGTTTTCCGCCGTCTTCAACACATAGGCGTGGCCAAGCAATTCCGCCTTGCTTATATCGGGGGAGGAATAGTCGATGCCTTGGTAATCGGAATAGAAATCGATGCGGAAATAGTCGTCCGGATTGCCTTTTAACCCGGAAGAGGATCCGTTGCCGCAGGAGAGCAGCAAGGGAAGGGAGAATAGCAAAGCCCGCGCCGTTTTCATTTCCGTGATATTATGCGCTTTGGCGCGCGTGAGAGCAAATGGAAGGGAAAGCCTCGTTTTGCCAGTCAGTCAAAAGCGAAAAAAGGCCCGGGTTTTTGCGGGCCTTTCGCTTAAACGGCAAGCTTATTCGATTTCAACCAGCAAGCTGTGGCAGCGGCCTTCGCGGATGTCCAAGGCGTCTTTTCCCCTTATCGCGGAAAGCTTTTTGCCGTCGAGGACATAAGAAAGCGAGTAGCCGCCTTTATAAAGGTCAAGACGCTTGGGGTTATGGTAGGTGACCTCAAGGCTATCGAACATCCTAAAGCCGGCTTTGTCATCCTTATCGAAGAAGGCGGCGGAAAGCTTGGGGGAAAGGCTAAGCGAGAGCTCGCCATCCTCAAGGCGGAAGATCTGCTCGCCGGCAAAGAGGCGGACGAACATGTCAAGCATCTCGGCATTGGCCCCGGTGAGGCGGGCGAAGAAGCCTTGGCCGTGTTTGGAGGAATCGGGGTTGCAGGTCGGGACGATGAAGGAAGAGGCCTCGGCCGGGTTGCGCCCATAAACCTCGGGGTCCATGAAGGGAACGAAGTTGGTCTTGATCTCGGAGTAGAAAAGGTCGTAATAGCCCGCGCGGAGCAATCCGAGCATGTACTTGTAGTCCATGTGGAGGAAGTTGCACTCCCGCTCAAGCCAGCCTTTGGTGAAGGCGTGGACGCGGCCGATCTCAAAGGGGGCGTCCTCGATGTCGGCGCAGGTTTTGTAGAAATGGAGGGTCTTGTCGTAAAGGTCGCTTTCCTTTATGGCCTCGTAGTCATTGCGGGTTATGATGCCGTCGCCAAGCTTAAGGGCGCGGGCGCTCGCCTCCAAAAAGGGCGGGATGGTCTCAAGCTCAAACTTCTTGATCTTGACCACCTCATAGCCAAGGTGGTTTTTGACCCCGGTCTTTTCGTATTCCTTGGCCCGGAAGATGAGGTAGCTTGGCAAAATGCCGCCTCCGGCCTCTTTGGCCCTTTTAAGCCCATCGACGAGGACTTGGTCCATCTTGCGTAATAGAGGCAGCACCTCCTTCGAGGAAAGCGAGCAGGAGGTCTTCTCCCCCATTTCCTTGTAGCGGAGCCGCAAGGCCTCGCGGAGGGAAGTCGCCTCGTCCCAATAGGCGAAGCGGGTATTCTCGCTTAACCCTTCCAAGGCTTTCTTCAGACCATTGTAAAGGTCCATCTGCCCCGGCATCATCGGGATGGCGGATTCGCTTGCATTGGAAAAGCAATCGATGGCTTCCCTTACAAGGCGAAGCAATTCGACCGATTCGCTTAGCCCGGAGGCGAATAGCCCGGGGAGGCCGTTCATCGCGTCGTTCCAGCCCGGCTTCTCGCACTCCATCTCGATGCCCATCTGCAGCGAATCGAGGGTGGAGAACTTGACTAAGATGAGGTTAAGCATCTTCCCGGCCAGGTTGGTGGTGACGTCATTGCCCTCTTCGTCTTTCAAATAGGCGGTTTTCTTTATGTCGAAATGGCGGCGTTCGCACTCGTTTTTGAGTTTCTTGAGGTCAATGGCCCCGTATTGGCGGACTTTGCCATCAGGCAAGATAACGTGCTTCTCGCTGCGGGGCTCAACGTAAACGGGCGAATAGAAGTAACGGTACTCCCTCCCAAAAAGAAGCTCATCGAGCCTATCGGGGTAGACGGAGAGGAAGTTCTCGAGCAAATCGACGTTGTAGGTCCAGTGGTCGACCCAATAGCCTTCCGCGAAGTCGGCAGCGACCCGCTGGGAGGAAACGCCGAGGACGAGCTTGAAATAGCCGTCGGCCTCCTCCTTGGGGAGATTGTCGCGGAGGTGGGTATAAAGCACCCCGGGGTAGAAGTCGTTGTGCTTTTTGACGTAATCGGCGATTGGCTTTGGAAGGGGGAGGCAATCGACGTCATCTTCATCGAAATGGAAAACCTTCGGCTTGACGTTAAGCGGGTTTTGGCCATCCGCTTGGATGAGGGAGAAGAAGAGGTGGACGTTGTAATCGAAGACGTAGGGGGCGAAGAAGAGGTCGCTGCGGCGGTTTTGGTTGACGTCGCGGAAGTTGCCCGGGCCGCTGGAATAGTATTCGGCGGGGATGTTGAAGTAGTTGTAGTCGCGTTCCATGTCGCCGTGCTTGCGTCCATAGACGTAATAGGTTTGCCCCGCTTTCCCATCGTCTAGCTTAACCGGGAAGCCGCCGCGGAGGGAGTTGTCGAGGTAGCTTTGGGCGATTGTCTCGTCGTAAAGGGGGTTGGCGGTATGGCAGATGGCGGGCGAAACGAGTTCGTCGATGAGCTTTTCGTTGTCCTTGCGGAAAGCCAATATGTCGGCGAAGGAAGTCGCGGAAACCGCCTCCTTGAGCTTCTGAATATCGCCAAAATAGGCGTAAACGGTCGCAAAAGCCCGCTTTTCTCCAGGCTTAAGCTTATAGACGTGGTAGGTGAAGGCGCAGGGAAGTTTGTTCTCGGTTTGCCCGGTTGAGGCGATGAACTCCCCTTTCCCCTTGCTTAGGAAGCCTTCGGGCGAGAGGGTCGTCAAATCGGAGCCGAAGACGATCTGCGGGTCGACGAAGCATTTGGCCAAGGAGGAATCGGATTCAAGGCAATAGAAAGCGTTGCCTTCAGGCGAAAGCGAGACGACCGAATTGTCCCCGGTCGAGGTCTTGAACTTAACAAACGGGGCGTTGCCGTCAAGGTTCTCGACGACGCAGTAGGCGGCCATAAGGGAGACCAGCTCCTTGTAGTCGACGTTGCTTAGCCCATGGGGGAAGAAGACGGGGAGGCCGTCTAAGACCTCGTATTCGTGCTCTTCATTGGTTAGGTTTTCTAGGGTCACCAGCCTTACCAAGGCCGGGTAGGAGGAATGCGGGATGGTGAAGTAGGCGACGTCCATCCCTAGTCCGGACTCCCTCGACTCTATCTCGACCTCGTGCTTGGAGGTGATGAGGGTTTGGCTTTCCTCAGGACGGAAAAAGGGGGTCAAAAGCTGCTTCCCGTCGACCCGAACGAAGGTCCTAAAGCCCTTTAGGGGGATGTTGGCGTAGGCGTGGTTGGCCGAGTCGAAGGGGGCGATCGGCGATCCTTTGGAGGTGACGCCGAACCCGCCCATCGCCTGCCCGACGGAGGCGTAGAAGGCCCACATCGGCTTCCCGTCCACCCCGGCGACGGCCGGGAGGAAGGAGGAGAAGGTTTTGCGGCGCTGGAAGTCGCGGATGATGAACTTCCCGCCTTTGAATTCGTAATGCTTCATCGCTGCTATCCCCTTTTCATTCGTCGGCCTGGTAAACGCGGACGTAGTCGACCTTCATCTCGTCGGATCGGAAGGAGGCGCTTGGGCGCGCCGCCTGCCCGCCGACGGCGAGGTTCAATATGATGTAGAAGTTCTGATCGAAGGGGGCGTTAGTCCCAGAGTAGCGGTAATTGGAGTTCCACTGGTTCTTGCGATAGGTTGCGAAGACGACGTCGTCGACCATGAATTGGATCGATTCCTCGTCCCAAAGCAAGGTGTAGAGATGGTAGTCGCGGACGGTGTAGGAGGCGTAGTTCTGCCTCGTTCTGTAGGTATGGCCGTCGCTCTCGTTGGCGAAGTGGATGGCGGCGGAGGTCAAAACGACCGAGTTGTTGGTTGAATTAACCACGTCTTGGTTAAGCAGCCTCTCCATAATGTCGATCTCGCCCGAATAGGGCCAGCCGCCATAGACGCTATCTTGGGGCATCATCCAGAACGCCGGCCACATGCCGACGGTCACCGGAAGCGATATCCTAGCCTCGATCCGGCCGTATTTGCAGCTGAATTTCCCCGAGGTCCAAAGCCTGGAGGAGGTGTATTGGCTTCCTTGGTAGTCCTCGCGTTTGGCGGTGATGGTCAAATTGCCGTTTCCGACTTTGGCGTTTTGCCCCTCGGTGTAATATTGGAGCTCGCCATTGCCCCAGCCCCAATCGCCGGTCCCGACTTGGTAGCCCCACTTCCCCATGTCGAGGGAATCGCCTTCGAACTCGTCGTTCCAGACGAGGTGGTAGCCCGGGTATTGCCTTATCTCGGTCTCGTTCTCGGTTTGCGAACTGGAGGAAGAAGAGGACGAAGAAGAGCTTGATTCTGAAGATGAGGTCATGGTTTCGGATTCGGATTCGCTACTGGATATCTCCGAGCTTTCCGCGGAAGTGCCATCATCCTCTTTTGAGGACGAGGTGGAGCGAACGATGTCGCAGGAGGCGAGGGCAAGGGATAACCCGAGAACCGCCAGTAGCTTTGTTTGTTTCATTTAATCTCCTAAGCATCGGTTGATGCGCTTATTGCTGACCCCGGGCCAATTGCCTTGGATTGCCTAGGCCAATGGGCCCAAGCCTATCCGGAATATGGAAACCGGTTTCGCCCTTATCGTAGATAAGAAAGCCCTTACAAGTCAAGGGAAACCGATTTCCCAAAGGGGAAAAGACAAAAAGAAAGGGCCTAGCCGAAGCTAAGCCCGGTTTTTAAACGCGAAACAGGGAAATTGATGGGAAACTACTTTCCCTTCGGATCGTAATTGACGTCCCCTTGCCCCAATAGGCCCCGGCGATAAGCCTCTTTATAAAGCCGGCGGTTGAAGGCAAGGTCGAATAGGCTATTGCAGTAAAGGACGCTTAGCAAAGCGGCAAATCCGAAATAAAAGACGGCGCAGAGGGCGCAGACGATTAAGGCGACGGTCAATCCGGAGGCGAACTCAAAGACGATGAAGGGGACAAAGGCAAGCAGGTAAACCCAAATACCCTTGTAGAGATTGACCAGCCCTATCTTCAAAGCCACCAGGAAATGGGAAACGAACCCACCTTCATAGGTCATTAGAAGCGACCCCTGCACGCAGAAAATCGAGCAAAGCAAAAGGAAGAAGCCATATCCTAGCCCGATGGAAAGGGAGGCGACATAGGGGTTAATGGCCTCGCCCGAGGCATCGATGAAGGAAATGAGGAGGTGGAGGAGGAGGTAAAGCAAGCCGATGAGGAAGCCAATTAGAGCATAAGATCGCCCGTTTTTCCTGACCCCGGAAAGGAAATCCGCCCTGACGTCGGCCCCTTGGTTCCAGGTAAGCTTCTTAAGGAAATAGGCGGATCCGGTAAAGCCCAAGGCCATAATGGGCAAAAGCAAGGCCACGCCCCCATAGATCAAAAGGGTCGAATAGAGGTTTGGGTATTCGGAAAGGAAGGTGGCGCTGGTGCAGAAAAGGATCCAAGCCACCAAGGGCAAGGAAAAAAGGAAGGTGTAGGCCGAGATTATGACAAGGGAGAAGAAATGGCGGCGGAGCACCCAGCCAAGCTGCTGGTAACGCGTGGCGGGCAGGCTCGTGACCTGCGCCTCCTCGATCTTGCCCCCTTCCTCGCTTTTCCCGGTTTCGGGGTGGACGTCGTTAGAAAGGCTGTGCTCCCTGTCTTCGTTTGAGCCGGAAATCGCTTCAACGTCTTCACGGATGTTTTCCTTATCATCGTGCCCGCTCATGCGAAATCCTCCAGTATCTTCTTTATCGCCCTGGTGGCCGCGTCGTTATAAGAGGACTCGATGTAAGGCAGGGCGTTGTCCCCTTTGGCCCCCAGGCAAAGATACATCCTCCCATCGTAATCGAAGCGGAGGAACTGCTCAAAGCGGTGGGCGGCATTCCATTCCCTATCGGCGTAATCGTAGATCTGTATCCCATAGCTCACCCCGCCATAAGAGTAAGTGGGGAGGTCGCCGTAAAGTTCCTCGTCGATGGGGGCGACAAGCTGCCCCACCGCATCCTGGGCATCCTCCAAGTCGACGTCGCGGAGAACGTATATGTCGACCTCGTCCCCGAAGGCCTCGTAGAACTCGTCGAGGTGGGTTTCGCCGCTGGAGAAGGCGTGGATGTCGACGGAGAGAACGTCTTTTCCGTCAACGAAAGAGGCGAGGTAGCCATCTTCCACTTCGTCAGGGCAAAGAAGGAAGAAGCTAAGCGTCTCAAAGCTTTTGAAGGCGGTTATCTCGCTTATTGGATAATAGAAAACGGCGAATGAGAGGATGGCGATAATCACTAAACTGAGCCAGTGGTATTGGAAAAACCACCTCGCCACGTAGCACCGCACCTCATTCCGCTTCATCTATGCCCTCCGAATAGGCCAACAAAAAGGCGTTATGCAAATAGAAGGTCCCGCGACTGGGGAGGGCTTCGCCGAAGGCGATGGGGACGGCCGCCTCGAAATGCTTATCCGGGTATGGGGCCGGCGTCTTCACGGTTACCTCGTAAATCCTACACGGGGAAAGCTCGCGCATCGCAAGCTCCTCCTTAATCGCGATCTCCCCTTTTACCGCCTCAAAAGGGCAATTGAGGTAGCGGCTAAGCACCTTGGCAAGGCGGGAATAAGGGATGATCTTGGCGAATAAGGCGAAGGAGGAAAAAGCAAGCAAAAGGAAGCAAAGGATCGGGCCGACGATCATCAAATAAAAGTCGTTGCCCCGGTTGACGAGGCCGAATACGCATCCGAAAACGACTGATAAAGCGGCCAAACAAGCCAAAAGAAGGGCGAGCCAGACGGCCCGCCCCTTTTGTAGGTTCGCTATTTTCGCTTTGCTCACCAAGTAGCGCATGGAACAAGCATACGCCTTATTCGATGGCGATGCGAAGCTCGGAGGATGGATCGAAGAGGGCGATGTGGTCCAAATCGATGTCAAGCTCGATGTCCTCGCCGTTTTTCAGTTCCTTCCCCGCCCCGATCTTGGCGATGAGGCGGTCGGTGCCGACGTCGGCGTGGACGAAGTACTCCTTTCCGAGGTATTCGGCCGAGAACACCTTGACCTTGAGGGGGTCACTTAGGTTCTTGGCCTCGGAATCGACCCCGTGGGCGTGGATGTCCTCGGGGCGGACGCCGAAGAGGATGTCGACGGAGGACTCGGGGGTGATGTCCTTGTAAAGGGCGATCTTGGCGAGTTGCTCCTCCTTCTCCTTCTCGTAGACCTCGCGGAAGGAGGGGGCGAGCTCGGGATTGGCTAACAGGGCGTCAAGCTCCTCGACCCGCTTGGAGAGCTTCTCGACTTGGTTGGCGTAAAACTCGCCGAACTTCTTCTTTTGGGTTTTGGTAAGCTTGATGGAGAAGCCTTCGTGGAAGCTGACGGTCCCCTTGTCGTATTTGGCCTTGATTATGTTCATGGCCGGGGAGCCGATGAAGGTCGCGACGAAGACGTTGTTGGGGTGGGCATAGACTTCCTTCGGGGTCCCGATTTGCTGGACGTAGCCTTTCTTCATGACCACGATCCGGCTCGCCATCGTCATGGCCTCGGTCTGGTCGTGGGTGACGTAGATGGTGGTCGCCCCGATGGTCTCATGGAGGTTGACGATCTCGCTGCGCATCTGGACGCGGAGTTTGGCGTCGAGGTTCGATAACGGCTCGTCCATGAGGAAGAGCCGGCAATCGCGGACGATGGCCCGGCCAAGGGCGACGCGCTGGCACTGGCCGCCGGAGAGCTCGCCGGGTTTGCGGTCTAGATAGTCGTCAAGCTGGAGAATCTTGCTCGCGGAGTGGACCCGCTTGTCGATCTCCTCCTTCGGGACCTTGCGCATCTTCAAGCCAAACGCCATGTTGGCGTAGACCGTCATATGCGGGTAAAGGGCGTAATTTTGGAAAACCATGGCCAGATTGCGGTCTTTTGGCTCCAAGTCGTTGGAATAGACGCCGTCGATGTAAAGGTCGCCCGAGGTGATGGCCTCAAGCCCGGCGATCATCCTAAGCGTCGTCGACTTGCCGCAGCCCGAGGGGCCGACTAAGACGATGAACTCGTGCTGCTTGATATCGAGGTTGAAGTCGAAGACGGCCTGGACGTGGTTGCCGTAGATCTTGTTGATGTGCTGGAGGGAGATGAAGGATCCTTCCGGGGCCACTTTGGGCTCGGCGGCCTGCTTTTTGGCCAACGCGACCGTGTCGCGGTAGACCATGTCGCGCTTCTTCTCCTCTATCTTCTCTTGGGCCTCGCGCTCTTTTTCAAGCTCGCGTTCCTTGGCCTTCTCCTTTGCTTTGCGCTCCCTTTCCTCGGGGGTCTGCTTTTTGAAAAACAACATGATTTGCCTCCGTGTTGGGTTATTCGGCCGCCTTGTACCAGCGGACATAATCGACCTTCATCTGGGCCGGCAGCTCCTCGGGAAGCGGTTCGCGGTATCCGTCGTAATTCCCGCCGACGGCGAGGTTAAGAAGGATGTGGAAGGGCTTGTCGAAGGGGGCGGGGAATTCCGCGCCATTGCAGGTCCAGGGGTCGTTATCCTGGTTGAGGTAGCCATAGCAGATGTCGTCGCAATACCAGGAGATGCACCCTTCCTCCCACCTGACGGCGTAGGTGTGGTAATCCATGATGGTCCCGTCTTCCTGGTCCTCGGGGAAATCGTAATGGACGTTGGTGTAGGCGTGGTCATGGGAGGCGGTGTCGTAATAGTGGATCGTCCCGTCGACCCCATAGGTGATGCGGCCTTTGGCCTCGAGGATGTCGATCTCCCCGGAATTGGGCCAACCGCCGTAAGCCGTGGTCCCGGCGGCTTCCGGAAGCATCCAGAAAGCCGGCCATAGGCCGTCGCCGCTAGGGCAGGCGATGCGGGCCTCGATGTAGCCGTAGGTGTCGGCTACCTTCCTAGCCGAGCGAAGCCTCGAGGAGGTGTAGGTCTGGTCGAGGTTTTGGTCGGGGTCGCAGTATTTGGCGGTGATGATGAGCTCCCCGTCGATCGGGGTGGCGTTCTCCTCGCGGTAGAACTGCTTCTCGGCGTTGCCCCAGCCGGGGTTGTCGTAAGCCGAGCCGTTGCCCATCATCGGCTCCCAGTTGTTGAGGTTGAGCTTTGAGCCGAGGAAGTCATCCTCCCAGACGAGCTCATAGCTTTGCTTATCGGTCTCGCCGAATTGGGTTTGTTTCCCCTCAAAGTCGACGGCCACCAAAGAGACGTCTTTGCTTTCGGTCTCGCCCTGATTATCGCCACTAGCCACGATCGACACATCGACGTTGGCGGCTATGTTCAAAGGCGAATAAAGGGAATAGGCGGTGACGGTCAATTCCCCCACGGCCTTCGCCGTAAGCGTCCCGTCCTCGGAAATTGAGGCGATCGCGTCGTTGGAGACGATCCAGCCGATATCCTTGTTGGGGATGTCGCCGGCTATGGAGGCGGTGAATTTAAAGGTCTCGCCGACCCTTACGGTTTGGGTGGAGGAGGCGTTATCGATGCTAAGGATATTGCCTTCGGGGCGCTTGGCGTTGACGTATTCGGTGACGTAGTCGCGCGGGGAATCGTTTGGGGTCGCGGTTATCCCGATCGTCCCGACCCGAAGCGGGGTCACGGTTGTCCCCTCAAGGGTCGCGACCAGCGGGTCGTCGATCGACCACTCGACGCCGCTTAGGCCAAGCGCGGATAGGTCGATTGTTTCGTCAAGCTCGATCGAGGAGGGGAGGTCGGAAAGGTCGATGACCCGGCTCCCGGAAGAGCTTTCCGTTCCCTTATCGGCGCAGGAGGCCAATAGGAGAAGGGGGAGGAAGAGAAGTTTCTTTTTGTCCATGGTTGCCCTCCTTATTCGGCGATCCGATAGGGGTGGGAGGCGCGAAGGCGCGGATAGGCCCCATCGGCGATGACCCAGGAATCAAGCGGGAAGGAGGCGTAGGTCGAGGCGGATTTGATGGTCGCCTCGTCGGCCGAAAGGCAATTAGCGGCCGTCCCGACGTCCTCGCCGTCATACGGCTTATTGATCTCGAGGTGGGTTTGGGTCCAATAAAGCGACTCCCCGCCGCGAAGGCTCACGCAGTTGTGGCAACTCCCGTAGGTCAAACCAACCCCGCCGTAGACGCCGGTGGAATCGGCCCCATTGGAGTCGTTCCAGCCCTTCGTCCCGCCATAGAAGACGTGGTAGTTGATGGGATCGGTGCCGTCGACAGGGATTTCGTCTAGGTAGACGTCATCGTAATCGGTGTATTGCTCAAGCACCGAGATGTCATCGGTCAAGACGACGCAGTTCTCGACCGAGCCGGTGGTCCCGACTATCCCAGCCAGCCCGGCGGCGTTGCACGATTCGTCGTAATAATGGGTGGAGGCGGTGACGTCGCAGGAGGAGTCGACGACGACGTTCTCTATCCTCCCAGAGACGAGCCCGGCCACGACGCCGACGATCGATTTGCCCTTGATCGAGCAATCCTCGAAGCGGACGTTGCGGACCACGCCGGCGGCCCCGATTTCCTGGAAGAAGCCGTAATTGACGCCTTCGCTATGGGAGACGTCGCTCCAAAGGGGCTGGCCGTCGTAGATGTTTTTGTTGGTGGCTAAATCGGTGTTCCAAACGATGTTGACGCCGGAGATGGTGTAGCCGTTGCCGTCGAAGACCCCGTTGAAGAAGTCGTTGTTGTGGAGGCCGTCGTCGGAATTGGAGTAGCCGATGGGCTGCATGTTGGAGATGGAGGAGAAGTCGATGTCGTTGCCAAGGATGTAAGACCCGGTTATCGGGGTCGGGTTGTCCTCGTCCTCGTAGTCGTTTAAGGCCAAGACGTCGTCGACGGTCCGAAGCACCTTGTTGACGAAGAGGACGTCGATGCTCGCCATCTCGTCGGCGACGATGGAGAAGGATATGTCCCCGGTGCCAAGAAGCGAGTTGCCCTCCTCGTCGAGGAAGGAATCGGTCTTGATGGTCAAGACGCCGTCGGCATAGCCGAAGTCCTCACCGGGATAAAGCTGCTCGCGGCCGACGATGATCTGGGAGATGTCCCCCGCAACGTCGATTTCGAAGCAAAGCCGCTCGGCGGGATCGGAGACGTCGAAGTATGGGCGGGCCCCAAAGGTTTGCTCGCCCGCGCTGGGGGCGATGAAGATCGTGTCCCCGGCTTGGGGCTTAACGGTCCCGGAGCCGCAGGAGGCCAAGGGGGCGGCCAATAAGGCGGCCCCGGCCAAAAGGAATAGCTTTTTCATGCTTACATTACCTTCAATGACGGCATCGAGCCCTCGGCGACGTTCCAAACGGAGTTGGAGAGGGAGTAGTACTCGGAGGTGGAGGCGTTTGCCCAATCGATGCCGATGACGTAGCCGGAGGTGTCGGCGACCGCTCCGCCCCAATCCCAGGTTTGCCCGCCGACGAGGGTGGAGTTGGTGTAGATCCCGTCGAAGGTGAAGGTTTGGGCGGCGCCGGAGCCGGAGGGGTAGGCGCAGTCGGCGTACATCGTGGAGGCGCCGACGCCGGTGACGGAGACGACGCAGTCATAGATCTCAGCGGAGTTGGCCGGGACGCCGACCAATCCGGCGTTGAAGGGGCAATAGTAGTCGTTGTCGGGGATGACGAGCATGCCGTTATCGAAGGAATGCTCGACTTCGAGCAGGACGTTGTCGATCTTGCCGTCGCACCCCTTGGTCAAAGCCGAGGAGCCCCAGCCGGAAGCCGATTCGCCGAGGTTGGCGACCATGTGGAGGTTGCGGACGGCCCCGGAGGCGGCGATGTTGTTGAAGAAGCCGGCGTTGGCCGAATAGCCTTGGGTGTCGGGGGCTTCGCCGGAGAGGGCGAAGTTGCTTATCTTATGGCCCCTTCCATCGAGGACGCCGACGAGGTTGCCCCGGTTGGCGGTCGTGATCTCATACCCGCCGAGGTCGATGTCGGCGGCGAGATAGTAGCTGCCGTTGATGTCGCCCCCGGTGAAGAAATTCTCAATGAAGGTCTCGGCGTCGCTTATGGCGACCCAGCCCTTGGCGGGGTCATTGTAGTTGTCGGAGATGTAAACGTTGACCGATTGTTTGATGGTGTAGGGCCCGATGTTGACCTCGAGGTTAACGATCTCGGTGCCGATGGAGTTGCCGGTTAGGCTGGCCCGCTCGGTCCTGGCCCCGCCGAGGTTGCCTTTGCCCCGGGTCGTGGTCCACTGGATGCGCGGGGTGTAGGTGGTCGGGTTGTAGATGTCGGCCTCTAGGCTAAGGCTCGTGCCGACTTGGGTCGTCCCAGCCCCCATCTCGATGGCGACCGAGGGGATGGAAGAGGGCAAGACGGCTAATTGCCAGGAAGAGGAGACCGAGGTGTCGGCGAGGGAGGTCGCGGTGATGGTGACCTCGCCCTCCTTTAGCCCGGTGACGTAGCCTTCCCCGTCGACCGAGGCGATGGAGGAATCGGAGGATTCCCAGCTCACGCCAAGGCGCTCGCCGTCGTTATTGACGGTGGCGTTGAGCTTGACGCGGCTGCCAACCTCGACGGTCGTGTTGCCGGCGAGGGTGATGGAGAGGGCGTTAGGGTCGGAGCCCTCAGAGGTGCCGCCGCCGCAGGCGGTGAGAAGGAAGGCGGCCGAGGCCACCAGGAGGATGGAACGAAGCTTCATGGTGTTTCTCCTTTCGCGGGCTTAGCCCTTTAATCCGCCGATGGCGGTGTTTTCCATGATGGTTTTGTTGAACAAACAGAAGAAGAGGACGACGGGGAAGATGGCGATGATGATGGAGGCGAATAGGAGGGTGTAGGTGCCCTGCTGCTCCATGGTGTCGGTTAGCATCTTCAACCCGACGGCGAGGGTCGGCTGGTCGTTGAGGAAGATATAGGGGTTCATGTAATCGGACCAAAGGCCGATGAAGACGATGATGAAGATGGCCGTGATCGGGCCTTTGGCCATCGGGGCGATGATGGTGAAGAAGATGCGGAAGTCGCTCGCCCCGTCGATCTTAGCGGCCTCGACATAGGTCCAGGAGAGGTTTTTGAAGAAGGCGTAGAGGAGCATGAAGTTCGAGCCAAACGCCCCCGAGTAAAGGAAGACGAGGCCGATGACCTTGTTGTATAGGCCAAGGGTCTGCATGAGGTCGATCTGGGCCGGGAGGGAGCCGACGACCGGGATGATCATGGTGAAGATGACGACCCCGAAGACGATCTTGCGGCCCGGGAAGTCGTATTTAGCGCATACATAGGCGGCGCAGGAGGAGAAGAAGACGGTGGCCGCCGTCCCAAGCAAGGAGATGAGCACCGACATGCCGAGCATGTAGAGGATGGTCTTGTCCTTGGTCTCAAGCGAGGTGAAGGTGAAGGCCTCCGCGAAGTTATCAAACGTCCATTCCCTAGGCAAGCCGGAGAAGTTGCTCGAGAAGTCGGTCTGGGTCTTGAAGGAATTTAAGAGCACCCAGACGAAGGGGAAGATGTAGGAGACGGCGAAGAGC
The DNA here is from genome assembly GCA_017694295.1 of Candidatus Alloenteromonas pullistercoris. Lineage (GTDB taxonomy): Bacteria > Bacillota_I > Bacilli_A > RFN20 > CAG-826 > Alloenteromonas > Alloenteromonas pullistercoris. The sequence goes on along the minus strand of JADINA010000001.1, from coordinate 24,512 downwards.
AGGAAGACGATGAAGACGATGATGTAAAGCGCCTTCTCGGCCCCATGCCGCTTAAAGAGGATGTCGTTATTGCGGGCGTAGCTTTCCTTTCGGCGATCATCGGCCTTCTTCCGGGCCCATTTATGCAGTTTATGCTGGATGGTTTCCATCAGAAGGTGACCTCCTTGAAGCAGCGGTTCATGAGGTTGCGGACCGCGAGGATGATGGGCGCGCCGATGATGGTCCAAACCAAGCCAAGGGTGGCGGCCCCGTATTTGCTGACGTCGCCTTGGGCGTCTTGGAATATCTTAAGCCCAAGCGTCATCGTCCCATGTGTCCCCTCGGCCAATAGCATCGGCTGGAGGTAGGTCCCGAAGAAGCCGAGCATGGCGAAGATCATAAGGGTCGTGATCGTCGGCCAGGAAAGGGGGATGACGACGTGGAAGAACTCCTTCATCGGGGTGATTCCGTCCATCTTCGCCGATTCGAGCAGCTCGCGGGGGATGCGGGCCATGGCGGCGCTCATGAGCATGACGTCGTAGCCGATGCCGGTCCAGAAGCAAAACACCCAAACGAGCAATTTCGCCCCGGTGTCGCTGGTCATCCAGCGTGCGCTATTGACGCCGAAGAGGGAGAAGAAGCTGTACATGAAGCCATTGGCCCCCGAGCCGCCGGTGAAGGACATCTCGTAGACGAAGGTAAGGGCGACGATGGGGAGGATGCAAGGCAAATAGAAGATGGCCTTGAAGGCCGCCCCGCCCCAGATCTTCTTGAAGATGAAGTAGGCGAAGAGCATCGACACCGGGAGGGTGATGAAGCAATTGAGGACGATGTAGGCGAACGAGGCGAGGTAGATGTCCCAGTCGCTGGTGAAGGAGAGGAAGACGGTCTCGAAGTTGTAGAAGAGGTCATCGAGAGGCAGGAACTCGCCATAGCCGTCTTTGAAGGTGAGCAAAATCGAGTTGATGTTGACCCCGAACCAGGTGATGCAGAACTGGATTACCGGGTAGGCGAGCATGACGATGATGAAGATCGTCGTGCCCTTTATGCGGAACTTCTTCCGGCTGGGGATGTAAGGATGCTCAGCCGTCGCCGGTTCCCGTTTCTTTAGGAAAGCCATGGCGGTTCACTTTTTAGCGCGAAATCGATTCGGCGTTGCGGACCCAGCTGGTCCAGGAGGACCTAGCATCGTCATAAAGATCGGCGAAGACGGAATCCGGAGAGTAGGAGCTCGGGGTGGAAAGAGCGCTCGCGTAGGGGATCTCGTTGTTGACCCAAGGCTGGACGTTGGTATCGCCGTTGGCGATCAAGACGGCGTTGTTGGAGGCGGTCGAGAAGGAGACCGACTCGCTTAGATTCTTGCTTATCGAGGCAGCATAGCTGTCATTTGCGGTGATATCGCTCATGTCGACGTCATCGTAATTGAATCCGAGAAAGGGCCCTTCGGCGTATTTGACGAAGGATTTGCAGGCGTATTCGGTCGACATGAAGGAGAGGAACTCCTTGGCCAATTCGATGTTGGGCGAGTGGGCCGGGATGATCATGGAATCGCCGAAGCCGACCATGAAGTTGTAATGGGTTTCCCCGTCATTGACGTTGGGGGTCGGCATCATGGCGACATCGAAGTTAAAGGACTTGCCGGTGTTGTTCTCAATCTCCTTTTTCGCCCAGGTGCCGTAGGGGATCATGGCGGCCTGCCCGTTGATGAAGAGGTTCTGGGCGGTCATGAGGTTGGCGCCATAAGCGTTCTCGTTGGAGTATTCGGGGTGGGTGGCCACCAGGTCATACCACATCTGATAGGCTTGCTTGAAATAGGAGAAAGCCGAGCCGGAGGTGTCGGGGTTGTAGTTCTCGATGCCGGTGTCGTAGGTGCCGTCGCTCCCGGTTTGGGAAAGCCACTGGTTGTAGACGTCCTCCCCGGCGAGTTCATACCACCAGGAGTAGACGACGTAATCCCAATAATAGGCGCGGCTGCCGCCGGCCCAGGCGAAGGGGAGGATGCCATCTTCGTCTGCGGCGATCTCGGCGCAAAGCGAAACGAGGTCGGCATAGGAATTGGGGACGGCCCAGCCATGCTCCTCGAACATATCGACGTTATAGACCAAGCCGCCGGCGCCCTGGGTGAAGGGGACCTTGTAATAATGGGCCTCGTCCTGGCGGTAGGCTTTATAGGAGCTTAGCTCCAAGCCCTCGTCGACGACGCGGTCGGCGAAGACGTCGCCGTCGTCGTTGGTTGATTCGTAAAGGTCATCGAGCTCGGCGACAAGCCCGCGGTTGGCATAGCTTTGCCACCCGATGCCGTGGGACATGATGATGTCGTACTTCGGGTAGCGGCTTACCAATTCCGATTCGATGGTGGTGAGCAAAGAGGAGTCGACGGAAGGGACGATGGCGATGCCGGTCTGGCGGGTGAACTCGCTGGCGATCTCGTTGATCCATTCGTCGCCATAGCCGCCATTGTAGGCGAGGACGGAAAGTACCCCAGACTCACGGGTGGTATCCCCTCCATCGCACCCGGTAACGGCGGTAACGCCGACAAGGGCGGTCATCGCAACAAGAAGCTGCTTTGTTTTCATTAGATTCTCCTTTTTATTTAGGAAATCGATTTCCTACGCATAAATCTTAAATTGGAAGGGCTTACAAAGCAAGCGAAAAAATTTACGGGAAACCGGTTGACACCTAATACTTCCGATGGGATGCGGAAAATGGCGGGAAAAAGAAGGAAACCGCTTACAACTCCCCCCTTTACTAATTCTTGAGAAACCGATTTACTATAGACGCTACCTATACGGAAAGTTATATTCCGGGAAAGATTGGGAAACATGAAAGTCAAAATCGTAACCTCCAAGCGCGGCAGCTATCTCCAGCCAATTGGGGAATCGCCCTCCCCCGCCACTGCCTTGGTGCGCTCAGGAAAGGAAAGGCAAACCATCGTCGGCTTCGGCGGGGCCTTCACCGAATCGGCCGCGCACGTATACGCCACCATGGATAAGGAGATTAAGGAGAAGGCCATCGCCCTCTATTTCGGGAAAGACGGCCTTCGCTACAACATCGGCCGCACCACCATCGGGAGCTGCGACTTCTCCCATTCCGATTACGATTACGCCGCCAAAGACGATTTAAGCGACTTCTCCCTGAGCCACGACGAAAAGGAGATCCTCCCTTTGATAAAAGACGCCGAAAGGGAAGCCGGCTTCAAGCTCCCCATTCTTTCCTCGACTTGGTCGCCGCTAGCCAAATGGAAGGATAACGGCGACAAGTGCCATGGCGGGCGCCTTAAGGAGGAATGCTATGGCCTCCACGCCGCCTACTTGGCCCGCTACGTCAAGGAAATGCGTTCCCTTGGCTTCGACGTCGCCGCCCTTACCATCCAAAACGAGCCCGAGGCCATCCAGACTTGGGAATCCTGCCTTTATACGCCAGAACAGGAGGCGAGGCTAGCCAACATCCTCCATTCCCTATTGCCGGAAACCAGGCTATACATCTGGGACCATAACCGCGACCGCCTCCCGGAAAGGGCGATCGAGACCCTCGCGCATTGCGATTCAGGGGCGGTTTACGGCATCGCCTACCATTGGTACGACCGCAACCGCTTCGATTTGCTTGAGAAAACATACGAGGAGCTTAAGATGCCCCTTCTTTTCTCCGAGGGCTGCATCGAAACCGTCAACCAGGCCGACTTCGGTGGGATGGGGGACTACTCCTCCTTGACCCGCTACGCCAGGAACTACCTCCGCGACCTCAACGCCGGGAGCACCGGCTTCATCGACTGGAACCTCTTCCTCGACATGTCGGGGGGATATAACCACGTCGGGAACCTTTGCGAGGCCCCGATCATGAGCGATGGCAAGTCGCTTCGGATCAACCCAAGCTATTATGGGATCAAGCACCTCTCCGCATATTTGGAGAAAGGGGCCAAGGTCTATAAGGCTGAATTCGAGGATCCCTCCCTAAGCGCCGCCTTCGCCATAAACCCAAACGGGACCAAGGTCGCCATCGTCTTAAACGAAGGCGAAAGGAAGACGGCCGGGGTCGATTTCGCCGGGGATGAGGCCAAAGTCGACTTAGAGCCCGGGCAAATCGCCACATTGATATTCGAATAAAGGAAAAAAGGGGGTTATCGAATATGGTTACAATCTACGACGTCGCCAAGCGGTGCGGGGTTTCCCCCTCCACCGTCTCCAAGGCGATCAACGACTACCCGGCCATCCCGGATGAGACAAAGCAGCGGATCAAGAAGATCATGGCGGAGATGAAATACGTCCCCAACCTGCAAGCCAAGTCGCTTTCGAAAGGCAAAAGCCGGAACATCGGCATCCTCGTCTACTTGGAAAACGAGGTCACGCCCTTCTCCCATCCTCTTTTCGGCTCGATACTCGATTCCTTCGCCAAATACGTCAACGCCAAGGGATACAACATCCTCTTCGTCTCCCATAACGTCGAGGGCAATGCCAACCCGTCGCTACTGAAGAACATCGTCTCCCGCAACGTCGAGGGGGTCGTCATCCTCGGGGACATGGACAAACCCGCCGTGAAGGAGATCATCGATTCCGAGATCCGCTGCATCGGCTTCGATTACTATGGCTCGAAGATGGCCGGTGTCCGCACCGACGGCTACACGGCTTTAAAGGAAGTAACGAGGAAGCTTTTGGGGTTGGGGCATCGCGAGATTGCCTACATCACCGGGCGGGAGGACGACATCACCGAAGCCCGCGTCAAAGGCTTTCAGGACGCCCTTTACGAGGCCAAGATCCCCTTCAACACCCAAAACCTCCTAAAAGGCGATTACTTCAACCAGGCAAAAGCCGTTGAGCTCACCGAGCGCATCCTCATGCGTTCAAGCCGGCCCACCGCCATCATCTACCCAGACGACTACACCGCCATCGCCGGGATGCGCTGCATCAGAAACCACGGCAAAAGGATTCCCGAGGACTTCTCCATCGTCGGCTTCGACGGCATCGAGATGGGGGAATATAGCTCCCCCCGCCTCTCGACCGTCGTCCAGGACACCAAGGCGATCGGCGAGGCCTTAGCCTCCTCGCTCATCGAGGAGATGGGCTATCAGCAGGCCTCAATAAAAATCCATAAGAGCATTGAGATCCCCGGCGTGGTAAAATTCAAGGAGTCGGTAAGGAAACTGCGCTAGGAGGAAAGACAATGGAAGAAGGCAGCCGGGTAATAGATCGCGACTTGGGGAAGGAAAACCTGCTCGTCATCGGGCATGTGGCCAGTTTGGCCGCCGCCTATTGCCGTTATTGGCAATCGACCCTCGAGGAGCTTAAAAAAGAGATGGAAAGGCGCTACGCCGAATTTGCTAAAGAAGGCGTAAGCGACTTCGACTCCTATAACCTCAAGGCCAAGGAAAAGCTTGAGCCCATCATCGCCTTGGTTGGCTATGGCTCGGAGAAGGAGGCGATGGCCGAATTGCTCGTCAAATGCGTGGGAGCCGGCATAAGGCTGCTTATATACGCCAATAGCCTTGACTCGGTCGACGAAGAAACCAAAAGCCTGACGACCTTGCTGAAGTGAATTAGCGGATGGCGCGCCCATCCGTTTTTTTATGCGCAAAAACCAGCTTTTCAGTTTCGATTTCACCGCATAACCGCCCTAAATGAAGCAAGTTTGGCTGTATCAAGGCCAGGCCTCTTTTTACATTGAAGGGCCGTCATGCTAGCATTAATTTTAAGCAAAGGAGGGGGGTATGCCATTTGCAAGCAAACAAAAAGCCGCGGGTTGGGGATTAAGCGTTTTGCCTTGGCTTTGTCCCCGTTCCAACAGGAGGGAAATCAATGAATCCGCCTAAAGCCAAAAGGTTTACTCTGCTCGCGATGTCTTTGCTTATGGCCCCGCTGCTATCCTCGTGCGGCGCTAACGGCGTCATCTTCTGCGGTTCCTTCGCGCAGATTGAAGACCTTCTCCTCCACCAATACGATAATTCATCCGTGGTCTCGTCCTCGACTACGCCAACGTCTCTTTGGAAATATAAAAAGCCTAGGCCAACCCCCACCCCTATCAGAGGATTGCCTAGGCATGCGGCTTTCAGCCGTTAAGAAGCGAAATCGAAAGCACTAACAGGCCATCATCGACTCGCAGCCGCAGATTGCCCCGGCCCAAGGCGATGGCCCTGGAGAAGGTCAGCCGCTCGCTGGAATCGGCCTTCACCGTCCTTTCACCCCGGTATATCGTCGAATCGAAGGAAAAGGAGATGGAAAGGTCCTCGTCCGTCGGGTTTATGACCTCGACGTAGACATAGCAGGGGCCACTAAGGTTGGTGGAGAAAACGTATTCCCTCGCCCCCGATGCCTCGTTTTCCGTGTAGGCGTCCCCCAAATCGAAGGTGTCGCCAAGCTCAAACGGCTTTTCGTAGTCCCCGCCGCCGACATCGATCGCGGCGATCGAATGGGGGGCGACGCTTATTTGCCCGATGGCTTCGCCGTTTTGCTTAACAATCGCCATTTGGGTTTCCCCGGTCGGGTTCCAAAGTAAGGCCTTCGATACGCCGCCGTTAGAATAGACCGAGCCACCATAGGCATAATCAAGGCCATAGCCAGGGTCTTTGACGCCAAGCGATTTGAGGGAGTGAATGAAGTAATAGAGGTTGAACACCTCGGAGTTGCCGCTTACCTCGTCGAAGCGGGTTTGGTATTTCTCTATCGCCAAATCCGGGTCGAAGAGGGCGATGATGGCGAAAAGGATGTGCTGGTAGCCGTCTTCCGGCGCATGGCCGGTCCATTCCTCCTCCTCGCGGAGGTAATCGGAATATAGGTCGGCGAGCTTTGCCCTCTCCTCCTCCCCATAGGCATAGCCGGAAAGGTATTCGGCGGTCGGAAGCCATTGAATGCCGTAAATGTAGGTTGGATCGCCGTTGAAGAAGGTTCCATAGGATATCGAGCCGCCGTAAACCTGCCCCGCCACTTCGTAGGGATAGGAGGCGGGGAAGCAATCGCCGTCGTAATCAAACCAGTAAAGCTTGGTGGCCAATAGCTCGGTCGAATAGCAATAGGCGGCGGCCTCGACCATGTCTTGGTCGCCTAAGACCAGGCCAAGCTCATAGGCGGAGGCATAGCTAGAAAGCGACTCCGAGCTCGATTCCTGGTTGTTGCCCGAATCCGAGTCGGCGTAACCCCCGGCCCAGGAATGCCCGGCATAGGGATCAAAGGCCCTAAAGCGGCAGAACAATGAGGTGTCCTCGGTGTAATTCATGTAATCAAGGACGAGCAATCTGGCTAAATCGGCGTAATCGGCTTTGGCTTGCTCGTCGAACTCGAATAAGGCGGTGAGGGCGAGAGCAAAATAGCCATAGGTGAAATGGTGGTCGGCGAGGTTGAAGTTGGCCCCGAACTCGCTGGTGGCGTAATAAAGGGTGCCCCAGACGTCATCATAGTAAAGATATTGACGATCGCCCTCCCCGGAATAGCAAAACCAATCGTCGAAGATCGTCTTTATCTTCGAAAGGAAGGAATCGCGCAATGACAGCTCGCCGATGGCGTTGGCCTCGTAAACCGCCTCCGCCAGCGGATGCAGTGACTTGCCCTGCCAATAGGCGTCGGCGGAAAGCAGGTTGCCGTCCGTCCTTTCGTCATATTGCTCAAGCAGCGAGGCGAACTCGCTCCGCGAATAGCCGGCGTCGGTTGGCTCGGCGTAGTTAGGCGAGATGCCTGTAAAGGGGGTGGAGGTATTAAAGCGGCGGCCTTTAACGACCTTCATCGGGCCCCTGATCGTCTTATAGCCATAATCGGTTAGGCTTGGGGAAAGGAGGCACTTCCATTGATGGGGAAGGGTGGCGATAAGCGGCTCCCCAAGGAAGCCGCCGACATGCCAAACGCCATAGACGAGGCTTGAGTCGACCTTATCGCCATTAAGCCTGTAGTAGGAACGCCCTTGCGAGAGGAAGGAATAGCCACCAGTGGCGTAATCATGGGCCGCCTCCAAGCTTGGGAGGGCGGCGACGCTTAGGTAGTTATCGCTTAGGCTAAGCTCGATTTTGCCTTCGTTTAGGGAGACGGATGATCCGGCGGGGGCGGAAACCAGGTAATAATGGGTTTCGTATTTGACGGGGTTGACGCCGTTTTGCACATCGTTTTCATAACCGATGTTGGCTTTTGCGGCGAAAACGAATTGGCTCGGGATATCCTCGGTTACCTCATTGCCCTGCAAATCGAGGATGGAAAGAAGCTCCTCGGGGGCGAGAAGGGCTTCTTTGGAGGCGAAGAAAGCGTAAATGTAGGGGCTTCCCTGGTAAAGATGGACGGCCATGTCGTGGTATTTCCCGTCGCCATAGCCGACTTTTACGCCGAAATCGTCATAGCCAAGCACCTCGGTGGTCGGGTTACCTACATTTTTCGAAGGCGCGAGGACGAAATCGCTGGAATCGGATACCTGCTGGCCCCTATTCCAGGTGGTCTCGAAATATCCTTGCCCGGGATTAGAGACCTCAAGCCCCAACGAGGTGAACTTGGCCCGCAGGGGGTTTAGGTAATTGGCGTGGCCCAGATTGTTTATTAGAAGCGAGTTCCACCACGAATTGGAGTCGATCGCCCCGGAAAGGTTAGCCCCGGCATAGCCGATGCCCCGGGCCGTCTCCAAAGCGGATGGGTCGTTAGTCAAATAGCTTCCTTCCCCCACCTCTACCGTCTTGGAGACGGGCAAGACGCCGATTGAGTAATCTAGCGCCTCCCCATTAGGCAAAGGGGAATGGATGGTTATCCCGACTAGGTTAAAGCAATAGGAGGAGGGGTTAGAGTAGTCTTTGACGACTAGGTAACGACCGCTTTGATAAACCGTGACGCTTTTTAAACGCGCATACCCGGCAAGTTCGCGGTAAACGGGTTCGGCTTGCTCCAATTCATTTAAGTCGGAGACGAAATAGACGTCATAGACCTTCCCGGAATTGGAATCCCAAAGCAAGTCGACGTCGCCGATTTGCTTCTGCTCCCCCAAGTCGAACACCTGCCCATATTGAAGAAGCGGGTCGACTTCCGAGCCCCAGAAGGTGTTGTAGTCGCTTTTGACGTTGTTGGGGCCATGCTCCCCATCGATGGAGGAGGCGCTTATCTTGGCATTTGATAGGTCAAGCGATGTTTCCCCATCATAGACGGTAAGCAAGTTGACCCGGTAGTTTTTGCTATTTAGGGGTCTGGAGGCGAATTGCAGGCGAAGCGAGGTCGCCTCAACCGATTCGAAGGTGAAGTCGGTTTGCGAGGTTTGGGTGGAGGCCAATTCGGCATAGGGGCCGCCGCTAGAATAGAGGAGCGAAACCGAGATGGCGCTTATCCAATCCGAATACGATATCGCGACCCGGGAAATGGAGACGGGCGAATCGAAGTCAAGCTGAAGCCACTGCCCATCCTCTATCTCGTTTCCCGAGAACAAGTCCGGGTAATCCTCCTCGGGGACAGCAAGGCCCTTAAGCCCGTACACCTCAATCTCGTAAAGCGAATAGCCATACGCTTCCATGTTCCGCTGCTTCAGCCTGACCCGGACATACCTAGCCTCGGCGGAGCAATCGAATGAATCCACCCTCGCCCCATAGGCCCCGTCGGTTACGCTTTCAAGAAGGCGGTATTCCTCGCCATCCTCGGAAAGCAGGATCTCATAGGCCTTGGCTGAGGCGGACTCAAAATGGATCTTGATGCCGGTTATTGGGAGGACGGCCCCCAAATCGACGTCTAAGTCGAATGGTCCCTCCTCCCAAGGGGACTCATAACGGGTGGAAAGGTCGCCGTCGGTCAAATAGGAGGCGGAGGCGCTGCCGCTAGATTTGCCCGAAGCTGGGCGGCCTTTGGAGATGACGTAAGGCTTGCTTGAGGAGTAAATATAGGGCTCATCTTCCTTCCCATACTCGGGATCCGCGGTCACCTCGACCTCCCTAGTCGCCTTCTCCCCGAATAAATCGTAGGTCAGGGTGTAGACCCCGGGGGTCGCGTAATCGACGTTGCCGTATACCTCAACTTCGCTAAGCAGGTTATCCCCTTCGCTTGAATAGGCCTCCACCCCTTGATACGGATCGAAGTAGCGGCCCTGCGGGGTTTTCACGTCGTTTAGCCGCAGCTCGTACTCGACTTCCTCGAAGTCCTCAGAACTTGAGGAGGAAGAGGAGGACGTTTCCTCCTCGCTGCTTCCATCTATGATGCTTTCCTTTTCCCCGCAGGAGGAAAGAAGGAGGCTAAAGGCGGCAGCAGCGAATATGGCGGCGGAGAAGTTTCTTTTCATGTCCATTGCCTCCTAGGCGGCGTAATCGTAATAGTCGGTCGTCGGGTAAAAGGGCGAGTCGCCGTATTCGCTGCCCGGCTTGGCCTTCAAATAGGGCTTAAAGCAATACCGGCCAAGCGGCAAGCCGGATTCATTAAGCCAATCGATAACGTCTTGCTTCATCAGGTAACGGTCCCCGGATTCATAATCCATGATGATGGTCCCGACCTCGCTTCCCTTTTCGTCGATGACGATGAGGTTGAGGGTATCGACCTCATCGGATTGGGGGTTGGCGTTTTCCATGAATATCTCCCATGGCCATTCGACGCGCCCCTCGTCGTTGCTCCCCGCGGGGATGACGCGGATGGTCCCGAAGGTGGAAAGGCGGAGGCTATCCATGACGGTTAACGAGTAGTCGTGGACGGACTGCGGGTCGATGTAGCTGGTGTTACCTTCGCCGTCTATCCCATAGATCAAAAGCTTAAGCGAAAGCGTCTGCCCGCCGTATCCGGCCCGATAAAGGGCCTCGTCCAAAGATGAGGGGGAGAAGGATTGCGAAGTTGAGGTGACGGATACCAAAGGCTCCGCGGCCAAGGTCAAATCGGCGGAGAGGGAGGAGGAAAGATAGGCCTCGGTGACGTAATGGTCGAAGGACTCAACGCTTGAGCCGAAGGCGCCGCCGTCGGTGATGCCGAAGACGAAGCCGCTTAGCCGGCTTGGCATAGTCAATTGCCCATAGTCATGGCCATTGAAGGAAAGCGAATACGTTTCCCCTTCCTCGGAGGATAGGTAATAGGCCCCATCGCTTCCTGAAAGCGGGATAAGCTCGCCGCCGGAATGCACTTCCGGGGCATTGGCGACTATCTTCTGCCCAAGGACGTTAAGGCAATAGGCGAAGACGTAAAGCCGGGAATAGGAGGAGTAATGGACGGGTTTGGCGGAGCAATTTTCCCCTAAGGCGATGCTTAAGGCCTCTATTGCGGAAGGCGAGTCCTTCCCAAGCATCGCGGAATAATAATCCTAGGCAATAGCGATGTCCTCCTCATTTAGGCTTTCGGCGGCTTTTTCAACAAGCAAAAGGAAATAAGCCCCATCGCTTTCCTTTAGCGTTTCCAAGGCCTCATCGACCCGGGGATCAAGCTTGGAAACCGAATCCATCCCTTTGTAATAGGCGATGGCGTAGGCGATGGCGCTTTGGCTATCGAGGGTGACTTCGCCAATCGATTCGACGGACTTTAGGAAGCCATCAACCGCCTCGGCGTCGACCCCGAATAGGTATTCGATGGGGTTTGAGTAAAAAGAGGTGAAGGAGCCCGAGGCTTTGGCGGCCACCTCGATCTCGTTGACCCCGGGAACCAAATAGGAGGAAGCCGGGGATTGCTCCAAATCGATGGAGTTTTGCGTCGTTTCAAAGCTATCCTGCCCGTTTATGCGGATAAGGTAGGAGCTAGCCCCCATAACCGGGTCGAAGCTAAGGATCGAGCCGGAGATGGCAAGGTTTCCCGGGGTTTGGGCGATGCTTTGCGAAACCGAGGCGAAAACCTTTACCAGGGCATCTTCCTCCCCCATCGCGAAGCTTAGCCCTTGGATCGCTTCGCCGTTGACCTCGATGTGGTCAAAGGCATAGCCCTCGAGGGCCCCAACCTCCAAGTTCACCGTCTCCCCGTAATGGGCTTGCGTCTTGTCGGCGGAGGCGTAAACCCCATATTGGCAATCGAGGATGACCGAATATAGGCAATGCTCGACCTCGAAAGCGACTTCGACGTCATCTTCCCCCATCGTGAAGCGAAGGTGGTTGTTTGAGATGGCGGCGGGAATGCCGTTTAAGCTGGCACCAAGAAGCTTATAGCCTTTGGCAACGCTTATGCCGATGACGACTTCCTCCCCCGCTTCATAACGGCCTCCCCCACTCGCCCTTATGCCCTCCGCCTCAACAATCCTGACCTCGGGAAGGCTCTCATCCTCGAGGTTGGAAGAGAAAGATGAAGAGGAAAGGGAAAGATCGGAGGAGGATGAACCTGATTCAAGGCTCGAGGAACCCCTCTTATCGACGCAAGAGCAAAGCAAAGAGGCGGCAAGGCAAACGATCAAGAGGGGGTTTCTGTGTTTCATTTATTTAACGGGACCGGTTTTGGTAAACCGATTTCCCAAATAGCATAGCACCAAAATGTAAACGCTTCCAAAAATAGGAGCATATAGGTGATAACCAAATGATTTCATTCGATTAAACCTAGGAAACAAGACAGAAAACAGCAAGAAAAAAGCCCTCCTGCCTAACCAAGAGGGCCCTTAAAGGGTAAACGAAGCGATTACTCGGCTTTGCGGCGCCTATTGGCGACGATGATGGCGGCCCCGGCGATTGCCCCAACGCCAAGCAAGGCGCCTAGGGCGATCCAGGTGGTGGAATCGGAGATGGAGTTAATGACGCCAAGCGAGGAATCGAGGGCTTCGCCATTGGCGACCGCCCAGGCGTTGTAACGGGCCGCGGCGTCGGCGAAGTAAGTGGAGGTGAGGAAGTAATCCTGCTGGACCTCGCTAAGCTTCTCGAAAGCCTCTTTTGCTAGCGGGTAGGTGGCAAGGCAAGCCCCATCGGCATCGTCAACGCCTTGGTACTCATCCATGTGCATATAGCCATCGACGAAGGCCTCAACGGCATTAAAATCCGGGCAATCGAAGTCATCGAGGGAAAGCGGGGCGAGCTGAGGGGCATTGAACCAGCCCAAATGACCGACGAAATTGAACGGCAGATCCTCGATCTTGTCGAACCAAGCGTCCAACCCGGCATCGCTAAGGGCGACGGCGGCTCCGTTCGTTGGGGCGCGAAGGGTGAGATTGGATCCTTGATATTTGACGATGACGTTGGCTGCCTTAGTCCCGCTGGCGATGGAGCCGGAGACATAGGTAAGACCCTCTACGTTGATGAGCGAGGAATCCAAGCCTTCCAAGGAATCGGAATCAAAGGCATCGATATCGACGGGGGCGATCTCCTCGCCATCGCCGATGATGACGGCTCGGGTCAAATTGTTAACTTGGGAAAGACCGTTAAAAACGTTTTGCCCGCCTTCAACGGCGATTCTTTTGCCAATGGCAAGCTCGCCTTCGATTTCGCTTTCCGAAATCTTATAAATCATGATGCCGGAGGTTCCGTCGTTAATCCAAACGTTGATGTCGGTTGAATCGGCATAGACCTTTTCAACGCCGGTGACGGTTCCGATTAAGATGCCGGAAGTCCGGGAATCGCGATAGCCTTTGATCGTGGCGGTCAAATTCAGATCGAAGGTTCCGCTGACCCCGCCATAGGTCGCGGTCATTTGATAGATTCCGCTTATGAAATCGCTCAATATCGGGTTATAGGCGCTCAATTCCGCGCTGGAGGTGACGTCGTTTCTTTTCCCGTCGGACATATTGGCGTAGACGGTGACGGCCGAGGCGTCGAAGGATTCGCTGGCATCATAAGTCCCCTTGGCATTGACGACCTCAAGCGATTCAACGGTCGCCGGCTCGGAAACGGTGATCCCCTCAATGTTCGTCTCTAACATAAGGTCGTTCCAGGAGACGATGGCGTAAACGCTGGTGGTGTCGGTGGATTCGAATACCTCGGGTTTGAAAAGCCATTTGACTTCGTCCGTGACGTCAAGCCCGGCATCGGTCTCCTCGGCGGTTTCATAGGCGGTGACGGTTAAGCCGTCGGTCGAGAAGGATTCGCCAACGTAATAATCGGTGCGGGTTGGGGAGCCGGTGATGGTGATGTGATCGTAGACGATTGCGGCCGGCTTTGGACTAAAGGTATATACCAACGTGGCTAATTGGGCGTTTCTGTTTCCGGCTTCGCTCACATTGGCATAGCAATATTCGGTATTCTCGTTAATCCCCTCAAAACTGCCGTATTTCTTAACCGGGAATTCGACATCGAAATTGGTATTGCTCGAAGCAACGCATTCAGCCCCGAAAGAAACCCCGGGGGTAGCAGATTCAGATGTGTTGCCGGTATATGTTCCCGAAACTTTTGAAATGTAATATCCTTCTGGGACGGTCGAATTGGTGATCCAGTAGTTTGGCTTCAAAAATATGTAGCCACTGCGCGTTTCCGTTTTATATTGGAATTTAACGTTGGTCGTTCCCGATTCGTCGGCAACGCTTATGGTGCCGCTCGAAGCGGGATTCAATATTCCAAAGTTCTCGTCGGTCAGGGTGAAAACAAGGTCCTCCCCCGCCGCTTTCGCTTCTTTGACGCCCGCGTCGTTGGCCGTCAAAAAAGCGCCGGTTCCCAAAGCGAGCAAAACGCTTGCTCCGAAGACACCGGCGACAAATCGTCCATGTTTCTTCATTCTTTGCCCTCCCTTAAAGGCTTGAACATGTATGTAGTCGGATTGGGCTCCTAACTTCCCAAGCTGACCTTCCGTCGACTTTTGGGTTTCCTAACTCCCTTCAGTTGACACTTAACCATATCCCTTAACGGAATATAAATCAATCCAATGTAGGTAAATACAATGTAAAAACTCGCGGGCGAATTGGGAGGCCTTCCTACAAAGGAAGTTGCATAGCCGCGAGCCAAAGTATATATTTACCCCCGGTAGACAAAGCACACTTTGTTGTCCCGCATTTCGAAAGGTAAAAGAAAAATGGGTAAGAAAACCAATCTGTTCATCGGCCTGCTGACCGCGATCCTCGCAGCCGTTGCCGTCTTCGTTCTGTTCTCCACCGCCTTTGGGGCGACCGCCGACTCGGTCCCCTCGGTCCGTGGCAATCTCTTCTACGTGATGTTCGGCGATTCCGATGCCGGGTATAGCACCGTCGCCGGATTGGTAGTCGCCTTCTGCCTGCTCATCGTCGGCTTCCTCTCCTCGCTTGTCGGGGCCTTCATGCCTGGTAAGTTGGCCTTGGTGCCCTTCGCCCTATCGTTTCTTTCGCTTGCCGCCGCCGGGGTCTTGTTCATCTTCGCCCCGCAGCTATACATCGCCGCCAACACGATCTCCCCGATGGCCGAGGACATCACCCTCGGGACCGGTTGCATCTGCGCCATCGTCTTCTCCTTCGCCCCGGCCCTCCTCTCCCTTTACGGGTCGTATTCGGCCTTCAAGGCCTAAGGCAATAATCAAAAGGCGGGATCCAAGCGGGTCCCGCCTTTTCCTTTTCGCCTTTACGCTTGCTGAAGCAGCATCGAGGACACCTCGTCATAGCTTAGGCCCAAAGCCAGGCTAAGCTCGCCGAAGACCATCGGCTGGGCTTTGTTGACGAAGCTTAAATCCATTGAGTTGAGGTGGCCATCCCGGCTTTTCCTTTGCATCGCCCCGACGATAAGGGGGGCCATCAGGTATATGTCGCCTTTGGAAAGGGCCTCTTCGTATGATTGCTTCCTCTTCTTGGAGTCGGCGATGTAATGGTCGTCTTTGAAGCTGGGCCACCCGTCGACGTAATCCTTGGCGGCGTTCTCGGTTATGACCGGCCTAAGGAAGATGGGGTTGGCGGTCGGAACCCGGACGATGTTGCCCTTCTCATCCCCGTAAAGGGGGCTAAGCACGTAATAGAGGAAAGAGGGGTCGTCGCCGGGAAGAGGGGCGACGTCATCGATCCGGCAAAGGCCGCACCTACGATGGAAAACGGTATCGCCGACTTTCATATCGCCCATTTGTTCCTTTTCCTCCTTTTGCCGCAAACTGAATAAAGGGAAGACGTCCGCCTAAACAGTTTAGGATGACCCCTTTACGGCTGCCATTATAGCCTCAAAGCGGCAAAATTGCCACCCCAACCCCCTGTTTTCCCCCATTAACAAAATTGTAAGCGGTTTCAGTTTCCTAAGTTTCTTCCTTGTTTCGTTCGTAAATTGACGGGTCTAAGGCGCGCGTGCGCGATGGTGAAAGAGAATTTTAGCCTAAGCACCAAAATTGCTTGAGAAACCGATTTCCGAAAATTATTATTCTTATTGATGTAAGCCCTTTCATTGCTTGAAAATGAAAGACAGATAAAGGAGGCTACACACAACATGACGAAGAAAAAGACGATCATCACCAGCCTTGGCCTTTTCGCCGCGGCGGCTTTGATCGGCGTCGGCGGTACACTTGCGTTGACCGCCATGCCGAATGAAGCCGATGCCATCGCCGAGGGAGAAGATGGTTATTACCACATCGCGAACGTCGAAGATTATTTGCAGATCTTCGACAACGCCGGCACCCACACCGCCCACAAAATCAAGCTTGATGCCGACATCGACCTTTCTGGGGCCACCCTTTCGGGCAACCGTGGCATGGCCGGCGACTTCACCGGCGAATTCGACGGGCAAGGGCATACCATTTACGGATTCCCGGCCAAAAACGATTACTACCTATTCAATAACGTCAAAGGCGGCGACATCAAAAACGTCACCGTCGAAGCCGTTTCCGACGCCGAGGTAAGGTCGGCCGCAATCTTTGCTTACCAAATATTCGGAACCGAGGAAAACCCGGCTGAGCTGACCAATGTCACCGGCATCTTAGCCGGGGCCGCCCTTTATTCCGATGCGATTTTCATGCGGCAAGCCGGGAACTACTTCACCTTAACAGATTGCAGCGCCCATTTCGTCGGCACAGTTGACGATAACCGCCTCATCTGGTGGGGAGGGGCATCAAGCAATTACGAAACCAACAACCTCGTTTACACCAACACCAATGCATCGGGTACATCACTGGGGCAAAACGGCATAAGAGACATCCCGGAATCGGCGACCTTGGCCAGCAACGTCCAATATGCTCTCGCCCCGGAGAAGGAAATCGAACTGACCGCCGGCGTGCCCTACGAAGTTTCGGCCATGGGTTTGGGATTAAGCGAAACAGGAAGCGCGACCTGGTCGGTCGAAGAGGGCGCTCCGATCGCGATTTCCAACGAATCGACCGGCGGAGCCACCATCACCGCTTCCCAGGCAATCGACGAACCGGTCGATTTGACCGTCACCTACCAAGATGGGGATGTGACCGCTTCCGCGACTATGAAAGTCACTGCTCTTGCCGCATCCGACGTCTCGGCGGTGCAAATAGTCGCCCCCGAGGGAAGCGAGGAAATCGAACAAGAGGAAACCATTACACTAACCGCCACGATTACCGGCACGATCTATGAATCAGTCGAATGGACCGCCTCAAGCGACAATGTGGAAATCGCCAAATCGCCTGATGATCATCTAAGCGCCACCGTCAAGGGACTTATCCCATCCGATGTCGGCACCACCATCACCGTAAACGTGAAAACGGCCTCGAGCACCGTCTCCGATACCATCGATATAAAAGTAACGGAACCCATCGGTTTCTACTTCAACATTCTTTATCCGGCAAATTCCTCCGTCGATAAGAAATATAACGGTTTAGCCGTGGTCGCGAGAACGGGAAAGCCCGATATCGGGGCTCCGGGACAAAACCTCACTATCAACGGAACCAGCCTGGCGACGATCAATTATGAAGGCCGGGAATACAATCTCCGCCGGGCCTTCATCCCAACTGCCCGTTACGACATCATCGGCGATGCCAATGCTTCCATCCAATTGGCCAGCGTTGGGGATGACGGCAGCATCAACGCCGGTTGGTGGGGAGCGCTCACTTCGATCAGCCGCTTCTATAACCAGGAAACCCAAACTTATCGCAACGCCTATGTGACCTATGTTTGGAATCCCGATTTAGCTGGCGGAAACGGCGATTGGAACCAAGACAAAGATTCAACCGTCGAATTAAGTCAAGCCCATGCCGATGCCTTCGACTATATGTTCGAGCATTTCTACGATGTCCGGGAAGCCGGGGAAGTCGGTGGCGTCCAATACGACGATTCCATCTGCGGCATCCTCGATGACATCAACACGGTCCACGCCATGATCGACGACTACCTTGCCTTAAGCGATGATGCGAAAGCCGTCCTCGACAACGTCGAAGACCCAATCGCCGCCTATCCCGACTCCACCGTCTCCGATACGGTCAACATGCTAATGGACGAAGCCAATTACCATGGCGCCGATTCGGAAGGGGCCTTCGCGGTTAACATCAACGACGACGGTAACTTAAGCGCCATCATCGTCTTAGTCACCTTCGGGGCCGCGGCGTTGCTGCTTACCAGCTACTTTATCGTCAAGAAGAAACACCAAGCCTAATCTTCCGCTTGATTAAGCTAAGCCAATCGGTTTGTTCCGGTTGGCTTTTCTTTTGGAGCGGTCCCTAAAGCGAGGACAACCATCGCCGGAAAAATCGAACTGAAGAGCCATCCGCACACCAAGAAATATGCGTTATTGAAGCGATTTGCAAGCAAGGCGGTGATTGTTGAGGGCAAAGTGCCTATTTTCTCAGCAGGAGGCCAATGAGAATGAAAAAACGCACGGATGGGATCGGATACCTAATCGCGATAATCGCGTTGGCGGTCACCGGGGCTTTGGCTTCCACCGGGATGCTGACGGCTGCATTATCGTTATTTGGGTTGCAGCGCGATGAATCGGGATCTCCAATACCCGAATATATGGTGGCCTCGGTAACGGCGGCAGTCGGTTTAATCGCCGCCATAGTCCAAATAGTAATCATCCTCTTCAATTCGCGTAGAAAAGATATCGAAGGAAGGCAGGGCGCATTAAAGGAAATAGACGAATACAAACGGGGATTTTACAGGATTTACCTATGCAAAAGGTATTTGCCAAAAGCGAATGAAGCGTCAAATAGGCGAGAATACATCGAACTATTCGCCCGAAATCTAAAATCTGCTGGGACGACCATCTGGAATGGCAAATTTATCAGAATCAGCAAAGACACGCGAATCGCCTTTTTGCAAGCCGAAAGCATTCTAGATAATTCCATGCTCGATTTGGAAAGATATCGTTTTCATGTTAATAAATCAGGATTGTTAAGCAAAGAGCTAATCGACGAATCAGGGGTTGATGGCGATTTTTCCAATGCGGTAAACACCATGAAGCCATACCTGGACTTTTGCGCCAATGATGACGATTGTGATATAAATTATCTATCTTCTTATCGGAACGAGGAGAAAAAGAAGGAGGAATAACGATGTTCAAACTCTTCAAGCGAAAAAGGAATAAGCAGGAAGAAGTCATTTTGACTTCGCCTCCTCCAAAAGACGATCCGCACGCCTACCTAAAACTTAGAGACGAAAACGGCAAAATGACGTGGAAGCGTCTCCCCGACAGCGTTTTCACGATCGTCGAATATAACCCTTATATCTAATGGTGCGGACCTGCCCTACTGCCGCGGGTCCGCTTTTTATATCTCCAAAAAGGACTTGCAAACGCGTAAACGTTTCCCATTTTGTTCGTGGCTATATTCAAAATTCTGTCAAGGACGTTTTAGGAAAAACAAGATTTCATACGATTTTCAAGTAGCTAAGAGCGAACTACTCTCAAAAACGCGGAAAAATTGGGCTTCAAAAAGAAAATCTTTGAAAGGCACAAATTGCTCAACAATCGCTTTTCTTGGAAAGGCAAATAGGGAAAAGCCCCATCTGATAAGACCAGTTGCTTAACCGTCTCTATCTGACGCAAAACATTGTTACCCAATAAAAATAGAGTTGGCGGAAAGGCAAAAAACAAGCAGTAAAATTTAAAACAAAATTCGTCAATCGAAAATTAATCGTATATCAAATATTTTTGTCGACGAAAGAGCTCGCGATTAAAAAGACGGGGAAATGAAATTTCGCGCAAGTCGACCGCAGATAAACCCCAATCGATAAGTTTGAGCTGAATTGACCACTTAAAAAATGCAAACGAATTGAATGGCGGCGAATCAAAACCAGGCCAAAAGACAGAACCTTCAAAAACCTAATTTTAAGGCCCGTAGACCGCTTCTAACCCGTTTGAGGTTAAATAAAAGCCCCAAGGGATTCTCGCTTCCCTAAGAGCTTTAAAAACGTTTTCTCGAGCAGCTCAAAATCTTTTTGATAGCTCGGGGCCAAGCTCCCAATAACCGGCTTTGTCGCTTCCAACCCGGACCAATTGGCCGAGATCCTTAAGCCGCTTGACGATGCGCGACAAAGTGGCCGGAGCAATCCCGGTCTCCTGCATCAGATCGCTTCTGGTCATCGCCGGATTTTTCTTTATTAATTTGATAATCGCCTTCTCTTTTTCGTTTAGCTCAATCGAAGGACCAAATGGCAACTCTTTTTCTTTATCATCTTCTTTTAGCTGGGCGATCGGCTTGGTCGGCTCGTTTTTGGTAAATATAGGCTTCTGTTCCTCTACAACCTCGATTTTCTTAGGTGCAATCAATGGTTTTCTAATATTTGATAAAGGTTTGAAAACGCTGTTTTCATTATCTTTTTCATTATCAAACCTAATATAGGCGATATCGCTATCGAAGGGGATCTTGCTTTGCCCGCTGCCTTTGAAAATGGTGTTTAGGAAGTCGTCCGGGGAATCGTTGAACTTGCCGCGAATAACAATTTGGTCATCTTCTATTTCAACTTTGATAAGGTTTTGGCCTTTGAAATCAAGTTGGCAAAGAAGGGTGATGATCGATTTGAGTTCGTGGTTGGAGGCGAAGCTATGGATGGCGCTTGCGAGGATCGGCAAGCTATAGGCAAGCGAGCCGGAAAGCCGCTGGAACGGATGGCCTCTTAATGTCGCCTCGAAAACGACGTCGCACTCCTCCGACAAAAGGAATCCAAGGTAGTTATAGCCTTCGTCAAGGCGGAGGTTGCGGCGATCGAAGACAAGCGAATCGCGAAGGCAGAGGAAATCAAACGTCTTGAAATGCAGCTCCAATATCGGGGAGTAGGATTCCAATAGGCTTGAGGCATAACCGCCCCGGCTATACACCCTTTTGGCGAAGCGGAGAAATTCCTTGGCCGATGATAAATCAAGCGAATCCTCGCTTATAACGCGCTCAACGCCTTTTAGGTATTTGAGTGAGGAATCGTCAGCCAAAACGTATTGTCGGCCATCCTTCTCCATTAGCAACGCATAAGAGGCCTTCGATTGCCTAAGCATCGATATCGCCGAAGCGTCAAGGCTAAGCTCCTTTTGCCCATAAGAGGAAAGAGCATTGACTAAATAGGCGTATTTCAAACTGCCTTTCCTCGCCTCCTTGTTCTCATAGTCCAAATACGTCCTTAAAGGCATTTTGACGTAAGCGGCGGCCTCAACCTGGGTCATGCCAAGGGATTGCCTTATCTTCTTAAGCGATTTATCTTCGTATTCCATACGCGATAATTATACGCGACCATTGCATTAAAGCCACGATAAAGTAAGCAAAATAGCAGGATTCGCAAAACCTTTATCAAAGGCGTTTGCAAACAAATAAAGCGTGTTTATCAGTTAAAGTAATTCAATTGTTTTTTTCTTTACCAAAAAGGCGTTCAAAGAGTTTTCTTTATCTTTTTCACCAGATTTTTAAGGTTGTTCGGCAGCCATTTTTATTGTTTTCGGTATATAGCCTAATATATATCTAGACCGTTTGACTTGTTTAAAAAAGAAAAAAGGCGTCCGCTAGGCCGCCTCATTGTCGTTTTTGCATTATTGACCGAAATGGAGCTTCGCCGCCTTTTCATTGATCGCGGCGATCCGCCTTGGATCGGCCTTCGGTCTTCTATCGGATGTCAATAGGCCGTTGACCTCCTGCTCGACGTCGCTAAGCTGGGTGTAGCAATAGCCTTCGCAATAAGGCAAGGAGGCAATGAAGGAGGTCAGTTCATCGTAACGAGCGATGAACGACTCCTCGTCGCAGACGGTCTTCCCATAGCCCCAATTTCCGTTATTCTTCGTGTCGGCGTCATAGGCCGCGCCGCCATATTCGGTTAATAGGATCGGCTGCCCCTTATATTCATAGCCATCGGCCAAGGCTTTCTTCCCCGAATAATCGAACACCTTCGACAAGACGTCCTCCCTATTGGCAAAGCCAATGGCAAACTTCTTGGCGTCTTGCTCGTAATGGTGAAGGGTGATAAGCGAGGAGGTGGTATGCTCCCAGCCGTCGTTGGAGATGACGAAGCGGGTCGGATCGAGGGCTTTGGTGGCGTTTACGACCTCATCGACGTAATTTTGCACGTCCTTGCTCTTCCCGATGTCGTAGACGCCCCAGGATTCGTTAAATGGCACGTAGCAAATGACGCAAGGATGTGAAAGCTGCTGGGCGACCGATAAAAGCCATTCGCGCTTAAGCTCTTCCTTGGATGCATCGGTAAGCTCATACATCGAAGGCATCTCGGCCCAGACGAGGTAGCCGAGGCAATCGGCGTAGTAAAGGAAGCGCTCATCCTCGACTTTCTGATGCTTCCTAGCCCCGTTGAAGCCCATCTCCATCATCGCCTTTATATCGTCAAGCAAGGCCTTATTCGAAGGCGGAGTCAGCCCCGAATCCCTCCAATAGCCCTGATCGAGGATAAGCTGCTGGTAAAGGGGATGGCCGTTTAGATATACCTTCCCGCCTTTTGCCTCGATCTCGCGGAAGGCGCAATAGGTCATAACTGGCTTTTGGCCATCGAGGGAAATCTCGATGTCGTAAAGCTCGGGTTTCCCGACGTCCCAAAGGCGAAGATCGCCCTTAACGGATAAGGAAAGGGTGGCTTGGCCGTTATCGAAGTCAGCCTCGGCCTCGCCAAGGGTTTCCCCGCGGTACTTTATTTTTGCCTTGGCCTTCTTGGCGACGCCGCGAAGGTCAAGAATAACGCTTTTGGTTTTTACCGAGGGCCAAAGGCGGAGGTCGCTTAGATATGAAGGCCCTACGACCTCGAGCCAGCATTCCTTGTAAATGCCGGTCGTGTCGACGTACCAGCAGGCGAAGGACTCGTCTTTGTAGCGTTGCTTTCCCCGCGGCTTGGCCTTTGAGTAATCGTCGTCGCATTTGACGCTGAGGCGGTTATTCCCTATGGCGAGGTAAGGGGTAATGTCAAACGACATCCGGTGGTAGGCCCCGTGGTCCTCGCCGGCTTTATTGCCGTTTACGAAAAGAGTCAGATGGTAATCGGCCCCCTCGAAATGGAGGATATGGCGTTTGCTTAAATCGCGGACCTCGATGTCTTTTTGATACCAGACGTGGTCGTGGCGGGTTGTATCGCCGATGCCGCTAGAAGGGGTTTGGTAGGCGAAGGGGACAATTATTTCCCTTGGGGATGGCAAAGCCTCCTGATAGCCTTTTTCTAGGCCTTGGTCTAGGTCGTCGAAAAGGAAGGACCAGGGGCCATTAAGGGAAACCCATTCCCCCTGGAGGAGCTGCGGACGCGGCGATTCGTCCATCTTGATGCGCATTTCCATCGCTTCTTTTTTGCTCATGTTAGATCCTTTCATTTGACGTTTTTGAAGAAATAAAGCCTAGCCTGTTTGTCCCCCATTCGCCCTAGGCGGAGCTTTCCGTTTTGATATTCCCCTTCGCCATCGATGGCCAAAGAAGAGGGAAGATAGGCGGAAAGATCGAGAGTGGCGCTCTCTATGCCGACTTTAGCGAAGCAAAGCAAGACGGCCTTCTTCCGATCTTGACTTAGGCCAAGCATGGAGGCGATTCCGTTTTGATTGCCCAAATCGAAATATAGGCCCTCCTCGATGCAATCGCGGTGGTAAGCGCGATAAATGGCTTCGCCTTCCCTAAGTTGCCTTAGCTCCTCTTCGCTTAGCTTTCGCGGATCCATCTCGTAGCCATAGGTCCCGAAGAAGGCGACGGCTATCTTATCCGCGATATCCGCGTTGAAGGAGGAGACGTGGGAGGAGATGGAAACGAGGGGGTAGCCTTTGGCCGTCCCTTGCTGGATGGCGTAGCGGTCCGCCGGATTGGTGTTGTCGCTAGCCCAGATGCGTCTGGAAAAGCAAAGCATCCCAAGGTCGAACCTCCCGCCCCCGGAGGCGCAGGTCTCGAATAGCTTCAAGTCGAAGCGAGCAAGCAAATCGGAAAGGAAGCGGTAAAGGTTATCGACGTAGCGATAGCTTATCTCCCCCTCGCGATTCAAATGGCTCACGTAATCCCCGATCCAGCGGTTCATGTCGAGCTTGATGTAATCGATCTTGATCCCCTCTAGCGAAGAGAAGATGGCGTCCTCGATCGCCTTAACTACCTTGAAGTCGCTCCAATCGAGGTTAAGCTGGTTGCGGCTATATAGCCTTTCCTTGCTTAGTCCAAGGGCGTATTCCGGATGCTCTTTGAATAGCTCTACGTCGTCATTGACCATCTCCGGCTCGATCCAAAGCCCGAAATCCATCCCAAGGGCATGGACGAACCTCTCAACTCCGGCCAAATCGATTTTCCTTTCGTTTATCCGCCAATCGCCTAAGCCATGCCTATCGTCGTTTCGCGAGGAGAACCAGCCATCGTCTAGGACGAATACCTCGGCCCCGATCCGCTTGGCCTCCCGGGCGTATTCCTCCATCGAGAGGGTGTCGAAATCCATCATCGCCCCCTCCCAGGAAT